>CAZPZU010000005.1:0-9278 GCA_964591135.1 uncultured Gemmatimonadaceae bacterium | reverse complement strand
TCGGCAACTGGATCGACTCGGACCAGAGCACCGGGCGCATGATCCACATGCCCAACTCGCGGGTCTTCACCGAGCCGGTGGCCAACGACACCGCGGACCTTCCGTTCCTGTGGAGCGAGATGCCCGTGCTGGTGACCTTCGAGAGCGACTGGCGGAAGGCCAAGAAGCTCCTCGAGACGATCGTGGGCGAGGAGACCACCGAGGTGAGCCGGGAGGCCGAGGCCGCGCTGCCGAGGAGCTCCAGGCTCTTCCTCGTCCATCACCACGGGCTGCAGCCCGTGGTCTACACCTCCGTGGAGGCGTCGGGGGTGCTGCTCACCACCCGGTACCTCACCCGCCCCCGGCAGCGGCGCGGCGTGGGCCAGGTGATCTGGGAGCGGGTCCTCGACGCGTTCCACGAGGAACCCGCCGTCGAGTTCGCCTACCCGACCCAGCGCCTGTTCCTGAACCCGGCGGAGGGGAAGCCCGGCGCCCACACGGACTTTTCCCCTCCGAGGCAGGGCGAGTAAGCGATCATCGGGGCATGCCGGCGTCATTCCCGCACGTCTGCCGGCGGACCGGGTGGCAGACTCGCCGAGGTCACGGTCGGCTCCCTGCCGAGCGTGTTCTGGAGCGAAGTCAGGAGCGCGGCCAGCTCGAGTCCGGACTCGGGGTTCGCCCGGCTGAGGACGGTGATGATGTCGTCGCGCCGAGCGAGGATGCCATCCAGACCGGCGCGGGCGGTCTCCGGGGCGGCGTCCTCTCGTTCCTGGAGCTGGACGAAGAAGTCGCTGGCCAGCTGGCGGCCGCGCTCGAAGTTGCCGAACTGCGCCGCAACCGTGGCCATGGCGAGCGTGGCCTCGAGCTGTTCCAGGCCCCGTTCCCGCTGGATGACCGCCATCTCCTGCCGGGCGCTGTCCCGCTCCATGCGCGCCTGGCGCGCCTTCGCGAGCTGCCATCCGAACCCACTTCCGAAGGCGACCGCCACGGCGGCCACCAGGATCAACGTGTCGCGTTGGCGCTGCGTCATGGCACTCCTCCAACCAAAAGGCCTGTGTTCGATCGGGGATCGCGACGCCTGCCCACGCTCAATGCTCCGGGGGATCTTCCCGGCCGTCCCCGGACGTCCTCAGCTCCATCTCTCGTACGATCCGCGCCGAAAGGCCGTGCAGGAACTCGAGCTGCGAGCCGCTCCACAGGCGAGGCCTGGTGTCGAAGACCGACAGGGCACCCACGACGCAGCCGTCCGAAGCGACGAGCCGCATGCCCATGTAGGCCGACACCGCCCGGTCGCGCATGGCCGGCTCGGTGGCCACCCGGATGTCGGTCCGCCCGTCCGTGATGAGCATGGGATGGCGGGACGCGATAACCTGGGTCATGAACGGCCAGGCGAGGAGCAGGGCGACGGGCGCGGACAGGCCGTAGCTGCTCGTCACCAGCCGGTGGTTCGCATCCACGAGAGACACGCACACGACGGGAACGTCCAGGACCCGACCGGCGATCTCCGTGAAGCGTCGCCACCGGGACCGTCCCCGTTGCGTCGGAACCGGGTGCGCCACGCCAGGGTTCATCATCATTCTTCGACCTCCTGCTGTCGGGCGAATCCAATCCTCGATTCACGATCGGAGCGGCCCGCGATACCCCTTGATGTTCGCCCGTCGTGCGGTGCGCGGACATCGCTCGGTGGAGTGAAGTGGGGCCTAGGTTGTGCGGGTCAGGGTGCTGCCCGCGCGCACCCCCCGAGAGGACTAGACCGTTCGGGTGACGAGGGCGGCAGGTCGCTGCCGCCGCGATCGACCGCCACGTTGGCAGAGACTCGGGCGGGCGCTTAGACTCCCGACGGAACGATCCGACCGGCGGGGCGGATCCGCTCGTGCGTGGGACCTGCGCTCACCGGGAGGCCGTGGAGGCCCGGCCCTCCGGTTCCCGGCCGGACGATCTCAGCTCAAATCCCCTTCCTGAACTGACGGCCATGATGGGTATGCGCAGAAACTCGGTGATCACGGGCTCCGGAAGCTCTCTCCCCGCGCGCGCCATCGAGAACCGGGAGTTCGTCGGGCACGAGTTCTTCCTGGACTACGGTAAACCGATCGATCCGGCCGACAGCCCCCGTGTCGTGGCCAAGTTCCAGGACATCACGGGAATCGCCGAGCGTCGCTACGCCGACGACGATCGGGTGGCCTCGGACCTCGGCGCAGAAGCCGCCGACATGGCCGTGGCCGATGCCGGTATCGACCCCGAGACCCTGGACTACATCGTCGTCGCACACAATTTCGGGGATGTCCAGGCCGACCGGCTGCGGCTGGACCTGTGCCCGACCCTGGCCGCCCGGATCAAGGAGAGGTTGCGGATAGGGAACCCGTTCTGCGTCGCCTACGACCTGCCCTTCGGGTGCCCGGGGTGGCTGCAGGCGGTGATCCAGGCCGACTACTTCCTTCGCTCGGGAGACGCCAGCCGGGCCCTCGTCGTGGGGACCGAGACGCTGTCACGGGTTTCGGATCCCCACGACCGCGACAGCATGCTGTACGCGGACGGCGCGGGGGCGGTCGTGCTGGAGGCGGCCGAAGCCGAGGAGCCGGCCGGCATCCTGAGCCACGCCACCCGCTCCGACACGCTGGAGCATGCCCGGCTGCTCCGGATGGGGCCCTCCTACGACCCCGGGCACCCGGACGATCGGCTCTTCCTGAAGATGGAGGGCAGAAAGCTGTACGAGTACGCCCTGCGGACCGTGCCGGGGTTGGTGCGGGAATGCCTCGATCGGGCGGGCCTCACGCTCATCGACGTGGACAAAGTGCTGCTGCACCAGGCCAACGCCAAGATGGATCACTCCATTCTCGAGCGTCTGTTCCAGTTATATGAGCTGGACGAGATCCCGACGGGCATCATGCCCATGACCATCTCGTGGCTGGGCAACAGCTCGGTGGCGACGCTGCCGACCCTCTTCGACCTGATGCGCCGGGGGCGCCTGGACGGCCAGGGATTCCGCTCCGGCGATATCGTGCTGTTCGGGTCGGTGGGCGCGGGGATGAACGTCAACTCCGTGGTCTATCGCTATCCCTGACCCTGTGTAGGTCCGCCCGGCGGGGGTGACGGGTCCGGGTCCACCGGCGGCGGCATCGGATCGTCTTCCACGGCCATCGCGGCGGTGAGGGAGAATCCCGCTTCCAGGCCCCGCAGCTCCGCTTCCAGCCGCTGGTTGACTTCGAGGTCCCGGTGGGGGGCGTCGCTCACCACGAGGATATGCGTGACCTGCTGCTCGAGCACGAAGCGGCCTTCCCAGATCCGCGCCCCCTGCCTGGCGTGCGCGCGTTCATGATCGAGAAGGGCCCGGACTGTACGCATACGGGACTCGGACTGGGGAGGCACGATCTTGTAGGCGTAGGCCCATGTGGGCTTGGGCCCCGGGGGTCGCTTGTCGTGTGCCATGGGTTCGTAATGCCTCCCTGGCCCTTCCAACAACGTCGAAAGGGCCGCGGCGAAGAATGCTGACAAGACGATAGCCCCCACGATCTCCCACCGGTATCGCCCGAACGGGCATCGTCCCGAGGGACGAGGGACGAGGCGTTCGTCTAGTCCGCCTGCTCGCGATGGGCGTAGGCCGCGATCTGCAGCCGGGTGTGAAGAGCCAGCTTGTCCATCACGTTGCGCACGTGGCTCTTGACGGTGTGGACCGAGACGTGGAGGCGGGCGGCGATCTGCTTGTTCCCCAATCCTTCCGAGATGAGGTTGATCACCTGTCGCTCGCGCGCGGTCATCCTCACAGCCTTGAGCGCCTCCGGTCGACCGCTTTCCACCGCGACCCGGGCGATCTGGGAGAAGAGCGTGCTGGTCATCTGCGGCGGCAGCACCTTGGCTCCATCCGCCACGGATCGGATCGTGGTCACGAGATCCTCCAGGGTGGCGTCCTTCATGATGAAGCCGGCCACGCCCACGTGGACGAACTCCACGATGTCCTCGTGGACCGGTAGCAGATCCATCACGATGACCCGGGACTCCGGGAATTCCCGTCTGACCCTCTCGGCCATCCGCAGGCTGTCGCCGTTCCGCAACCCGAGGTCCAGGAGCACGACGCGCGGCTTCACCTCATGGAAGAGGGAGAGATCGGCGCCGGACGCCCCCGCGACGACTTTCAGGTCCGGCACCCGATTCAGCAACGCCGTGATGCCTTCCCGCACCAGCCGATTGTCTTCGATGAGCGCGATGACGATCACATCAGCCGCTCCGCCGGGGACGGGGACGTCAGGTGCCGTGTCGATCTCGGAAGCTTCGCTCATGGGTACCGCTCCTACGGCATGCATTCGGGCCAGCCGCACGCCGCCGATCATAGCGATGGGGGACCGGGAGCGAAACGACGGCCCGCCAGTGAGCCTTCGTTGACGAGCCTCGGCCGACCCCTTCCTTCCGCGGAGGCCCGACCCGCGTCCGGGCCGGAAGCGCGGCCGATTCCGGTCTCACCCAAAGGGCGTAGTTCCGTTTCCGCCCCGTCGGGCGATGTCCGCGGGCAGTTCGGGCCGCGAGCGTTCAAGGGTGGTCGTTCGCCATCATCGTCCCACTCGTGCGCGTCATCCAGGGACGCAGCGTCGCCTGACGAAGGGAGTCCCTGCTCCGGCCGTGCGCGACGCGACCGTGACAGGAACGGTTGCGCGCAGGATCGGGTGTAGAGCGAGGTCTGACATGACGGAGGATGCCGCTGTCGCTGCGTGAACGAGCAGGCCGCTTGTGGAGCCGCCATCGGACCCTGTTCCTGATGCTGCATTCCGCGTGGGCGATCACGACCGGTAGCGTGATCGTGCTGCTCGCGCGGGAGCGATACCACCTCGTGCTGTGGGTGGTGCTCTTCCTGGCTCTGACGTGGACGTCCACGCTGTTCTTCGGCCGGGCCGCCGCCGTCGAAGCGGGGACCCCACCGGGGCTGGTGCACGAGGTGACGTCCTACCTCACACGCGTGCTCTATCAGGAGACGCTCTTCTTCCTGCTCCCGTTCTACGCATACTCCACGGTGATCGGGTCGCCCAATGTCCTCTTTCTGGCGCTCCTGGGCGGGCTGGCCGTGCTCTCGTGCGTCGACCTGGTCTTCGACCGATGGCTCCGCACCCGGCCCGTGTTCGCGCTGATGTTCTTCGCGATCGTCGCGTTCGCGGCCGCCAACCTGCTCCTTCCACTCCTCGTGGGGCTCCGGCCCCACTTCGCCGCACCAGCCGCCGTGCTGCTGTCCGTCGGCGGCACCGCGCCGTTGGCCCTGCGCGCAGCACGATACGAGCGGGGCGTCGGTTTCCGACTCCTTGCAGCCGCCGTGGTCACGCTGGCCGTGGTGGTGGGCCTGCCAGGCTTGATCCCTCCGGTCCCGCTCCGGCTGGAACGGGTCATCTTCTCCTCGGGGATCGAGCGCAGCACACTCGCGCTTGCGGATACGCTGGTCGACGACGTTTCGTCGGCGGAGGTCGGTGGGTCGCTCTTCGTGCTCGCCGAGGTCTTCGCGCCTTCGGACCTGCTCGCGAACGTGCGGCTCGAATGGTGGCGCAACGGTGAGCTGCTGCGCGTGTCCCGTGAGGTCAGCATCACGGCACATGCTTCGGGATTCCGGGTGTGGGACGGATGGCATCCTCCGTCCGGCTTGGTCCCTCCGGGACGGTATCGTGTCGTGTTCGAGACCGTCGGGCGGCGTGTGTTCGGCGTCGCGAAAGTGACGGTCCACGACCAGGGTCGTCCTTCGGAGCTAGACCACAATTCAGTCGGACGGCGGATGCCCGAGCCGTAACGCTCCGGGTAGCTTTCGTATCACCCTGAACCGGTGCGGCCTCCTTCGAGATCCGGTGCCCTTCAGTGGGTCTGATCGGAGCGCACACGACCGGACAGTCGACCTCTTGGCGTGTGATGGTGCCGGGGTCTTCGAGGAACGGCGCACCACCGGAGGTCGTATGCCTACGAACCGGTTCCTGATCGTACTGGGGATCCTCGCCACCGCGGCCTGCAACCCCTTCCATCGCGGCCAGGCCGTCGAGGTCAGTGCAGGCGATGCGACGCTCAACAGCAGATGGCACGCGAACCTCGCCTCGCCGGCGAGCCTCGCCGGAGTGGTGCAGATGAACGGCTCCGCATCCATGGCCCCCGATGCGAGCGGCACCCGCACCGTCGTCGTCCTCTCCCTCGCCAACGCCACTCCCGGTGGTCTCCATCCCTGGGAAGTACACCAGGGGCAGTGCGGGGCAGCGATGGACTACGGGGTGTTCGGCTCCAGCGAGGCATACAACCCGGTGAGGGTCGATTCCGACGGCCACGGGGACGGAACGGCGACCCTGCCGCAGCAGACGCCCAGGACCGGCGGCTACTTCGTCGTGGTCTACGCGTCGGAAGCGAATTCCGGGATGGTCGTGGCTTGCGGTAACCTCGCCGCGCCGACGCGCTGAGGTCGCGCCGGATCAGGCCCGCACGCCTTCGGGGCGTGCGACCCGATCCGGGCGGCTGGGTACGACCGGGTTTCCTCCCCCGAAGAGGCTACTTCTTTCGGCGGAAAGGATCCGCCCGTCGGGCCACGCGCTCCTAGGTCCTTTTTCACTCCGCCGCAGGATGTTCGTGGGAAGGGCGAGCGGCGACTATCCAACATGGGTCGCCGAAGATCGTGGATTGTAGTCGGAATGGCGTTCGTGGCCGGGCACGTGCGAGCCGCACGGGCGAGCCGCGCCGTGCGCATCGCGATCGTCGCGCTCCTCCTGCTCCTGCTCGTGCCGCCGGCGTGGGTGCTGCGACACGTCTACTTCGACGACAGCAACCTTCCGAACATCGAACCCTTCATCCGGTTCGAGTTGCCCACGACGGGAGAGGTCTACGATACGAGGGGCACCGTGCTCATCTCGGTTGCGCGGGAGTACCGCCGCGTGGTCTCCTACGACGAGGTGCCCGTCATTCTCCGCCACGCCATCCTCGCGACCGAGGACAAGAACTTCTTCTCCCATTCCGGCGTGGACTACAGCGTGCTGCCGCGCGTGATCGAGAAGAGCATCGCCCGCTCCATAGCCACCGGGTGGAGCAGTGACGGGAAGCTCCGGTTGCGGCTCCCCCAGGGAGGCTCGACGCTCACACAACAGCTCGTCCGAGGTTATTTCCTCAAAGACCGGACCCGTCTCGAAAACGGCACCGAGCTCTTCCATGACGGCCGGGCTCCGCGGCTCATCTCCATGGCTCTGGGCGTGCCCAAGACCAACAAGATCCTCCGGAAGCTCGAGGAGGTGCGCCTTTCGCTCTGGGTGGAGCGGGAGATGGAACGGCGTTACGGATCGCGAGAGAGGGCCAAGCGCGAGATCTTCAGCCGCTATGCCAGCTTCATCTACCTTGGCAACGGCCGCTACGGCTTCGCCGCCGCCTCGGAGTATTACTTCGACAAGGCTCTGTCGAGCTACACACCGGAGGACGCCGGCAAGGCTGCGCTCCTCGCGGGGATCGGCAAGTCACCCCGCGACTACGCTCCGGTCGCCGACGAGCCCGGACCCCTGCGCCGACGTAACGAGATTCTGGCCCTGATGGCGACCGACGGCTACATCCCCGACGATCTCGCGAGGCGTGCCCAAGGCGAGCCGGTCAGCGTGGTGGCCGTCGACCCGGTCAAGACCCACGCCAGCGCTGTCATCGGGAGTGTCCTCGACGAGCTCGAGCAGCGCGGCGGAGGCCGCTTCGGAGTCGGGCAGCTGTTCCTTGGACGGGTGTCGGTCCTCGCCACGGTGGACGAGCGCGTGCAGACCATCGTCAACGCGGCCCTGGAGAACGGTCTCGCCCTCTACGAGGAGAGGCATCCGAGGGCGAAGGGGCGAATCCAGGGTTCGGTGGTGGTGCTGCGCAACCGGGACGCGGCGATCCTGGCCGAGGCCGGCGGCCGCGAGGTGTACGAGGAGCGCCACAACGCATACTCCGACTACAATCGCGTCACCGAGTCCATGCGACAGCCAGGCTCGGCGTGGAAGCCGATCGTGTACCTGGCGGCCTTCAGCAGAGGTCTGGGCCTCGACAGCATCGTGCCCGACGAGCCCATCGCGGTGCCCACGGCCGTGAACGGCGCGGAGAAGTGGATCGCCAACTACGACAACCGCTTCAAAGGGCCGATGGCGGCCCGCCAGGCCCTGGCCGAGTCCCGTAACACCGTGCCCGTGTGGATCATGCGCGAGATCGGCGTGGACGACGTGGTCCGGACCGCCCGGGACCTGGGGATCCACTCGCCGGTCCGGCGCTACATGAGCATGGCGCTCGGAGCGTCGGAGGTGCGACTCCTGGAGCTCGCAGGGGCCTATCGCGCGATCGCTTCCGGGGTCACGGCGGAGCCCCACGTGGTCGCTCAGGTGACGGACGCCTCGGGGGAGGTGCTCTTCCGCTCGGCAGGGCCCACCGGCACGTTCCGTCCCGCCGGGCTGCGCGCGATCCAGGAAGGGCTGCGCGGCGTCGTACGCATTCCGGGGGGCACCGCCAACAGCCTCGATCGCCGGGATTTCCCGATCCCGGTGATGGGCAAGACCGGCACGACGAACGATTTCCGCGACGCCCTCTTCGTGGGGTCCACCTACGGGCCGCAGGGGATCACCGTGGCGGTCCGGATCGGTTTCGACGACAACCGCACGCTCGGAGGGAACGAAACCGGGGCCCGCACTGCCCTGCCTGTCTTCCGCGAGATCATGCTCCGGGTCTACGGTGACGATCTGGTGGGGCCGGTGCCGAAGTTCCCGCGCGAGATCGAGGAGGGAATCGACGGGTATCTCGCCGCCACGCAGGCGGCGGAGCCGACCACCGTCCCGCAGACCATCCACCGTTGAGCCCGCACGCCATCGCCGGACACGCCATGACGACGAGCCCCCTGGCCGGAAAACCCGCGCCACCCGAAATGTTGGTCGACGTGCCGCGGCTCCTGACCGCCTACTACACCGAGGTGCCCGATCCCGCGGTGCCGGCGCAGCGCGTGGCGTTCGGCACCTCCGGGCATCGCGGGTCGTCGTTCAAGCTGGCCTTCAACGAAGGTCACATCCTCGCGATCACCCAGGCGATCTGCCTGTACCGCACGCAGCACGGGATCTCCGGCCCACTGTTTGTCGGCATCGACACGCATGCGCTTTCCGTCCCCGCCTGCGCCACCGCTCTCGAGGTGCTGGCGGCAAATGGCGTCGAGGTGATGATCGCAGCGGAAGACGAGTACACGCCGACCCCGGTGATCTCCCATGCGATCCTGACGTACAATCGCGGCAGGAAGACGGGCCTCGCCGACGGGATCGTCATCACGCCCTCGCACAATCCGCCGCATGACGGCGGCTTCAAGTACAACC
>CAZPZU010000004.1:0-138602 GCA_964591135.1 uncultured Gemmatimonadaceae bacterium | reverse complement strand
GCGCGAACCGTGACCGCAACCTCACGATCCGCAGCAACGTCGGGCTCGAGGTGATCTCGGCCGCGGACGGGCACGCGGTGACGGTGCGGGTCCCTTCCGGCGCGCGCGTGTCCAACGCGACCTGGTCCCCCCGGGGGGCGCAGCTCGCGTTCTTCGTGCACACACCCGACGCGACGCACATCTGGGTCGCCGACGGGGCCACGGGACGGGCGCGCCAGGTCACCCGCACGCCGGTCCTCGCCACGGCGGTCACGACGTTCGAATGGACGGCGGACGGTACGAAGATCGCTACGATCCTCCCGCCGGACAGTCGATCGGCCCGCCCGCTTCCACCCGCCGCCCCGACGGGCCCGCGGGTCAAGCGTACCGAAGAAGGGGACAACGTCCTGCGCACCTACGCGAGCCTGATGGCGACGCCCTACGACGAGCAGCTTCTCGAGTGGCACACGACGGGGCAGCTCGCGCTGGTCGACGTGGCCAACCGCAACGTCGAGAAGATCGGCCCGCCCGCGATGATCGAGGGCTTCGACTTCTCGCCCGACGGGGCGTACGTGCGCGTCACGAAGACGGTCAAGCCGTTCTCCTACTTGGTTCCGGTGAGCAACTTCGGGACCGTCGAGGAAATCTGGGACCGGGCGGGCAACATGCTCGCGGTCTTCGACGAGACCCCGCTGAACACCGGCCTGCGCGACGACGACACGCCGACGGCACCCGGCGTCGGTGGTAACGGCCGCGAAGAAGGGAAGCGCCAGGTGGCGTGGCGCGCCGACAACCAGGGGCTGACGTTCCTCGAGCAGGAGCCCGCGCCGGATTCGGCGTCGGACCAGCCGGCCGCTCAGGGTGGCGAGGGACAGGAGCAGCGGGCCCGGCGCAAGGACCGCGTGATGCAGTGGACCGCGCCCTTCGACAGCGCGAGCCTGAAGCTGCTCTACGCGAACGACAACCGCATGAGCGAACACCACTACTCGCCCGACCACCAGACGCTCTTCCTGAGCGAACGGCAGGGACAGAACGTCCACGAGTTCGCCGTGAGCCTCTCCGACCCCGGGACGAAGCACACGCTCGCCCGCTACGGATCCGACGACTTCTACGCGAACCCCGGCAGCCTGGTGATGGAGGGTGGAGCGGTGCCGTCGTCGGGGCGCGGCTTCTTCCGCCGCGGAGGCGGAGGCGGCGACGTCGTGCAGCTGTCGGCAGACGGCGGCAGCGTCTTCTACTATGGAACCGAACACGACCGGAACCCGATGGAGCACGGGCCGCGCAGCTTCATGGACGAGGTCTCCATCGCCACGGGTGAGAAGAGTCGCATCTACGAGAGCTCCAACGACGACGTGTGGGAGCGCGTCACCGCGATCCTCGACATCGACGCCCCCCGCTTCGTGGTCGAGCGCGAGGGCCCCACGCTGGTCGCGCAGGACTTCCTCTTCGCTGGTGGCTCCCTGGGGGAACAGCTCACCGAGAACCAGGACTACACACCGGACCTGACCTCAGCGCCCAGGGAGCGCTTCGTCGTCGAGCGGCCCGACGGGTTCCGCTTCCTGGTCAACGTCACGCTGCCCCCCGGCTACGAGAGCGGCCGACTCCCGGCCATGTTCTGGTTCTACCCTCGCGAGTACGAGAACCAGGAGGCCTACGACGAGACCGGGCGCACGTACAACAAGAACGCGTTCCCCAACTTCGGGACGCGCTCCATGCAGTACCTGGCCCGGCTGGGCTACGCCGTGGTCGAGCCCGACGCGCCCATCGTCGGGAAGGCCGGCCAGATGAACAACCACTACGAGCACGACCTGCGCAACAACCTGGCCGCGGTGATCGACGAGCTGGATCGTCGGGGGCTCGTCGACCGACAGAACCTGGGCATCGGTGGCCATTCCTACGGGGCGTTCTCCACCGCCAACGCCATGGTGCACACGCCCTTCTTCAAGGCGGGCATCGCGGGGGACGGCAACTACAACCGCACGTTCACGCCGCTGGCGTTCCAGAACGAGCGCCGGTTCCTCTGGGACGCGAAGGACGTCTACCTGTCCATGTCCCCCTTCATGTACGCCGACGAGCTGACGGGGGCGCTTCTGATGTACCACGGGCTGCACGACCAGAACGTCGGCACGGATCCGGCGCATACGCCACGGATGTTCCATGCGCTCAATGGCCTCGGGAAGGAGGCGGCGATGTACCTCTATCCCTACGAGGATCACGGGCCGGCAGCGAAGGAGACGCTCCTCGACCTGTGGGCGCGGTGGACGGCGTGGCTGGACATCCACCTGAAGGACACGAAGGGCGCGGTGGTGAGTGACGGCTCGTAGGGTCGTCGCGATCCGGACGGCGGTGGCGGCGGCGCTCGCCGCCGCCACCGCCTGTGCGTCGGCGGGCAAGCGCCTGGAGCAGGGGCTCGACCTCGAGGCGCGCGGGGACTGGTACGGTGCCGCGCTGCGCTACGCCGACGCGCTGGAGAAGGACCCCCGCATGGAGGAGGCGCGTCGCGGCCTCTACGTGGCAGGCGACTCGGCGATCGTCCAGGGGATGCACAGGGCGGACGAGCGGGCCGCGGCGGGAGACCCGGTGGGCGGAGGGGACCAGGTGCGGCGACTGGACGCGCTCCTGGCCCGTGGGAGGAGCGTGGGCGCGTCGATCCCCGTGCCCGACACCTACGACGCCGTCCGGCGCGACGCCTTCGACGCGGCGGTGGACCAGCTCATGGAGGACGCCGACGCCTTGCGGGCGGAGGCACGCTGGAGCGACGCCCGGGAGGACTATCTCCGCATCCGCAGGGACTTCGAGCCGTCCGCGGAGCAGTCCCGCTCCAGCCTCGACGCCGAAGCCGACCTCCTCGTTGCCTGGGCAGGCGCCGACGCCGACAACGGACGCTTCCGGTCCGCCTACGAGCGTGCCGAAGAGGCGCTGGCGCTCCCCGCCCCGATTCCCCGCGAGGTGGCCGACGCGGCCACGGATCTCCAGGAACGCTCCCTCGTCAACGGCCTGCGCGTGCTCGCGGTCTTCCCGGTGGGGAGCACCGCCGAGGTGCGGGCCGCCGCCGAGGCAGACCTGGAAGGACAGCTCTCGGACGTCCTCGAGCTCGATCACTGGAGGAGGCCGCCTCTCTTCGTGGCGGTGGCCGACCCGGTGGTGGTGCGCCAGACCACCCGGCGCCTCCTGCCGCCGGGAACGCCCTTCCGGCCCGGGCGGGTCCTGGACGCGATCGGTGCGGATTTCGGCGCGCTGGTGGAGCTCACCCGGCTCGAGGCGACCGAGCACGACGTCACGAGCAGCGCGCGCACGACGCGCACCCGACAGGGGCGTCCGGCCTCCTACTCCGTCGAGCAGGGACAGGTGCGCTACGCGATCGAGGCCACCATCACATTCTTCGACGAGCGCGGCGTCCAGATCGGGTCCGCCACCGCACGCGCGAACGAAGCCGGGCGCTTCGAGCGGGGGGTGTACCGCGGCGACCCGCGCGACCTGGAGCTCAGCCGCGGCGAGCAACTCCTCTTCGACCTCGCGGCCCAGCGGCAGCGGCGCGCCGAGATCGAGACGAGGCTGCTGTCGGAGCTGGCCGCCAACGTGGCCGACGATGTCTTTCGCGAGGTGGTCCGCAGGATCCCGTAGGCCGTGTGTGGACGCGGGGGCCGGGAACGCCCCCCGCGTCCACGGCGTGTCGTGTGTCTACCTCCTCCAGAAGGCAGGGTCCTTCGCCTTCGTCTCCGGCGCTACGTACGACATCGTCGGACTGACGCGGAAGCGGTTCGTGATCACGGTCTGGAAGTCGTTGGTCATGGACTGCTGCATCGTCGCCATGTCCTTGGCGGCCATCCCCTGCCACATCGCGTTGCCGTCGGCCATCATCTTGTCGAACCCGGCGTAGTCGTCGACCGTCGAGAAGATCAGGTAGTTGCTACCGGGCATCCCGGCCGTGACCTGGTAGACGCGGTAGCTCATCCCCGGCGCGGCCCGCTTGACCTGCTCCATGTAGACCTTCGCGGCCGCCTCCCAGGCCTGCTCGTGGCCGAGTCGGACCCGCATCGTCGTGATCTCGTAGAACCGGACCATGGACAGATCGGGGAACGCGCCGTAGCTCAGGTCCGGCCGCGCCATGGCCTGGAATGTGTGGCTTCCCTCGAGATACTGGCCGTCCGCGCGCCACAGCCGTGCCTGCTCCGCCGACAGCGCCTGATTCGACGCGTTCGCCTTCATGTTCTCGCCCTCGGCCGCGAACGACGCATAGGGCGACATGAACCACACTTCGGGAGAGCCGGTCAGCGACTCGATCGCCATGTAGTAGTAAGGCGAGTTGACCTTTGCGAACGCGGCCGGCCAGCCGGCTTCGTTGGCCTCGTGGTCGGCGTCCAGGCCGGGCTTCAGCTCTTCGACGATGATGGTCAGGATGCCCGGCTGCGAGGTGGGCATGCCCTGGGCGAGGACACTGCCGGCCGTAGCAGCCAGCACGAGGGTGGGAAGGAGAAGGCGGGGCAGGGTGCGCATTGGGGGGCTCCGTTCGGCCGCGGGGGCCGGAACACGTGAAACGGCGCTCGCCGCGAGGAGTCGGGCGAGCGCCGGGACTACCTATGCCGGTTTCCGGGGTACGGGCGCCAATACCGACCCGGAACGGGGGGCGAGTCAATGATCGCGGCGGGAAGGCGATCACGCGGTATCGGGGCGGCCCTCCCCGCGCACCACTTGCTCCCGGCAGCGCCGACCCCGCAAGTTCGCGGGGCACGGTGGGCGTCCGACCAGCACTCGCCCCGGCCTCCGCGAGCCCTCCGCGCCCGGACCCAGCCCCCCCTGGAGAGAAGCCGAACCATGGCCCAGGTCAGGAAGTTCGGTGCCTTCGCCGGAGTCTTCACCCCGTCGATCCTGACGATCCTCGGGGTCATCATGTACCTGCGGCTGCCCAACATCGTCGGGCAGGCAGGCCTCTTCCAGACCCTGGGCATCATCGCCGTCGCGCATATCATCTCCGTGGCGACGGGGCTGAGCGTCTCTTCCATCGCCACGGACAAGAAGGTCAAGGCCGGCGGCACGTACTACATCATCTCCCGCAGCCTGGGCCTGCCCGTAGGCGGCACGCTCGGCCTCGCGCTCTTCGTCGGCCTCTCCTTCAGCGTCAGCCTGTACCTGATCGGATTCTCGGAGAGCTTCCTCGGTTACTGGGGGCTGCCCGCGGACATCGGCACCCTCCGCATTGCCGGGACGCTCGCGCTGACCGGCGTCACGATCGTCACCCTGATCAGCACCGCCCTGGCGCTCAAGACGCAGTTCTACATCATGACGGCCATCGCGCTATCGCTGCTCTCGATCCTCCTCGGCCGTCACGAGTTCGCGCCCGCCGCGCCGCTGCTCCATCCCATCGCAGACGCCGCTCCGTTCATCGTGCTGTTCGGCATCTTCTTCCCGGCCGTGACCGGCTTCGAGGCGGGGGTCTCGATGTCCGGAGACCTGAAGGACCCGAAGCGTGCGATTCCCGCGGGCACGATCTCCGCGATCGTCATCGGCCTCGTCGCCTACATCGGGCTGGCCACGTTCTTCGCGTTCACCGTCGACAGTGAGCAGTTGACGGCCAATCCGAACGTGCTTCTCGACATCGCCCTCTTCCCGCCCCTCGTCATCGCCGGGATCTGGGGCGCCACGATCTCGTCCGCGTTCGGCAGCATCCTCAGCGCGCCCCGCATCCTCCAGGCGACCGCCACCGACGGCATCACGCCCCACTGGTTCGGCATGGGGTACGGCCGGGAGAACGAACCGCGCCATGCGTTGGTGCCGGCGTTCCTCATCGCCGAGGCCGGCATCCTGATCGGCGAGCTGGACGTCATCGCACGCATCGTCTCGATGTTCTTCATCACGACGTACGGATTCCTCAACCTGACCGCGGCCATCGAGAGTTGGGTCAGTCCGGATTTCCGCCCGGACTTCCGTGTCCCCAGGTTCGTCGCGGTCATCGGTTCCATCGCCTGCTTCGTCGTGATGATCCAGCTCGACTTCCTGGCGATGCTCGGCGCGTCCCTGCTGCTCGGCGGACTCTACCTGTTGCTCACACGCAGGCAGCTGCGCCTGGAGACCGGCGACACCTGGGAGGGCGTGTGGTCCTCGCTCGCCCGCTCGGCCCTGCTCCGTCTCGACGCCGGGCTCACACACCGCCGCAACTGGCGACCGAACGTCCTTCTGTTCAGCGGGAGCCTGGCGGCTCGGCCGCACCTTGTGGAGTTCGCCCGCCAACTGGCGGGCTCCCGCGGCCTCGTCACCAACTTCAACCTCGTGGAGACGGAGTCGACCCCGCCGCCGGAGCGGTCACCCCTCGCCGGAGAGGACGCCGTGGCGGCCTCCGGCGCGCTTCCGTCCTGGGGCGTGTTCACCCGGCAGGTGCCGGTTCCCGACGTCTACTCCGGCATTGCCCACATCGCCGATCACTACGGGTTCGCCGGCATCGAGCCCAACACGGTCATCATGGGCTACGCCCGGAACTCCCGGGACCCGCAGCGGTTCACCGAGCTTCTCCAGCACCTCGCGGACGGCGACCTCAACATCCTGCTGGTCGACTTCGACCCCGATCGCGGCTGGGGGCGACGCCAGCGAATCGACGTCTGGTGGCGACTCGCGGGCAGCGACGTCTCCTTCGGCCTCGCGCTCATCCGCTTCCTCGGCAACGCGGACGAGTGGCGGGATGCCGAGGTCCGGTTCCTCACCGTGAACGATCACGACTCCGCGTTCAATGCCTCCATCCTCCGCGACATGGGG
This sequence comes from uncultured Gemmatimonadaceae bacterium, assembly GCA_964591135.1. Classification (GTDB taxonomy): domain Bacteria; phylum Gemmatimonadota; class Gemmatimonadetes; order Longimicrobiales; family Gaopeijiaceae; genus SZUA-318. The sequence goes on along the minus strand of CAZPZU010000004.1, from coordinate 131,876 downwards.
CGGGTGCTGGACGAGCACCGGGTGCAGGCCGAGGTGCGGGTCATCGACAACGTGACCGAGAGGCGACCGTTCCCGGAGATCATCCGCGGAGAGTCCATCGACGCGGACCTGACCGTGCTCGGCCTCTCCGACCTCCGCGAGGGAGACCCGGCGCGGTTCGTCGCCGACACGAACTCCATCGTCGGCGTCCTCGGCACGGTGGTCCTCGCCCATGCCTCCTCGTTCTTCGCGGAGCCGCTCGTGCGCGCCGCCGCCGCGCTGCGCGCACCGACACCCGCTCCCGAAACGGAGGTTTCGGCCCCCAACGCGTCGGCCCGCCTCGGCGAGACCGACATGGGAGCGCCGGAAAGCGTGGCCGTGGTCGCCCGCGCGGTACTTCGCGACCTGCGGGCCGACCTGGAGTCCGACTTCGAGGAGTTCGTGCACCGGATCTTCGAGATCGACCGTGCGTTCGTGAGCGACGTCGGGGACCTCACCGCCCGTGCGCTCGCCGACCTCACCGCGGCGGGGAAGGACGGCGCTATGTCCGCCGGCGACGAGGCGCTGCGGTCGCGCGACGACCTCGTCCGGAGCGCGCTCGAACGGATCGAGCGGGAGCGTACGGAGGGAGCCTCCGCCCGGGCCGCGCTCCTCACGGGGTTCGGCGACCGGCTCGCGGCCGCGGTGGCCGCCCGGCTGCATCAGGTGCCGGATCGGCTCGATGTGGTGCCCGACCCCGATCCGGTAGGCATGCCTCCCACGGGCAGCGGAGGCCTGTTCCGCCGGAAGGCGGGACACCGCGCGCGGGCGAGGATGCTGCTCGAAGCCCAGCTCTGGACGTTCGGGACGCGAGCGCGCGCCGCTCTCCGCCAATCGGTGTCCGCCGCCGCGGTACAGAGCGCGGCCGTCACGCAGCGTTGGCTGGAGACCGCGATACCCGCGCGCGCGGCGTTGGAGCGGATGCGGGAGTCCGGCAGCTCGACCGCCGTGCGGGGGGCATCCGTGCAGGAGGACACGCCGCGTGACGAGATCGAGGACGCCCTCAGGCAGTCCGCGGACGAGGAGGACCGGATTGCCCGCGAGATCGACACGCAGGCCGTCGGCGCGGTCGTCTCCTTCGCTCGCGAGGCATCCGCACCGCAGAGGCGCCGGGCCGAACGTGAGGCCCGGTCCATGGAGGCCGCGGCCCGGACCGAGTCGGTGAGGATCGAGGAGTCCGTCGATGCCCTGCCGGCCGCACTCGAGCTGCTCCTGAACGGCTCGACGCTCGGCCTCGGGCTCGCGCTCGCCCGCGACCGCGTTCACCGGGAAGCCGCCCTCACCCGCTCCCGGCTCCAGGAGGCCATCTTCGAGCCCACCATCAGAAGGCTCGAACGCCTTGGAAGCGTTCTTCACCAGGTGCGAGGTGCGCTCGACCCCGACTCCGCCGCCGAGGTCGAGACCGCGGTGCACTATCACCTTGCTCTGGGTGCCCCGTCGTTGCTCGCGGGGCTCGCCGAACGGTTCGACGCCCACGCCGTCGCACTCCCGTCGTCGCTCGCGGTCATCAGCGCCGAAACGGATACCTTCCTCGCCGAAGGGCGCCCGGAAGAGGTCGGCGCCACGGAGCTTCCGGTTCGCGAGGTCTTCGAGTACCTGGTCCGAACCGAGGTGCTTGCGCCGCTGCTCGATGAAACGACGCGCGCGCTCGACGAGGTCGAGGCCTCCGCCGACGTCTGCCGCGAGGTCGCCCAACTGGCGGCCTTCGAGCTGCGCGCCCCCGAGGACTCCGCTCGCGCCGTCGGCGGTGGGACCGGCTTCGACGTGATCGTACGGAGCGGGATGGAGAGGATCGAGCGGGAGGTCGGCCGTCTGCGCGAAGCCGGCGCGTCCTTCGACGAGGCCGTCCACCGCCACTTCCAGGGGTTGGTCGCGCGCATGGACCCGTTCAGCTTCGGCCGCGTCGCCGGGCGTCTGCAGCAGTACGTCCGGAGCGAGCGGGGGCGCGGGCTCGTCGGCGGTCTGACGCGCCTGGGTCGGCGCGCGGGCCGCTTGTTCGCGGAGCAGGCGACCGGGCTGGCCTACCGACGGAGCGAGGGTGTTCTGCTGGCGCGCCGCCTGGAGCGCGAGGGACTGGAGGGCCGCGGCCCGGGACTCCGTGTCGGGCGACTCGTGAAGAGCGTCTCACCGCGAGCCGATGTGCTCGAAACGCTACCCACGTTCTACCGTCAGCTGTTTCTCGGCGGCGCGGCGGTTTCGGGAGATACCAGCGGTTTCGAAGCCGAGTTGGCCGAGGCCGAAGCGGCCGTGCAGGCGCACCGCAGGGGCAAGCGCGGCGCTCTCTTCATCGTCGCCGAGCACGGCCACGGGCGGGCCACCCTGTCGACCATGCTGACGCGGCGCCTCTTCCCGCGTGGTACCGTCTTCCGGCTCGATCCCGTCGAGGGCGGGTCCATCGACCCCGACAACTTCGAGCTCCGCCTGGCCACGGCGCTCCGGATGCCGCGTGAAGACGCACCGAGGATGATCGCCCGGATGCCCGCGGGATCGGCACTCGTCCTCCACGACCTCGGCCTCTGGTGGGAGCGCAGCCCCGGCGGGAACGCGGTGCTCGACATCATCATCGGACTGATGGAGCGCTTCGACGACCGGTGCCTGTTCATCGTCAACGCGAACATCCACGCCTTCCGCCTGATGAACCGGATCCAGCCGATGGACGACCGGATCCTCAAACTGATCGAGTGCGAGCCGTTCCACGCGCGTGAGCTGAAGGAGCTGGTCCTGCTACGGGCCGGCGCCGGCGGGCTCGGCTTCACGATCGACGGCCGGCCGGATGAAGCGCTCTCTGATTGGCGGATCGCCCGTTTCTTCGACGCGCTCTTCGGCTACTGCAACGGCAACGTCGGCGCCGCCCTCAGCGCGTGGATCACTTCGATCCGCGAGGTCGAAGACGACACGGTCCACGTCGTGACGCCCCGGCGGCCACGGCTCGAACCCTTCTCGGATCTCGGCCCCATCCAGCGCATGATCGGCGTGCAGCTCGCGATCCATGATCGTGCCACGCAAGACCGGCTCGTCCGCATCACTCGACTGGACCGCGCCGTGCTCGCCCGGGAGATGCGGGTGCTGGAGAGCTGTGGACTCCTCGTGCAGCGAGCGGGTGGCGCGTACCAGATCGACCGCTTCGCGCGCCCGCACTTCGTACGGTTCCTCACGCAGGAGGGACTGTTGTGATCGAGTTCACGTCGACGGTCGCCCGGCTCGTGCCCCTCCTCGCGCTCGTCGCGGTGGTCTTCCTGCTGCGCAGGCTCGAGCCGTATCTGCCCTCCCGCCGGGCGCGACGATTCGTACAGCGTGGGCTCGTACCGCCCATCGAGCTGCTCACGGCGGTGAGCGCGGCCGTCTGGATCTTCGCCAGGCTGGTCGACGGCCGGACGACCTGGGTAGGGTTCGGGTGGACCGTGCTGTTCCTCGCCCTCGCGTGGACCGCCCGGACGGCCATCGAGGACTTCGTCGCGGGTGCGCTGCTGCGCATGGAGGGCGGCGTCGAGCGCGGCCGCAGACTCGTCACGGCAGGCGCCGCGGGCCGGATCGCCAGGTTGGGCTACCGATCGCTCGAGATCGAGGCCGACGACGGAGCGACCATTCGCCTTCCCTGGCGGAACGTGGCGAGGCACCCGATTCGTCTCGGGGAGGGTGCGGCCGCGAGCCGTTCGCACCGCTTCACGATCACGGTGCCGCGCACACGGCCGATCGAGCGCGTCCTCGAAGAGATTCCCGCGGCCGCGCTGGTTTCGCCGTGGGCCTCGACGACGCGGCTTCCGGAAGTCCGGCTCCAGGCGGAGACCGAACAGAGTTATGTGCTCGAGGTGACCGCGCATTCGCTCGACGCGCGCTTCGCCCCCCAGATCGAGGCGGACATCCGGGAACGCATGTCCTAGTCGACGTTCGTTGGCCGAAGGAGCCCGAATGGCCGAACGGGTCGAGTTCAAGCGCAACATCGGCCTCTTCATGGCGGTCATGATCGGCATCGGCGCCATGATGGGGCCGGGCATCTTCGCCCTGCCCGGCGAGCTGGCGCAAACCGTCGGTCCCCTCGGCATCCTTGCCTACCTGGCGATGGGGCTGATGACGGTCTTCACCGCGCTGAACTACAGCGAGCTGGGTGCGGCGATTCCCCTCGCCGGTGGTGGCTACTCCTTCACCCACCGCACCCTGCCGCGCCCGCTGGCCTTCTTCACCGGCTGGTTCTTCTGGATCGGCAACACCCTCGCGTGCGCGATGTACGCCATGATCTTCGCGCTCACGATCCGCGCGTATTTCTGGCCGCAGGGAAGCATCGTCCTGCTCTCCGTGCTCACGACCCTGGTGTTCGGCGCGATCAACCTGTGGGGGATGTCCGAAGCCGTTAAGCTCATCACGATCATGAACCTGGTGGAGCTCGCGGTTCTCCTGGGCGTCGCCGCGCTCGCCATGGCACGCGTGGAACCGGTCAACCTTCGGCCCCTCGCTCCGATGGGCTACGCCCCGTTCATTCCGGCGATGGCGTTGATCTACATCTCGTACGTGGGCTTCGAGCTGATCACGGTCGCGGCCGAAGAGATCATCAACCCCGGCAAGGTCATTCCTCGAGCCATCCTCATCACGCTGGGCGTGGGCACCGCGATCTACGTGTTCGTCGTGGGGGTCATGATGGGCTCGGTGCACTACACCGAGCTCGCCACCAGCGAGGTCCCCTTCATCTTTACCGCCGATCGGCTGTTCGGCCCCTGGGGCCGCTTCGCCGCCATCATCGCGACGATCATGGCGAGCCTGTCGGCCTTCAGCGTGACCCTGGGCGCCAGCGCCCGGGTGCTCTATGCGCTCGGGCGCGACGGACACTTTCCGAGAGTGTTCGCGCAGCTTCACCGGCGTTTTCGAACCCCGCACGTATCACTCCTCACCTGTGCCCTCGTCGTGATCGTGTTCAGCTCGTCGGGCATCGTGAGGTTCGTCGCGTCGATAAGCGACTTCGGCTACTTGATGGGGTTGGGAATCGTCAACTTCGCGGTGATCGCGCTGCATAGGCGCATGCCCAACCTGCGCCGGCCCTTCAGGGTCCCGTTCTACCCGTGGGTGCCCATTCTGGGTGTGCTCTCGTGCTGGTTGTTCGTTCCCGCTCTGGAGGTCCGGAGCTTCCTGCTCGGAGGCGGCCTCACGATCGCGGGGGCCGCGGTCTACCTGGCCCGCCCCGCCAACCGCCCGCAGGTCCGCGACATGTCCACCGCTTGGGCGCGGTTCAAGCTGCTGGTCGCCGCCAGGAGGAGGCAGCGTATGCGTGTGTTGATCATCGATGGAGGAAGGCAGGGACAGAACATCGCCACCAGGCTCCTGGCCCGGGACGAGTACCGGCTCCTGTTTCGTACCGCAGAGCACCAGGTCACCTTCATCGAGGAGGACGAGGAGCTCTGTCAGGAGCTGGAGCGGCGCTTCAACGTGCCGATCTACCAGGGTGACGGAAGCAAGGAGGAGGTGCTCCGGCAGGTCGGCGTGGACAACGTCGACATCGCCGTGGCCGCGGCGGAAGACGACGGCAGGAACGTCATCGTGGCCCTGCAGGCCAAGCGCCTGGGCATGCCCCGAGTGATGGCCATCGTACAGGACCCGGACTACCTTTCCCTGCTTGAAGAGAACGGCGTGGTGGCCATCAGCGCGCCGTGGGCCACCGCGGCGATGGTGGAGAACTTCCTGGACAGGCCGGGCGTGGCGCAGCTCCTCGAGATCGGCAAGGGGGTCGCCAGCCTGCTCGGCGTGACCATCGCCGAAGGAGCGCGCGTCGCAGGCGAGCTCATCCGGGACATCGATCTCCCGAAGCAATGCGTCGTCGCCGCCGTGATCCGGGGCGACGACTTCGTCGTGCCTCGGGGTGACACGAGGATCGAAGTGGCCGACCGCGTGATCTTCATCGGGCCCACCGACGTCGTGAAGCTCGCCCGGGACGCCGTCCAGCTCAAGAAATAGGTCGTTCATGGCTGGCGCTCGAGCGTCAGCACCAGCGCACGCGCACGCGGTATTCCACCCGGGTCTCGCCGTGCGCACGCACGCGCGGCTGGAGTGTGAACGTCCACGCGTCCAGCTTTGCCCACGGCAGCGTGGACGACAGGATCTCCCAGTCGCCGCCCACCGGCTCCACGAGCGTGATCTCAACGTCCTCGTCCTTGTGGTTTCGGAGGTCCACGCGCCAGGAGCTCTCCGAGACGCAGCTCGAGATCACCGTGTAGTCCATCTGACGGCGGTCGCCAACGACGTCGAACGCCTCGCCCATCTTGATCCGGACCTTCTCGTCCCGGGGCGTGTGGTCGATCAGGTCCTCTCCGATGAACTGCTGGCCGCCGGACGCGTCGCGCTTGTAAACGCGCACGGTGCCCTTCGGCAGCGGCATGCCGAGTCCTGCCCGCTCGGAGTTCACGAAGTCGAGGTACACGCCCACCTTCTGGTTGGACGCCACCTGGCCGTACGAGCCCCGGTAGTAGGGGGTCGCCCCCGAGAAGATCAGACGTTTCTGCACCTCGAAGCCCGTCGCCTCCAGGAGCGTCAGCTGCTTCTGCTCGTTGTTCAGCACGTCCGCGGGACGGTCGAGCGTGTACAGGTGGTACTCGAAGAACGCCTGCTCGCTGAAGGCCGGCGCCTCGCGAGCGGCGAGGGCGTCGGCCATCATCTTCGCGCGCACCTGGCCCTCCACGTTGGACACCCGCTGCACGTCGCCGGCCACGAGCTGCAGACGGGCACCGTCGTAGCGCGTGCCGCTCTGGTTGGTGAGTGTGACCCAGCCGGTCAGGTCGGCCTCGTCGTCGTCCTCTCCCAGGACCATCACGTAGTCGGACTTCCAGTTCAGGTCATTGGTGAGATACGACACCTCGACCCGACGACGGCCGCCGGTGCCGTCCAGCCGCCAGAGCAGCGTCGGCTCCGCGATGAGGTTGTCGGGCACCTCGGGAAATCCGAAGCGGCCCGGGTAGTTGAAAGTGATCTCGTCCCCGATGCGCAGGATGGGCCCACCGTTCACGGACAGGACATCGGCCTCCTCCGCCTCCTCGACGCCGGAGACCGGGTTCGTGCGGTAGACCGTGACCGTGCGTCCCACGTACTTCTCGAGGAGCTTCTGGGGACTCAGGAGGTCGTACTGGTAGTTCTGCTCCAGCACGTCCAGGCGCCCTGCGTCGAGAGGCCGGATGTGCACGGTCTCCGGCTGGATGCGGGCCGCGACGTCGCCGTACTCCAGCGCCAGCGGTCCACCTGGCAGTTCCATCCTCCGGATCTCGCGGACGAGTCCGAAGTTCTGGTTGTAGACGGTGATGGAGACCGACTCGCGGTCCGATCCCGAGGAGCGGAGACGGGCCGGGTCCTGCGGGGTCGCCTCGGCCTTCCCGGCATGAAGCCCTGTGGCGGACGGGACGACCAGCGCGGTCAGCACCGCCGCCAGCGAAACGAGTGCGCGCATCGTGACCTCCGTGTGCTCGAGAGCCGTTCCGGGCTCCGGGGCCCTTCTGGAATGGAGGACGCGCGAACGCGCGGATCGTGCACACGGCGGCGGGAAGGGGACGCCCCGCGGGAAGCGACCTGCTATCCGACGGTCGCCCTCACGGGTTGGGAGGTCGGACAGTGGACCGGGTTGTAGCCGATCGCGTCCGGGCCGATGGTCATGCGCCTCATCCGGCCGTTGAACGTCGCCAGCGCCTCGCTGTGGACGAAGCCCTGAGCCGGGTCCATGAAGGCCACCATCCCCGCGTCCTGGTGGGCGCCGCAGACCACGATCGCGTGGGGGTATCCGTTCCAGAACCCGAAGAAGACGAACAGCCCCTTGGTGCGCAGGACGTGCTCGACGTCGTCCACCGTCCACGCGCCGTAGGCCGGGCACTCCTGGACCCCCCGGAAGCCGGTGATGTCGCAAAAGCGTCGTAGCCCGTGTGCGGTGTTGGGCAGGCCCAGCTCGTACCACATCCACGGCGCGATGTCCCGCGGGTCCAGGACCTCGTGGAGCGTCGGGTCGCGCTCCATCGCCTCGTCGATCGAGGGATAGTCCGGAGGGGGAAGCACGTGGTCGAGCGCGCCGCTCCCGTACCGCCACCGGGGCCTGCGAAACTGGGTGCGAAACTCCCACGGATACGAGTAGTAGCGGTCGTAGTACTCGAGGACCGTGGCCGTGGAGGCCCACCAGCACGACATGGGTGTCGCCTGGGTGCGCGGCCTGACCTGGAGCTCGAGGCTCATCCGTGGCTCCTTGGACCGGGACGGCCGAACCTCAGACCTGCCCGGCCATCTCCCCGGCCAGCCGGCTGCGCCGCATTCCGTAGCTCCAGTAGATCACTCCCCCGATGACCAGCCACACGACGAAGCGGATCCACGTGACCCGGGGCAGCTGCACCATGAGATAGGCGCACGCCAGCACGGAGAGGATCTCGGTGACCGGTGAGCCCGGCGCCCTGAAGGGGCGCTCGCGGTCGGGGTCCCGGTACCGCAGCACGAGCACCCCGATGGAGACGAGCACGAAGGCGAACAGCGTCCCGATGTTGGTGAGCTCCACCATCTCGTTGATGTTCGCGAACGCCGACAGCCCGCCGACGAACAAGCCGGTGAGGATCGTCGTGACGTGTGGCGTCCTGAAGCGAGGGTGGACCTTCGCGGCCCACGGCGGCAACAATCCGTCCCGCGCCATCGAGAAGAAGATGCGGGGCTGGCCGTACTGGAACACCAGGAGCACCGACGTCATCGCCACCACCGCGCCGACGCCCACGATGAGGCGCGCCACGCTGATCAGTCCCGCCCCACCACCGGAGAGCTCGAGCGCCGTGAGCATGGGCTCCGCGGTTCCCAGGCGGTTCCAGGGAGCCATCCCGGTCATCGTGATCGCGACCAGCACGTAGACGACCGTGCAGATCGCCAGGCTCATGAGGATCCCGAAGGGCATGTTCTTCTGGGGATTCTCGGTTTCCTCGGCGGCCGTCGACACGGCGTCGAAGCCGATGTAGGCGAAGAACACGATCGCCGCGGCCGTGCCGATCCCCTCCCACCCGTTCGGTGCGAAGCCGCCGAACGCGGTCAGGTTCTCCGGGTGGTAGAACACGAAGCCGATGACGATGAAGAAGCCGATGATCCCCAGCTTCAGGATCACCATCGCGGTGTTGAACCGCGCCGATTCCTTCACCCCCCGCACGAGCAGGATCGTGATGAGCGCGACGATCGCCACCGACGGGAGGTTGAACACGATCGGCACGCCGGCGACGTGCGGCGCCGTCTCGACCGCGGTGGCCAGGTACGTGTTCAGACGGCTCAGTGGCTCCGTGGACAGGGCGAGTTGATGCGCCGTCCGGTAGTCGATGGCCATCCACGCCGGGAGGCGGAGTCCGAGCGAGTCGAGGAGATCCACGAAGTAGCCGGACCAGGAGATCGCCACCGCCACGTTGCCGATGGCGTACTCGATGATCAGGTCCCACCCGATGATCCAGGCCACCAGCTCGCCGAGCGACGCGTACGCGTACGTGTAGGCGGATCCGGCGACCGGCACCATCGCGGCGAACTCGGCGTAGCACAGGGCAGCGAAGCCGCAGGCGATCGCCGTGATCACCATCGACACCACGATCGCCGGTCCCGCCCCGAGGTGTTGGGAACCGCCCGCGATGGCCGACCCGGTGGCGGTGAAGATCCCCGCGCCGATGACGGCGCCGACGCCGAGGAAGGTCACCGACCACGGTCCGAGCGTGCGCTTGAGCGTGCCCTCGCCGGTGGCGGTGGACTCCGCCTGGAGGACGTCGACGGGCTTGCGCCGCATGAGGCTCATGCGACCGTGCGCGCCGTCGAAGCCGTCATCGACTCTTGCGCATGTTCACGCCGACAGCGGCCAGCAGGCAGTGCTCGGCCAGGCCGTCGGGGTCGGTGAGCACGTCGGGGGAGCCTTCTCCCCCCGCCCACTGTCGAACCTCGGAGGCCCGATCGGCGAAGCCCAGCTGGTCCAGCGAGTCCGCGACGGCTCCGAGGAACTCGTCCTGCGGCGTGACCCTGGCCATCTGATAGATCTGGTCCCCCGTGATGGCCTCCTGGCCGGCGCGCTTGGCCGCCTCCACGTAGTCGCGCAGGTGGAGCAGCGCAGTCGCCATGTGCCGTGAGGCCAGGTCGAGCCAGGTGAGGGTGCACAGCGTCCTCACGGCCTGAGGATGAACGCGGATGATCTTGTTCGCCACGCCGCGCGCCGCCTCCCGCTGGCTGTCCTCGAGGAGGACGTCGATGGCCCGTCCGTAGTAATCGAGGGCGCGGGCCCGGTCGCCGGCGCGCAAGCACAGGTCCCCGGCCTTGTTCAGGGGCGTTCCCCGGAAGGCACGGGAAGCGCGCTCCGCCTCCTCCTCGAGGGCCTCGAGCTCCTTTTGCCAGTTCCGTGGGAGCTGCGCCCGTGAGACGGACTCAGGCTTCCTGGTGAACCACCGGGGTAACGCTGCCATGAAAGAGCGTTGTCGGGTATCGTGGGGGGATGTCGAGCGAACAGCCTTCAGAAATGCAATTTCCGCTCATCGTCCGTGTTACGCAATCGGACGCTGGCAGCGGCGGAACTGCGGAACGACCCGAGGGTCTCCATGGCCGACCCTTCCACTCCAAGCCAGGAGTCCACCATGCCCACGCCTTCCTTCGTTCGAGTCGGTGTCGTCGCGCTGGTCCTCGCGGCCGCCTGCGGCGGTGACGAGCCGGCCTCGCGCACCGAGACCTCCGTGCCGGCCGCGAGCCCGACTCCGCAGCAGACGGCCTCCGTCACCATCCTCGCTCCCACCGACGGGGACACTGTCTCCGGCGACTCGGTGGTGGTGCGCCTCGCGGCATCCGGCGTGCGGATCGTCCCCGCAGGAGACACTACGCCGGGGACGGGCCATCACCACCTCTATCTCGATCAGGACCTGGGCCAGCCGGGGGAGGTGGTCCCCTCGATTCCCGGTCATGTGGTGCACCTGGGCACGGGGGCCACCGAGTATGTCTTCACCGACGTTCCACCCGGCGAGCATCGCCTGATCGCGGTAGTCGCGAACGGCCTCCATGTCCCGCTGCAGCCTTGGGTTACGGACACCGTGACCTTCGTGGTACGCTGACGGCTCGGCCATCGAGCACGCGGCGTCTGTCGTTCGCCCGTCCGTGCCACTACGGAGGTCGGAGGTAGGGGGACTCCCTACAATCTTTTAAACCTTCGTACTACAGCGGCTCGCCAGACCTCCGACTAGACTGAGCGTGGCTGTTGTCGGGGGGGGCGACGTGGATCGGCGGACCCTGTGGGCGCTCGGTCCCGGACCGCGGCATGATCGCTCGACAACGCATGAGGTGGGTCTACACTCGCTTTCGGGCGCCGAATGGCATTCACCATAGCAGGATGGAGCTTCAACCCGGAACGCCAATGGGAGTGGTGCGCCCGTTCAGTCCAGACCCGGGGGCAAGCCATGACCGAGGCGAAGAGATCCATCTCGCGTGCAGCTCACAGAGCCTTCCTGGGAAGGACGGCGCGTAGCAGAAGAGTCGTCATCTCGTGGTCCGTTGCGGGGGGGATCACCACCGGGGGCCTTCTGGTCGGCCTGGCCGCCCTCGGCAGCCCCGAGATGGCGCAGGGCCTCCTCCCGCTGGCTCCTGTCCTCTTTCTCGTCGGGGCCGTCGGCGGCCTGATCCACGGATCCGTCCTGGCCTACCTGGGCCGGGCGGAGGGGGTGGCGGGTCAGGCCGCCGTCGCCGCGGTCGGTTCCGGGATTCTCCTCGCGGTTCCTGCGCTCGTGGTGGCGTGGGTGGCCACCGCATGGATTTCCCTGACTCCAGCGGTGCTCACGCTGCACGTGTGGACCACGACCCTGGTCACCCTGGTCGGGTGGGTCGTGGGCACGGCGGCGTGCTGCTGGGCCGCCGTGGAGGGGTGGGAGGCCTTCTGCTCCGCCTTCGCCCGTTGGCCGGAGAGCCGGCCCGGAACGCTGCTCCTGGTCGGAGCCGCCGTGGCCCTCGCCGCAGCGTTCGTCCACTACCGCCCGGGGATCTGGGGGACCGACCTCAGGGTCACGGGAATCGGCGCTCTGATCCTGGCGCTGGTGTCGACTATTTGGATCGCGCTCCCCATTATCGTCGTGCTCCTCCGTTACCTGCACCGGCGCTTCACCTCGGTGTGGGACGGCCCGGCATCCAGCGAGAAGATCGTCCAACCCGACTTGTGAGAGGCGGTGGTGTCATGGGATCTCTTCGATCCGCACGGTTGCTGACCTCGGTGTGCCTGCTGACGGCCGCCTGCGTGGATACGAAGGATGTGTTCGTCCAACGGGACCTGTACACGGAGCCGGTCACGGCGGCCGAGGGGTTCCTGGGTTACAGCGACGTCGAAGGGAAGGCACCGGTGTGCCGGGGCTGTCACGGCGGAAAGTACGAAGAATGGGCGAACACGAAGCACGCCAACGCCTGGAACGCGCTGCAGGACGGTGGCCAGGCCCAGGAATCCTGCGAGGCATGCCATGCCGTCGACGGGAAGGGAAACGCCACCGACGACCCTGCCGGGTGGGTGGCCACGCGCGATGCCCGCTACGAGGACGTCCAATGCGAGTCGTGCCACGGGCCGGGTCTCGAGCACGTCACGAACCCGAACGCCACGCGACCCTTGGCATCGATCCTGGTAGGCGTGGACCTCGACAACGGCTGTGGGGAATGCCATCGAGGCGCGCAATACCCCTACGTGGACGAGTGGGCTCAGTCGCGCCACGCCACCACCACGAACTTCGCGCAGCAAGACGCCTCCTGCACGCAATGCCACGAGACACGCGGGATCTTCGCCGCCTGGGGGGTCGACGCCCCGTACGTGGAGCAGGACCAGGAAGGCGTGATTCCCATCGTGTGCGCGGTGTGTCACGATCCCCACGACGGGACCAACGAGCACGATCTGCGCTACCCGATCGACGTGCCGAACGTCGCGACGAATCTCTGCATGAAGTGCCATCACCTCCGCTCCGTGCCGGATCCGTCGTCCTCGCGCGGACCGCACTCGCCGCAGGGTCCGCTGCTCCTGGGTGAGGCGGGGTGGCGTCCGCCGGACTTCATGTCGCCCACGCAGCAGTTCATCATGCCGCACGGGAGCGCCAACCCCGGGTTGTGCGCCACCTGCCACATGGAGCGCATTGGGGCCACCGGTGACGGCGCTTCCCGGTCCACGGGGCACCTCTTCACCGCGATCCCGTGCCTGGACGGGCAGGGCCTGCCCACGACGGGAGATTGCGACCAGGCGCAGCGAAGCTTCCAGGCGTGCGCGGGATCCGGCTGCCACTTCTCCGCCAGCACGGCCCAGACCTTCTACAACTACAACCGCCAGGTGGTCGACAGCCTGGCGGCGGATCTGAACGCGCTCCTGGCGCAGGCGCCCGCGAGCGAGTTCCGGGCGGGCGACGGCTTGATCACCACCGCGGAAGGGGCCAGGTTCAACGCCCAATTGGCGGACATGGCCGGGTCCGTCGTGCACAACCCGTTGCTGATGCAGGCCCTGCTCACCGCCTCCATCAAGCAGATGGAGCTGGATTACGGGCTCCAGGCCGGCTCGGCCGGGGTCCTCGACCACATCCCGGGCGTGCTGCCTTGAGCGCACGACCCCGTTTCTGCCGAGGCGATCGGGCCGTCACCGGCTCCGACCGCCGGGGCGAAAGGGACGCTCGAACGATGAAGAACGCCCGGACGCTGCTGGGGTTGTGCCTGGCCGCCGCCGTCGCCGGGTGTGGCGGCGGTGCGCCACCCGACGCGAACCCCCCGGCCGAGCAGAGCGCGGCCGCGGCCGCCACGACCGCCGATACCGGCGCAACGGTGACGGCACGAGCCGAGGCGGTGCGGTCCGCCCCCGCGCTGAGCCAGGGCCCGGCCTCGCGTTTTCCCCACACGGCGCACTCCACGGTGGCCTGCCGGAATTGTCACGGGTCGATACCGGGACATGCGACGCACGCCGCCGTTGGGTGTCGCGAGTGTCACGCGCCGCTCACCCGCGACGCCACCAGCACGATGACGCGCGAGGAGTGCCAGAGCTGCCACCACGGCCCGCAGCAGACGTTCGGGTGCTCCACCTGCCACGCGCCGGTGCCGCCGAGGACCGTCGAGCGCACCCTCGAGCTCACCGTGTGGAGGACACCTCGCACCATCTCTCTTCCCTTCGACCACGCACGACACGGGAGCGTGCAGTGCGCCGCCTGTCACGTGGAGCCGCCGCTCCTCAAGCCGGACCGGGCCTGCGGCTCGTGTCACCAGAACCATCACCGACCCGACGCCGACTGCTCCTCCTGCCACGCCGCACCGCCCGCGGGCGTGCACGACCTGAGCGTACACGAGAGCTGCTCCGGCAGCGGATGTCACGCGCAGGCCGCCGTCGCCGACCTGCCGGAGTCCCGTGCGGCCTGCCTGGTCTGCCACCGCGATCGGACCGAGCACCAGCCGGGAAAAGACTGCAGATCCTGCCATTGGCCCGAATCGGGAGGGAGTGTCCGATGACCGCGCTCGCCACGAGGCTTCGTGCGGGCCTGTTGCTCCTCTTGCTCACACCCGTCGGCGCGGGTGCCCAGACGGTCCGGGTCGGGGGCACGACAATCTTCCGGTACGTGGAGGTCGGAACCTGGATCCGGGACAGCATCCCGGCCACCGAGGTTCCCGGGGACGGCTTGCTTCGCCCTGCTCCCGACGGGAACGTCGTTCAGTGCCTGACGGGGGATCCGGTCTGCCGCTTCATCCGTTCCGCCGACCCGGTCTCCACGGTTCCGGTCGTACAGGACCTGAATATCAGCGCATGGGGCTTCGGGCGCGGTGTCCGGATCTACGCGCAGCTCCGCGGCAGGGGCGTCCTGGCCGGCGCGGACTCCGTGTGGCCTCGGGAGGCCGATCGATTCGACGCCCTCGTCGCCTACGCCGAGCTCGATCGGACGCGCTTCCGCGTGCGTGCCGGTCGACAGTGGGCCGTCGCCGGGCTCGGCTACTACAACTTCGACGGCGCGTCGGCCCTCGTGCGCCCCGGCGCCGGGGTCACCATCCAGGCCTACGGTGGAAAGAGCCTCGTGAGGGGCCTGAACGAGTCGATCACGAGCGGCGCGGTCGCGGCCCTCGAATCGCTGGCGCCCGACGAGCGCGCCTGGCTCCTCGGATCGCAGGTCTCCTACCGGGCCGCTCCGGGCCGCAGCCTCGCCGTCCAGTACCAGCGGGAGTTCCGTGCGGACTCCTCGGCACTCTATTCAGAACGATTCGCCGCGGACGGCCTCTACCGGACCGGGTGGGGGCAGGTGGACGCGTCCCTCAAGGCGGACCTGGCTACTCGTGAGCTCAACGAGTCGCTCGTCCGCCTCCGCTGGGACGCATCCCAGGCGCTCGCCCTCACCGCCTGGGCCCGCACGTACAAGCCGTTCTTCGAGCTGTGGACGATCTGGGGCGCCTTCAGCCCCGTCGGATTCAAGGAGGCCGGCGTCACCGGCGCCTGGCGTCTGGCGCGGCGCTCGGCACGCATCGAGGCGCAGGCCGCCTATCGGACCTACCCCGACGCGGGAACCAGCACGACTTTCGGCGAATACCGCACCGACGGCTGGCGCGTCGGTCTCTCCGGCGCCCTCAGCATCGCTCCGCTGTGGACGCTGGAGGGCTCCTACCACGCGGACGTCGGGTTCGGATCCGCGAAGTCGTCCACGTCCGCCGGCGTGCACCGACAATTCAGCGACGGCGCACAGGTCGGCCTCAATGCCACCGCATTCCAGACGGCGTACGAGTTCCGTGTGCCCGAGGGGGTCGTATGGGGGCTCGGCGCGGATGCGGCCGCTCCCCTCAGCCCGCGGACGCACGCGTCCGCTTCGGCTGCGTGGTATCACCACCGCACGGACAACACCGGATCCGTACCCGACTGGAGTCAGCTCCGCCTGACCGTCCGCCTGGACTGGACGATCGGGCCCGAGCCGGGTCTGTCGTCCGTCCAGGGGAGGCAGCCATGAACGTGAGGAAGGCGGTACCCATGTCGGTCGGGGCGCTGATGTGCGCCTTCGTGGCGGTCGCCTGGGTCGCGGGCCAGGAGCGCGACACGTTCCCGCACGCCCGGCACGAGGGGCTCTTCCCGTCCTGTCTGGGCTGCCACCAGGGCGTGGCCTCGGGCGTCACCGATTCGATCTACCCCCAAACGAACGCCTGTGCCGGCTGTCACGACGGCAACGTTGTCCGGAGGGTGAACTGGACGCACCTCACCGCGCCGCCTCCGAGCAACATGAGCTTCTCCCACCCGGCGCACTTCAGCATCACCGGCGACGACAGCGATCCACAGGCCGCGTGCTCTCTGTGCCACCAGCTACCGGACGAGAGCGGTCGCATGGCGGTGGGCCCTCCGCAGCCCGACGCCTGCCTCATGTGCCACGCCGGGAACTCGCACCTGGACGCCGACCGGGACTGCCTCCAGTGCCACGTCCCCCTGTCCCAGGCCACAGGCCTGTCCGCCGCGGCCGTGGCCGCGTTTCCGAAACCCGCCTGGCACGACACCACCGGCTTCCTGTCCTCGCACGGCCCGACTCCCGAGCGGGCCGCGGCTACATGCGCGGTCTGCCACGCCCGTGAAAGCTGCACGCGCTGTCACATGAACGGGAACGAAGTAGCCGCGATCCAGGCGCTTCCCCCGGACCCGCGGGTCGCGGAGAACGTTGCCGGGCTACCGCCCCACTACCCGACCCCGCCATCGCACGACGACGCGAGAGCCTGGCGCTGGAACCACGGGACGACGGCCCTCCAGAGCACGGCCACGTGCGCGAACTGCCACTCGAGGTCGAGCTGTGCGACATGTCACGCGGGGAGCCTGGCGGTCCTCGCGTCGTTGCCGCCTCTGTCCAGCGATGACCCGCGCGGGGTGCAGATCCCGAGCACGGCCAGGGCCCAGGTCCATCCCTTCGGCTTCCAGACTCGCCACGGAATCGACGCTGCGGCCGGAGGCTCGAACTGCTCGAGCTGCCACGCCCAGGGATTCTGCTCGGAGTGCCACGCGGGCGCTTCCACGCCGAGCTTCCATCCCCCCGACTTCGTCGACCGACACGGGACGGACGCGTACGCCTCCGAAGTCGAGTGCACGTCGTGCCACAGCCAGGAGGTCTTCTGCCGCGCCTGTCACGGAGCCTCGGGCCTCGCCCCGCGGGATGGGCGCAGCGGGGCCTTCCACGACGCGAACCCGTTCTGGGTGGTCGCGCACGGGCAGGCCGCCAGACAGGGGCTGAACGGATGCGTGACCTGTCACTCGCAATCCGACTGTCTGCAGTGCCACGGAGCCTTGGAGGGACCGGGCATCAACCCGCACGGGCCAGGCTTCGACCCGTCGCGGCTCGGGGACGTGGGGCGCCTCAGCTGTCTGCCGTGCCACCGCAGCATCCCGGGGGGTGCGCCATGATCCGTCGGCATCTGAGTCTCGGGCCCCACATCGCCGCTTTCGCCTGCCTCGTGGGCGCGTCCGCCGCGCCGCTGCGGGCCCAGTCCCCACCCACCTCCGAGGCGTGCGTGCAATGCCACCTCGGGCTGGACGATGACCGGCTCGCTGCCCCGGCCCGGGATTTTCCGTCCGACATCCACGCCGAGAAGGGGTTCGGCTGTCTGGACTGCCACGGTCCCGAAAGCCACGGAAGCCTGGACCCGGCGATGGGGTTCCTGCACGCCCCGGACCGCAGGGACATTCCGGCGCTTTGCGGACGATGCCACTCCGACGCCGAGTTCATGCGCCAGTACAACCCGAGCATCCGGGTCGACCAGGTCACGGAGTACTGGACCTCGGACCACGGCCAGCGGCTGAGAGGGTTCGACGATCCGGACGTCGCGACCTGTGCGGACTGCCACAAGGTCCACCGGATCCGACCGCCGTCGGACCCGGCGGCGAGCACGTACCCGCTGAACGTCCCCGAGACGTGCGGTGCGTGCCACTCGGACCCGCAACGGATGACGCGCCACGGCCTCCCGACCGACCAGCTCGAGAAGTACCGGAACAGCGTGCACGGCCGCCTGATCTTCGATCAGGGCGATCTGTCCGCGCCTGTGTGCAACGACTGCCACGGTAACCACGGCGCCACCCCTCCGGGTGTGGGGTCGGTCCGGTACGTGTGCGGGCAGTGCCACGCCGTCCAGGGCGACTTCTTCGACGGCAGCGGCCACCGGCCCGAGTTCGAGCAGGCCGATCTGCCCGGCTGCGCCACCTGCCACGATCACCACGCGATCCAGAAGACCTCCGACGCGAACCTCGGGGTGCGCGCGGAGGAGGTCTGCTCGACGTGCCACAGCCCCGGTGACCCGAACGCCCAAGTGTTCCCGACGATGGAGGGGCTGCTCGACTCGCTCACCGTCTCCGCCGACGCGAGCCGAAAGATCCTGCTCGAGGCCCGCGATGCGGGGATGGAGGTGAGTCAGGATCTCTTCGAGCTCGACAACGTGAACACCGACATCACCAAGGCGCGGGCCGCGATCCACTCGTTCCACCTGGATCCGGTCAAGACCGAGGTGGACGCTGGGCTCGCGGTGACCACGGCCGGCCTGCAGCAGGGCGACGCGGCCATGGAGGAGCACAGCTTCCGGCGTGTGGGTCTGGCGATCTCGGCGGGGATCATCCTCCTGCTCATCGCCGCGATCTTCATGAAGATGCGCGACAACGAAGCGCGCGCGGAGGAGGTGCTGAGCGCGTGCAGAGCCTACTTCGAGCAGGAGCTGAAGGCCGGTGATCGATCTCTGCCCACCGGAGAGCACCTCCGCCTCGCAGCGAGCGCGGCGCTCCTGGAGGCCGCAACCTCATTGCCCGACGAGGAGCGGCGACACCTGGCGTCGCTCGTGGAGCGCGCGTACGGGCTCGCTCCCAACACCGCCGACCGACTCCTCGCCCTGGTAGAGCGGATTCGAACGGAGCACGTGGAGAACGGCCGCCTCTCCGCGCTGATCGCCGAGACGTACACCCAAGAGCAGATGCGCGCCCTTCTCGAGGAGATATGGCTGCTCGTGTACTCCGATGACGACCTCGCACACCACGAGGTCGTGTTCTTCGAGACACTCGCGAAGCTCCTGCACGTGGAGCGGAACGAGCTCGCTGCCGCACGCCGCAACGTTGGCGCGTACGCCGCTCGGAACCCCGGCGGAAAGAAAGGAGACCGGTAGAGATGGTGACTCAAGGAGCGGGATCGGCGGGGGGCCCTTCCGGCGAGCGCCCACGCGGGCTTACCCGCAAGCGCTTCGTCAACTGGCTGCTCGGGACGAGCGTCGGGGGCCTTCTCGCTGCGGTGCTCTATCCGGTGACGCGCTACATCGTCCCGCCCAAGGTGGCGGAGTCGGCCGTGAGCTCCGTGGTCCTGCCCTTCACCCCGGCCGAGTTGCCCAACAACTCGGGCCGCATCTTCAGGTTCGGCAGCAAGCCGGGCATCCTGATCCGCACAGACTCGGGGGAGTTGCGCGCTTTTTCCGCACGGTGCACGCATCTGGACTGCACCGTGCAGTACCGCGACGACCTGCATCAGATCTGGTGTGCCTGCCACAATGGCCACTACGACCAGAGCGGCCGCAACATCGAGGGCCCCCCGCCCCGTCCGCTCCCGCCCTATGACGTCAACGTGCGCGGCGATCAGATCGTCGTGAGCGTGTCCGCATGAGGAAGGTGGTGGGGGCGGTTCTCCGCTGGATCGACGACCGTCTGGGCCTCAGCGCGATCTTTCCCCTGATGCGGAAGAAGGAGGTGCCCATCCACAAGCACTCCTTCTGGTACTACCTCGGCGGGATGGCGCTCTTCCTCTTCTTCCTGCAGGTGGGCACGGGGATCCTCCTGCTCCTGTACTACCGTCCCAGCTCGGAGGGAGCCTTCGAGTCGGTGCAGTTCCTCATGTCCGAGGTGCGGTTCGGCTGGTTGGTGCGCTCCATCCACTCGTGGGGCGCCAACCTCATGATCTTCATGGCCTTCGTGCACCTGTTCAGCGTGCTGCTCCTTAAGGCCTACCGGAAACCGCGCGAGCTGACCTGGATGACCGGTGTCCTGCTCCTGTTCGTGGCCCTCGGGCTGGGCTTCACCGGGTACCTGCTGCCGTGGAACGAGCTCGCCTTCTTCGCCACCCGCGTCGGCACGGAGATCCCGGGCGTGACACCGGTGGTGGGTCCGTTCATCCGGACGTTGCTGCGCGGGGGCGACGACGTCTCGGGCGCGACGCTCACCCGCTTCTACATGTTCCACATCTCGGTGCTCCCGGCCATCGCGTTCCTCCTGGTGACGCTCCACGTCATCCTCGTCCAGCGTCTCGGCATGAGCGTTCCGCCGAGCGTCGAGGCCGAGGGTCGCCCCCTGCGCACGATGAAGTTCTTCCCCAACTTCCTCATGCGCGACCTGATGGGTTGGCTGGCGGCGCTGGCGATCCTGTCGGCCATGGCGGCCCTCAACCCCGCCCATCTCGGGGATAAGGCCGACCCCTTCGCCGCCGCGCCGGCGGGAATCCGACCCGAGTGGTACTTCATGTTCATGTTCCAGACGCTGAAGTACCTGCCCAGCCATATCCTGGGCATCGACGGCGACCTGGTGGGGATCGCCGCGTTCGGGCTGGCCGCACTGGTCCTCATGTTGATCCCCTTCCTGGACCGACCGGCGCCCGGGCAGAAGCCCAAGCCTCTGTGGACGTGGCTCACCCTGATCGCCATCACGTACATCGTGGTGCTGACCTGGCTGGGCTACAGCATGAACCCGACGGCGTGAGCTGCCGAGTCGCGTTCCGACTCAGAACGCGACGAGCTTGGTCACCTTGAAGCTCAGCAGGCGGTCGATCACCTCGCCCGAGTCCGCGGCGCGGCGCTCCGTGTAGACCAGGAACAGGTCGGACAGCGGCGCATGGATGTAGTTGAGGCGCAGGTTGCTGAACACCTCGTCGGTCTGCGCGTTGTACTGCACGAAGGCCGTGGTGAAGAAGCGGGTCGACAGCGCCCAGTTCAGGCGCCCCCCGTACACGTCCGCGGTGAACGCCACGTCGGGTAGCGTGATGTCGTTGCGGTCGGCGAAGAGATCGAAGGCCAGGTGCTGGTTCACGCGCCAGAGGATGTCGAGCCCGAGCGAGGTTCGATCACCGTCGAAGTACCCACCCGACGTCACGCTCGCCTTGCCCGAGAACCCGCGCCCCGCGCTCGATTGGTACGAGACCTGGCTCTCCGCGAAGGAGTAGTCGCCGGCCGGTACCGTCGCCCCACGCAGGAGGAAGTCCTCCTCGAGGCGCTCGAAGCGATCCGTGTACGACGCCTGGAAGGAGCCGCCGTCCCGGAAGTCCACACCCAGCCCCGCGGTGGCCGCGCGTGTCAGCAGTAGGCCGTCCGGGTCCGTGATGTAGGAGATCTCTCCATACGGGTTCACCTCCTGCACCTTCGGGATCGACGGCACCGGGTGAGCGCCCAGCGTCGCGTAGGTCTCCCTGATGCCCGCGCGCTGCACGAAGCCCACGCCCGGGTCGAACGCAACGCCGACCTGCTTCACGAAGCTGGAGATGTCCCACAGTCGGTCGCGCCACGCCACGGAGACCCTTCCCGCCCACCGGTCCCCCGCCGGAGACGCGCTGTGGTCGGTGCCGGCCAGGTAGGAGTTGACCAGCATGTTGCCGAGCAGGTGGAGGTTCGCGTCCACCCCGTAGCTGCGGTTGTAGGTCCCGGCGCCGTCCGTGGACTGGCGGTTGACGACGATCGCGCCGACGTCGGAGTCGCCGAAGACGTTCCGGCGCGCGCGCGCCACCGCGAAGTTCTCCGCCGGATAGCCACGCTGCGCGCGCGTCTGCATCTCCAGGAGTCCGATGTTCCACGCGCCGGCCTGTCCGGTGAGGCGGCCGCCCCCGAGGATGGGGATGGGTAGACCCTGGTCGTCGAGACCGATGCGCCGTGAGTGGAAGAGCGTGAAATCGGAGAGCGACGAGCCCATGCGCACGTTGCGCTCGGTGACGTCGCCGAACGTGAACGTGCCCGCGTTCTCCAGGAAGAAGTCGCGCTTCTCCGGGAAGAAGAGGCTGAACCGGGTCAGGTTCACCCGCTCCTGGTCCACCTCCACCTGGCTGAAATCCGTGCGGAACGTCGCGTCCGCTGTCATGCGCGGCGTGATCCCCCACTTGGCGTCGAAGCCGCCGTCGAAGCCGGAGTCGCCGGCGCCGCTGCTCGTGAGGGAGCCCGACGCGTCGGACGCCGTGAAGTACGGCTTCACCGACAGGTTGCGACCCGCACGCAGGCCCTGGAAGCCGTGGATCGTACCGGCGCGCGACATCTTGTGGATGAGCTCGCGGCGGGCGAGCGGCGCCCAGTAGGCGTCCTCGTTCTTGCGTCGGATGCGACGCGAGAATTGGAAGCCCCACGATTGCTCCCCCTCAGTCTCGGCGAAACGCAGTGTCGTGAAGGGGATCTCCATCTCGACGGTCCACGCCGAGTCGAGGAGGGCGACCTTCCAGTCCATCACGCCCTCCCACGGCAGGTTGTAGTTCCTGCTGTTGTCGAAGACCTGCCCGTCCTTGATCGCGCCACCCGGGTTGAAGAGGAACATGAACGCGTTGCGCCGATCGAGGTACGTGTCGATGGTCACCCCGAACATGTCGGAGTCGTGGGTCTCGAAGTCCTGTTCCAGGCTCGGCACGATGAGCCCGTTCATGTCGGAGTCGTAGCAGACCGCCGAGATGTACAGGCGCTCCTGGTCGTAGAGCACCCGCACCACCGTGCGCTCCGTGGCGGGCATGCCGGTGGCCGGCACCGTCTGGATGAAGCCGGTGATGGGCTCCGCGTGCTGCCACGCCGCCTCGTCCGGGATCCCGTCGATTGTGATGCGCGCATCGGTTCGCGTCACGCGGGCCTCGGGACGCGGCGCGGTCTCGACGTCGATGGGCGTCACCGCGCCCGCGGTCGCGGGCCCGTCGCCGTCGGTGGTCTGGGCGGACAGCGTCGACGGGAGAGCCGAGAGGGCGAGCAGCGCCCAGGGAGGGAGGCGGCGGCGGAGTGGGGAGGGTGCGGTGGATCGGGTCTCTCGTGGAGTCACGTTCGTCCTGTGTGGAGGAGGCTTGGGCTCGCGCCCGTCATCGTGGCTCGCTCAAAGGCATCCGGTCAAGACAGACACGCGGCGGCGCCGGATCGCTGTCCGCGGGCGCAGCGGGTCCTCCCCCTCATGCAACCCTTTCCTGGCCCGCGCCGTCTGATATCTGTAGACTGACACTCTGTCACTCTACCGATACGCATATGGACCCGACCACCCATCTCCCCCTCGCGCCGCGCGACCTGCTGATCCTGGCCGTCCTGGCCGAAGGTCCACTGCACGGCTACGGTCTCATCAAGGCCGTCGAGGCGCGCTCCTCGTCCGGTGTCCTGCTGGACCCCGCGAACCTCTACCGGGTGCTCCGGCGCATGCGCGCGATGGGATGGATCGCCGAGGCGGGGGACTCCGACGAGCGCCGTCGAACGCACCGTATCACCGCTGCCGGGAGCGCCATCCTGAGGGCCGAGCTCGGGCGCCTGGAGCGCCTGCTCGCCCAGGCGCGGCCGGCCGTGGCCGGGGGAGGATGAATACGCGCACCGCCCTGGCCGTCCGGCTGTATCGCGCGCTCGCGGGACTCCTTCCCCCGGATGCGCGGGACGACCGGGACGCGATGGTCTGGACGCTGGAGGCGCTACGGGCCGGCGCCCCAGGCTCCTTCGAGCGGCTTGCGCTGACAGCTCGGTGTGTTGCGGCCCTGGTGGCCGTGCTCGTGGTGGAGTGGCTC
Organism: uncultured Gemmatimonadaceae bacterium; assembly: GCA_964591135.1. GTDB lineage: Bacteria > Gemmatimonadota > Gemmatimonadetes > Longimicrobiales > Gaopeijiaceae > SZUA-318. The sequence goes on along the minus strand of CAZPZU010000004.1, from coordinate 108,192 downwards.
GATTTCCTGGGTGTGAGGCGCACCTCCGGCGGAATCCACGGACATGGGAGGGGTGGCATGGGAGCGCGCAATCTTCGCTACGCCCTGCGCACGCTGCGCAGGGCACCGGCGTTCTCGCTGACGTCGATTCTGTTGGTGGCGGTGGGAGTCGGAGCGGTGACGACGATCTTCACGCTGGTCGACCACGTGCTCCTGCGGCCGCTGCCCTACCCCGACGCGGGTCGGCTGGTCAGCCTGGACCACGGCTCCTTCCAGGGGCCCCTCTTCCGGGAGCTGTCGATGGTTCCCGGCGTGCAGGAGTGGGCCGGCGCCTGGACCGACCGTATCAACCTCGTCGGTGAGGGAGACCCCCTGCGCCTCGAACAGGCGCGCGTCTCCGAGAACTTCTTCGACCTCTTCGGAGGGCGCGCCCAGAGGGGCCGCCTCCTGCGCCCCGGAGACTTCGCGAGTGCGAACGTCGTGGTCCTCGACGCCGGAGCGTGGCAGCGCATCTTCGGTGGGGACCCGTCGGTGATCGGGAGGACCATCCACCTGGATGACGAGCCCGTGACCGTGGTCGGCGTGATGGACGCCGGCTTCACGCCCCCCGAGCCGATCGTCGGCAGGCGGGTGGACGTGTGGCGGCCGCTGGATTGGTCGGTCGAAGAGCTCAACCGGCACGACACGCAGGTTCTGGAGATCGCGGGCCGGCTGGCGTCGGGGACGTCGGTCGCCTCCGTGCAGGCCGGGGTGGACGCGCTTCTCGCACGCATGGCCGACGCCTATGAGAACTACCGGACCCGCGACGGCACGCCTCGCAGCGTCCCGGTCGTCGCTTTGGCGGACATGACCGTCCGGGGCGTGCGCACGGGCCTCGGCCTCCTGATGGGTGCGGTGAGCCTCCTCCTCCTGATCGCGTGCGCCAACGTGGCGAACCTCTTCCTGGCGCGGGGACTGGGGCGCACCCGCGAGATGGCCGTGCGCCGCGCCCTGGGAGCGGGTGGGGGAACGCTCGCGGTCCAGCTCATGGTGGAGAGCCTGGTCGTCGGTGTGGGGGGCGGGCTTCTCGGCTCGGCGCTCGCCTGGAACGGCATACGCGCCTTCGTCGCCCTCAATCCGACGGCGCTGCCCCGCCAGGCCTCCGTCCGGATCGACCCCCAGGTGCTGGTGTTCGCGATCGGCGTGTCGGTCCTCACCTCGCTGGTCTTCGGCCTGTTGCCCGCGCTGCGCTCCGTGCGCCAGGAGCTCGCGGACGAGCTGCGCGGGGCGGGCCGCTCGGCGACCTCGGGACGGGGCGTCTCGCTCCTACGCAACGGTCTGGTGGCCGGCGAGGTAGCGCTCTCGCTCGTGCTGGTGGCGGGGGCGGGGCTGCTCCTGCGGAGCTTCCTTGCCGTACGGGCCCAGGATCCGGGCTTCGCGATCGAAGACGTGTGGACCGTACCCCTCAACCTCCCCCAGCCAGACTCCCCGGAAGAGTACCGGGAGACGATGGACGCCGTCCTGCGCCAGGCGCTGGCGGTCCCCGGCGTACGCACCGCCGCCTACGGCCTCACGGTGCCGATGGACCGCGTCGGCGGCTCGCGCTGCTGCTGGGGCTCTCGACCGAAGCTGCCGGGGCGGGAGGAGGACCGGGCCCTCGACGCGATGCTCCACCCGGTGAGCGTCGACTACCTGGAGACGGTCGGCATCGAGGTGGTCGCGGGTCGGAGCTGGACGGTGGCGGAGGTGAACGTCGATCCCATGTCCCTGGTCGTGAACGAGACCCTCGCCCGCGAGATGGCGGGGACACCCGAAGCGGCCTTGGGCATGGAGACGGAGGTGGGCCGGCTCCAGGCCGTCGTGGTCGGGGTGGCGGCCGACAACCGCCACTACGGCCTCGACCAGAACATCGGGAACCAGCTCTACCTCCCCGTGGAGCGGCTCCCGTTCGCGCTCCCCCTGGCCACGCTGGTCGTGCGCGTCGAGCCGGGCGCGAACGCCTCGATGCCCCGGGCGCTGCGCGCGGCCGTGTGGGCGGCGGTGCCGAGCCTCCCCGTCACCACCGTGCGCTCCATGCGCGAAGCCGTGGACGCATCCACCGCCGGACGACGCTTCGAGTCGGTGATCTTCGGCGCCTTCGCGGCGGTCGCGCTCCTGCTGGCGGCGGGCGGGCTGTACGGGACCCTCCTCTACCTGGCCAGCCAGCGGAGGCGGGAGCTGGGCATCCGCCTCGCCCTGGGCGCGTCGCGGGGACGCATCGAAGTCCAGCTGCTCCGAGCGGGCTTCGTGCTCGCCCTGGTCGGCATCGCGATCGGCCTCGGGGCTTCCTGGCTTTCGAACCGCCTCCTGGAGAGCCGCATCTGGGGTGTCGAGCGTAGCGATCCCCTCGCGCTCGGCGGCGCGGCGGTCGTCCTCCTCGTCACGGCGATCCTCGCGAGCTGGCTCCCGGCCCGTCGGGCCGGACGGGTCGACCCCGTGGAGACGCTGCGGATCGAGTAGCGGCTCGCCGATCCTACTCGCTGCGCAGCACCTGGATCGGATCGACCCGGGCGGCCCGGCGCGCCGGAAGCGCGCTCGCTGCCGAAGCCACCGCCGCGAGGACCAGTGCCACGATGCCGTAGGTCCACGGGTCCGTACTGCTCACGTTGAAGAGGAGGTTCTTCATGAGCCGGGTGACGGCGAGCCCTCCGGCGACGCCCACCAGCAGGCCGACGACCACCAGCGTCAGGCTCTGTCGGAGCACCAACCCCCGGATGTCTCCGCCCCCGGCGCCGAGCGCCAGCCGCACGCCCATCTCGCGCATCCTCTGGCTGACACCGTACGAGACGACGCCGTACAGCCCCACGACCGCCAGGGCCAGGGCGAGCACAGCGAAGAGGATGAGGAGCATCGTCACGAAGCGCGCGGGACCGAGCGCGTCGGAGACGAGCGTCTCCATCGGCTGGATCCTGGCCACGGCGAGCGAAGGGTCGAGGTCGGCGACGACCGCGCGGATCTCGCCCGCGAGGGCCGTGCCTCCGCGCGACGACTTCAACGCGACGAACACCTGCGGAGAGGGCGCCTGGGCGTAGGGAAGGTAGAGCGCGTCCCGGCTCTCGTCCCGGATCCCGAAGTACCGCGCCTCCGCGGCGACCCCCACGATCTCGCGCCATCGCGGATTGTCGGGACCGCCGAGGTTGATCCGATGCCCGAGGGGGGTATCGTCGGGGAAGAAGCGTCGGGCCATGCCGTCGTTGATGACCACGACGAGGGGGGCGTTCTCGTCGTCGGCGTCGGTCGGCCAGCGCCCGCTGACCAGCCGCATCCCCATCGCCTCCGGGTAGCCCGGCGTGATCCGCCGGAACCAGACCGCCTGGTTCTGCCCCAGCTGGGGAAGCGGACGTCCCTCGATGTTGAAGTCCACGTCGGAGCCGAAGCCCGTGAGCGGCAGCCATGACGTGCTCCCCACTGCGCTCACGCCGGGGAGCGCGCCGAGCCGTTCCTCGACGGAGGCGAGGAAGCCCCGGCGCGCGTCGGCGTCGGGGTAACGCGACGAGGGCAGCCCGAGCTGGAGCGTCACGACCCCTTCGGGGCGGAAGCCCAGGTCCTGGGCACGCAGCTGCTGCAGGCTCCGAACCAGGAGACCGGCGCCCACGAGCAGCACGAGCGCCAACGCGACCTGCCCCGACACCAACGCACCGCGCAACCGCGTGCCTCCGAGACCGCTCGAGCCTCCACGTCCGCCTTCGCGCAGTCCGCCGACGAGGTCGCCCCGGGCGCTGCGCAGCGACGGAACGAGCCCGAACAGGACCCCCGCGAAGACGGTCACCGCCGACGCGAAAAACAGGACGCGGGCGTCGACGCCCACCCCCTCGATCCTCGGCGTGTCCGCCGGCGCGATGGACACGAGCAGATCGGCTCCCAGGTAGGCGACGACCAGCCCCAGCCCCCCGCCCAGCACCGCCAGGAGCGCGCTCTCGGTGAGGAGCTGCGTCACCAGCCGCCGCCGCCCCGCCCCCAGAGCCGAGCGTACGGCGAGCTCCGAGGACCGCGACGTCGCCCGGGCCAGGAGAAGGTTCGCGACGTTCACGCAGGCGATGAGGAGCACGAAGCCGACCGCACCGAGCAGCACGAGGAGCGCCGTCCTGGCGTCGGCTACCATGTCGTCCTGGAGCGGCCGTAGCGTGAGCCCCGTGTTCGCGTTGGCCTGGGGGTACTCCTCCTCCAACTGCCGCGCGACGCGCGTCGCGTCGTCGCGCGCGGCCTGCAGCGTGACCCCGTCGGCGCGCCGGGCGATCACGTGGAGGCACGCGCCTCCCCGTCCGCACGCATGCTGCGCCATGTCCTGGCGCATCGGCGTCCACACGTCCGCGCCGGTCATGAACGGCGCGTCGAAGTCCGGCGGCAGGACTCCGATGATCGTGTACGGCTCGTCGTCCAGGGTGAGCGTGGTACCCAGGACGTCCGGATCGCCCGCCAGCGCGCGCCGCCAGAAGCCGTCGGAGAGCAGTACGGTGCCCGGCGCGCCCGGGCGGTCGTCGTCCGCGGTGAAGCCGCGCCCCAGCGCGGGCGACACGCCGAGCACCCGAGACAGCGTGCCCCACGTCACCGTGCCGGCGACGATCTGCTCGGGCTCGCCCCGCCCGGTGAGCGTCAGGGGGCCCCCATCCCACGCTCCGACGGCCTGCAGCGTGCGCGTGCGCTCCTTCAGGTCGACGTAGTTGGGGAAGTTCATCCACTCGTCCACGGGCCCGCCCGCCCGGGACCAGTCCGCCCACACGACCGTGAGCTGCTCGGGCTGCGGGAAGGGGAGCGGGCGGAAGAGGATCCCGTCCACGACCGAGAAGATCGCCGTCGTCGCTCCGATCCCCAGGGCGAGCGTGAGCACGGTGACCGCGGAGAACCCCGGGTTCCGCAGCAGTTGGCGGAGCGCGTATCGGACGTCCTGCCGGATCCGGTCCCACACCTCGAGCCTTCCCATCCTCCCCTCCGCTTCCCGGGTCATCCTCGCCTTCACCCCCTCCACGTCGCCGAAGCGCCGGCGCGCTTCGGCCCACGCCTCGTCCTGGCTCATCCCCTCGCGGACCAGACGCTCCACCTTCTTCTCGAGGTGGAAGCCGACCTCCTCCTCCACGTCGCCGGAGATGCGCGCATGATCCGGGGGTAGGCGGAAGGCGCGCTTCCGTCCTCCTCCATCGCGCCGCTCGGTCACGAAGCGCTCCCCTCGGCCAACGCCTTCTCCACCGCCGCCGCGTACCGGTGCCAGCTCTCGGTCTCCTCCCGGAGCCGGCGGCGGCCGGCCTTCGTCAGCGCGTAGTACTTCGCGCGCCGGTTGTTGTCGGACACGCCCCACGCGGCCGCCACCAGTCCACGGCGCTCGAGCCGGTGGAGCGCGGGATACAGCGTCCCCTCCTCCACGAGCAGGCTGCCGTCCGTGACCGCCTCGATCCACTCCGAGACGGCGTAGCCGTGCTTCTCGCCCGCGCTGAGGGCGTTGAGGACGAGCATGTCGAGCGTCCCCCGCAGGAGGCCCAGGTTGTCCTCGCCCATGTCCTTCCTCCGTCGATCGAAGCGGAACGCCCCCTTTGCTTTCTATGGGAACGTAGCGCGCTTCCCCTTTGGTTTCAAGGGGAAGGTCTCTTCCCCATGAACGAGCAGGACCCGCGCCGGCAGCGACGATCCTCCGGTCCGCGGCGGCAGCAGAAACCGGGCGACGGCGCTCCGGTTCGGCGTCGGTCGGGGTACCTTGCGCATCGCCCGTCGGAGCGGTCTTCTGCCTGTGTCGTCCGCCCGACCCGCCCGCATCAGGAGCGACCATGCGATCCCCCCACCGCACCCTCGCCTCCCTCTTCGCGCTGGCCCTGGCCGCGTCGCCCGCCATCGCCCAGACGCAGCCCGGCCTCGCCGCACGCAGGATCCCCAACGTCGAGTTCGACATGATGACCTGGCCGGAGGTGAAGGCCGCCATCGAGGCGGGCAGGACCACCGCCCTGGTGTACAACGGGGGCACCGAGCAGCGGGGCCCCCACAACGTGAACGGGGGCCACACGCTCATGGCGCGCGAGACCGTGCGCGCCATCGCGCTCGAGCTCGGCGACGCGATCGCGGCGCCCGTGCTGCCGTTCTCGCCCAATCGCGCCAGCGCGGAGCTGCCGGGTACGATCGGGCTCACCAACGAGCTCTTCGCCGCCATCAACGAGCAGGTCGCCGAGCAGCTCATCATCAGCGGGTTCCGGAACATCGTGCTCATGGGCGACCACGGGGGCGGCCAGCAGCAGCTCGGCGAGGTGGCCCAGAAGCTGGACGCCAGGTACCGCGGGCAGGGCATCCACGTGGTGTACTGCGACGAGGTGTACGCGAAGGCCATGAACGACTTCAACCAATGGCTCGAGGACAACGGCTACCCGCCGAGCTCGCACGCGGGCATCCCGGACACCTCCGAGATGCTCTACCTCGGCGGCGACTACGGGTGGGTGCGGAAGGACCTCGTCAAGGACGCCCTCGGCGATCCGATGCCCGTGCCCGGTGATGCGCCGGACCCGAACGCCCGGCGCATCAACAACGGCATCACCGGCGACGGCCGCCGGGCCTCGGCGGACCTCGGCAAGCGCTTCTTCGACATGAAGGTCCACTACGCGGTGCGCCAGATCCGCGGGCTGCTGAGGTAGCACCTTGGAGATCGGCATCTACACCTTCGCGGAGACCGCCTTCGATCCCGCGACGGGGAGTCAGCTCGACCCCGGACGTCGGCTTCGGGACCTGCTGGAGGAGATCGAGCTCGCGGACCAGGTCGGGCTCGACGTCTTCGGTGTCGGTGAGCACCACCGGCCCGACTACGCGGTGTCGACGCCGGCGGTGGTCCTCGCCGCCGCCGCGACCCGCACGGAGAGGATTCGGCTGAGCAGCGCGGTGTCTGTCCTGAGCTCGGACGATCCCGTGCGCGTCTTCCAGGACTTCGCGACCCTGGATCTTATCTCGGGCGGCCGCGCCGAGATCATGGTGGGCCGGGGCTCCTTCACCGAATCCTTCGCCCTCTTCGGCCAAGACCTCTCCGACTACGACGAGCTGTTCGCGGAGAAGCTCGACCTCCTGCTGCGGGTGCGTGCCCGGGAGCGCGTGTCCTGGCCCGGGAGCCGACACCGGGCGGCCATCGTCGACCGGGCGGTCTACCCCCGCCCCCTCCAGGACCCCCTGCCCGTGTGGATCGCCGTCGGAGGCACGCCACAATCGGTGGTGCGCGCCGGCACGCTGGGCCTGCCCATGGCGCTGGCGATCATCGGCGGCGCGCCCGCGCGCTTCAAGCCGATGGTCGACCTCTACCGTGAGGCCGCGTCCCGCGCGGGCCACGACCCCGCGAAGCTCCCCCTGAGCGTCAACGCCCACGGATTTCTCGCCGACGATGCGCGCGACGCGGCGGACATCGCGTTTCCGCCCTTCGCGGAGACGATGTCCCGCATCGGGCGGGAGCGGGGATGGCCGCCCACCACGCGCCCGCAGTTCGAGGCTGAGATCGCTCCGCGCGGGGCGCTCTTCGTCGGCGACCCGCAGCAGGTCGCCGAGAAGATCCTGCTGCAGCACGAGCTGTTCCGCCACGACCGGTTCCTGATCCAGCTCACCGTCGGTCCGATGCCCCACGCGGACGTGATGCACGCCATCGAGCTGCTGGGCACCGAGGTGGCACCCGTGGTGCGCCGGGAGACCACCGGCGCACCCGGGTGACGCTCGCGATTCTCGGTCGCTACCTCCCCCCGCCGGGCGCCCGTACGGGCGGCGCCGGCCGCGCCGGCAGGTGCTTCGGATGCTCGCGCATGAGCCGGAGCACCTCTTCGACCGCGCGGTCGAGCTGCGGGTCGCGCCCCTCAATCACGGACTTCGGGTCGTTCTCCACCTCGACGTCGGGATCGACGCCGTGGCCCTCGATGATCCACCGGCCGTCGACGCTGGTGAAGCCGAACTCGGGCACGTTGACCTGGCCGCCGTCGATGAGCGGCCCGTGGCTGGTGATGCCGGTCACGCCGCCCCACGAGCGCTTCCCGATGAGCGGCCCCAGGCCGGCCTGCTTGAACATCGCCGGGAAGATGTCGCCGTCCGAAGCGGAGGTCTCGTTCAGCAGGGCCACCAGGGACCCGTAGAACACGGGCCCGCGCGGGTATGTGCTCGCGAATTCGTTGTTTCTGGAGAAGCCCGTCGCGAGCAGCTCGCGGCTCAGGCGCTCGATCAGCATCGACGAGACGTTGCCGCCGCCGTTGCCGCGGACGTCGATGATCAGCCCCTCCTTCCGCACCTGCGGATAGTACCACTTGATGAACTCGGAGATGCCGTCGGCCCCCATGTCGGGGACGTGCAGGTAGCCGACCCGCCCGTCGGTCGCCGCCTCGACCTCGAGCCGGTTGTGATCGACCCACTGGAGGTAGGCGAGCTTCGCCTCGCTGGTGACGGGCTGGTAGGTGACCTCGCGGGCTCCGTCGAGCGTCGCGCGCGCGTTGAGCGTGAGGGTGACGGGGTGGTCGGCCTTGTAGCGGAGCAAGCTGTACGGATTGGTCCCGGCCGTCAGGTCGAGGTCGTCGATGGCCATCACGTAGTCGCCGACCCCGGCGTCGACGCCGATCTGCGTCAGCGGCGAACGGTAGGTATCCTCGGCGTTGTCGCCGGCGAAGATCTCCGCGATCCGGTAGCGGCCCGTGACTGGATCGAGCTCGAAGCGGGCGCCCGGCAGCGCGACGCCGGGGCGGTCGGGAATCTCGTAGTCGCCACCCGCGATGTAGGTGTGCGAGTTGCTCAGCTCCGCGATCATCTCGTTCAGCACGTAGTCAAGGTCGGTGCGATGACCCACGTACTGCAGCAGCGGCTCGTACCGGTCGCGCAACGCGCGCCAGTCGTACCCGTTCATGTTGGGCACGTAGAAGAAGTCGCGGAAACGCCGCCACACCTCGTCGAACACCTCCGCCCACTCCTGCTCGGGCACGACCTCGGCCACGAGCCCCGACGTCGACACCGCCTCGGAGGTCGCCCCCTTGGGCTTCACGTCGTAGAGGTTGAAGCGCCCTCGCTGGCGGGCGAGGAGCTTCGTGCCGTCGGCGGAGATCGCGTAGCCGCCGGCCCCTTCCGCGAGGGGCGAGGCTTCGCGGTCCTGCAGGTTGAAGATCATCACGTCGGGCTGCGACCCGGACGCGCGCCCGTAGTAGAACGACGTCCCCTTCACGTAGATCAGGTTGCCCTTCACCGCGACCAGGCCGCCGTAGTTGTCGGCGTCCACCGGGACACGCGCGATCCGGCCGGCGAGCCCGTCGAAGTCGATGGCCACGGGAGCGGGTTTCCCGGCCGCACCCTCCTGCGCGTCCGACGCCTTCGTCGCATTCGACGCGGTGCCGCCGGCCGCGGCGCTATCGACCTCCACCTCGTCGCTGCGCGGCGCGAAGGGGGACGGCACGTCGGCGCGGAGCGCCAGGGCGAAGATGCCCGTCGTGCGGTCGGTGGCGTAGTCCCACTCCAGCGTGCTGACCTGCGGTGCGTACTCCCGGTCGCTCAGGAAGAAGAGGTACTTCCCTTCCGGGCCGAACACGGGCTCCACGGAGTTCGACATCGGGTCGGTCACGTCGTGGACGGTCCCGTCCTCGACGCCCCAGATGTGGATGGAGCGGAAGCCGGTCGCGTGCGCGGTGCTGAAGGCGAGCCAGCGCCCGTCCGGCGACCAGCTCTGGTCGAACATGTTCCCGGTGGAGTCGCGGGCGACCTCGGTGAGCCTCTTCCCCTCGATCCGCAGGACCCGGAGCCGCCCGGACTTGTCGGAGAACGCGAGGCGCGCGCCGTCCGGCGACCACGTGGGGGGATAGAGCATCTGGTCGCCGTTCGTCGTCAGGCGCTGGGGCTCGCCGCTACCGTCCTGGTCGATCAGGTACAGCTCCTCCTCACCGCTCATGTCGGAGATGAACGCGATCCTGCGCCCGTCCGGGGACCAGCGCGCACCCTTGTCGTGGGCGTTCGAGCTGTGTGTCAGGTTGCGCGTGGGCCCATGCTCGGCGGGAGCGGTGAACACGTCGCCGCGGGCCACGAAGAGCGCTCGCTTCCCGTCCGGGCTGAGCGCCCAGTCCTCGATCCAGCGGTCCACGGACATGTGGCGCGGGCGGGCTGCGAGCCCGTCGTCGGGCACGAAGATGTCGAGCTTGCGATCCGCGCGCGTGCCCGTGTCCAGCACGTGCAGCTCGCCCCCCAGCTCGTAGACCACGTCGCCCGTCTCGTCGGCGCTCGGCCAGCGTACGTCCCAGGTGGCGTGGTGCGTGAGCTGGACCAGGTCGCTCCCGTCCGGCTTCACCGAGTACAGGTTGAGCTTATCGTCGCGGTCGGACGCGAAGTAGATACGGTCGCCGATCCACATCGGGTCACGGTCGGTGCGCGGGTTTTTCGTGATGTTTGCGGCGTCGTGCGTCGCGAGGTCGAACACCCAGAGGTCCTCGGCCCAGCCGCCCTGGTAGCGCTTCCACGCCCGGAAGTCGCGGAACAGCGGTGAGTACACGACCTTGGCGCCGTCGGGCGACAGGTCGCCCGCACCGGACTGCGGCATGGGCAGCGCGGTGGGGAGCCCGCCCGCCACCGGCACGGTGAATAGCCGATCGTCACCGAGCTCCCACCCGTCCCGCAGCGATCGGAACACCACCGCGCCGCCGTCGGGCGTCCACCCGTACACCTGGTTGTCGTAACCCCACCGCGGGGGTAACGGCCCCCGGGCCGGATAGAACGTCAGCTGCCTCGGCACACCGCCGGTAGCGGGGATCACGTAGACCTGCTCGTCGCCGTCGTACTGACCGGTGAAGGCGATCCACTTCCCGTCCGGCGAGTACTTCGCGAACAGCTCCAACCCGGGGTGCGCGGTCAGCCGCACCGCTGTGCCCCCGGTGGAGGAAGCCGTCCACAGATCGCCAGCGTAGGTGAACACCACCTGATCACCGTGGATATCGGGGAAGCGCAGGAGCTTGGTCTGGGCGGTAGCGGGGGTCGCGGCCAGCAGGGTGAAGAGCACGGCGAGGCGTAGCCCCGCACCACCCCGCCTCCACGACGGAAGCGTCGTCATCATCCTCGTCCTCTGGTTCGGTCCATCCGGTACGTGCGTGTCCGGCCGGGGCGACGCGCGGTGGTCGGCGCCGCGCTCCCGGCCGGGGGAGGTTTTGAACGCTAGAGGAGAGGTGCGGGCGAGTCCATGGGCGCGCGGCCGGACCGCCGCACGGCTACACGCCGAGGAGCTGCGCCGCCTTCTCGAAGTCTGCGGGCCGCACGTGGATCACGTAGCCGAAGCTCCCTCCGCCCCCGCTCACCCCGTTGGCGGCGAAGACGTTGATCCCCGCGTCGAACAGCGACTCGTGGATGCCTACCAGGGCCCCCGGCACGTCCTCTCCCTGGACCAGGAGGGCCGCATGCGGACCGTCCACACGGAAGCCCACGCGCTCACTCTGGTCGGTGAGCCTGTGGGAGTCCGCCGGGAAGATCGTGAGCTGCGTCTGGTGGAGTCCGTTGGGAACGGCCGCGAAAGCGAGGAGGTTCACCCCCAGATCCGCCAGGGCCGTGAGGAACCGGAGCGCCTCGCCCGGGCGATCGTTGACCGAGGTGTAGAAGTAGTCGATGCGTCGGATCGTGTGACCCATGGCGTACCTCCGGGTTGGGGTTGCACCCGCCCGGGGCCTATACCCGCCGGCACCGGGAACGCTCCGGTCCCGTCGGGGCCGTCAGCCCGGGGGAAAGCCCGCGGTGGGCATCCGGGGGATGATGCGGAGGGCGTTGCCGTAGTAGACCTTCCGCAGGACCTCGTCCGGAAGATCCATCCCGTACAGCTTCCAGAACGCGTGGTAGTCGCGGTAGTAGTCGAAGTACTCGTCCGCCGTCTCGAAGACCCGCCAGTAGTACGGATATTCGTCGGGCTGGAAGGAGTCCTTCCCGAAGAGGATGCGGTCGGAGTACTTCTCGAAGAACGCCCGCGCGTTGCGTGGCTGCCGTCCCAGGTCGTAGAGGATCGCTCCGACCTCCGTGTACACGTTGGGGAAGCGGTCGAAGAGCGCGCCGAGCCGGCCCAGGTCGTTCGCGTACCAGCTCATGTGCGCGACCACCCAGGTCGTGTTGGGGTGCTTCGCGATCATGCGGTCGCGCTCGGCCATGAGCTCGTCGAACGACGGGAAGCGGTTTCGGTCGAAGTACCTTCGGCTCTCGAACAGCGCCATCTCCAGCCAGCGCTCGTTGTGGTAGTCGAGGGGCTCGAAGAACTCGGCGGGATCCGCGGTGTGGACGAAGGCCGGGATCCCCAGACGCCCCGCGGTCTCCCACACGACGTCGAGCTCGGGGTCGTCGAGCTGGAGCCTCGTCCCGTCGGCCTTCCGGATCGAGAGCCCGAAGCTCTTCATGATCTCGCCGATGCCCACCGCGCCCGCCTTCACGTCCGCCTCGAGCTGTGCGGCGATGCGCGCGCCGGACCCCGGTCCGACGTCGCGCAGGTCGAGGGACGCGAAGAACACGAAGCGATCGGCGTACCCTGCGGCGCGCACTGCTTCGATCTGCTGCCTGAGCCGGTCGCCGGAGCTCGGATTCGCCTGCACCATGACCTGTAGGTTGAGCCGGTCCATCGCCGCCACCACCTCGCGCACCACGTCGGGCGAGCCCAGGAAAGGCGGATGCCCGTGGAAGTCCACCGCGGGGAACTTCGCGCGCGGTACCGAGTGCTCGGGCACGACCAGAGTGGATCGCGGCTGGTACTCGATGATGGTCGGCGGCGGGATCGTAGGCCGGGGGGGCCGACGCTGAGCCCCGGCGCGTGACGGAGTGAGGGCCAGGGCCAGGAGGACCGCAAGCTTCAACGGGAGGGTCGGGCTGCGCATAGGGCTTCCTTGTCGGTCCGGCGCCTGGGGCCGGAAGGTGTGGATCAGTCCGTCGGGTGGCGCTTCCGCATGTGCTCCACCGACGCCGACACGAGCTCCTCGAGCACGCCGAGGTCGATGTCGGAGAGCCGCTTCACGTGGAGACACGACTTGCCGGTCGCGTGCTTGCCGAGCCCGGCCATGAGCGACGCGTACCGGTCGAAGCCGGCCATGAGGTACAACGTGAGGTTCTGTTTCCGCGGCGAGAAGCCCGTCAGGAACCAGTCGCCCTGCCGACCGCTCTCGTACCGGTAGTGGTAGCTGCCGAAGCCCACGATGCTCGCGCCCCACATCGCGGGCTCTTTCCCCGTCACCCTCTTCATGATGCGGAGCAGCGTCCGGCAATCCTCCCGCCGACCTTCGTTCTCGATTCCATCGATGAAGTCGTCGACGCTGGCGTCGGTGCGGGCGGTCTTGAGCTGGGCCATGATCGTCCACCGCGGATGAGTCGCGCGCTCCGAAAAGGGCGTCAACCTTAGGTTGGGTGACGACTCCCCGTCCAGACCGATTCGCTCGGCGGTGGGCGCCGGGGCCCCTGCGTTCTACATCCCGACACCCATCTGCCGGTGGCACGTCACGCAGGTGGAGAGCAACCTGCCGTATACGCCGGCACGGGCGTCCGGCTCCCGCCGGAGGGCGGTGACGCCGAGGTCGCGGACCTCCCGGGCCAGCTTCGCCACCTCGGGACTCCGGGCTGCGCCGGCTTCCTGGAAGAGCGGATCGTCGATGAGGGCGGTGGCACCTTGCTGCCACTGGCGATCCGACGGTGCGACGAGGCCTTCCCACATGCGTTCGACGGCCCACAGGTGCCGCGCCATCTGTCGCGGCGCGTCCTGGCCGGCGGGCGCCATGGTCCACAGCACGGGGTCGGGTCCGGAGCCCGCCGCACGATGGCACCGGCCGCAGGCGGCCGCCATCTCGGCGGTGGCGAGGGCGGCGTCGGCCACGTCGACGGACCGCACCACGGAACGTGCATGGACCCGCATGTCCTCCATCGGGCTCTTCACGCCCTGGGGTAGATCGGGATGTTGCGGGTGCTCCGCGAGCCAACGTGCGGGCTCGCGAGCGGCTTCCAGGTCCCCGCGTACGACGGCGTCCTGCACCATGCCCACCTGCGTGTAGTGGCCGTCCATATCCTGGGAGAGCGAGGGCCCGGAGCGCCCCAGGACAGCGCAGGCCCCGGCTACCACGAGGAGGAGAGGGAGGGCACCGACGCGGGCGAGGGATCTCGGCGACGGCATGATCGTCTCCTATGGACCGTCGGCGGTGAGGGCGGGTCCGACGGCCACGAAGGAGCGGGAGGGCCACGGCGCGGTCGTGATATGAGAAAGGTAACCTCCACGGCCGCTTCCTTGGATGGGGAGGGGCGGCCCCCCCGAACGTCGGGCAAGAATCCTTGGCCCTCCGGCCCGGGCGGGGCATAGCTTGGAACAGGGGGGCAAGGTCACGGGGCTCGGAGTTGGGGATCCTCGATGGTCCCGCCCGGCGCTCGCCCACCCGCCTCCGCGTGCTCCACGTCGTGACCTGACCGCCTTGGGGGGGCCGGCCGGTGATGGATGTTCGAAAGTTCGGGCTCAGCGACAACGACCTGGCGTATCTCGGATACCGGGTGCCAAGGGAGACGGCGACACCCCGCGAAGCCGGGCCGTCAGGGGAGACCGATCCGGCACCGGCACCCGCTACCTCCGTCACGCCCGTCCACGCGGGCGATCCCGCGCGACGGACCTGGCTCTGGACCGTGGCCGTCCTCGCCGCCGTGGGGTGGTCGGCCAGCTCGCTCCGGCGCCCCCCCGACCCCGTTCCCGCCAACCGCTCGGACGCGCTGTTCTCCTCCTCCAGAGCCATGTCCCTCCTCGTGGAGATGGCCAGCGCGCCCCGCCCGGTCGGGTCCCCCGAGCACCGGCGGGTGCGCGCGTCCATCGAGGCGCGGCTCCGCTCCCTGGGGCTCGAGCCCCAAGTCCAGACGGCCACGTCGGGCGCGTTGGCCGGCGGGACCCTGACGGCCGCCACCATCCGGAACGTCGTGGCGCGGGTGCCGGGCACCGCGTCGACGGGTGCGATCCTGGTGACGGCGCACTACGACTCGGCGCCGCTTTCCGCCGGCGCTGGAGACGATGGGGTCGGCGTCGCCGCGGTGCTGGAGACCGTCCGTGCCGTGCTCGCCGGCCCCCCGCTCCGCAACGACGTGATCGTGCTCTTCACGGACGGCGAGGAGTTGGGACATCTGGGCGCCAAGGCCTTCGTGGGTGCTCACCCGTGGATGGCGGACGTACGCCAGGTGATGGTGGTGGAGATGCGCGGCGTCTCGGGAGCGGCGCTCGTGCTCGAGCGCGGACCGGACAACGGGGGTCTGGTCGAGGCCCTGGCGCGGGCCGATGCGAGGCCCGCCGCAACGTCGCTGTTCCGGGAGCTGTCACCGAGGATGCCGGAGGGGACGGACATCGACGCGTTCACGGTGCCGGGCGTGCGCGCCATGAGCCTCACGGCGCTGGGGGGCCGTGCCTCGTACCATCAGGCGACCGACCGCAGCGAGAACGTGAGCGAGCGGACGCTGCAGCATCAGGGCCAGCAACTGCTGGCCATGACGCGAGAGATCGGGGGCCTGGATCTCGCCGGACCGGCGCTCGCAGGGCCCACGCAGGTGTACCTGTCCCTCCCCCTCGTCGGCCTCATCCACTATCCGGCCGGTTGGATCCTGCCGATCGACGCGGGATTGCTCGCGGCGTGGCTGATCGTCCTCTTCCTCTTCCGCTCGGTGGTCGCCCACCCGAGAAGGGCCCTCGCAGGAGCCATCATGGCTTTCGGGGTGGTGCTCCTTTCCGCCGCTGCAGGGTGGGGGCTGCTCGTGCTGATCCGATCCGTCCACCCGGAATCCGGGAGCCTGTCCACGGCCGTCTACCACGACGGATTCCAGCTTTCGGCTCTCCTGGCGCTCACGGTCACGGTGGTCGTCGGAGGGTACGCGCTCGCGCGACCGCGGTACGGCAGCACGGCCCTGTTCGTCGGTGCGCTCGCCGTCCCACTCGGGCTCGCCACGTGGCTGTCCTTCGCAGCGCCCTTCGCCGCCCCCGCGGTCCAGCTTCCCCTCGCCCTCGCCTTGATGTGCGCCGCGCCGGTGGCTGTCGTGGCGCCTCGGGATCGACAGGGCACGTGGGCCTGGGTCGGGTTCCTCGCGGCCGCGGCCGGCATCCTCTTCGTTCTCGTTCCCAACATCGAGCTCACCGCCGATGTCCTGACGTTCCGCGCCGCGCCACTTCTGGGGGCCGCGATCGCCGCCGGCCTCCTCCTCCTCCTGCCGACCGTGGACTGGCTGCTCCGCCCGAGAGTCTGGTGGATGCCGGCGCTCTCGGCGGCCTTCGCCGTCACGCTGCTCGCCCTGGGCAGCCCGAAGGTCCAACGAGGGTGGAGGCATCCCGTGCAGACCTCCCTCGCCTACCTGGTGGACGACACCGTCGACATCGACCTGGACGCCGGCCCCGCGGGAGCTGTCGGGGCGGACGCCTCCGACACCGCTTACGCGACGACCCGTCGCACGCTCGGGCGTTGGCTGACGGTTCCCGGAGCGGGGGAGGAGTGGGCTCGATCCTGGGTGGCGGAGGCCGCCGCCGCCGGGACGTCGCCGGGAACGTTGCTCCTCCCCGCGGCCGACCGGTGGGAGGTCGCCGGCAGCGGGCCGGGAAGCGAGCTCGCCCTCCCCAGAGTGCGGGTCCTGTCGGACGTGGTCGAGGCCGGACGCCGACACGTGCGCCTCGCGGTCCGCTCCGGACTGCAGGGTGAGATGGTGGGACTCCACGTTCCCGACGGGGTGCCGGCCGAGGTGGTCGCGGCCTGCGACTGGCAGTCGGACGCCACTCCCGGGCACACACCCGCGCGTTCGCTGGCGTTCTGGGGGCAGCCCGAAAGCGGCGTGGTCGAGGTGGCGCTGGAGGCCGACGCCGACGTCCGCACGTTGAGCGTGGAGCTGATCGAGCATCACCTGAGGCCAACCGAAGTTCTCGGTGAAGACTTCTTCCGTCGCGCGGATTCGATGATTCCCGACGCGTCCACCGGTAGCGATCGGGTGGTTCAGAGGACTCTGCTCAGGCTGTCCACGCAGCGTTGACCAGCGCGGAGCACTCCGCCTCAGACGACCTGGGTCTCCACGGCGACGCCGCCACGCAGCGTCTGCAGGTTCGCCGGAAACCCACGGGCACGCTTCGCTCCACCACGAGCGTGCCGCGCACGTCCGCGTCCGTCGACCTCGATGCCGCGGCGGTGGGACGGTCGGGACCATGGCAGTGCCTCCAATCTGCCAAAGCGCATGCAGCCGACCCAACACTCCCTCGTGCCCACCTACGACTTCTCTTGCCGCTCCTGTGCCCACCGCTTCGAGGAATGGGTGCGCAAGGCCGACGACGCCCCCGTCTGCCCGGAGTGTGGAGGGACGGACGTTGAGCGCCTGCTGTCGCTGCCGCAGGTGCACTGGTCCACGACCCGCGAGAACAGCTTGAAGGACGCGAAGCGGCGCGAGATGGCGGTGGGGAAGGAGCAGGCGCACGCCCAGCGGCAGTACGAGCTCAGCCACGAAGACTGAGCCCGGGCGGCTCCGGCGACCGCCGCTCAGGTGGTGACGCCGCTCTCCTCGAAGTGGATCTCCACCAGCACCACGCCGCTCTCGGTATCCGTGCGCACGTCGAGCCCCGTCTTCTGGAAGAGGTGCAGCATCGACTGGTTGCCCGCGAACACGTCCGCGGTGAGACCCTTGATCCCGTTCTGGCGCGCCAGGCGAATCATCTCCTCGACCAGGATGCTGCCCAGGCCCTTCCCCTGCCACGTGTCCTTCACGATGAAGCCCACGTCGGCGAAGTCGGTTTCCGGGTCCCGGAAGTACTGCGCGATCCCGACAATCTCGGGCTCGTAGCGCGGGTCCGACGTCTCCAGCACGATCGCCATGTTGTCGACGTAGTCGACGTCGAGGAAGTACTGGCGCTCCTCGTGGGCTACGCGCTTCACGACCCTCATGAAGCGCTTGTAGAGGTCGTCCTCGCTCATCGAGTAGAAGAGGCCGACCAGCTTGGGCTCGTCGGTGGGCCGGATCGGTCGCAGCAACAGCGTCTCCCCGCCCTTCGCCGTCACGCGCCGCTCCACCTCGCGCGGATAGCGGCCCCGGGGCTCGATCTGGTCGACGAAGACGTAGTGGCGTGCCTTCGCGTCCCGGAGCAGCTCGGCCCGGAAGTCCGGGTGCGCGATCGAGATGAGCGCGACCGCCCGCTCGCGGATCGACTTACCCAACAGGTCCGCGACCCCGTACTCCGTCACGACGTAACGCACGTCCCCGCGGGACGTCACGACCCCCGCACCCTCCGTCAGCGTCGGCACGATCCGGCTGATGCTGCCTCCCTTGGCGGTGGAGCGCAGCGCGATCACCGGCTTGCCGTCCGGGCACATCGACGCACCCCGGATGAAGTCCACCTGCCCGCCGATCCCGGAATAGAAGCGCGTGCCGATGGAGTCGGCGCACACCTGGCCGGTCAGGTCCACCTGAATGGCGCTGTTGATCGCGACCATCTTGTGCTGCTCGGCGATGCGCCGCGGGTCGTTGACGTAGTCGCTGGGCTGGAAGGTGAACAGCGGGTTGCGGTCGATGTAGTCGTAGAGGCGCCGGGAGCCGAACGTGAAAGACGACGTGACCTTCCCCGGATGGATGGTCTTGTAGCGGCCCGTGACGATCCCGGCGTCGATCAGGTCGAGGACGCCGTCCGAGAACATCTCCGTCCAGATGCCCAGGTCGCGCTTGTCGGTCAGCGCAGCCAGGACCGCGTCCGGGATCATGCCGATGCCGGCCTGGAGCGTGCTCCCGTCCTCGATCAGCGAGGCGACGTTGCGGCCGATCTCGAGCTCGACCTCCCCCGGCTCCTCCGGCAGGTGCTCGATGAGCGGGACGTCGTTCCACGTCCACAGGTCAATGCGGTCCATCTTCAGGAAGCCAGCACCGTAGACGCACGGCACGTTCGGATTCACCTCGGCGATGACGAGTCGGGCCGATTCGATGCCGGCCATCATGATGTCCACCGACACGCCGACGTTGACGTAGCCGAACTTGTCGGGCGGGGTGCACTGGATGAGCGCGACGTCCACGGGCATGCGCCGCGCGCGGATCAGCTGCGGGATCTGTGAGAGGAAGACGGGCGTGTAGTCGGCCCTCCCCTGGTGCACCGCACCGCGCACGTTGGCGCCGATGAAGAACGCGTTGTGCCGGAAGTTCTCGGTGAGCTCGGGGCGCACGTAGGGTGCGGGTCCGAGCGTCATCAGGTGCACCACCTGGTTGTCGGAGAAGTGCGAGGCGTTGCGCCCGAGGGCTTCGACCAGGCCGAGTGGCTCCGCGGCGCCCGACGCGATCAGGATCGGTCGACCCTTGGGGATGCGGAGCACCGCCTCGTCCGGGGTGGTGCGCTTCGACGCATATACGTCCTGCCAGTCCATGGCTCTCTCCGCCGTGGCCGGACCACATGTTCCCTGCCGGAAGCTCGCGGGACCGCGGACGGTCGTCCAGGCATTTTCGTGGACGCCACACGCCATCCTTGCTGCCTTCCCGCGGGCTCGGTACCGTCCCTCCCCTCGACCACCCTCTCGCTAACACGAGATCGCTGTCACCGCAGTCCCTGGAGGCCCCATGAGACGCGCTCACCGTCTCGTTCCGACGCTGATGTGCGCGGCCGCGCTGAGCGCCGTCCCCCTCTCCGCCCAGGTGGACCCCGGGCCGCTGCAGGCCCTTACGCCGCGCGGCATCGGACCGACCGGAATGAGCGGTCGGGTCGGCGCGATCGACGGCGTCGAGGCGAACCCGGACATCCTCTACGTGGGCGCGGCGACCGGCGGGGTCTGGAAGACCGTGGACGGCGGCGTGACCTGGAAGCCGCTGACCGATTCGCTTCCGGCCGCCTCCGTGGGCGCGATCGCCATCCACCAGCCGAACCCCGACGTGGTCTGGGTCGGAACGGGCGAGCGGAACCGGCGGAATTCCGCAGGCTCCGGCACGGGCGTCTACCGGTCGCTGGACGCGGGCCGGACGTGGGCGCGCATGGGACTCGAGAACACCGGCGCCATCGACGCGATCCTCGTGGATCCCCGCGACGCGGACGTGGTCTACGTCGGTGCGCTCGGCAACACCTGGAAGGACAGCGAGGACCGCGGCGTCTACAAGAGCACCGACGGCGGCAGGACGTGGACAAGGATCCTCTACGTGAACGAGCGGACGGGCGCCGGTGACATGGTGATGGACCCGTCCAACCCGAACCATCTGATCGTGGGAATGTGGGAGCACCGCCGCTGGCCGTGGTTCTTCGAGTCCGGGGGACCGGGGAGCGGGATCTACACGACGTACGACGGCGGAGAGACCTGGAAGCGGCTGACCCCCGCGGACGGGCTGCCCGAGGGTGAGCTCGGGCGCACGGGGCTCGATTTCGCGCGCGGCGAGCCGGACGTGGTGTACGCGCTCGTCGAGGCGAAGCGCAGCGTGCTCATGCGCTCGGAGGACGGCGGTGACACGTGGACCACCGTCAACCGCACGGAGAACATCGACGGGCGGCCGTTCTATTACGGACAGGTGCGCGTGGACCCCACCAACGAGAACCACGTGTGGATCGTCGAGAGCCCGGTGAACGAGAGCACCGACGGGGGCAAGACGTTCCACACCCTGCTCGGCTTCTCGGAGGTGCACGTGGACCACCACGCCTTCTGGGTGAGCCCGGACGGGAAGGTCATCGCCGACGGAAACGACGGCGGCGTCTACATCTCCCGAGATGGGGGCGGCACGTTCCGCTTCGTGCAGAACCTCCCCTTCTCGCAGTTCTACCACATCGCGGTGGACCTGGACACGCCCTACCACGTGTACGGCGGCCTGCAGGACAACGGCGCCTTCGTGGGGCCCGCGGTGACCTGGCACAACGGCGGGATCCGCATGTACGACTGGGACGAGGTGGCCTTCGGCGACGGCATGGTCACCTTCCCCGACCCGGACAACCCCCGCTACGGCTTCTCGTCCACCCAGAACGGGGACATCGTCCGCTTCGACCGGGAGACGGGCGAGCGCAAGGTGATCAAGCCCGCGGCGCCCGACACCGCCGTGAGGCTGCGCTTCAACTGGAACGCGGGGATGGCCGCCGACCCCTTCGACGGCTCCATCTACCTGGGGAGCCAGCTCGTCCACAGGAGCACCGACATGGGCGCCTCGTGGACGACGATCAGCCCCGACCTCACGACGAACGATTCCACGAAGCAGCGTTATGGCGAGTCCGGCGGACTCACCCTCGACGCGTCGGGCGCCGAGGCGTTCACGACGATCATCCAGATCGCGCCGAGCCCGGTGAAGCAGGGTGTGCTGTGGGTGGGCACGGACGACGGGAACGTCCAGGTCACCCGCGACGGCGGCCGCTCCTGGACGAACGTCGCCGCCGCGATCCGGAGCGTGCCGGCCGGTACGTGGGTGCCGCACATCGAGCCGTCGAAGTTCGACAGCGCGACGGCGTTCGTCGTCTTCGACGACCACCGGCGCGGGAACAACCAGCCGTACGTCTTCGAGACGACGGATTTCGGGAGGACGTGGACCAGCCTGGTGACGCCCGACCTCGAGTACTTCATGCACACGATCGCCCAGGACCCGGTGAACCCGGACCTCCTCTTCCTGGGCTCCGAGTTCGGCATGTACGTCTCCTTCGACGGTGGGAAGACGTGGACGCTGTGGCACGGCCTGCCGCGGGTGCCGGTGCGTGGCATCGTCGTGCACCCGCGCGAGAGGGACCTCGTCATCGGCACGCACGGCCGCGGCGCATGGATCCTCGACGACGTGCGGCCCCTCGAGGCGCTCGCCTCCGAGCCGTCGATCGCGAACGAGCCGCTGCACCTCTTCCCGATCCCGCCGGCGATCCAGTACCGGGAGAGCCAGGTGGCAGGCCCTCGCTTCACGGGCTTCGGGATGTTCCTCGGCGAGAACCGGCCGTACGGCGCGCTGCTGACGTATTCGCTGGGCGGGGACGCGGCGCCGACCGCGCCCGGCGCCGATTCCACCAACACGGCGGCCGACACCACGGTGGCCATCTCCGTGCTGCAGGGCGACAGCGTCGTGCGCACCTTCCGCGGCCCCGCGAAACGAGGGCTGAATCGGACGGCGTGGGACTTGCGCATGGACGGACCACGCTCACCGCGCCCGCAGGGACAGGCGCGGCGGGACGAGCCGCCCCCGGGCGGCCCCGACGCGCTGCCCGGCACCTACACCGTGCGCATCGCCTTCGCCGGGGACACGGTGGTGGGCGACGTGGCCGTGGCCGCCGACCCGCGCTTCGACATCCGCGCCGCGGACCGCAGGGCCAACCTGGGGATGCAGCTGCGCGCCGGCCGGCTGCAGAGCGTCGCGACCGAGGCCGTGGACCGGATCCGGGATACGAGGCAGGCCGTGGACGACGCGAACGAGCGCCTCGCGGCGCACGACGACGCCGACGCGAAGTCGCTCAGGGCCGCCGGCGACTCGCTGAAGGTGACGCTCACGGACGTCGAGGAGCTGTTCGTCGGGAAGCAGGACGTCCAGGGCTTCACCGACAGCCCCAACGCGGTGTTCGCGCGGATCGGCTACGTGATCGACGCCCTCGGCTCGTCGTGGGAGGTGCCCACGCAGGCCGAAGCGACCCTCCTGCAGCAGTCGGAGCAACTGCTCCGCTCGGCGCTCGCGCGCTTCAACGACGTGGTGGGAGGCGACGTGGCCACGTACCGGCGCAGGCTGGAGCAGGCACAGGTGCAGATCTTCCCGGCGCCGGCGCCGCTGACGATCGATTGGACCCCCTCTTCCGGGAGCATGGACTGATGGGCAGGAACCGCATCCTCGCCGCCGCCGCGGTCGCGTCGCTCGTGGCCGGCCCCACCGGTGCCCGTGCCCAGAGCACGGCGCCGGTCGACACGAGCCTCTATGCCTCGATGCGCTGGCGCCTGGTCGGACCCTTCCGCGGCGGCCGCTCCGTCGCGGTGGCCGGCGTGCGCACGCAACCCGAGGTCTACTACTTCGGAGGCGTGGGCGGCGGGGTGTGGAAGACGACCGACGCCGGCATCACCTGGACGAACGTCACGGACGGCTTCCTGGGCACCGCATCGGTGGGCGCCATCGCGGTGGCGCCGTCCGACCCGAACGTGGTCTATGTGGGGATGGGTGAGCATGCGCCGCGCGGGGTGACCACCAGCCACGGGGACGGCGTGTACCGCTCCACCGACGCGGGGCGCACGTGGACGCACCTGGGCCTGGACGCCACCCGGTCGATCTCCCGCATCGTCGTGCACCCGACGGACCCGGACCGCGTCTGGGTGGCCGCCCAGGGCTCGCCCTACGCCCCGACGCAGGACCGCGGGGTCTACCGTTCCGGGGACGGGGGAACGACCTGGTCGAAGGTCCTGTTCGTGAGCGAGGACGCCGGCGCCAGCGACCTGAGCATGGATCCCACGAACCCCCGCATCCTCTACGCGGCGTTCTGGGACTACACGCGCCTCCCCTGGCAGATGCGCTCCGGGGGCCCGGGGAGCGGCATCTGGAAGAGCCTGGACGGGGGTGACACCTGGAAACGGACCGCGAAGGGCCTGCCGGCCCTCATGGGCAAGGTGGGCGTGTCGGTGTCGGGCGCGAACCCCGACCGCGTGTACGCCATCGTCGAGGCCGAGCCGGACGGCGGCGTGTTCCGCTCCGACGACGCGGGCGCGAGCTGGACGGGCGTGAACCAGACGCGCGGGCTGCGCTCGCGCCCGTGGTACTACATGGAGATCTTCGCCGACCCCGGCGACCAGAACACCGTCTACGTGATGAACGCGCCGCTGTGGCGCTCGGTGGACGGCGGCCGGACGTTCCAGTCGCTCCGCCAGGAGCACGGGGACAACCACGACCTGTGGATCAACCCGACCGATCCGGACAACTTCGTCAACGCGAACGACGGCGGCGCCACGGTCACGTTCAACGCGGGCGCGACGTGGTCGACGCTGCGCAACCAGCCCACCGCCCAGTTCTATCGGGTCAACGCCGACAACCGCTTTCCGTACTGGATCTACGGCGGCCAGCAGGACAACACGAGCGTCGCGATCAAGAGCCGCGACGTGGACGGCGGCATCGGGTGGGAGGACTTCCACCCCTCGGCCGGGTGCGAGAGCGCCTACATCGCCTTCGACCCGGACGACCCGCGCTACCAGTACGGCGGCTGCTACCTCGGCCAGATCGACGAGTACGACGAGCTCACTGGCCTCGACCGCAACGTCCAGGCCGAGCCCGGCATGCCGGCCTCGATCCAGCCGAAGGACATGACGTACCGCTTCAACTGGAACGCGCCCATCGTGGCGTCGCCCGAGGACCCGCACACGATCTACCACGGCGGCAACGTCCTGCTGCGCACCCGCGACCGCGGCGACTCCTGGGACGTGATCAGCCCTGACCTGACCCGGAACGACACCACGAAACAGGGTCCGGGCGGCGGGCCGATCACCAACGAGGGCGCCGGCGGCGAAGTCTACGGCACGATCTTCACGATCGCGCCCTCGCCCCTGGACGGCGGGGTGATCTGGACGGGTTCGGACGACGGCCTGATCCACGTGACCCGCGACGGCGGGGAGACCTGGACGGACGTCACGCCCAAGGGCCTGCCCGAGTCGCAGATCAACGCCATCGACGCCTCTCCGCACGACGCCGGCACCGCGTACGCCGCCGTGACCGGCTACAAGCTCTCGGACTTCACACCCCTGGCCTACAAGACCACCGACTTCGGACGCACGTGGACGAAGATCACCGACGGCATCCCGGCGGAGCACTGGGTGCGGGTGGTGCGCGAGGACACCGAGGTCCAGGGGCTGCTGTACGCGGGAACGGAGATGGGCGCCTTCGTCTCCTTCGACGGCGGGGGGCACTGGCAGCCGCTGCAGCTCGACCTCCCCGTGACGCCGGTCACCGACCTGAAGGTCGCCCACGGCGACCTCGTGGCCGCGACGCAGGGGCGGGCGTTCTGGATCCTCGACGACCTGACGCCGCTGCGGGAGTTGGCGACGCGCGGCGCCGAGATCGCCGCGGCGCCCGCGTGGCTCTTCGCCACGGGGCCCGCGTACCGCCAGGGTGGTGGCGGGGGATTCGGTGGCGGCGATCCGACGGAGGGCCGCAATCCTCCGAACGGCGCCGTGCTCCTCTTCCACCTGAAGGACGCCCCAACGGGTACGGCGAAGCTGGAGATCTCGGACCCCTCGGGCGCGGTCGTGCGCACGTACGCGACGGACCCGGGGGACGGCCCCGACGCGCCCAGCAAGCTGAGCGCGAACGCCGGCATGAATCGCGTGGTGTGGGATCTCAACCGGGAGCGCGTACCGGGGGTGGAGGGTCTGTTCGTGTTCGGATCGCTGGCGGGCGGCCGCGTCTCCCCGGGGACGTACACGGCGCGCCTGACAGTCGAGGGGCTCGACCCTGTCGAGACCCGCGTGGAGGTGCGGGACATCCCGCAGGTGGCGGCCGAGGTGACGGCGGCGGACCACGCCGCGCGCGACGCGCTGCTCGCCGACATCCGCGACGAGCTCACCGCGCTGCACGCGGGTGTCACCGACGTGGGTGACATTCGCCAGCAGGTGGACGCCGTGCTCGAGCGCACGAAGGACCTCGCGCAGGCCGACCGGATCGAGGAGGCCGGCGGGGCCCTCACCGACAGCATCGCGGCGGTGGACTCGATGCTCGTGCAGCGCGCGTGGACCAGCGGTCAGGACCCCACGGTGTTCCCCACCCGGCTGAACCAGTTCTTCATCTACCTGCACGGCGCGGTGGCCAACGCGCCCGGCGCGCCGACGGACGGGATGAAGGCCCGCTTCCGGGAGCTGAGCCGGCAATGGGGCGCGTACCGGGGCCGCGTGCAGTGGATCCTCGGACCCGGTGTGGACGGCTTCAACCGCTTGCTCGAGGAGCTCGGGGTGCCCGCGGTCGGGACGGGGAGGCGGATCGTGAGCTGAGGTCGCCGGACGGACCATCGCCGGCGACCCGGCACGCTTGCGGGACCTGCGACCGGATCCTAAGCTATGTTTATAAACATTGTTTAGGAGTGAGCATGGGAGGTCGGGACTACCTGGGGGAGTTCGAGCAGGTCGTGCTGCTCGCCCTGACGAGGCTGCGCGAGCCGGGCTACGGGGCGGAGATCCATCGGGAGATCCTCGACACGACCGGTCGTGACGTGTCGATCCCCGCCGTCTACGTGACGCTCAAGCGCATGGAGCGGAAGGGGCTGGTCGCCGCGGAGGTCGCCGAGCCCCCCGAGGGCGGCCGCGCCACCAAGAACTACCGTGTGCTGCCGGCCGGCGAGGAGGCCCTCGCGCGGTCGCGGGCCATGCTCGAGCGGCTCTGGGACGGGCTCGGGCCTCGTTGGGCGTGAGGCCACCCGTCGCCGCGCGCACCCTCGTCCGCCTCTTCGCGGACTCCGCCGACCGGGAGTTCGTCCTGGCGGACCTCGCGGACCGGTTCCGGGAAGTCGCCCGGATGCGGGGGCCGCGCGCCGCGAGGTGGTGGTACTGGTCGCAGGCGTGGAGCGCCGTGGCCTGGGCGCTCGTTCCGGACGTCGGCGCCCTGCGGCGCAAGAGCTGGGCGGGTGTGCTCCGAGACCTGCGGCTCGGCCTGCGCACGCTTCGGCGCAGCCCCCTCCACGCCGTGGGCGTCGCAGGCACCCTCGCCCTCGGCCTGGCGGCCGCGACGCTGGTATCCGCGGTGGCGTGGAAGGTGTGGCTGGCCCCGATGCCCTACCCGGACCCGGACCGGGTCGTGCGCCTCTACGAGATAGAGCCGAAGGAGGAGGCCAGGTCGGGGACGGAGGAGTCCCTGCGTCACCAGTTCTCTCCTCCCCTGCTCGAGGAGATGAGGGCACGGTCGTGGCGCACGCTCGACGGCGTGTCGGCCGTCCTCTTCGGGCAGATGAAGCTCGACCTGGGCCGGGGCATCCGCAGCGTGTCGCGATTCACGCTGTCCCCGAACGGCTTCGCGATGCTGGGCATCGTGCCCACGCTGGGCCGGCTGCCGGCCACCATCGAATCCGAGGTCCTCCTCTCCGAGAGGTTCTGGCGGGCCGAGTTGGGCGCGGACCCGGACGTGGTCGGGTCCAGGCTGGGCGTGGCGGGCCCCCTCACCGTGGTCGGTGTGGCCCCGCTCCCCGCCGGTTTCCCCGGGGACGTGGATGTCGTGAACATGCTCGAGTGGGACGAGGACGCCGATCGGGAGGACCTGCGCGCCCTCCGCTTCATCGACGTGATCGCGCGGGTGAAGCCGGACCACACCGTGGCCGAAGCCCACGCCGAGCTGAACGCCTTCCTGGCGGCCCTCGGCGAGGCGCACCCCGCGGAGAGGGGATGGAGCGTGGAGGCGCCGATCCTGTCGGACGACCTGGTGGGACCCTTCCGCGATGTGCTCGCCCTCCTCCTCGCCGCAGGCACCGCGTTTCTCCTCCTTGCCGGCGTGAACGTCGTGGGACTCGTGGCGGCGCGCCGGGTCGAAGGGCGCCGGGATCGGTCGATTCGCCTGGCGCTGGGTGCGTCGGAGGGACGCCTCCTCCGGGAATCGCTGGCGGAAGGCCTCATCCTCGCCGCCGTAGGATCCGTCGCCGGCATCCTCGGGGCGACGTGGCTCGTCGGCCCCGTCCGGGCCCTGGTGCCGCTCGACGTGCCCCGCATCGCGGACCTGGCCGTCACCCCGCCGTTGGCCCTGGGAGCCCTCGGCTCGGGACTCCTCCTGGGCGTGCTCGTCGGGGCGGCAGGATACCTCATGGCCTGGGGCGCGGCGCCGGCGGTGGGGCGGGCGCCCACCTGGCGGGCCGTTGACGCCGTCGGCCGCCGCGCGCTCGTCGTGGGCCAGGTGGCGGTGACGACACTCCTCGTGTCGGCGGGTATCGCCATCCTGTACCGCGTCTCCACGCTGCGGACGATCGACCTCGGCTTCGATGGGGAGGGGGTCGTGTTCACCGCGCTGAGCGGTGGCACGGGCCCGACCGGCGTCGCCGGGTGGACCGCATCGAGGGAGATCCTGGATGAGCTCCGCGCTCGTGGCATGAGCGCAGCCCTGGCGTTCAACGTCCCGATGAGCGGAGAGGACCAGGACCTGCCGCCGTTCCCGATCCAGCCGGCCTCCTCCTCCGACCAGCTGTTCTATCAGCTCCATCCCGTCTCGTCGGCCTACTTCGACGTCATGGGGATCGAGGTCGTGGCCGGTCGTGCGTTCCGGCCCACCGACGACGCCTCCGCGGAGAAGGTCGTCATCGTGAGCGAGGACTTCGTCCACCGGTACTACGGCTCGGGAACCCGCCCCGAGGACGTGGTCGGTCGCGAGCTCCAGCCTGTGATGCTCGTCCGGGGTCCCGCCCGGGTCGTGGGCGTCGTACGCTCGACCCGGCACCACGGTCCGGACGCGCCGGTGATGCCGGATCTCTACATCCCCTTCGCGCAGCAGGAGACCCTCCGCCTGGCGGACCTGCTCGTGCGGGGGCGCCCCGACCAGGTGGCCGAGGCCCTGTCGGCGGTCGTCCCGCGCGTGGACTCCGGCCTCCGGTGGGCCCCCCCGAAGCCGTATGGGCTCTACCTGGAGCGGTGGTTCGCCCCCCTCCGCCTCCAGCTCGTGACGCTCGGCGTGCTGGGCGCCCTCGGCGTCCTGCTCGCGTCGCTGGGCCTCTACGCGGTGATGGCGTGGCAGGTGGCGTCGCGCAGGCGGGAGATCGGGCTCCGGAAGGCCGTCGGCGCCACGGACACCCACCTGCTGTGGAGTGTCGTGTCCGGCGGGTCGGCCATGGGTGCGGTCGGTGCCCTCCTGGGCCTGGCAGCCTGGTACCCCCTCCTCCCTGTGAGCACGAAGCTCGTGCACGGGATCGACTCGGCAGGTGGTCTCGTGCCCCTCTGGGTGGCGCTCGTGGTCGGCACGGCCTGCCTGCTCGCGACGCTGGTCCCGGCCGCGCGGGCCACGAAGGTCGACCCGGTGGTGACGCTCGAGGCGGACTGAACCGGCCGCATCACGACAGCGCCTCCCTGAAGAGATCCCTGGGTGTCGCGCCCTCGTCCTTCCTGGCCTGGCAGGCGAGCCCGGCCCGCTCCATTCTTCGGGTCCTCGTGGATCGGACGTCGGAGGAGCGGATGCGGATGCGGATCGGGTGGGGAGCGCTCGCGGGCTGGGTCGTGGTCGGACCCCTCGGTCTGACCTCGCCCTCCGCGGCGCAAGCGCAGTCGAACGGTGCGGACGTGCGGGCGCACCGCATCCCGCCTGCCGCCGCCGAGGGTATCACCCTCGACGGTCGGTTGAGCGAAGATCTCTGGGCCGCCGCGACGCCGGCGGGCGACTTCCGCCAGCGCGAGCCCCTGGAGGGCGAGCCGGCCACCGAACCCACCGAGGTGCGCGTCCTCTACGACGACGGCAACCTCTACATCGGGATCGTGGCCCACGACTCCGAGCCCGAGCGGGTGGTCGGGCGCATCCTGCAGCGGGACAAGGTCATGGAGCCCGTGTTCTTCGGGACGGGCCTCCAGTTCGCCGGCGACGACGGCGTCGCCGTCCTCCTCGACCCGTTCCACGACCACCGCAACGCCGTGATCTTCGCCACCAACGCGAACGGTGCGGAGTTCGAAGCGCTCCTCGTCGACGAGGGGAGCGTGAACATCGACTGGCGGGGCGTGTGGGAGGTCGCCGGCGCACGCACGCCTGAGGGGTGGAGCGCGGAGATCGCCATTCCGTGGCGCACGCTCCGCTACCCGGACACCAACGGGGAGCCCTGGGGCATCAACGTCTTCCGGATGATCCGGCGCAAGAACGAGGAGACGCTGCTCCGCTCCTGGCAACGGGAAGGCGGCGGGTTCCACCGTGTCAGCCGTGCCGGCCACCTCACCGGTCTGGAGGGCCTTCCGCGCCAGGGGCTCAACCTGGAAGCCAAGCCGTTCGTCCTGACGGGCAGGAAGGACGAGGTCGACGACCTCGGCGCGCTGGCTTCCAGCGGGACCTACGAGGCCGGCCTGGATCTGAAGAGCGAGCTGCGCCCCGGCCTCCTCCTCGACCTGACGCTGAACACGGACTTCGCGCAGGTCGAGGTGGACGACGAGCAGGTGAACCTCACCCGCTTCGACCTGTTCTTCCCCGAGAAGCGCGAGTTCTTCCTGGAGAACGCCGGGATCTTCGAGTTCGGAGTGCCGAGCAATCCGTTCGAGCCGCCGGCCTTCCAGATGTTCTTCAGCCGCCGGATCGGGATCGTCGAGGGAGAGGACGACGAGGAGGAAGCGCAGGAAGTGCCGATCCTCGGCGGCGCCCGACTCACCGGACGTGTCGGGGAGCAGACGCTCGGTCTGCTGAGCGTCGTCACGGACGAAGCACTGGGCCTGCCCCGTGAGCGCTTCTCCGTGGCGCGGGTCAAGCGGGACGTCGGGGAGAGCGGCTACGTGGGCGCGATGGTCGCGGACCGGCGCAGCGCCGAGACCTGGAACACCGCGGGGGGTGTGGACGTGCAGTACACCCTCGCGGACGCATGGGTGCTCGACGGGTACGCGGCGGGCACGTCCACGGAGGGGGGGACGCGCGGATGGAGCTACCGACTCGCGTACGAGTACAACGGCGAGCGGTGGGGATCGTTCCTCAACCACGTCGCCGTCAGCCCGGATGCGGAGGCCGAGGCCGGCTTCATCACGCGCACCGACTACCGGAAGACCGACCTGTACGGGATGCGGCGCTGGCGGCCGGGCGCCGCCGGCCTGCGCAAGCTCGACGTCTGGGTCGGCGGCACGTACGCGACCACGGTCCTGCGAAGCAGGATGCAGGACTGGGCCGGAGGCATCGCGCTCAACCCGGAGTGGGAGTCGGGGGAGACGTTCACCCTCATGCTGAACGCCGCCGAGACCGTCGTGGACGAGGCCTTCGAGCTGACCGACTCCGTCGAGGTCCCCATCGGGCGCTACCGCGCCGATCACGTTGCGTGGTTCGCGAACACCAGCCGCGGCCGCTGGATCTCCCTGGGCTCGAACGGCATGGTCAGCCGGTTCCACGGAGGGCACCTGGTCAGCGTCGGCGGCACGCTCGACCTGGCGCCGTCGCCCCGAGTGGCGCTCCGGCTCGGCTTCACCCGCAACGACGTGCACGTGCCCGACGGAGCCTTCACCGCCGACGTCGCCTCCGCGCGCGTGTCCTATTCGTTCTCGACGCGGCTCACGACCAACGCGCTGGTCCAGTACAACAGCCTCGACCGACAGTTCTCGGCAAACGTCCGGCTGAACTTCATCCACCGTCCCGGGAGCGACCTGTTCCTCGTGTTCACCGAGAACCGCGGCGACGAGCAGCGCCTGTGGAACCTGGCGGACCGGGGGGTCGTGATGAAGGTGACCTACCTGGTGAGGTTGTAGATTCCAGGCGTGGACGCCCCGCATCACGTCCGGCCGCCCGCTGTCGCGGGCCGATTCTACCCGGCCGACCCGGCCGAGCTGGAGGCGACGGTGCGGGGCTTTTTCGAGGTGGCCGTGCCCCCGACCCTCAGGACCCGGCCCACCGCGCTCGTCGCCCCGCACGCCGGCTACCCGTACTCCGGCCCGGTGGCCGGGAGCGCCTACGCCCTCCTGGCGCCCGAGCCGGCGAGCGTGCGCCGCGTTCTCCTGGTCGGGCCCAGCCACTTCGTGGCCTTCGAGGGGCTGGCGCTTCCCGAGGCCGACGTCTTCACGACGCCGCTGGGGGACCACCCCGTCGACCACGACGGCATCGTCGCCCTCGCGTCGTCGCCCTCGGTCCGCCGGTGGGACCGCCCCCACCGCGACGAGCACTGCCTCGAGGTCCATCTCCCCTTCCTCCGGGTCGCGCTGGGCGCGGTGCCGATCCTGCCGATCGTCACGGGCAGCGCGGCGCCACGCACGGTGGCCGACGCCCTGGAGCTGGCGTGGACGGACGACACCCTGGTGGTGGTCAGCTCCGACCTGAGCCACTACCTCCCGTACGACGATGCACGCGCCGTGGACGAACGCACGGCCGAAGCGGTCGAACGCCTCGACTTGGGCGCGGTGCGGTCGAGCCAGGCGTGCGGCTCCGTCGCCCTGCGCGGGCTGATGGAGGCGGCCCGGCGTCGAGGGCTGAGGGCGCGGTGCGTGGACCTGCGCAGCTCGGGCGACACGGCCGGGCCGCGGAGCGAGGTCGTCGGCTACGGGGCCTTCGGCTTCTGGCCGATCACGCCCCCTTCAGCCTGACCGGAGCCCTGCGGGATCCCCACGTGCCCGGCGTGGGCTCGAAGACGCCGCCGCACCTGGCGTCGCACGCCGCGCACCGGCCCCCTTCGGACAGCTTCCAGGACGTCAGCGTGTAGCCGTCCCGCCCGATCACCGGCGCGCCGCAGGCGTGGCAGTAGGTGGTCTGGCCCGCCGGGTCGCGGACGTTCCCGGTGTAGACGTAGCGGAGCCCGTTGGCCCTCGCGATGCCGCGGGCGCGCACGAGCGTCGCCGCCGGCGTGGGCGGACGGTCCCGCATCCTCCAGTCGGGGTGGAACGCCGAGAAATGGAGCGGGACGTGCGGTCCGAGCGCGGTGGCGATCCAGCGCGTGAGCGCGTCGAGCTCCTCGTCGGAGTCGTTCTCGCCGGGGACGAGCAGCGTGGTGATCTCCGTCCACACGTCGGTCTCGTGCACGAGCCAGCGCAGGGTGTCGAGCACCGGCTCGAGGTGGCCGGCGCACACTTTGTGGTAGAACGACTCACTGAAGGCCTTGAGGTCGACGTTCGCCGCGTCGATGACCGAGAAGAGCTCCCGGCGCGCCTCCGGGAGCACGTAGCCCGCGGTCACGGCCACCGTGCGGACGCCGACCTCGCGGCACGCGCGCGCGGCGTCCACGGCGTACTCGAGGAAGATCACGGGGTCGTTGTACGTGAACGCGACACTGCGGCAGTCGAGATCCAGCGCCGCACGGGCGATGGCTTCCGGGCCCGCCGCGTCGGCCAGCGTGTCCATCTCCCGCGATTTGCTGATGTCCCAGTTCTGGCAGAATTTGCACGCCAGGTTGCATCCCGCCGTGCCGAAGGAAAGGACGGGGGTGCCCGGCAGGAAGTGCGCGAGCGGCTTCTTCTCGATGGGATCGACCCAGAAGCCGCTGGAGCGCCCGTACGTGGTGAGCACAAGGGCTCCGTCCACGGCCGCGCGCACGAAGCACAGGCCCCTCTGTCCGTCCCGCAGCCGGCAACGGCGGGGGCAGACGTCGCACTGCACGCGTCCGTCCGGCAGTCGCTGCCAGTAGCGCCCGGGGTGTCCGACGATGGTGTCCGGCCCGCTCAACGCTCCTCCACGGGCGGAAGTGATCCCCGATGGTTAGTGTAACGCCGCAACCCGCACGGAGATCCATCACGAAGGAGCACGCGGCATGCGGCAGGTCCCCCTCGGCAGCACCGGCATCTTCGTCTCGGAGCTCTGCTTCGGGACGATGACCTTCGGAAGGGAGTCGGACGAAGCCACCAGCGGCGCGCTGTACGCCCGCTGCCGGGAGGCGGGGATCGACTTCTTCGACTGTGCCAACGTCTACGCGGGCGGCGACTCGGAGCGGATCCTCGGCAAGCTGATCGCCAACGAGCGCGACCAGGTGATCGTCACCTCGAAGGTCTACTTCCCCATGGGCGAAGGGCCCCTGTCGAGCGGTTACTCCCGCGCCGCGATCGCGTACCAGGCCGAGCAGAGCCTGAAGCGGCTGGGCACCGACTACATCGACCTCTACTTCCTGCACCACTTCGACGAGTCGACGCCGATCGAGGACGCCCTCCGCGCCCTCGACGACCTGGTGCGCCAGGGCAAGATCCGCTACCCGGCGGTGAGCAACTTCGCGGCCTGGCAGATCGCGCGCGCCCTCGGAGACTCGGCGCGCCTCGGGCTCGCGCATTTCCGGTGCGTGCAGCCGATGTACAACCTCGTGAAGCGCCAGGCCGAGGTCGAGCTGCTGCCCATGGCGGAAGTCGAAGGGCTCGCCGTGGTCCCCTACAGCCCGCTGGCCGGCGGCATCCTCACCGGGAAGTACGGCCGCCGCGACGAGGAGGTGGAAGGCCGGCTGAAGGAGAGCGACATGTACGCGAAGCGCTACGCCGAGCCCTCCTACTTCGAGGCCGCGCGGGGGCTCCGAGACATCGCCGAGGAGCGCGGCCACCATCCGGCGTCGCTGGCCGTGGCGTGGGTCGCGCGCCATCCAGCCGTCACGGACCCGATCGTAGGCGCACGCAACCTGGAGCAGCTCGAGCCGTCGCTGGCGTCGACCGAGATCGACATGGACGACGAGCTGTACGCACGGATCTCCGCACTGACGCCGGCGCCGCCGCTAGCCACCGACCGCGAGGAAGAGCGAAGCTGAGGAAGTGGGGAGCGCCCCCGCCGTCAACGATATCCTTCCGCCCGTTGGGCCGACGACATAGAGTCGACGACTGTTCGGCGGATCTTCTTGCGCAATGCACGTAACGGCGCCCGGGAGGGGGAGCCGTGCCGGCGGGCGGCGAGGGCCGCCTGCCCGACCCACCCCAGGAGGCTGCCCATGTACGCGTTGAAGAAGTATCGGATCCTCTCCCTGTTCCTGTTCGGGGCGCTGTTGGTCCCCGCTGCCGCGTCCGCGCAGTTCGGGCCGGACCAGACATACCTGGGAGCTCACATGGGCATCAGTGGTGTGGGCTCCGCCGCGGCGATCGGCGTGAGCGCGGAGGTGAGCTACGACGAGAACATCTCGATCGGTGGATGGCTCGACACCTGGTCCTACGGTGAGAGGTTCCCCTCTTCGGTGGGCGGGGGAAGCTGGGACGTCCGCTACGTGGCCATCGCCGGCACCGGTGCGTACCACTTCCCCATCGAGGACAACCCGAAGCTCGACCCCTTCCTCGGGGTGGCCCTGGGCTACTACGTCGTGAGCACCTCGGGCTCCGTCGCGGGCTTCGAATACACGGGCAGCTCCAACCGGCTCTTCGTGGGCGGGTACGGCGGCGCGCGCTACTTCTTCAAGCCGAACGTGGCCGGCGTGGCACGGGTCGGTTTCGGGTCCGCGTACCTCACGTTGGGGGTGGACCTCAAGATGTAGCCGTCGCTCCCCCCCAGGGCAGTCGGAGCGGAGCGGTGGTATTCAGCCTCCTGACGCCACCGCTGGGGTGTCCGCCCCCTGGGCGCGGTAGCGGGCCGCCTTCTCGGGCTGGCCGAGGGAGTCGTACACCGTCGCGAGGTCGGTGCGCGCGGTGGTGAGCCAGCTGACCGTCGGGCTCGCCTGGGCGGACAGCGCCTCGTACCCCGCGACCAGAGGCCCCTCTGCCTCCGCCCACCGACCCTCCTTCGCCAGCACGTGCCCGAGCTTGATGCGGGCGATCGCCGTGTGCTGGTGTCCCGCCGGCAGGGTCTCCTCGAAGAGCGCAACCGCTTTGCGGAAGAGCGCCTCGGCGTCGCTCCAACGCTCCTCGGCCGCGTACACGCTCGCCAGATTCGCCTGCGCCAGGGCGTAGAGGTAGTGGTTGGGCCCGTAAACGGCATCGTAGATCGACAGCATGCGCCGGTAGTCCTCCTCGGCCGCGGGCATGTCTCCCGTCTGCATCGCCGCCACGCCGAGGTCGTTGAGCGTCGAGGCCACGGCGGGGTGGACGGGCCCGAACACCCGCTCCTGGATCGCCAGCGCACGATGCAGGGCCTGCATCGCCTCCTCGTTCTTTCCCTGATAGACGAGGGCGCGGCCCAGCATCGTGAGGTTCGACGCCGTCTCCGGGTGGTCCGGACCGTAGTAGGACTGGAGGATGTCCAGCGCCTCCCGATAGAAGCGCTCGGCATCCGCGTAGTTCCCGAGCTGGAACTGGATCGCCCCGAGGTTGATCAGGCCGTCGCCCACCGAGGGATGGCGCGGTCCGAAGAGATCCCTGTCCATGTCCAGAAGGACCCTGTTGAGCGAATCCGACGCCGCGAGGTTGCCCGCGTAGAACCACGTGTTGGCGAGCTCGCCCATGGTGTTGGACAGCTCCTGGCTCGCGCCCCGGCCCGAAAGCGTCTGGACCGCACGGTCGAGGACGGCGACCGCCTCGTCGTAGAGGCCCCGTTCCTGCAGGATCCGGCCCAGCGCCGTCTCGGCGTCGATCACGGAGGGGTGGTCGGCCGGGTACGTCTGGCGGAGGTCGTCGAGGCCCTCGCGCACCAGCTTCTCGGACTCGTCCAGCTGGGCCTGATCGAGGCGGAGGAGCCCGAGCGCCACCATGCTTCGCGCCACCGCGGTGCCGCGGGGACCTTGCAGGCGACGGTTCTGGTCGAGCGCCGCCTGGAGGAGGGAGTCCGCCCGGTCCAGGTTGCCGAGCTGCTGGTAGATGGAGCCGAGCGTCTGGTAGAGCTCGGCCTGGATGTCGGGCTCCCCGTCGAGGACGCGGGCCTCGTGCACGCCCCGGTCCAGCAGCGTGACGACGTGCAGGCTGTCGGCCGGTCCGACGTCCTCGTCCCCGCCGGAGAAGAGGCTGAGCGTGAACCGCTGGATCCGCTGCGCCCGGGCCGCCTCCTCCACCGCCAGGTCCCGGGCCCTGGCCAGCCGCACCGTGTAGAACGCGACCAGGCCCACCACCACCGTCGCCGCCGCTGCCAGGGCGGACAGCGGCTTCCATTGGCGACGCACGAGCTTGCGCAGCCGGTACGTGGCGGAGTCCGGGCGCGCGCGCAGGGGCTCGCCGGCACGAAAGTGGTCCAGGTCGCGCACCAGCGCGTCCACCGTCCGGTACCGGCGCTCCGGATCGCGGTGCATCGCCGTCAGGCACAGCACGTCCAGCTCCGCCCAGGCGCCGCGGCCGATCCCCTCCAGCCCGGGGGGCGGGCTCGACCCCTTCGCCCGGGCCACCTCCGACGGCCGAGCCGCCTCGTGCTCGAGGATGACGGCCTCCGCCTGGCCCGGCGTTCGTCTGGACAGGTCGAAGGGGAGGCGGCCCGTGAGCAGCTCGTACAGGATCACGCCGAGGGCGTAGATATCCGTGTACGTTCCGACCGGCTCGCCCAGGATCTGCTCCGGCGCGGCGTAGGCCGGCGTCATGAGGCGCAGCGCGGTCTCCGTCTGCTGCGCCGGGACGTCCAGCTCCTCGAGCTGCTTGGCGATCCCGAAGTCGAGCAGCTTCGGGCTGCCGTCGGCCGTCACCAGGATATTCGAGGGCTTCAGGTCGCGGTGCACGACCGCCTGGCCGTGGGCGACCTGGACGGCCTCGCATACGGCGCGGAAGAGCCTCAGCCGCGCGCGGAGCGGAGCGGCTTCGCGCTCGCAGTAGTCGGTGAGCGGAACGCCCTCCACGTACTCCATGACGAAGTAGGGCGTGCCGTCGGGCAGCGTGTCCGCATCGTACAGGCGGCCGATGGCCGGATGGACGAGGTGCGCCAGCATGCGCTGCTCCCGCGCGAAGCGGTCCCGCCGTACCGGCGACAGCGAGGCATCACGCAGGACCTTGATGGCCGCCAGCGACCGGAGATCCTCGCGCTCGGCCAGGTAGACCACGCCCATCCCCCCGCGTCCCAGGACCCGCCGGATCCGGTACGGTCCCACGACGCGTACGGGAGGCACCGATCCGTCGAGGACGGCGTCCGCCACCGTCCCCAGCTCCCGCTCCAGGATCGAGTCCGACCGGCCGTCTTCCTCGACCAGGCCGAGGACTTCCTCGACCATCTCCGGCGCGTCCCCGCACTCCCGCTCCAGGAACGCGCGCCGCTCCCCCTCCGTCAGATCGACGGCCTGGTGGAAGAGCGCCTGGACGCGAGCCCAGCGCTGGGGGTCCCGGCTCACGGGGCCGGGTCCGTCACGGCGCACGCCGGAGCTCACGGCCCAACCAGGCCCTGGCCGCGCGCCAGTCGCGCTGGACCGTGGACTCGGAAACGCCGAGCACGCTCGCGGTCTCGCTCAGGTCGAACCCCCCGAAGAAGCGGTACTCCACCATCTGAGCCTGCCGCGGCTCGAGCTCGGCCAGCTCCCCGAGGGCGGCGTCCAGCGCGAGGAGCTCTCCGGAGCATTCGACCGCCCGGTCGCGAGAGCCGTCCAGGGTGACCATCAGCGCGTCCCCCCCGCGCTTCTGCGCGGAGCGCCGCCGGGCCGCCTCCACGAGCACCTGCCTCATGGCGCGCGCGGCGATGCGCTTGAAGTGCAGCCTCGACGCCGGCTGGATGCGGAGCGAGCGCGCCAGCTTGAGGTACGCCTCGTTGACGAGCGCCGTGGGGTTGAGCGTCTCGCCGGGCTCGTCGCGGCGCACACTGGCGGCCAGCCTCTTCAGCTCCTCGTAGGTCGAGCTGAAGAGGCGGTCGAGCTCGGGGCGTTCCACTGGGCAGTCCATGTTCCCCTCCGCTCACCGGCCGCGGCGTGTTCGGATCGGGCGAACAGCCTAATGCCCGCCGATGGGCCGTACAAGCCCGCGACGGGCCCGGCGGCGCCGCTGTCACCAAGCCGGTTCAACCCCTAATGTTTCCGATTCCACTGCCCACGCCCAACCCCACCCGGTCCCCGCACAGCATGAAGAACGTCCGTCCCACGATCATTCGCCTGCTGTCCTCGATGGCCAGCGCGCGTGAGATCCAACTCTACCTCAAGAAGTTCTCCCAGCTCGACGCCGACCGGTTCGCGGTCGTCAAGGTGGGGGGCGCGATCCTCAGGGACGAGCTGGACGCCCTGGTCTCCTCGCTCGCGTTCCTTCAGCAGGTGGGGCTGACCCCGATCGTCATCCACGGGGCCGGCCCGCAGCTCGACGAGGAGATGGCCGCCGCGGGAATCGAGAAGCGGATCGTCGACGGGCTCCGCCACACGACGCCGCAGGGATTGGCCGTGGTACGCCGCGTGACGCAGCGGGAGAACCTGCGCCTGGTCGAAGCGCTCCAGGAGGTCGGGGTGCGCGCGACCTCGATCCAGTCCGGCGTCTTCGAGTCCGAGGTCGTCGACCCGGAGCGGTACGGGCTGGTGGGGAGGGTCGTGCGCGTCGAGGTGGCCAGCCTCGAGGCCGCCATCGGCGCGGACTCCATCCCGGTGATCGCCTCTTTGGGCGAGACCGCCGGCGGGCAAATCCTCAACGTCAACGCGGACTGGGCGGCCAACGAGCTCGTCAAGCGACTGCAGCCGTACAAGATCATCTTCCTCACCGGCACGGGGGGCATCCTGGACGAGCGCGGCAAGCTCATCGAGTCCATCAGCCTCAGCACGCAGTACGAGCATCTCATGGGCCAGACCTGGCTCCATTCGGGGATGCGCGTGAAGCTCGAGCAGATCCACGACCTCCTCATGGACCTCCCGCCCTCGAGCTCGCTCTCCATCACCACGCCGGACGAGATGGCCAAGGAGCTCTTCACCCACCGTGGGTCCGGTACGCTGGTCCGCCGCGGCGAGGCGATCCACACCTACCGAGGCTGGGACGAGGTCGATGTCGGTCGGCTCGGAACGCTGATCGAATCGAGCTTCGGCCGTGCTCTCGTGCCCCACTACTTCGAGACCCTCACCCCGTACCGGATCTACGTCAGCGAGCACTATCGGGCCGCGATCGTCCTCACCCGCGAGGGAAGCCTGACCTACATGGACAAGCTCGCGGTCAGCGACGACGCGCAGGGCGAGGGACTGGGACGGGCCATGTGGGACGCCATGCGCGCCGAAAATCCGGCACTGTTCTGGAGGTCCCGCCGGGGAAACGCGATCAACGAGTTCTACTTCTCCAACGCCGACGGCGCCCGGAAGGAGGAACGCTGGACGGTGTTCTGGTATGGGCTCGGGGACTGGGACGCCGTCCGATTCGCCGTGGAGCACGCGCGGGCCCGCCCTTCGACCCTGGTGGACGGCTGAGCCTTCCGCGAGGCGGCTGCGCCGTTCGACGCGCCTTGCAGGTTCCGTCCCCCCCGGTCAGGTTGATCGTTGCTCCCGCCTTCGACGCGTCCGTGGCGCGTCGCGCGAAATCCAACATCCGCAACGCCCCGTCCGGAGCAGATCCCATGCGCAGGAACCCATTCACCGCCCTCGTGGTCGCGCTGCTTCTGGCAGCACCGGCCGCCGGAGTCGCCCAGGGCGCTCCGATGATGTCCGAGGTGAACCCCGCCCTCTTCCAGGGCATGAAGTACCGCCTGGTCGGACCCCTTCAGGGCGGCCGCGTCACGACCGTGACCGGCGTGCCGTCGCAGCCCCGCACCTTCTACATGGGCGTAGCGTCGGGGGGACTCTTCCGCACGACGGACGGTGGGGAGAGCTGGGAGCCGATCACCGACGGGCAGGTGCCGTTGGGATCGAGCGGCTCGATCGCGGTCGCCGATACCGACCCGAACATCATCTACTACGGTACCGGCTCCGACGGGCTGCGCAGCAACGTCTCGACCGGGAGGGGCGTCTACAAGACCACCGATGGCGGCAAGACGTGGGCGTTCGCCGGCCTGCGCGACGTCGGGCAGATCGGCAGGGTCATGATCCACCCGACCGACCCGAACACCGTGTGGGTGGCGGCGGTGGGCGATGCCTTCAAGCCGACGCCGGAGCGGGGCGTCTACAAGACGACCGACGGCGGCAGGACGTGGAAGAAGACGCTCTTCGTCTCGGACAGCACCGGCGCCATGGACGTCGAGCTACAGCCGGGGAACCCGAGCGTCGTCTACGCCTGGATGAGCCGCATCGAGCGCAAGCCGTGGACGATCATCAGCGGCTCGCGCGAGGGCGGCTTCTTCAAGAGCACCGACGGCGGCGAGCACTTCCAGAAGATGATGAACGGTCTGCCCGGTGAGCTCATCGGCAAGGGCAACCTGGGTGTGACGGCGGCGAACCCGAGCCGCATCTACGCGCTCGTCGAGGCGAAGCCCGGCGGCGGCCTCTACCGCTCCGACGACTCGGGCGCGAGCTGGACGATGGTCAACGACGACGGCGCGATCATCCAGCGGCCTTTCTACTACACGACGCTCGGCACGGACCCGTCGAACGCCGACGTGGTCTACGTCGGCGCGGAGAGCTTCTTCCGCTCCCGCGACGGCGGCGTGACGCTGGAGCGCATGCAGACGCCGCACGGCGACAACCACGACATCTGGGTCAACCCCAACGACTCGAACACGATGATCCAGTCGAACGACGGCGGCGCGAACGTGTCGTTCGACGGGGGCCGCACGTGGTCGACGCAG
The DNA here is from genome assembly GCA_964591135.1 of uncultured Gemmatimonadaceae bacterium. Lineage (GTDB taxonomy): Bacteria > Gemmatimonadota > Gemmatimonadetes > Longimicrobiales > Gaopeijiaceae > SZUA-318. Next base: position 67,281 of record CAZPZU010000004.1, on the reverse strand, counting down.
TACAACCAGCCGACGTCGGAGATCTACGGCATCCACATCGACCACCGCTTCCCCTTCCGACTGTACGGCGCGCAGCAGGACGACGGCACGCACATGATCTCCAGCGTGGCCGACGGCGGTGAGCTGAACGTGGACTGGTGGACGGGCCCGGGCTGCGAGACGGGGCCGGTGGTGCCCCATCCGGCCAACGAGAACATCGTGTACGGCTCGTGCAAGGGGCAGTACGAGGTCCTCGACCTGCGCACCGGCCAGGCGAAGCAGTACTGGATCGGGGGACAGTCGCTCTACGGCAACCCGGCGAGCGACCTGATCCTGCGCTTCCAGCGGGTTTCTCCGATGGAGACCTCGCCCCACGACCCCGACATCCTCTACTACGGCTCGCAGCACCTGCACCGCACGCGCGACATGGGCGTGACGTGGGAGACGATGTCGCCCGACCTGACCGCCCACCCCGCCTGCTGCCAGGGCGTGAGCGGCGAGCCCATCACGCGCGACGTGACGGGCGAGGAGTTCTATAGCACGCTGTACGCCATCACCGAATCGCCGCACCAGGCCGGCGTGATCTGGACGGGCTCGAACGACGGCCCGTTCTACCTGACGCGCGACGACGGCAAGACGTGGACGAACGTGACGCCGAAGGATCTCCCCGAGGGCGGCCGCGTGGCGTTCATCGACGCCTCGCCGCACCGCGCGGGCTCCGCGTACTACGCCGTGTACCGGTACCTGCTCGGCGACTACGCGCCCTATGTCTACAAGACCGACGACTACGGCAAGACGTGGAAGCGCCTCACGGACGGAAAGAACGGCATCCCCGGCGACACCCCCACGCGCGTGGTCCGCGAGGACCCCGACCGCGAGGGCCTGCTCTACGCCGGCACCGAGTTCGGCATGTACGTGTCGTTCGACGACGGCGGGCACTGGCAGCCGTTCCAGCTCAACCTGCCGAACGTGCCCATCAACGACATCCAGGTGCACGGGAAGGACCTGGTCATCGCCACGCAGGGCCGCGCCATCTGGATGCTGGACGACATCACTTCGCTCCAGCAGATCACCCCGCAGGCGGCGGTGTCCGACGTCCACCTGTACGCGCCGAGGGACGGATACCGGACCGCCGCGGCGCCGCAGCTCCTCGGTCCGATGATCGACTACTACCTGCCCAGCCCGCCCTCCGGTGCGGTCACCGTCGACATCCTCGACGCCTCCGGCACGACGGTGAGCTCGTACAGCAGCGCGCGGCGCCCACCGCAGCCCAGCGGGCGGGCCGGAGGTGGCTTCTTCGGCCGGCGCGGGCCGCCGCCTCCGACGGTCACCACGAACCCCGGCTTCAACCGGATGGTGTGGGACGTCCATGACGCGAAGGGTATCACGGTCCCGCCGGGCCGCTATCGGGCGCGGCTCACGGTCGGCGGAGCCTCGCAGACCCAGCCGTTCCAGGTGCTCATCGACCCGAGGGTAGCCGAGGGCGGTGTCACGGTGGCGGACCTGGTCGAGCAGTACGAGCACAACGTGCGCATGGACGCCATGGTGGACGAGGTGCAGGACCTGGTGGCGCGCGTCGAGAAGGCGATGTCCGGCGGAGACGCCGAGACCAAGCGGCGCCTGGCACCCGTCGCAGAGACGCTGACCACCCCGGAGATCCGCTACAGCAAGCCGGGGCTCGAAAGCCAGATCACCTACCTGCGCGGGATGACCACGCGGGTGGACCAGAAGATCGGCCACGACGCGATCGAGCGGGCGCAGGTGCTCCGCGGCGAGCTCGACGAGGCCACCGCCGCGGTGAACCGGATCCTGGGCAGCGGCGGCTGAGGCAGGACGTGGGAGTGGGTCGCGGGCGACGGCGCCGCGACCCACCCCACCGTCCCGGGCCGGCTCCGGTCCTTCGCGTCAGCGTGGCACGCCCAGGGCGTCGGCCAGCTCCCGCAGCTTCGCCTGGACCAGCCCCGCGTTCTCGGGTCCCATGCGCACGAGGTGCTTCTGTGCCGGGCTGAGGCGTTCGATCGCCGGAGCGCTGAACGCCCACAGGCCTCCCTCCGGCTCCACGGCCACGGGAGCGGCCGGAACCTCGGTGCTCAGGAGCCGCGCGAAGGCCTGACGGACGGTCTCGTCGAAGCTGCGGTCCGGGAGGCCCAGCTCCCGGTAGGCGTCCTCCATGAGCGGATGCAGCTGGCGGTAGAGCCTCGCGACGCCCTCGGTGTCGAGGGAGGCGAACGTCGCGGCGGCTAGGTCGTACCGGTGGTAGCTCCGCGGATCGACCACCATCCCCTCCCCCGATTCGCGGACGGAGAACGGGTCCTCCGGAACGAGGAACGGGAGCTGCTCCCCCGGGCTGCGACCGTCCGCGACCGCGACGACCGTGAGCACGAAGCGCCGGACGAGATCGTCGGATACCAGCCAGGAGGCCCACTGGGGACGTGCCGACAGTCCGAAGACCACCTTGCGCACGACCTCGTCGCTCGCGTCCAGCTTCGGTAGGTCCAGAGGCTGCTCGGCCGGCGACGTGGGAGCCGCGGCCGGAGCGTCCATGGAGGTGGTCGGTGTCGCGTCCGGCGACGGCACCCGATGGAAGCGCCGCCAGAGCCACGCCGAGCCCACGCCCACGACCGCCAGGACCAGCACCGAGGCCGCCCACGCCATCCGTCGGCGCGATCGGTTGAGCTTCTCGCGCCTGCGCGAGGTGAAGAGCGGCTTCTCGGCCTGGCTGCCCGGGTCGTCGTTGCCGTCGTACATGGTCACCTCCGGGAGGGATCTCGCCATTCTAGTACGACGGCGGCGCGCGCAGGGTCCTCGAGCGGCCGCGGGAGATGGGGCGCGGCGCGGAACGCAGGCCCGCCGGCGCCTTCCGCAGGGTACTCGACCCGGTGATTTCCCCCCCGGGAGTGACTACTGTTCATGGCGGGTAAACGGTTGCTGGACCGAGGGGTGGGGACGTGCGGCCGCAACGTTCGATCACGACTGGAATGCACCATAGATGACCAAGACACCTCGGGCCTACAACTCCTTCGAGATGGCCCAGACCCAGTTCGACCGGATCGCCGACCTTCTCGACGTCGAGCCCAGCATCCGCGAGCTCCTACGCCATCCGCTCCGCGAGTACTCCTTCGCCGTTCCGGTCCGCATGGACGACGGATCGGTGCGTGTGTTCAGAGGCTTCCGGGTGCAGCACAACGACGCGCGCGGGCCGAGCAAGGGCGGCATCCGCTTCCACCCCCAGGAGAGCCTCGACACGGTGCGCGCCCTGGCCATGTGGATGACGTGGAAGTGCGCGGTCGTGGACATTCCCCTCGGCGGCGCGAAGGGAGGCGTGGTCTGTGACCCCCACGATCTGTCCATGCGGGAACAGGAGCGCCTCTGCCGCGGGTGGGTCCGGCAGATCGTACGCGACGTGGGCCCCGTCCGCGACGTCCCCGCGCCCGACGTGATGACGACGCCGCAGCACATGCTGTGGATGCTCGACGAGTACGAGACCATCGAGGGCGGCCGCATGCCCGGCTTCATCACCGGCAAGCCGGTCGGGATGGCGGGCTCCCTCGGCAGGAAGGAGGCGACCGGCTACGGCGTCGTCTTCACGATCCGCGAAGCGCTCAAAGAGATGGGGATCCCGGTCCGGGACACGAAGGCGGCGGTCCAGGGCTTCGGGAACGTGGCCCAGTACGCCATCGACCTCTACACGCAGATGGGCGGCGTCGTGACGTGCGTCTCCTGTTGGGATCAGAAGGCGCAGACGAGCTTCGCGTACAGAAAGACCTCGGGCGTCGTCCTCGAAGAGCTGCAGGCCATGACCGACTCCTTCGGCGGGATCGACCAAACCCGGGCGCGGGAGGCCGGATACGAAGTGCTGCCGGGCGAGGAGTGGCTGGCGCGGGACGTGGACATCCTCATCCCGGCCGCCCTGGAGAACCAGATCAACGCCGACACGGTCGGGCGAGTGGCCCCGCGCGTGAAGATCATCGCGGAGGGCGCGAACGGCCCCACCTCGCCGGAGGCGGACGCGGTTCTCGACGAACGCGGGATCTTCGTCATCCCCGACCTCCTCGCCAACGCCGGAGGCGTGACCTGCAGCTACTTCGAGCAGGTCCAGAGCAACATGAACTACTACTGGACCCGGGACGAAGTGCTGGGCAAGCTGGACCTCAAGATGACCGCGGCCTTCGTCGCGGTGAGCGACCTGGCGCGGTCGCGCAAGCTGTCGATGCGCAAGGCCGCGTACGTGATCGCGGTCGATCGCGTCGCCCAGGCGTGCCGGGACCGGGGGTGGGTGTGAGGAGCGCGACCAAGCGACCTGGAGGGTGACCGGATCATGACCTCGGCGCCGAGCGGCGACAGCCGGGGAGTTCCGCGATTCGACCGTCGGTTCTTCGCGTCCCAGGAGGTCGCTTCACGCATCGGGGGCGGGGCACTCGGGGGGAAGGCGGAGGGGCTGATCCGCATCAAGGATGCGCTGGCGGCGCGCTTCGCCGACCGTCCCATCGCGGGGATCGAGATGGCCATCCCGCGGATGGTCGTGCTGGGAACCGACGCCTTCGACTGGTTCATGGAGCGCGGAAGGCTCTACGAGATCGCCCTGTCGGGGGCCCCGGACGACCGGATCGCGCACGCCTTCCAGAAGGCCGACCTCCCTCCCGAGCTGCTCGGGGACCTTCGGGCGATCGTCGAAGAGGCGCATGCGCCACTTGCCGTGCGCTCGTCCAGCCTGCTCGAGGACGCCCTGGCCCATCCCTTCGCGGGCGTCTACGAGACCAAGATGATCCCGAACCACCAGCCCGACGCGAGCGCCCGCTTCACGAGCCTGGCCGAGGCGATCAAGCTCGTGTACGCCTCGGCCTTCCTGGCCGGCGCGAGGAGCTACCGCAGGGCGATCGGCGCCGATGACCGCGCCGAGAAGATGGCGGTGGTCATCCAGGAGATCGTCGGGGCCCGCCACGGCGAGCGCTTCTATCCGACGCTCTCCGCGGTATGCCGGTCCTTCAGCTACTACCCGATCGGCTCCGCCCGACCGGAGGATGGCGTGGCCCAGCTCGCGCTGGGGCTCGGAAAGACGATCGTGGATGGCGGGGTGTGCTGGTCCTATTGCCCCCGCTTCCCCGACGCCCCGGCGCCGTTCGCCTCCCCGCGGAGCATGCTCAAGGAGACCCAAACGCGGTTCTGGGCCGTGAACATGGGCCGGCCACCGGCCTACGACCCGATCGCGGAGGTGGAGTACCTCGCCGAGGCCGGGCTGCCGGACGGCGAGTACGACGGCACCCTGCGCTATGTCGTCTCCACGTACGACGCGGCTTCGGACCGACTCAGCCCGGGCACGGGACGCGCCGGGCCCCGCGTGCTGGATTTCAGCCCGTTGCTGCGGTTCCGCGAGTGGCCGCTGAACGAGGCGATCGTGGAGTTGGTCGCCCTCGCCGAAAGCTCCCTCGGAGCTCCGGCCGAGATCGAGCTGGCGGCTACCCTGCCGACCTCGGCCGACGGCATGGTCCGGCTGGGACTCGTGCAGGTACGCGCCATGTCGACCCCGTCCGCCGAGGTCGACGTGGGCGACGAGGACCTGTCGGGCCCCGGCCTGCTCCTCGCCTCGCGTCGGGTGATGGGGAACGGGGAGGTCGGCACCGTGCGTGACGTCGTGTACCTGAAGCCCGGGTCGTTCGACCCCCGCCAGTCCCGGGTCATCGCGGTGGAGGTCGCCGACCTGAACCGCCGGTTGATGGACGACGACCGACCCTACCTCCTCCTCGGCTTCGGGCGATGGGGAAGCTCGGACCCGTGGCTCGGCGTGCCGGTGACCTGGGGTCAGGTCGCCGGCGCGAAGGTCATCGTCGAGGCCACCCTCCCCGACGTCCGCATCGATCCGAGCCAGGGTTCGCACTTCTTCCACAACGTGTCGAGCCTGGGCGTCATGTACTTCTCCCTCGACCGCGCGGAACCGACCGACGTACAGTGGGCGTGGCTGGACGCGCTGCCCGCCATCACGGAGACGGACTTCGTGCGGCACGTGCGGCTGGACCATCCCCTGCGCGTCCGCGTCGACGGGCGCAGCGGGCGCGGCTTCGTACGGTGGGGCGGAGCCGTCCCGGACGGCGAGGCCCCGTGAGCCCGAACCGCGAGATCGACGACCTGCTCGGCCCCCTGCAGGAGCGCGCCAAGGAGCTGCGCTGCCTGTATCGCGTCTCGGAGGCCCTCGGGCGGATCGACGCACCGCTGGACGAGCTGTTCGCCAACGTACTGAACGCGATCCCGGAGGGATGGCAGTATCCGGGCGTGTGCCAACCGACGCTCCGGCTTCGCGACCGCACCTATCGGCTCCCGGACTTCCAGCCCTCCTCCTGGTTCCAGCGGGCCGAGGTGCGCGTGGACGGCGAGCCGGTGGGCGAGCTGAGCGTCTACTACACCGAGCGGCGACCGGACGCCGACGAGGGGCCCTTCCTGACCGAGGAGCGACAACTCCTGGCGACGCTGGCCGAGCGCATCGGTCTCTTTCTCCTCCAGCGCGAGCGGACCGCCGAGCGGCCCCGTGGGTGGTCATACGCCGCCGCCCGGGGTGACTGGCAGGTCGTTCTGGACTTCCTGCAGCGCTCGGACCCGCACCTGCTCCGCCGCCTGGCGATGAAGATGCTCAACCTCCTTCGCTGGAAGGGGATCGCCGAGGCCGAGGAGCTCTTCCACGGCACGACGGAGAGGGCCACGACAGAGGACGACAATCGCCCGCGCCCCCGGCTCGCCGCCCGGGCGACACCCCCCGCGAGCACGATCTTCGGAATCGCCGCCGGTTGCTGCAGCCCCGAGGAGATCCTCAACTACATCCAGATGTGGCTCAGTCAGGATCGGGTGAGCTTCCTCGTAACCACCCTCGAGGAACAGAGCTCGTCCCTGGGCGACATCACCGACGCGCTCGAGCGCTTCCAGGTGCTCGGGATGGAGGAGGACGAGCTTCCCGGCTCTGTGCGCATGATGCTGCGCGCCGCGCTCCTCCGGCGCTTCTTCACGGATCAAATCGAGTTCATCAACGCCGCGAAGGGGCTCGTCACCCTCGACGACTTCCACGGGCTGGTGGCTCGCGTCATCTATCCACCCAGGAGCCACGGCAAGCTGGGCGGAAAGAGCGCCGGTCTCTTCCTCGCGAGGAAGATCATCGAGGCGACGGCGGAATCCGAGTCGGTGCTCCACGACATCAGGGTGCCGCGCACCTGGCACATCACGTCGGACGGCGTGGTGGCGTTCGTGCGCTACAACAACCTGGACGACGTCTACGATCGCAAGTACATGGACATCGAGCAGGTCCGCCAGCAGTACCCCCACGTCGTCCAGGTCCTGCGCAGTTCCTCCTTCCCGCCCGAGCTGGTGAAGGGGCTGTCGGAGGCGCTGGACGACCTCGGCGAGAAGCCGCTCATCGTCCGGAGCTCGAGCCTTCTCGAGGACCGGGTGGGCTCGGCGTTCTCGGGGAAGTACAAGAGCCTCTTCCTCGCGAACCAGGGCACGAAGGCGGAGCGGCTACAGGCCCTCCAGGACGCGATCGCGGAGGTGTACGCGTCGATGTTCGGTCCGGATCCCATCGAGTACCGGGCCGAACGCAATCTCCTCGACGTGCACGAGGAGATGGGCATCATGATCCAGGAGGTGGTGGGCAAGCGCATCGGGCGCTACTACCTCCCTGCGTTCTCAGGCGTGGCGTTCACCAACAACGAGTTCCGCTGGTCACCGCGGATACGACGCGAGGACGGCCTGATGCGCCTCGTACCGGGCCTCGGGACCCGCGCGGTCGATCGTCTGAGCGACGACTACCCGATCCTGCTGGCCCCGGGCCAGCCCAACCTCAGGGTGAACACCACGCTGGACGAGATGGTGCGCTACTCGCCCAAGATGGTGGACCTCATCAACCTCGAGTCGAACGAGTTCCAGACGGTCGCGCTGTCGGACCTGCTGAAGGAGTGCGGCGACGACATCCCGTTGATCCGGCGCATGGTCTCCTTCGTCGACGGAGATCGCCTGAGGCGACCGCGCGGCCTCGCGGACCGGGTGGACGATGGCAGCGCGGTGGTCACGTTCGAGGGGCTCGCGTCGGAGACGGCCTTCCTGACCCGGATGGCCACGCTCATGCGGGTCCTGCAGGACCGCCTCGGCTACCCGGTGGACGTGGAGTTCGCCTCGGACGGGGACGACCTGTACCTCCTCCAGTGCCGTTCCCAGAGCTACGCCGGGCTGCACGCGCCGCCGCCGATTCCACGGGACACGCCCCCCGACCGTTTGCTCTTTTCCGCCCACCGGTACGTCTCGAACGGGCGCGCGGACCCCGTCACCCATGTCGTGTACGTGGATCCCGACGCCTATTCCGACCTCCCCGACCTGGACCAGCTCCGCGACGTGGGGCACGCCGTCGGCCGGCTCAACAAGGTGCTTCCGAAGAACCAGTTCATCCTGGTGGGGCCCGGACGTTGGGGGAGCCGCGGCGACATCCGTCTCGGCGTGAGCGTCGGCTACGCCGACATCAGCAACACCGCCGTGCTCGTCGAGATCGCGCGGCGCAAGGGCAACTACGTGCCGGACCTGTCGTTCGGCACGCACTTCTTCCAGGACCTGGTCGAGTCCGGGATCCGCTACCTCCCGCTTTACCCGGACGACGCCGGCAACCACTTCGACGAGGCCTTCCTGCGAAGCGCCCCGAACCTCCTCCCGGACCTCTTGCCCGACTTCGCACACCTGACCGGCGTCGTCCGGGTCGTCGACATCCCGGCCACGCGAAACGGCCTGGTCCTGAAGGTGCTGATGAACGGCGACCTCGAAGAGGCGGTGGGGATTCTCGCCGAGCCCGGCACCGCCGACTTCGTGGTCTCCGCTCCGCTTCGCGCCGCCCCGGGGGAGCCCACCTATCCGCCCACCCGACCGGCGGGGCTGGAGGATCACTGGGGCTGGCGACAGGCGATGGCTGAGCAGATCGCGCTGCAGCTCGACCCGGACCGCTTCGGCGTCCGGGGCGCCTGGGTCTACGGCAGCACCAGGAACGCGACGGCCGGACCTGACAGCGACCTGGACGTCCTCCTCCACTTCGAGGGCTCCGAAGGGCAGCGCCGCGACCTCCTGCTCTGGCTCGAGGGATGGGGTCGGGCGCTGACCGAGGCCAACTTCCTCCGAACCGGGCGCCGGATCGAGGTGCTCGACGCTACGCTGGTCACCGGCGAGGACATCGCCGAGCGTCGCGGGCTCGCCGCCAAGGTGCAGGCCGTCACCGACGCGGCTCGCCCCCTGGTGATCGGCGGCCCCGACGCGGACTACCCTCCAGCGTAGAGGGGATCCCCCCCGAGAAAGCCCTCCCCCGCACGAGGTCCGCGCGCTACCTTCGCCGGGTGGCGGAGTGGTCCCGGGCCCTCCGCCCGCTGAACGGGGGGGACCTGCCCTTCTTCCCGGAGGCAAGCCGTGGGAAAACCCGTCATCCTGGCCGTCGACGACGAGCCCGAGGTCCTGAACTTCATCGAGCGGGACCTGCGCCATCATTACGGCACGGTCTACCGTGTCATGAAGGCCTCCTCCGGCCGGGTCGCCCTCGATACCGTGCGGGAGCTCAAGAAGCGGGGCGCCGCCATCGCCCTCTTCCTGGTCGACGAGCGGATGCCCGAGATATCGGGCACGCAGTTCCTCGAGGAGGCGCTCAAGCTCTACCCCGACGCCCGTCGCGTCCTGCTCACCGCGTACGCAGACACCGACACGGCGATCACGGCGATCAACCAGATCGGTCTCGACCACTACCTCCTGAAGCCGTGGGAGCCGCCGAGCGAGCGCCTGTACCCGGTGCTTGACGACCTCCTCTCGGACTGGGTCGCCCGGGCCCGTCCGGCATACGACGGCATCCGTGTGGCCGGGGCAGCGCTCTCGCCCGCCAGTTACGCGCTCCGGGACTTCCTCGCGGGGAACCAGATCCCTTACCGGTGGCTCGACATCGCGACCGACGCCACGGCGCGCGAGCTCGTGGCCGCGGTGTCGGACGGTGCGCCCCGACTACCGGTGGTGTTCCTCCCCGACGGCACGGCGCTCGTACAACCCGGACACAGGGAGCTCGCGGAGCGGATCGGCCTGCAGACGCGCGCGCGCAACCCCTTCTACGACCTCGTCATCGTGGGGGGAGGGCCCGCCGGGCTCGCCGGCGCGGTCTACGCGACATCCGAGGGTCTGCGGACCGTGCTGGTGGAGCGCAACGCGACGGGCGGGCAGGCGGGGACGAGCTCCCGGATCGAGAACTACCTCGGCTTTCCCGGCGGCCTGAGCGGCGCGGACCTGGCCCGGCGCGCCACGATCCAGGCCCGGCGCTTCGGGGCGGAGATCCTCACGGCGCAGGAGGTCGTCGCGATCCGGCGCGACGACCCCTACCGCATCGTCACGCTGGGCGACGAAACCGAGGTCTCCTGCTACGCGGTGCTCTTCACGGCGGGGATGGAGGTGCGCCACCTGGACGTGCCGGGGATCGCCGACCTGGTCGGCGCGGGCGTCTACTACGGCGCCGCGCTGACCGAGGCGGCCGCCTACCGGGGCGGTCACGTGTTCGTCGTGGGCGGCGCCAACTCGGCGGGCCAGGGGGCGGTGTTCTTCTCCCGATATGCCCGGAAGGTCACGATGCTGGTGCGCGGCACCGGACTCCACGCCATGTCGCAGTATCTCGTCGACCGCATCGGCGAGACGGACAACATCGAGGTTCTCACGGAAACGTCGATCTCCGGAGCACGGGGCGCCGGCCGGCTCGAGGCGATCACCCTGGCGGACGCGGCCTCGGGGGAGGAGCGGGAGGTGCCCGCCGACGCGCTGTTCGTCTTCATCGGCACCGCGCCGCGCACGGGGATTCTCGCAGACCTGGTGGAGCGCGACCTCGACGGGTTCGTCCTGACCGGGCGCGATCTCCTGGTGGACGGCAAGCGGCCGAAGGGGTGGACCACCGACCGGGACCCCTTCCCCTTCGAGACCAGTGTGCCCGGCGTCTTCACCGCGGGCGACGCCCGCCACGGCTCCGGCAAGCGGGTGGCCGCGGCCGTGGGGGAGGGCTCCGCGACGGTCGGCGTGATCCACGAGTACCTCCAGACGGTCTAGGTACCGGTGGCCGACGCAGACCTCGTGAGCCGCCTCGCGGCCCTGCCGACCCTTGCCGCCATCCCCCGCGCCGAGCTCGAATGGATCGTAGCCCATGGATGGCCGTACCTCGGCGAGGCTGGCGACCTCCTGGCGCGGAAGGGCGAGCCGATCGATCACCTGTACATCCTCCTCGAAGGCCACATCGCGGTGCGCGTCGACCGGGGAGCCGGCCTTCGGCGGGCGATGGAATGGCGGACAGGGGACACGACCGGGTTGCTGCCCTACTCCCGCATGACCAGCCCACCGGGCGACACCTACCTCGAGGAGCGGACCGAGCTGCTGCTGGTGCACCACGACCACTTCCCGGGGATGATCCGCAGCTGCCCGTCCTTCACGGCCATGTGCGTGCACACGATGCTCGACCGTGCACGCGGCTTCAACACCAGCGACCTGCAGGATGAGAAGATGATCTCGCTGGGCAAGCTGGCCGCCGGTCTCGCCCACGAGCTGAACAACCCCGCGTCCGCGACGGTACGCGGCGCCAAGCTGCTCCTGACCGGTCTGACCGAAGCCGAGGAGGCCGCCCGCGCGCTGGGCGCCGCCGGCTTGACGGATGCGCAGCTGGCGGACATCGATGCGATGCGGTCGGTCTGTCTCGCGAAGCCGTTGGACGTCGTGCTGTCGCCGATCCAGCAGGTGGACCGCGAGGACGGGATCGCCGCGTGGCTCGAGCGGCACGAGTCGGACCCCGGGCACGCGGGGGCGCTGGCCGCCACGGCGGTCACGATCGAGGCGCTCGACATGCTCGCCGAAGCGGTCCCGGCCGAAACCCTCGACGTCGCGCTCCGCTGGGTCGCGTCCGGCTGCTCGATGCACGCGCTGGCCGTGGACGTCGAGCGGGCCGCCACGCGGATCCACGATCTGGTGGCGGCCGTCAAGCGGTTCACGCACATGGACCACCTCGCGGGACCGGACTACGTGGCGGTGGAGGGCGGCCTCAGGGACACCATCCGCGTCGTCGCTTCCAAGGCCAGGTCGAAGGGGGTGGCGATCGCGCTCGACGTAGAGCCCGGGCTACCCCTCGTCCACGCCACGGGTGGCGAGCTCAACCAGGTGTGGCTGAACCTCATCGACAACGCCCTCGACGCCGCTCCCCAAGACGGACACGTCGGCATCGACGCACGGCGTGAGCTGGACCGGGTGGTGGTGCGCGTCGTCGACGACGGCCCCGGCATCGCCCCCGAGGCGCTCCCGATGATCTTCGACCCCTTCTTCACGACCAAGCCCCCCGGACAGGGGACCGGACTCGGGCTCGACATCGCGCGAAGGCTGCTGGGCCGGTGGCACGGCGAGCTGTCCGTCGATTCGAAGCCGGGACGCACGGAGTTCCGGGTCTCCCTCGCGACGCGGGAGGGCTGACGTTCCCCGGGCTCGGGCCTCAGTCCGTTCCCTTGCGCAGCACCCGGCCAGACCGCACGTCCGTGAACACTCCGTCGTCCACGGCGACCTTCCCGTTCACGAGCACCCACGGGATTCCGACCGGGTACTGATGGGGGTTCTCGAACGTCGCCATGTCCTTCACCGTGGCGGGGTCGAACACCACGAGGTCGGCGAACCACCCCTCGCGCACCTCCCCGCGTGCGGTCAGCCCCATGCGGTGTGCCGGCATGCCGGACATCTTGTGGACGGCCTCCTCCAGGCCGAGCACGGCCTTCTCGCGCACGTAGACGCCGAGCACCCGCGGGAACGTTCCGTACCAGCGCGGGTGCGGATGCCCCTCTCCGGGCTGCGTCAGGCGTCCGTCCGAGGCGATCATCGTCATGGGATGACGCATGATCGCCTCCACGTCCCCCTCGTCCATGGCGTGGAAGATCGCGCTCGCACCGCCCCTGCGGATCACCTCCACGACCAGGCGCGCGCCGTTGGCCGGCGTGGGCTCCACACCCTCGCGCTCGGCCAGGTCCCAGAGCGTCTTCCCCTCCAGCGACTGGTCCCAGTCGACCAGCGCGAACTGCACGCGGTGCAGGTCGTTGCCGCCCCGGTCGTTCATGATGTTGAACTCGATTCCCGCCAGGATGCTGTCGGCCAGCGCAGGGTCGTCCATCCGCGCGAGGAAGTCCTTCGTCCCCCCTGCCAGCGCCCATGCCGGGACGAGCACCGTGATGCCCGTGTAGCTGGCCGTGTAGGGGTACTGGTCGATCATGACGTCCGTACCCGCCGCCCGCGCGGAGTCGACCATTGCGAGGGTGCGGGCCGAGGCGCCCCACATGGGTTGGCCCACGACCTTGTGGTGCGTGAGGACGACGGGGATGCGCGCGCGCCGGCCGATCTCCATCGCCTCCGCGACACCCTGGACGAGTCCGAGCCCCTCCTCGCGCAGATGCGAGGTGTAGATGCCGCCGCGCTCCCCGGCGACGCGCGACAGCGCGACGAGCTCGTCGAGCTTGGAGAACGCACCCGGGAGGTATTTCAGCCCGGTGGACATCCCCCACGCGCCCTCGTCCATGGACTGCGCGACCATGGCCTCCATGCGCTCGAGCTCCTCGGGCGTGGGATCCCGGTTCTCCAGGCCCATGACCGCCTGTCGGATGGTGTTGTGGCCGGCCAGGAAGCCCACGTTCATCCCCACGCCCACAGCCTGCACGGAGTCGAGGTAGGGCGCGAAGGGCCAGGGACCGCCTCCGTCCGGTCCGCCCAGGGCAGTGGTGACACCCTGGCGCACGTGGCTCTCCGCACCGGGCAGGCGCAGGAGGGGATCGAGGTGGGTGTGCAGGTCCACGAAGCCCGGGCTCACCACCTTGCCGGTCGCGTCGATCACCACCGCGGCGCCCGCCGGATCGAGGGGCGTGCGGGACACCCGCACGATGCGGTCTCCCCGCACGGCGACGTCGGCCGCGTAACCGGGGGCGCCGGTCCCGTCGACGACGGTTCCACCTCGAATGAGCACGTCCCAACCGGCGTCCGGCGTCCGGGCGCAGGAAAGCGAGAGGGCCACGGGGAGCAGAGCACCGAGAATCGGACCGCGCATGCGGCGGGGGCAGCTATCCATGGGGAGCCATCATACGGGGTGGCGGCCGATACGTCATCCGACGTTCGCCGGGGGCTTGCCATGATGTATAGCATCGTCATACATTCTTGCTTAGATGTATAGCAGCGTCATACATGATGGGGTCGCCATGCCGCCTACCGTCCTCGGCCAGTTCGAGCATCAGGTGCTCCTGGCCATCCTCCGCAGGGGATCGGAGTCCTACAGCGTGGAGGTCGTCGACGAGCTGGAGCGGCACACGGGCCGCGAGGTCGCGACCTCGGCGGTGTTCGTCGCGTTGCAGCGCCTCAAGGCGAAGGAGTTGCTGGACGACCGCCTGGTGGAGCCCGGCGACGAAGGAGGCCATGCGCGCCGTTACTTCCGCCTGACGGACGGGGCGCTCGAGGCGATGCGCGACTCGCGCCAGAGCTTCCTGAGCCTGTGGCGCGGCGTGGAATCGGCGCTGGACGAGCCGGGAGCGTAGCGCAGCATGCGCCGGCGCGAGGAGGTGCGCACCCCGCCCCGGCTGGCGCGCCGGATCCTCGCCGTCCTCGTCGGTTCGCGGCATGCGGATGACGTCGGGCCGGCGCTGTCGGAGCTCTACCGCGAGCGCCTCGAGCGGGACGGCCGCAGGACGGCCGGAAGGTGGTACTGGCGTCAGGTCGCGGGCTTCGGCCTCCGCTGGCGCGCGTTCAACACGGGTGGAAGGGGGAGAGGAACGATGGACGCTTGGACGCGGGACCTCAGGCTGGCGATCCGGTCCCTGACGCGGACGCCTGCCTTCACGGCCGTGGCAATCCTGACGCTCGCGCTCGGCATCGGAGCCAACACTGCCATCTTCAGCGTGATCCACGGCTCGCTTCTGCGTCGCCTTCCCTACGCCGAGCCCGACCGGCTGGTGTGGCTCTCCGACGGCCACCCCAGCTTCGGTGGCACGGGCGTCGACGAGTCCGTGCCCAACCTGACGGATCTTCGTGCCGGATCGAAGCTGATGCGGTCGTCGGCCATCTACCGTGTGCTCGGCGGGAACGTGGCGACCGGGGAACGGGCGGAGCGGATCCCGATCCTCTTCGCCTCCTCGGAGATGTTGGGCGTGCTCGGGATCCCGCCGGCACTGGGGAGGGATCTCCTCCCCGGCGACGACAACGTGGACGCGGAGACCGTGACGATCCTCACGGACGACCTGTGGCGCTCCTGGTTCGGCGCCGATCCCAAGGTCGTTGGGCGTACCGTCATCGTCGACGCCCGCCCGGTCCGCATCGTGGGGGTGCTCCCCCCGCAGTTCGCCTTCCCCGGTGAGCCGAAGCTCCTGCTCCCCCTCCAGCACGTGGGAGCCGACCTGAGCCGCAGGAGCCGGGGATACTTCGGCGTCGCCCGGCTCGCACCGGGTGCGGACGTCGCGGGGCTCCGCGCCGAGCTGCAGGGCATCTTCGCGCGGCTCGAGAAGGCATATCCCGAGGCGAACGAAGGATGGTACACCTGGGCCGAGCCCCTGCGTGACTATGTGGTCGGACGCAACCAACGCTCGCTCCTCCTGCTGGGTGGGGCCGTCGCGCTCGTCCTCCTCATCGCCTGCGTGAACGTCGCCAACCTGCTGCTCGTGCGTGCGGAGACCCGCCACCACGAGCTGGCCGTGCGCTACTCCCTCGGCGCACGGCGTTCTGCCCTCGTCTCGCTCTTCCTCGGCGAGGGCCTGGTGCTGTCCCTGGCCGGGGGCGCGCTCGGCATGGCCTCGGCCTACTGGGGGGTGGACCTCCTGGTGGCACTCTACGGAGGGACGCTCGCGCGCGCCGACCTGATCGGCGTTGACGGCCTCGTGCTGGCCTTCGGCCTCGCGACGACCTTGCTGGTGGGACTCGCGGTCGGACTCGTCCCCCTCCTGCGCCTCCGCCCGGACGACCTCCGCGAATTCCTGACGGACGGTGCCCGCGGCGCATCCGTTCGGGGGAGCGCCGTGGGTAGGGTCCTGGTGGTGGCCGAGGTGGCGCTCGCCGTGCTCGTCGTGGCCGGCGCGGGACTCCTCGCCAACAGCATGTGGCGCCTCCAGCGGGTGGAGCTGGGCGTTTCCGACCCCGAGCGTGTGATGACGTTCACGATGTCCCTTCCGGCCGCGGCGTATCCCGATGCGGCGGCCATCGGTGGGTTCGCCGACGAGTTGGGCGCACGCCTCCAAGCCGTTCCGGGCGTCCGAGTGGTTGGCCTGGTCAACCGGCTGCCGCTCCTGGGCGGGGACAACACCAACGTGACCGTCTTCGGAGACCCGACCCGCGAGGCCGACTTCACGTCGGTCCGCCTCGTCACGCCCGGGTTTTTCGCGGCCGTGGGCGTGTCGCTCGTAGCGGGCCGATGGTTGCATGACGCCGAGTTCAGAGGGACCACCAGCTCGGTCGTCATCAATCAGACGCTCGCGCGCCGGCTCTTCGGTGGGGAGGACCCGCTGGGTCGACGCATCGACCCACACTTCCTGGACGGGGGGCTCGTCGTCGTCGGCGTGTGCGGCGACATCGCCGGAGGCCGACCCGACCGTCCAGCGCCGCCCGCCTTCTACTTCCCGCTCGCCACGGCCCTCCAGCTGTGGGCGTCGCAGCCTCGCCAAGCCAACGACTACTGGGGCATGAGCGCCCTCGTCCGGGCCGACGCGGATCCCCGCACATCGGTCCCCGCCTTCCGTCGGGCCGTCGCAGCCATCGATGCCTCGCTTCCCGTGAGCGATGTCCGGACCCTCCAGGACATCGCGGTCGACCGTCTGGGAACCCGTCGATTCGCCATGTCGCTCTTCGGAGTCTTCGCCGGCCTCGCGCTCCTCCTGGGCTCCGTGGGGATCTACGGGGTGATGTCGTTCGCCGTGGCACAGCGCTCGCGCGAGCTGGGCATGAGGCTGGCGCTCGGGGCGAGCCGCGGCTCCGTGCTGCGCCTGGTCCTGGGCCAGGGCGCCCGCCTGACGGCGCCGGGGCTGATCCTCGGCCTGGCTGCGGCGCTGGCCTCGGCGCGCGTCCTCGGCAACCTCCTGTTCGAGGTGAGCCCCCTGGACCCGTGGACGTACACGCTGGTCGCCGGCGTGCTGACCCTCGTGGCCCTGGCCGCCACGTCGGTGCCGGCCTTGAGGGCCACGCGCGTGGACCCGGTGACGAGCATCCGCGGCGAGTAGGAGCGACGCAGACCCGCGTCGGGGCAACGTCCGACCTGGCGCGCCGCCCCCCCGGTTGATTGGAGTGCCCCGATGCGCTAGAATGAATGAACGTTCATTCATTTCCCTGCCGGTGGACGGAGGTCCTCCCGTCCGCCAGGAAGACGTGATGGCCCAGGTCGGCGGCGCACCCGTGGTTCGGGACAAGGAAGCCCGCATCCTCGCGGCCGCGGTGCGGGTGTTCGCCCGCAACGGCTACCACGCCAGCACGATCGCCGCGGTGGCCGGGGAGGCCGGCGTCGCGACCGGCACGATCTATCTGTACTTCGAGGGCAAGCAGGACCTCCTGGTCACGCTCTTCCGGCGCCACCTCACCGACTACCTGGAGCGGTCTCGCCCCGCGCTGGCCGACACGGAGCCCGGTGTCCCACGCCTCCGTCTCCTGGCCGAGCGCCACCTGGCGTTCTTCGCCGGGGACCGGGAGCTGGCGACGGTCTTCCAGATCCACGTTCGCGAGCCGGATCCCGTGCTGGCCGAGGGAATCCGGCCGGCCGTGGCCGCCTACTTCGAGCTGATCGGAGCGGTGGTGGCCGCGGGCGTGGAGGCCGGGGCCTTCGCGCCCGACCTGGACGTGCGCCTGGCGCGCCAGGTCTTCTTCGGCGCGCTGGACGAGGTCGTGACCGGATGGCTCCGCTCCAAGCGCTCCTACGCACTCATGTCCACGCTGGACCCCGTGGCGACGATGCTCGCCCGGGCGTTCGGCGCCACCCTACCTGGAGACCCGTCGTGAAGGACTCCCCCGCACCCGACCGCGTCGGCCGAGCCGCCGTCCTGGGAGCAGGCGTCATGGGCGCCGCCATCGCCGCCCACCTGGCCAACGTCGGCATCCCCACGCTCCTGTTGGACATCCCCCCGAAGGACGGCGACGACAAGGACGCCGTGGCCCGCACCGGGCTCGAGCGGGCCCGGAAGAGCAAGCCGGCCTCGTTCTCGTCGTCACGCGCCCCCGCCCTCGTCGAGGTGGGCAACTTCGAGGAGGACCTTCCCCGGCTGGCCGAGTGCGACTGGATCGTCGAGGCCGTGATCGAGGACCTCGACATCAAGCGTTCGCTGTACGAGCGGGTCGCGCCCCACCTGGCGCCGCACGCCCTGCTGACGTCGAACACCTCGGGCCTCTCGGCCGCCGCGCTCTCGGATGCGCTGCCGGCCGAGTTGCGGCCGCGTTTCATGGTGACGCACTTCTTCAACCCGCCCCGCTACCTGGAGCTGCTCGAGTTGGTGCGCGGCCCGGAGACCGACGACGCGGTGGTGGCGTTCTTCGAGGACTTCGGGGAGCGTGTCCTCGGCAAGGGCATCGTCCACGCCAAGGACACGCCCAACTTCATCGCGAACCGCGTGGGGTGCTTCGGCATCTTCCACGTGATGCAGGTCATGCTCGAGAAGGGCTACACCGTCGCCGAGGTGGACAAGCTCACCGGAAGAGCCATCGGCCGGCCCGGGAGCGCCACCTTCCGCACGGCGGACCTGGTCGGCCTCGACACGCTGGCGCACGTGGCCCGCAACCTCCACGAACGGCTGGAGGACGATCCCCACCGCGACCTCTTCGACCCGCCGGACTTCATGAAGAAGCTGGTCGCGGCCGGCCGACTGGGCGAGAAGAGCGGCGAGGGCTTCTACAAGAAGGTCCGCGGCGCCGACGGGAAGAGCGAGATCCTCATGATCGATCCCGCCACCCTCGAGTACGTGCCGCAGGGCAAGGTCTCCTACGCGGCGCTGGAGATGGCGAAGACCGTGGACGACCTCCGTGAGCGGATCCACGGTCTCGTGCGCGCGGACGACGCGGCGGGAGCGTTCCTTTGGGAGGGGTTCTCCGCCACAGCCCGCTACGCCGCCGCGTGCATCCCCGAGATCGCCGATGACGTGGTGAACGTGGACCGGGCCATGCGGTGGGGCTTCGGGTGGGAGCTCGGCCCCTTCGAGCTGTGGGACGCCATGGGGTTCCGGTGGGCGTGCGAGCGGATGCTCGGCGAAGGACACGAGCTGCCCCCGCTGGCCCGCGCGCTGTACGACAGCGGGGCCGAGGGATTCTATCGGGCCGAGGCCGGCAGCCACGTGTTCTTCGCCGGCGACGCGACGTTCGCCCCCGTGCCCTCGCGTCCCGAGCACCTGGTCCTGGCCGATCTGAAGGCCGCGGGACGCGTCGTCCTGGAGAGACCGGACGCGTCGCTGGTGGACCTGGGCGACGGGGTCGCCTGCCTGGAGTTCCACACCAAGATGAACACGGTGGGGCCCGGCATCATCGACATGATGGAGCGGGCGCTGGACGACGTGGAGGCGCGCTGGCGAGGCCTGGTGATCGGCAACGACGCGCCCCAGTTCAGCGCCGGCGCCAACCTCCTCCTCATCCTCAACGAGCTGGACGACGACAATCCAGAGGACGTGGAGTGGATGCTCGAGCGCTTCCAGCGGGCGAACCAGCGGCTGCGTCGATGCAGCCGTCCGGTGGTGGCTGCGCCCCACGGCCTCACGCTGGGCGGGGGCTGCGAAATGGTGCTCGGCGCCGATGCCGCGGTAGCCTCGCTGGAGACGTACATCGGCCTCGTGGAGGTGGGCGCCGGGGTCGTCCCCGCGGGTGGTGGGTGCAAGGAGCTCGTGCGCCGCGCCGACGAAGCCGCGCCCAGCGCGCCCGGCACCGACCTCTTCCCCTGGATCCGGCGGATCTTCGAGACCGTCGGGATGGGAAAGGTCGCCACCAGCGCCCACGAGGCCCAGGAGATGGGCTTCCTGCGTGAAACGGACCGCGTGGTCGCCAGCCCGCGGCGCCTTCTCTACGAGGCGAAGCGGCAGGTCCTGGCCATGGCCGACGCCGGATACCGACCCTCCTCCGCACGCACGGACATCCGTGTGGTGGGCGAGCCGGGGCTGGCCGCCCTCCGCGTCGGGCTCGACCAGATGGAGCGCGCCGGCTTCATCAGCGCCCACGACAAGGTTGTGGGCGACGCCCTCGCCTGGGTGCTGTGCGGGGGCGAGGTGAGCCCGTCGTCCCGCGTGAGCGAGGACTACCTGCTGGACCTGGAGAAGGAGGCGTTCATGCGCCTGTGCGCTGAACCGAAGACGCTGGAGCGCATGGAGTACATCCTGAAGACCGGCAAACCGCTGAGGAATTGAGGTCAACCATCATGAGCAAGAAGAACGAGCCGGTCGTCGTCAGCGCGGTGCGCACCGCGGTGGGCAGGGCCTTCAAGGGAACGCTTCGGGAGACGCGTCCCGACGACCTGGGCGCCGCCTGCCTGACCGGCGCCCTGGAGCGCGCCGGCGGCTTCGACCCGGCGGACCTGGACGACATTGTCCTCGGCTGCGCGATGCCCGAGGGCCCGCAGGGCCTGAACGTCGCGCGCCTCACGCAGTTCCGCGCCGGCATCCCCTATCACGTGCCCGCCATCACGGTGAACCGCTTCTGCTCCAGCGGTCTGCAGTCCATCGCCATGGCCGCGGACCGGATCGCCACCGGACAGGCTTCGGTCGTCCTTGCCGGCGGGACCGAGTCGATGAGCATGGTGCCCATGACGGGGGAGCGCTTCGTGCCCAACCCGACGCTCGTCGCCGAGATGCCCGAGGCGTACATCTCGATGGGCCTCACCGCCGAGGAAGTGGCCTCCCGCTTCGACGTGTCGCGCGAGGACCAGGACGCCTTCGCGCTCGAGAGCCACCGCCGCGCGGTCGCGGCCCTCGACGCGGGCACGTTCGCCGAGGAGATCGTGCCTGTGGAGGTCGTCACGCGGACCCCGGGTCCGCGCGGGAAGAGCGAGGTGCGCACCTCGGTCTTCGACGTCGACGAGGGCCCGCGGCGGGATACCACCCCCGAGGCACTGGCCAAGCTCAGGCCCGTGTTCAAGGTCGGTGGGTCGGTGACGGCCGGGAATTCCTCCCAGACGTCAGACGGCGCGGCGGCGGCGCTGGTCATGAGCCGTGGTCGCGCCGAGGAGCTCGGGCTGGAGATCCTCGCGGTGCTGCGCGGCTACCAGGTGGCCGGCGTGCCGCCCGACATCATGGGCATCGGTCCCGTGGAGGCGATCCCCAAGCTCCTCGATTGGTGCGGGGTCTCCAAAGACGACATCGACCTCTTCGAGCTCAACGAGGCGTTCGCCTCGCAGGCCGTGTACTGCGTGCGCGAGCTCGGCCTCGACCCGGAGAAGGTCAACGTCCACGGTGGCGCCATCGCGCTGGGCCATCCGCTGGGGGCCACCGGCGCGAAGCTCACCGCGACCATCCTGCACGAGATGAAGCGCCGCGACGCCCACTATGGCGTCGTGTCGATGTGCATCGGCGGCGGCATGGGTGCCGCGGCCCTCTTCGAACGCCCCTGACGCGACGGAAGGCACCACCATGAGCACGACCGAGAAGACCATCGGCAGCGGGACGTTCCTCCTGGGCCCCACCGACCCCGCGGACGTCTTCGTCCCGGAGGAGTTCGACGAGGAGGCCCGCATGCTGGCGGGCAGCGTCGAGGACTTCGTCAAGGAGAAGGTGCTGCCCCGCTGGGAGGCCATCGACGCCCAGGAGGAAGGCCTGCTCGAGGGCCTGGTGCGCGAGACGGGCGAGCTGGGCGTGTTCGCCGTCGACGTCCCCGAGGCGTGGGGCGGGCTCGGAGCCCCCAAGACCACCGCCATCCTCGTGGCGGAGAAGGTCGGGATGGGCGGATCGTACGCTCCGGCGATCATGGTCCAGACCGGCATCGGCGGGCTCCCCATCCTCTACTTCGGCACCGAGGAGCAGCGCGCCCGCTACGTGGAGGGGATCCTCACCGGAGAGACGATCACGGCCTACGGCCTCACCGAGGCGGGTAGCGGCTCGGACGCTCTGGGTGCGCGCACGACCGCCGTCCTCGACCCCGAACGCGACGTCTACGTCCTCAACGGGTCGAAGCAGTTCATCACCAACGCCGGCTTCGCCGACCTCTTCATCGTCTTCGCCAAGGTGGACGGCGAGCACTTCACCGCATTCATCGTCGAGCGGGACTCACCCGGCTTCGCGGTGGGCCCCGAGGAGAAGAAGCTGGGCCTCAAGGGCTCCTCGACGTGCGCGCTCTCCTTCGACGACACACCGGTGCCCGCCGCGAACGTGCTGGGCGAGATCGGCAAGGGTCACAAGATCGCCTTCAACGTGCTGAACATCGGCAGGTTGAAGCTGAGCCCGGCCGTGTTGGGCGGAGGGAAGATCTCGCTGGCCTCCGGCGCCCGCTACGCCATGGAGCGCAAGCAGTTCGGCAAGCCGATCGCGTCATTTCCGCTCATCCAGCAGAAGCTGGCAGCAGCGTGTGCGCGCATCTACTGCCAGGAGACGATGGTCTACCGTACGGCCCACGACATCGACCGCCTCATCGAGGCGTCGGGGGATGCCGACAAGGCTGCGGCGACCGTCGCGGCGCTCCGGGAGCTGAGCGTGGAGTGCTCGATCAACAAGGTCTTCTCGAGCGAAGTCGTGGAGTTCGTCGCGGACGAGATGCTCCAGGTCCACGGGGGGTACGGCTTCATCGCCGAGTACTCCGCCGAGCGGTACTACCGCGACGCGCGCATCAACCGCATCTGGGAGGGCACCTCGGAGATCAATCGGATGCTCATCACGGGGATGCTCGTGGAGCGCGCGATGAAGGGCCAGCTCGCCCTCCTCCCCGCCATCAAGAAGGTCACCGACGAGCTGATGAGCCGGAGCGCGCGCGGCGACGGGCCTGAGGGCGCCCTCGGCGCCGAGCTCGCCGTCGTCGACCAGGCGCGCAGGCAGACATTGTTCGCGGCGGGCGTCGCCGCGCAGAAGCACGGACAGAGCCTGGAGGAGGAGCAGGAGGTCCTGGCCTGGCTCGCCGACATGGTCATCCAGACCTACGCCATGGAGAGCGCCGTCTTGCGTGCCGCGAAGGCCGACGCCCACGTGGACGAGAAGGGTGTGGCCGCCCGGCGCGCCGCGGCGCGGCTCGCCATCGAGACTGGCATGCCCATCGTCGAGGCCGCCGCGAAGCAGGTGCTCACGGCCTGCGCCGAGGGTGAAGAGCTGCGCAGCATGCTCTCCATGCACAGGAAGCTCACCCGCCGTGAGCCGTTCGACGTCCGCGCGGAGGGACGGCTGCTGGCAACCGCGGTGCTCGACGCGGAGGGGTATCCATTCGGCATGGCGTGAGCCCGCGACGCGAGGTCGGGCCGCATCCACACCCTGCGGACGCCGGCGTGGACCGGGTGTCTGGAGGATAGGCCGCGCTCGCGGGACCGAAGGGAGCCGCTCCGGGGTATACTTTTGATTAACTCGTAAATGGACCGAAGGCCTCGCGTGCTCCGATCCCGACCCTCCGTCAAGAGGTGCACCGACATGGCTCACGTGCAGATCACTCGGCCGGATGGCAAGCCGTCGCCCTATTTCTGGAGCGACAAGGAAACGGGCGACAAGGCGCATGTGACGGTCTACAAGAAGACCGAGCAAGGCATCACGCGGATGAAGGGCGTCCACTTCGACGCCATCCGCAACAAGGTGCGCCGGGACTGAAACCCTCGCGTTACCGCGGCCCGTCGGCCCGCACGATCCGGATCCCGAACACGGTGGCGATCTGGCTGTCGTCGTGTGACGCGAAGCGCAGCGTGACACGCTCCTTCCCGCGCGTCATCTCCTGGGGCACCGCGATCTCGACGTCGTAGAAGCGCCGGGGCCCGCCCCGCGCGACCTCCTGGGTCGTCAGACGCGCGCCGTCCACCAGGACGTCGAAGGCCGCCGGGGCCGCACGCCGGTCGTCGCTGAAGTACGTGAGGATCAGCGCCATGGGGTGGGCTGCGTCCACCGGGACCACGAAGGAGAACCAGCCGCGCCCGCGGCGACCCGGCCGCCCCTCGACGCGGGCCGCGCTCACCCCTTCGGAGCCCTGGTAGCCGAAGCGCCGCTCGAAGACGATCTCGCCGGGCTGGATCCATGCGACGGTGGCCGCCTCCAGGAGGCGCTGGCGCTCGGCCTCCGATGCGTACGCCGCCTTCCGCTCCTCCCACTCCCCCGGCGTGAACAGGTCCCAGTAGGCCGCGTACGTGCGCCGTTGGATCTCGTAGAACGGCGCCAGGTCCACCTCGCGCGCCGCTCCGGCGGCGTTGGGCTCCCTCCCCGCACCTTCCGTCCGGAAGTGTCCGGTCGTGTCGGTCGGCTTCACCCAATCCGAGACGTCGACATCCGCCTCGCGCACGAAGACCGGGGTCGAGGACGGGTCCCGCCCGTCGTCCTCGTCCCGACGTCCGCTCGGCTCCGGGCCGAGATCTCCCGCCAGGACGAGAGGGCCCCACATCAACGCAGCCCGGCCCGGGTCGTCGGGCAGCGCTTCGACGCGGAGCGGCTTCGGGAGGTCGATCTGGACGACGTCGCCGCTCCGCCACGTCCGCACGACGTCCACGTAGTCGCTCGCCTGGAAGTCCCAGGCATACAGGTCGGGGTCCGCGCCCCGCTCCGGGCGGCGGTCCACCTCGACCGCCTCTCCGTTCACCCGCACACCGAATCCCTCTCCGGCCCACCAGGGCCTGCGCAGGGAGAGGGTGAAGGCGCGGGGCGCGTCGGTGGCGACGCTCAGGCGAGCACGCTCCCCGGTGGGGAAGCCCGTCTCCATCGTGAGGCGCACGCCTGCGTCCGCCCAGTCGGCGGTCGACGGCACGTACAGGTTCACCCACAGGCGGTCGCCCGCCTCGTAGTAGATGCCGTCGCCGTGCAGGGCGTGGCTCTCCATTCCGGTCCCGACGCAACACGTGAAGTCCCGCTCCATGTCCTGATACTCGCGCGTCACCCCACGGCCCACCGGGACCATGTAGCACATGTCCCCCGCCGCCGGGTCGATGGAGCCGAGCACGTGGTTGAAGAGCGCGCGCTCGTGGAAGTCGGCGTAGGCCGCGTCCGGCACGAACTGGAAGAGGCGCCGGGTCAGCTTGATCATGTTGTAGACGTTGCACGACTCGGCCGTGCGTCCGTCGACACGGTCCCGCAGGCGCCCTGGCGGACCGAAGTACTCGTCGGTGCCGTGCCCACCGGTCGCGAAGCTGTGCCGGTGGGCCACCTCGTCCCAGAAGTACGCCGCGGCCATGAGGTCGGCCGGGTCGCCCCGCAGGGCGTACCGATCCGCCGAGCCGATGATCTTCGGGATCTGCGTGTTCCCGTGCTTGCCGCCCAGGTCGTCCTGGTGGCGGCGCAGCGGCTCCAGGAACGCGGTGTGCTCGAAGCGGTAGCTCAACGCGAGCCAGCGCTCGTCACCGGTATCCTCGAAGAGGTCGACGAGCACCTCGTTCATCCCGCCGAACTCGGTGTTCAGCATGTGCTGGACCTGCGCCGCGTCGAGGGGCTCTACGACGCGCTCAGCCCACGCGGCGAACTTCGCCTCGACGTCGAGCGCGGTACGGTTCCCCGCGAAGCGGTACGCGTCGCGCAGCCCGGCGAAGGTCTTGTGCAACGTGTACCACGGCGACCACTCGCCGTTCAGGTCGAAGGCCGCCGAGTGGATCTCACCCCGCGAGAGGCGCGCGAACGCGGCCTGCACGCCCTGGAGCGCGCCTACGAACCCGTCGCCGTGCCGGTCCTGCACCGCCTTCAGCTCATCGACCAGGTAGTCGGCCCGCTCCCTGAAGCGGGCGTCGCCCGTGGCCGCGTACATCAAGCTCACGGCGGATAGATAGTGCCCCGCGACGTGTCCCGTGAGGTTCCGGCCGCCGCCGTCCCACCCCCCGTACGGCTGGGCCTTCGGTTCCATGCCGGCGAGATCCCGGTAATACGCCAGCATCCGGTCGGGCTCGAGGGCGAGAAGGTAGGCGGCGTCGAGCTCCTGCGCGTGCTTCAGCGGCCCGCCCTGAAGGCGCACGGCGGAGAGCGGCAGGGGCCTCGCGCCGATGCGCTCCGCCGGGGGCAACACTCCCGCGGCGTCGACGCCCGCGGCCGCCAGCGCCGTGCGGGGAAGGAGCGAGGTCGCCCCCGCTCCGAGGCCGAGCTTCACCATCGTGCGTCGAGACAGCGTCATGGGACCTCCGCTTGGCGTGCCGTGCATTCCACAGGATAGTCGGCCACGCCCGCCGATGCATCCGGCCCCGAGCCCGCCCGCGCCCCACGCCGTGTCGCGCCGACCCCGGGCAGGCGTATCTTGGCGCCATGGACCGTAACGAATCCCTCCGGCGCATACGCGAGTCGCCCGACGGTTGGGACCTCGTGGTCATCGGCGGTGGTGCCACCGGAATCGGCATCGCGCTCGACGCCGCCGCGCGCGGCTACGAGGTGGCGCTCCTCGAGCAGAGCGACTTCGGGAAGGGCACCTCGAGCCGCTCCACCAAGCTCATCCACGGAGGCGTGCGCTACCTGCAGCAGGGCAACATCCCGCTCGTCATGGAGGCCCTCAAGGAGCGGGGGATCCTGCGCAACAACGCGCCCCATCTCGTCAGCGACCTCCCCTTCATCGTCCCCAACTACAAGTGGTGGGAGGCCCCCTTCTACGGGATCGGCATGCGCGTCTACGACGTCCTCGCCGGACGGTACGGCTTCGGAAAGTCGCGCAACCTCTCGAAGGACGAGACCGTGGCGCGTCTCCCCACCATCGAGACCGACGGGTTGATGGGTGGCGTGGTCTACCACGACGGCCAGTTCGACGACGCACGCCTCCTCATGCACCTGGCCATGACGGCTGCGGAGCAGGGGGCGGCGCTACTCAACTACGCGAGGGTGACCGGGCTGTCGAAGACCGGCGACGGCATGGTGGACGGGGTCACGGCGCGCGACGAGGAGTCGGGCGAGACGCTGGAGGTTCGAGCGAAGACGGTGGTCAATGCCACCGGTCCCTTCGCCGACGAGATCCGGCGGCTGGACCAGGCCGGCGCCAAGCCGATCATCCAACCCTCTCAGGGCGTGCACGTCGTGCTGGACCGCTCGTTCCTTCCGGGGGAGGCGGCCATCATGGTGCCGCACACCGATGACGGAAGGGTCCTCTTCGCGATCCCCTGGCTCGACCGGGTGCTGATCGGCACGACCGACACCCCCGTCGAGCGAGCGACGCTCGAGCCGGTACCGCTGGCGGAGGAGGTGGACTTCATCCTCGAGCACGCTCGGCGTTACCTGGAGAAGGACCCCGAGCGGGAGGACGTCCTCAGCGTCTTCGCCGGGATCCGTCCGCTGGTGGCCGCCGGGGACGCCGAGGACACCGCGGAGATCAGCCGCGAGCACGCGGTGCGCGTGAGCGACTCCGGGCTCATCACCATCGCCGGCGGCAAGTGGACGACCTACCGGAAGATGGCGGAGGACGCCGTGGACATCGCCCAGACGCTGGGCGACCTGGAGGCACGGCCGTGCGTGACCCGGGAGCTCAACATCCACGGATTCCACCGCCACGCGGAGAAGTTCGGCAGGCTGGCCGCGTATGGCTCCGACGCGGCGGGAATCGAGGAGCTGGCGGCGTCGGAGCTCGGGATGGAAGCGACCGTCCACCCCCGCCTCCCGCTCACGCGGGCGGAGGTCGTCTGGTTCGCCCGGGAGGAGATGGCGCGCACCGTGGACGACGTCCTCGCGCGACGTTCCCGCGTGCTCCTCCTCGACGCCCGCGCCGCCTTCGAGGCGGCCCCGGCAGTGGCGGGAATCCTGGCGCGTGAGCTCGGGCGCGAAGAGGGGTGGGCCGAGGCACAGGTGGCGGTGTTCCGCGGCGTGGCGTCGGGGTACATCCTCTGACGAGGGGGGCACGGTCCCCCTTCTTGTGCGACCTGCTACATTAGGATTCACCTGCCTTCGCCTGCCCACGCACGCTCACGCTGCGCGGGATTTCAGCGGTGCAGATCCTCATCGCCGACGAACAGGCGCTCCTTCGTGACGCTCTCCGCACGCTCGTCGAGGAGCGGGGACACGAGGTGGTCGCCGAGGCGGCCAGCGCGCCGGAAGCCGTCGAGCTCGCGCTCCGGCACGAGCCGGCCGTCGTTCTCCTCGACCTCGACGCGGACCGTGTCGCGACGATCGCGGCGACGCGCCGGATCTCGACCGAGCTCGCGTCCATCGCGGTCGTCATCCTCTCCTCGCGGGCGGAAGGCGACATGCTGCTCGAGGCCGTTCGGGCGGGGGCTCGCGGGTTCCTCACCAAGGACGTCGACGGGCCGACCTTCTGCACCATGCTCGAGCGTGCCCACGCGGGAGACCTGGCCATCGCGCCGCACGCGCCCGTCCACGCGCTGGAGAACGACGTCCATGTGGGCCTCGGGCGCCGGTCGACGCCGTCGGCGGAGACGCTCACGGCCCGCGAGCGTGAGGTGCTCGACCACATGACGCGGGGACGTACCTCCAATCGCGAGCTGGCGGAGACGCTGGGCCTGAGCGAGAACACGGTCCGCTTCCACGTCCGCAACATCCTCGAGAAGCTCCACCTGCACACGCGGGCGGCGGCCGTCGCGCACGCCCTGACCCACCGCCTGGGCTCCATCCGCGACGGGCGGTGACCGCACCGTGGGCCGCTAGCGGATCTTCTTCCCCGGCTGATCCCGTCCGTTCTGGTGCAGGACCATGCCCGTCACGTTCCCCTGGGCATCCATCTCGAACGTGACTTGTGCATCGACCTCCTTGATGAAGAAGTCGTTCCGGGTGTACGGCCAAAGCCGGATCTTCCCCTGCCCCGTCGCCTGGCCCCACAGCGCGTCGCCATCGAGCGTGACCTCGATGCTGAACTCCGGCGCCAGCTCGTACGTACCGGTGTACGAAGTCAGCACCGCCGCCGGAAGCTCGATCGCCGTGAACTCCTTGCGCGGTGCCGGTGGGGGCGCGAGGGGTATCTGCGGACTCAGGAGGTGCATGCCGATGTCGTCGGCGCCCGCGCCTCCGCTGTTCGTGAGGACGACGACGCCGACGTTCCTCGACGGGACGATCCCGGCGTACGTCCGGTAGCCGCCGGTGCCGCCGTTGTGCCACACGATTGTGTCGGAGCCCGCGTGCAGGCTGATCCAGTTCAGCCCGATCACCACGTTCGGCGCGCCGGCAGGGGCGCGCTCCTCGTGCGCGAAGGCCATCGCCTTCTCCAGAGGTCCCCGCTCCGGGTGCAGGTTGGCGGACACGAACTTCAGCATGTCGATCGCCGTCGAACGGATCGCGCCAGCTCCGGCCAAGACGCTGAGGTCCCAGTTCGGCACCACGTCCCCCTGCTCGTCGTGCCCGAGCACGAGGTGGTCCTTCATCCAGGGCGTGAGCGTGATGGCGGTGTGCGTCATCCCCAGCGGCTCCAGGATCCGGCTTCGGACCAGGTCCTCGTACGACATGCCCGCCCGCAGCGCCAGGACGTGGCCCAGGAGGCCGACGCCGAGGTTCGAGTACTCGAACGATTCCCCGGGATCGCGGGTCAACTGATACCCGGAAAGGAAGTCGTACATCTCATCCGGGCCATAGTCCGCGTACGGGTTCGCGGGGTCCTTCGGGTCGAAGTTGGACGGCATGCGCGGGAGCCCGGAGTTCTGCTCCGAGAGCATCCCCAGCGTGATCTGCTTCCCGTTTCGCGTCGGCATGGTGACCCGATCGGGGAGGTACTTCTGGACCGGGTCGTCGAGCGAGACCTCGCCCTTGAGCACCATGTCCGCGAGGACCGTCGCGGTAAAGACCTTGGTGATCGAGCCGATCTCGAAGACGGAGCTGCCGTCCAGGGCTGGCCGGCCGGGGCCCGGATCCCCCCACGCCACGATGCGCGTCCGCCCGTCCGGCTCGAGCATCTCCACGACGATGCCTGCGCTCCGCTTCTGTTCGACCCGCTCCCTCAGGATCGCCAGAACCGCCGAATCGCTCGGGAAAGCGTCGCCGACACCCGGCGCCGGCGGCTGTTGTGCCGCCGCGCGGGCCGCACCGGCGAGTACCGTTGCGAGGGCGCAGAGCGCCAATAGGGCGTGCCGGGGCGTCGTCGATCGCGTCATTGGACGGGCTCTCGAATGGGGAGCGAATTCGTTCCCGCAAGCTCGGCGCCCACAGGGCGCCTCCACAAGGTGGCAAGGTCCCGTCCGCTGCCGCCCGCTGCCAGATGGAGCAACCAGGCGGAAGGGGACTCGCCCCCTCACCCGCCCTCCGCCTCCAGCCGCATGACCGCCTGGACCAGGGCCGGCACGGATGCCGCCTCCATCTTCGCCATGACCCTCCCCCGGTGGCTTTCGACGGTGCGCAGGCTGATGCCCAGCTCCTGGGCGATCGCCTTGTTGTGCCTGCCCTCCACCACGAGCGCCATGACCTCCCGTTCCCGGGGCGTGAGGGAGGCGAGGCGCGCGCGTTCCTGCTCGCGGCGCACACGCTCCTCCCGGCCGCGTGCGTCGAGCGCCAGGGCCTGGTGCACCTTGTCGAGCAGCTTCTGATCGGAGAACGGTTTCTGGATGAAATCCACCGCCCCGGCCTTCACGGCCTCGACCGCCGTGGGGATGTCGCCGTGCGCGGTCACGAAGATGATGGGAAGCCGGGACCCCATCTCGAGGAGACGGCCCTGGAGCTCGGTCCCGCTCATCCAGGGCATGCGCAGGTCGAGCACGAGGCACCCCGGCACCTCCGGCTCGTACGCCGCCAGAAAGGCAGTGGCGGACGGGAAGGTGCGGCTGAGGAGCCCCACGGATCGCATGAGGAGCTGGATGGCGTCCAGCACACCCGGATCGTCGTCCACGATGAAAACCGTGGGCTCCCGCTCACCCTCCATCGTCCTCCTCCCGGGTTCGATGCCCCGACCCTATCTCTCCTCGAGCACGGGCAGGGTGAAGTAGAAGGTCGATCCGCCCTCGGGATTCCTGTCGAACGCGATGTCGCCCCGATGCGCCCTGACGATCGATCGGCTGATGGACAGGCCCATGCCCATCCCTCCTTCCTTGGTGGTGAAGAAGGGCTGGAAGAGCCGTCGCTCCACCTCGGGCGGGACGCCGCACCCTCCATCTTCCACGCTCACCTTCAGGCGGCGGGATCCATCGTAGCCGGTGCGCAGCCGGACCTCTCGGGACGTGGCCCCCGCGGTCTCGACCGCGTCGATGCCGTTGCGGATCAGGTTCAGCATCACCTGCTGGACCTGGACACCGTCCGCCAGGACGGGCGGGAGGTCGGACGTGATCTCGAAGACGAGCCGCACGTCGTGCAGCCGGGCGTCCACCTGCGCGAGCGCTTCCACGTCGCGCGCCAACTCGTTGAGGTCGCATTCGGCCCAACGGCTCTCGTGGCGGCGCATCATGTCCTTCAGACGATGGATGATGTCGCCCGCCCGCACGGCCTCGTGGGCGATGCGGGTCAGGACGTCCACGACGTCGGACAGGTCCGCCTGGCCGGCCTCGATCAGCCGTCTGCACGCCTGGGCGTACGTGGCCACCGCGGTGAGCGGCTGGTTGACCTCGTGGGCGATGCTCGACGCCATCTCGCCCATCGTGCTCACGCGGGTGAGATGCGCCATCCGCTCCCGCATCTCGTCCTCCGCATCCCCCGGGCCGCGACCCGCGGGCCCCGCCGCCCCAGGTCCGTCCCGCCCGGGAGCGAGGTCCTGGAGCGCGGCCACGTGGCCCGTGACCGCTCCCGTGGCGTCGATGACCGGCGCGACGCGGCAGGACACGGTCCGCGGCGGCGCGCCCGGGACCCGCACGAGGAGCTCGAGGTCGAGCGGTTCCGCGCGATGCGTCGCGGCCGCCCATGCCCGTCGTGTCTCGTCCCGGTCCGTGGGCGACAGGCTGCGCATCCAGCCGAAGCCCGCGGCCTCCTCCACGTCGACGCCGAGCACGGCGCAGCCGGGGCGATTCACGAAGAGGCAGCGCCCCTCGGCATCGGAGCGCAGGATCCCCACGGGCAGGATCTCCGCCACGTGGTCGAACCCTCGGAAGTGCTCCATCGCTCGATGGCCGATGCGGGCCAGCGCCCGCGGTGCCCCCTCCAGGAAAGATCCGCCGCGGACGGGGGTGGGGCCAGGGGTGACGGCACAATCGGTTGCGGGAAACCCCGATGCTCCTCTGTGGAACCCACACTACCCCCACGGACGGGGATGCCGAGAATTCACTGTGGGCCCACGGGGCATCCCGCACGGCCGTCCCCGCCCGGGCCCGGACCGGTCCACGACCGGAAACTCCCGATCCGTAAGGGAGGTGCTGCGCCGCCGATGGCCACCCTGCACAACGCCGGGCCCACGGCCCGCGACGAAGACCGGACGATCCCCTGGCACCGAGCCCGGCCCGAAGAGGCACGGGCCCGCCGTCGGCTCCGTCGGCGCATGGTGGCGGGGCTGTTGGTCGTCTCCGCCGTTCCATTCCTGCTCATGGGAGCCGGAGCCTGGCTCGTGTTCCGCGACCTCGCCATCCGGGAAGCGCTCACGTTGCATCGCACCATGGCTCGAGCCCATGGCGCGGCCATCGACGCGTATCTCGCCGAGCAGCTCCGCACCGTGGAGCTGATCGCGCGCACGCACACCCTGCGAGAGCTCAGCGACCCGGCCACGCTCAGGGAGATCTTCGCGGAGGTGACGGCGGTCCACGGCAACAGCTTCGTGGACCTCGGCGTCATCGACGCGGAGGGAAGGCACCTGGCCTACGTCGGCCCCTACGACCTGATGGACCGCAACTACAGGGATGCAGACTGGTTCAAGGAGGTCCTGGCCCACGGTGCGAGCATCAGCGATGTCTTCCTGGGGTTCCGGCAGAGCCCGCACAGCGTGGTCGCCGTGCGCCGGGACCTGGCCACCGGTCCGTGGATCCTGCGCGCGACGCTCGACAACCGGAGCCTGTACCAGCTCGTGCGCTCGCTGGCGGTCGGCACCTTTGGAGACGTGTTCGTCGTCAACCGGGACGGTGTCTACCAGACCCCGCCACGCTCGGGAGAGGTCCTCGGCCAGTCCGGCGTCGTGGAGGCCACACCCCGCGGCGAGATCCGGGACGAGCGCGTCGAGACGGCATCCGGAGCGGTGCGGCAGGTGTCGACCTGGCTGGACGGGGACCGGTGGATGCTGGTGGTACGGCAACCCGAGCGGGAGATCCTGACACCCGTCACCCGGGCGGTCGGCGACGGCGCCCTCATCACCCTTTTCGCCGTCCTGGTGGTCTTCGTGGCGACGATCTCCGTGACCTCGCGGCTCATCGCACAGATCGAGCGGGGGGACCGTCAGCGCGACCTCATGTACTACGACCTTCTGAAGTCGGCGAGGCTCGCTTCGCTGGGCGAGATGGCCACCGGGCTCGCCCACGAGATCAACAACCCGCTGGCCATCATGAGCGCCG
Organism: uncultured Gemmatimonadaceae bacterium; assembly: GCA_964591135.1. Taxonomy (GTDB): domain Bacteria; phylum Gemmatimonadota; class Gemmatimonadetes; order Longimicrobiales; family Gaopeijiaceae; genus SZUA-318. Next base: position 33,878 of record CAZPZU010000004.1, on the reverse strand, counting down.
AGCACACGAACCTGACGGACCGGCTCGCTGAGCTCCGTATCGACGGCGACGGCCGGGCGGCGCTGGATCGGTCCCTGCAGCGGTGCAGTCACCAGTTGGAGCGCTGCGGAGACATCACCGGCAAGATGCTGCAGTTCGGGCGCCGCACGGAGACCAGGCCGAGCGCCACGGAGGTGGAGCCGGTGCTCCGTGAAGCCGTCGAGCTCCTGTCCCGGCGGGCCGCCACCGCGAACGTGGCATTGAGCCTCGACGTGGAATCGGAGCTCCCCCCCGCGTGGCTCGACGCCGACGAGCTCGAGCAGGTCCTGCTCAACCTCCTCGGTAATTCGCTCGACGCGACGCCGCCCGGCGGGTCGATCCGGGTCGTCGCGACCCGTGAGGGTGAGCGGCTCCTTCTGCGGGTGGCGGACAACGGGTGCGGCATCGCACCGGAGGATCTCGACCGTATCTTCGAGCCCTTCTTCACGACGAAGCCGCCGGGGATGGGCACCGGGCTCGGGCTGGCCGTCGTCCACGGGATCGTACGCGGATGGGGTGGCACGATCGACGTCGAGAGCGTGCCGGGCGAGGGAACCACCCTGTCCATCCACGTCCCCCTCGCCGCGGAAGTGATCGCAGGATGAGCGCCCCGAAGGCCGCGATCAGGCTGCTCATGGTCGACGACGAGCTGGATTTCCTGGGGGCCGTCGCGCCCGGCCTGGAACGCCGGGGATTCGAGGTGAAGACGGCGGAGAACGGCCGGACGGCGCTGGACCTCCTGGCGCGGGAGGCCTTCGACGTGGTCGTGCTCGACGTGAAGATGCCCGGGCTGGACGGCATCAGCGTCTTCCGCAGGATCTCGGAGCTGGCCCCGCAGCTACCCGTGATCATGCTCACGGGTCACGGGAACATCCAGGACGCCTTCGAGACCTCGCGCGGAGGTGTCTACGAGTACCTGACCAAGCCGTGCAAGGTCGAGAGCCTCGCGGAGACGGCTCGGCGGGCCCACGAGGAACGGCAGCTCGCGGGAGAGCGCGCGCGTCGGGCCGATCGGGAGCGAGCCGAGCGCATCCTGGCGGAGCGACCGGACTGACCGTCGGACCTGCCGTCCCTCGCGGTGACCGCGGAGCTCACGGGGTGGTCGCGGCCATCTCCTCCTCGGACACGGCGTCGGAAATCGCCGCGAGCGCCTGCTCGAGGTCGGCGATGAGGTCTTCCGCGTCCTCGATGCCCACGGCGTAGCGGACCAGACCGTCCGTGAAGCCCGCCGCCTCGCGCGCCTCGCGCGACATCCCGGCGTGGGTCATCGAGGCCGGGTGCTCGATGAGCGTCTCCACGCCGCCGAGCGAGACCGCCAGCGTGGCGAGCTTCACGTGATCCATGAGCGTTCGGCCGGCCTCGAAGCCTCCCTCGAGCTCGAAGGCGATCATGGCCCCGAAGCCGCTCATCTGCCGTTTCGCCACCTCGTGCTGCGGATGCGACGGGAGGCCGATGTAGCGGACCGCCGCCACCTTGGGATGCGCCTCCAGCCAGCGGGCGATGCGGGCGGCGTTGGCCTGCGCGCGCTCCACCCGTACGCCGAGCGTCTTCAGGCCCCGCAGGACGAGATAGGCCTGGTGCGGATCCATGTTGCACCCCATGTCGATCATCACGCGCCGCAGGCGCGCCACGATCGCTTCGTCCCGGGCGACCAGGATCCCCCCCACCACATCGGCGTGCCCGTTGATGAACTTGGTCACCGAATGGAGCGCCACGTCCGCACCGAGGTCGAGCGGCTTCTGGAGGTATGGGCTGGCGAAGGTGTTGTCCACCGCCAGAAGGCCGCCGTGCTCGTGGGCGATCCCCGCCGCCCCGGCGATGTCGGTGACCTGCATGGCCGGGTTGGAGGGGGACTCGACGTACACCAGGCGCGTGTCCGGGCGCATGGCCGCACGCAACGCGTCCAGCGAGGAGGTGTCCACGAACGTCGCTTCGGTCCCGAAGCGGGCGAAGTGCTTCTCCAGGAGACCGCGGCTCGGCCCGTACACGGACGCCGTGCTCACCACGTGGGCGCCCTGCTCCAGGAGCGCCATGTAGAGCGTGCTCACAGCGCCCAGCCCGGAGCTGGTGGCCACCCCGCCCGCCCCGTTCTCCAGGTCGGCGACGCCGTCTTCGAGCGCCCTGATCGTCGGATTGCCCAGGCGCGTATAGATCCACCCCTCCTCCTCCCCGGCGAAGAGCGCAGCGCCGTGCGCCGCGTCCCGGAAGACGAAGGTGGACGACTGATAGATGGGAACGTTGACCGCTCCCGTCTCGTCGGGGTGGTAGGTGCCGTGGACCAGCTTGCTATTGATACCGAGGGTTCCCGGCTTCATCGGTTCGCTCCTGTGACGGGATCCGGGGAAGTCGATCATGGCGCTCTCCCGGCGGCCACGACGACGGTGGTGCGCTCGAAGGCGGCCGCCAGGGAGTGGACCCAGAGGTCCACGAGCCCGAAGTAGTCGTCCACGCCCGCAACGCCCGGGTTCAAGGGGACGATAACCGCCTCGGCGTTCCCCCGGGAGGCCACCGACTCCACCTTCCGCCGGTCGAAGTAGCTCGCCGCGAGGAGCACGCCGATTCCGCGGTTGTTCATGAGGTCGACGAGCTTCGCGACGTGACTGGGCGTAGGGGAGATCCCCGGCTTCGGCTCTACGTACTCCGCACAGCGAACGCCGAACCTCTCCTCGAAGTAGACCCAGTTCTTGTGGTAGCAGATCATGTCCTTCCCGCGGAACGCCTCGGCCACCTCCATCCATCCGCCGAGACGCCCCACCAGCGGCTCTCCCTCGTACGTCTGCCCCTCGAGGAACGGGATCAGGCGGTTGGCGAGCGCGAGATCCGACAGCAGATCCCCTCCCAGCAGATTCACCAGAGCATCCCCGAAAAGCCTCCGGTGCACGCGATCGGAGAACGCGGCCAGGTTGGCGTCGAAATCGGAGGCGAGCTCCGGTGCGACGGTTCGCAGTCCGGTGGCGATGTTGCGCGCGATCTGGATCGTTCGAAGGGGATCGGTGTGCAGGTGTGGGTTCCCGAAGACGTGTACGTCGCCGGCGCTTCGATCGATGGAGGCCGGGATCTCGAGCAGGCGCACGCCCGTGTGGGCCGTAACGTAACCGCGCCCCCCCTCCATCACGCTCGCATTCCCGGCCTTGTCCAACAGCACCGGCACCCACAGCTCGAGGTCCAGGCCGGTGGTCACGAACAGGTTCGCATGGCGGATGTCCACGGCGAAGCTCGGCTTCGGGCGTACGAAATGGGGGTCCTCGGCCGGGGCGGCGATCGAGGTCACCACCACGTGTTCGCCTCCCACCTCGCGGGCCAGCGCCGCGTACACCGGCTGAGTCGTGACGACGCTCACGTGCTCCGGGTCGTGCCGGCCGTGCTGGTGCCGCTCCCGATACTGCCCTTCCAGCGAGTCGACGTGGACGGCGAGGAGGACCACCGCGGTGAGGACGGCGGGTAGGCTGTTCATGTGCACCTCCTCAGTAGGTCTCGTGTTTGTGAGGTCCCATGGCGAAGGACAGTTGCGCGAGGACCTGCCCTCGGGAGCCTGCGGGGGACCAGAGGCGATCGTATTCCACGCGCAGGCGCACGAACTCGCTCTGCCACCATGTGAGCGTCGGAACAAGCATCCAGGCGTGGCTTCCGGGGGAGGCGGGGTCCTCGATCCGGTCGTAGCGCAGTCCGGCCAGCCAGCCTCGTGCCAGCCGTCCTTCAGCCGCGATGAAGCCGCCGGTGGTGGCGTGTGGGCCCAGGAGGACGCCACCTGGCGTGGGCCCGCGGCTCCGCAGCCACGCTCCACGGACGGTCAGCTCCCGGTAGAGCTCACGCCCCGGAGGACGCCAGCTCAGCCCCGCTTCCGCGTGGAAGACCCGCCGCGCGCCCGCGGCCGTCTCCGATTCGAAGTCGCCGCCCACCGCGCTCGTGGCGAGCTCCAGGTACGTGGAGGGGGAGAGCTCGAAGAAGGCGTTGACGTGACCGAGCACGCTGATCCCCTTCGAGCTGCCGAACAGCTGCTCGTTCCCGCTCCGCGTGCCTTCGATCCAGACCTCGTAGGTGCCGTACCCGCTGACCGGAGCGAGCCAATAGAGCGATGCCCCCGTCTGTGCCAGTCCCTCGTCGCCCACCAGGACGGTGTAGGCCAGGGGAAGCCCGCTCCAGGGCAGCGCATGGCGGTGCCAGCGGTTGTACGTGCCCAGGCGTTGCCGGAACCGGCCCACCGTGAGGGAGAAGCCACCCGGGAGGTTCACCCACTGCGCGTAGGCCTCCTCGACGGCCACGCCTGACGTGTGCTCGTGGTCGTCGGCCTCGGGATCTTCCGCACCGGCACCTCCGATGGCCTCGAAGGGTTGCATCGCCCCGCCGTGCGCATGGTGCGACGCGATGATCTTCGCTCTCGAGAAGGGGTCGAGCGTCGCCTGGAGGGCGAACTCCACCTCCCGTAGCAGGAAGTTCTCCCCGGCGGGCCCATCCACCTGCCAGAGGGAGAGCATGTCGCCCCCGACGCTGAGCTCCGGGTTGAGGGCCTGGAGTGCGCGCTGGCGGCCCTCGAACCTCGGCGCTTCCTGCTCTTCCGGCTGGGGGCCTTCCGCCTCTGCGGCCGCGGCCGCCCGCAGTCGGGAGATGGGGTCCTCCTCCGGGCGCGCAGCCGAGGTCGGGACGCCCCCGGCCCCGAGCCCCGCCAGGAGCGTGCGCAGGCTGTCCAGCTCCGCTCGCAGGGCGGCGAGCTCCCGCCGAACGGAATCGGAGGGCTCCGCGGTGGCGTGCTGCGCCCTCACGGAGCCCGGTGCGATGGCGCACAGAAGCGCCGCGAGTCCGACGCAGCGCCACGGCGGTGTGTCCATCATCGAGCCTCCCGGGAATGGGGGAGCAAGGTCTGGCGATCTTCCAGGGCATAGAGGGCGGCGGCCGTGTTGTGGGCCAGCACTCGATCCTTCGCCGCGACCAGGACCGCGGGTGTGCGCAGACGCGACAGAGTGGCTGAGTCGTGGCCTACGCACTGACCCATGAGGAGCACCAGATCGACGGCCTCTCGTTCCACGAGGTCGGCTTGCGCCAGGGGATTGCAGATCATCTCAGGACGACCCGGCCGCACCTTGTCCGCGTCCTGGATGCCGATGCGCTCCTTCGGGACCGAGCCGCTCTTGCAGCACACGGACGAGACCCGGAAACCGTTCGTGCTCAGCACGCCCGACAGCTGGCCGGCCTCCTCGCGGAAGCCGCTGCAGAAGATCAGCCCCAGGTGACGGACCCCCGCGCGCCGCGCGAAGTCCATGATCTCCTCGAGGCGGCACGGCGGGTCGGCCCGCTCCTCTCCCGCCGCCCCTACCTCTCCCGCCAGGGTCTCGAGAAGCTCGTCGCTCCATGCCACACGGTGCGGCTGCTCGTGGGAGCGCACGTGTCCTGCGTACAGGGCAGGCTTCAGATAGCTGTTGCGCGTGTAGAGGGCGGCGACGGGGTTGTGTCGCAGCCGGATGTCGCGGACGACGAGCGACGTCACCGGGGCGGTGGAGCGACGCACGAACAGCGCATCGTGCCCGACGCACATGCCGGCGACGACGTTGAGCTCGGTCGAGCGTCCGTCGAACAGGCGCGCCTGTCCGACAGGGTCGCATCGGTCGCGCCCCGGCGGCAGCAGCGCCCGGATTCCCCGTGCGTCGAGGTAGCCCGCCGTGAGCTCGGCCTCCCGCCGTGTATCCGGACAGTGGGCGATGCCCACGCTCCTGTACCCCATTCGCCGCACCAACTCGGCGACCTCGCGGAGCCGTGTCCAGCGACCGTAGCCTTCGGCTTCGACCCTGGCCGCATGATAGGCGAGGCGCCGCGCGGGTTCCGCGGCATACAGGTCCTGGAAGTCCGGAAACGGACCGTGCATCGGGCACGAGTCCGGAGCCGCATCCAGACGGCCCACCCGGCAGGCGTAGCGGCTACAAGTCGCGCACTCGAGGGACATGTCGGGGCACCTCCGTCGGCGCCTTCCCGCGGCCCGGCAGGGCACGCATGTAGTAGCGGTGCGGGCCGTAACGCACCTGGACGAGCAGGCCGGCGTCGACGAGACCGTCGACCACGCTCCTGGATACGCCCGCGCGGGCCAGCAGGCGATGGACGGCGCCCTCCCGCATCGGGTGAACGGCGGTGATGCTCAGAAGATCCTCGACCGGGTCGCCCGTCGACGCGAAAGCGTCTCCCTCGTAGCCGAGCAGGAGCTCGACCCGGGAGTGGAACGCACGGAAGACCTCGTACGCTCTCGCGAGCACGGCTCCCGGAGGCGGAACCGCCCACGGCTCCGCCGGCGGGCGCGTCGGAACGGAAAGGTACGCCGTCGTGGGGTGCAGCTCAGCCACGAACGCCGCCGTGTCGCGGAGCTCGCCCTCACCGTCGTTCACCCGGCTCACGAGCATCGTCTCCGTCGTGATCTCTCCCTCGAAGGCGCGGGCGAACTCCCTCATCCCGTCGAGCACGGCCGAAAGAGCGAGACGTCGATGCGGGCGGTTGACCTTCCTCCAGGTGCCTTCCCGGACCGCGTCGATCTTCAGGGAGACTCGATCTGCCTCCGAGAGAGCGGCGCGCACGTCGGGACGGAAGAGGAGGGAGCCGTTCGTGATCACGACGACCGGGATGCCCAGATCGCGAAGGATGTGGATGGACCGCTCGAGGCCCACGTCCAGCGTGGGCTCGCCGTCCGGGACGAACGTGAGGGCCTCGACGGCCTCCGACGCACGGTGTGCCTCCGCGACGCGTCGGCACACCTCCGAGACGACCGCGTCGGCGCCGTAGAACGCACGCCGGTGGTCGCGCACTGCGAGGGATCGGCCCAGCTGGCAGTAGACGCACGAGTACGTGCAGACCTTCGGCGGGATGTTGTTGATCCCAAGGCTGCGCCCGAACCGGCGGGAGGGTACCGGGCCGAACGTCGCGCCACGCAGGCCTCGCGATTCGTGGCCGTCCCCAGGGGGCGGCTCCTGGTCTGCTTCGCCGCCGTACATACCCATGAGTATCTCCGTTGAGAAGATACCCCCGGAGGAGTTGAATGGCAAATTTCCTGCATGACGGTGGAGTTGGCCTCCCCATCCGACCCGTCTTGTTGCGTCGTAGAGCCCGGGTGGTATACTCTCTGGTATGTCACGGCAAATCGGAGAGAAGGATCCCGACGCGGTCGCGCCGCCGGACGCGCTCATGGACGCCGCTTTTCGCGTCTTCGCGGAGCGTGGCTACCGCGCCACGCGGTTGGACGAGGTCGCCGAGGCGGTGGGCGTCACGAAGGGAGCGATCTACTACTACTTCGACGGCAAGGAAGACCTCCTGCGGCGCGCGGTCCAGAGCCGGCATCGGGCGATGTTCGCCGAGATCGCGGAAGCCTTCGAGGAGGAGGGGGCTCCCGCCTCCGCGAAGATCCGGCTCGTCCTGCGCAGGGTCTGGAGCCATTGGCTCGAGCCGGGATGGGGGCAGGCCGTCCGCCTGATGCTCGGAGAGGTGAGCCTGGAGTTCCCCGCCCTCTTCAGGATCTGGGCGGAGGAAGGCCCCGTACACAGCTGGCTCCTCGTTCGTGACCTCATCGAAGAGGGGAAGCGCGAAGGAGAGTTCCGACCGGACGCCGATGCCGAGGTCGCCGCACGCATCGTGATTTCCGGGCTGCTGCTGCAGGCCGCGCTCCACATTCATCTGGGCCTGGACGAACTGGCGCCGTGCGACCCGGACAGGATCTTCGACTCCGCGGTGGAGGTCTTCCTCCACGGCCTGACCGTCACACACGCCCGTCCAATCGACCGCGCACGTGGCGCGGATCGGGAAGGACGGCCGTGAACGCGGCTCGAGCCGAAGCCGCGCGGGACGGTGGGACCGTCGAGGGAGAGGCCGAGCAAGGGATCCCCACCGGCGTTCTCCTGGCGGCCCGCTGCCGGGTGTTCGCCGATCGCACCTATCGGGTGGTGGGAGGGCGGGCGCTCCGGCTCGACCTCTACCTGCCGGCTCGAGGCCACGCTCCTTCCCCCGTCTTGGTGTTCTTCCACGGGGGAGGATGGGTGACAGGCTCCAGGGAATCCGTGTCCTTGCACGTGCTCCCGTGGCTGGAAGCGGGGTGGGCGGTAGTCAACGTGGAGTATCGGCTGGCGGGGGAGGCTGCGGCGCCCGCCGCCGCCTGGGACGCCCTCCGGGCGACACGGTGGACGTTCGATCACGCCGCGGAATACGGGCTCGACGGGGAACGAATCGTGGTCGGCGGGATGTCGTCGGGTGCGCACCTGGCTCTGCTCACCGGCATGGCCGTCGACCTGCCCGAGCCATCGGACGACGGAGACCGAGTCACACTGGGTCGCCCCTCCGCCATCGTGAGCTGGTTCGGAATCAGCGACGTGGCCGCCCTCCTCGAGGGGCAACGACCTCGCGCGTACGCTCGGCGGTGGATCGGGCGTCGCCCAGACGCGCTCGAACTGGCCCGGCACCTGTCACCCGTGCGGTGGGTGGGACCGGACACACCACCCGTCGTCACCGTCCATGGTGATCGGGATCCCACCGTTCCCTACGAGCAATCCTCCAGATTCCACGGAGCCCTGGAGCACGCCGGTGTGGCCAACCGGCTCGTGACGGTCGAGGGAGGAGGACACGGCGACTTCGACGCGGCGACGTGGGCCCGGGCCTACCGCTCCGTCTTCGCGTTCCTGTCATGAACGTCCGGTGCGCGTGGCGGGGGGCCCCATGGCCGGAGCCGCTTCGCCGGGGCTACCTTTTCACTGATTCCCCGCCGGTCCCCTGCCCACCCGACGGGCGCCCGCGTCGCTTCCGGACGTCCCACTCAGAAACGCGGTGAGCCATGGACCAGGCTCTGTTCTACCACCGTTTCCACTTCGCCTTCACGGCCTCCTACCACTACCTCTTCCCCCAGCTCACGATGGGGTTGGCGCTGCTCATCGTCCTCTTGCAGGGGATCGCCCTGAAGACGGGTGGGGAGCGCTACGACCGAGCCGCACGATTCTGGGGGCGCATCTTCGGGCTGGCGTTCGTCATGGGGGTGGTCACCGGCATCCCCATGGAGTTCCAGTTCGGCACGAACTGGGCACGCTTCTCCGAGGCCACCGGCGGCGTCATCGGACAGACGCTGGCCATGGAAGGCGTCTTCGCGTTCTTCCTGGAGTCGTCCTTCCTCGCGCTCTTCCTCTTCGGTCGTGAGAAGCTGGGGCCCCGGCGACACTTCGCGACGGCGGTAGCCGTCTGGCTCGGTTCCTGGGCCTCGGGGTTCTTCATCGTGGCGACCAACGCCTGGATGCAGCACCCGGTCGGCTACGAGCTGGACGCCGAAGGACGCATGGTGCTTTCGAGCCTCGGGGCGCTCCTGGGCAATCCGTGGCTCCTTTGGCAGTACGTCCACACCATGGCCGGCGCGGTCGTGACGGGCGCGTTCACCATGGCGGCGGTGGGGGCCTACTACCTCCTCGCCGACGAGTCCACCACCACGGACGGAAACCCGGGCTCCGAGAACGCCGAATTCGGCCGACTCTTCCTCTCCGTCGCCGTACCGACGGGACTGATCGCCGCCGTGCTGATGGCGTTCCCCACCGGCGACATGCAGGCCGGCGCGGTCGCCCGCCATCAGCCCCCGACCTTCGCGGCCATGGAGGGCCTGTTCCGGAGCGGCGAGCCGGCGGGGCTGGTGCTGATCGGCCAACCCGACATGAGTGGGCTGCGCCTGGACAACCCTCTCGAGGTTCCTGCCGCGCTCAGCTTCCTCACGTACCGCCGCTGGAACGCGCGCGTCGAAGGGCTCACCTCCTTCCCCCGCGAGGAATGGCCCGACAACGTGCCGCTCCTCTACTACGCGTACCACATCATGGTGGGGCTGGGAACGATCTTCATCGCCGTGATGCTGCTCGCGGGGGCTCTCCTGTGGCGGGGAACGCTGTCCCGGGCCCGATCCGTCCTGTGGATCGTCATGCTGTCCGCCCCCTTCCCGTTCATCGCCAACACCATGGGTTGGATGACCGCGGAGTTGGGGCGCCAGCCCTGGACGGTGTGGGGAGTGATGCGCACCACCGATGGCTATTCCCGAACGGTTGAGGCGGGCAACGCGCTCTTCTCCCTCCTCGGATTCATGGGGCTGTATCTGGTCCTGGGCATCCTCTTCCTGTTCCTGGTGCAGCGCGAGATCGGCCACGGGCCGGCCCCTGCGCCCATCCTCCGAAGCCAGGAGGCGTGAGACCGTGGGCACCGTCTGGTTCTGGCTCGTAGCCGCCCTTCTCACGACGTACGTGGTCCTCGACGGCTTCGACCTGGGGGCCGGCGCCATCTATCCCGCCGTGGCACGCACGGACCGGGAGAGGCGTACCGTCCTCAAGAGTATCGGGCCGGTGTGGGACGCCAACGAGGTGTGGCTCCTGACCGCGGGAGGGTCGCTGGTGCTGGCGTTCCCGAAGTTGTACGCCTCGAGCTTCAGCGGATTCTACCTTCCGCTCATGGCCGTCCTCTGGCTTCTGATCCTCAGAGCGGTGGCCATCGAGTTCCGGAACCACCTCGAGGACCGCGTCTGGCGACCCTTCTGGGACGTGGTGTTCTTCGTCGCCAGCCTGCTCCTCACGGTCTTCCTGGGTGCCGCCCTCGGCAACGTCGTACGGGGAGTTCCGCTGGACGCGGAGGGGTACTTCTTCTCACCGCTCTGGACCAACTTCACCACCCGGGGCGACCGCCTGGGGATCCTGGACTGGTTCACCGTGAGCGCGGGCGTCACCAGCATGTTGGCCCTCGCGCACCACGGCGCGCTCTGGGTGGCGATGAAGACCGACGCTCCCGTCCGGGACCGGGCGGTGAAGACGGCCGCGTGGACCTGGCCGATCCTGGTCGTGGCGGTCGCGTTGGTGACGGTCCTCACCTTCCGGGTCCAACCCCACGTGCCCGAGCGCCTTCACGACGAGCCTCTGGGATACGCGTTTCCGGCCTTGGCCCTGATCGGCCTCGGCCTGAGTCTATGGATGCGTCGGCGGGGGCGGGACGCGGGGGCGTTCCTCGGGTCCGTCGTCTTTCTGGCGGGTATGCTCCTGTCCGTGGCATTCGGACTGTACCCCATGGTGTTGCCGGCTTCCAACGACGTCGCCGCATCGCTCACGGTGCACAATGCGATGGGCCCGGCTCATGGGATGCGCGTGGCGTTGTTCTGGTGGATCCCCGGCATGGCCTTGGTCGCCGCCTACACGGTGTTCATCTACCGGGGGATGCGCGGCAGAGTCGACGTCGACCGGGAGGGATACTAGCCCGCCACTCCAGAGGCTCCCTGGACCCCGGGCCCTGTCTCGGCGAGCCTCGTCGCGGAGTATCGAGCTCCGTAGTCGTGGGAGCGCGGGGAGTCCGGTGGGACCTGCGCGACACGTCCGCCCCCGCCAGGCAGGGCCCGCACGAAGTATCGGCGGGGACCGTATCGCACCTCCACAAGCGCGCCGCTGGCCACCAACTCCTCCACCACGCCCCACGCCGCTCCCCCGCGATCCAGGAGGCGACGGACCGCTGCCTCGCGCATCGGGTGCACGGCCGTGATGCACAGCAGATCTTCCACCGGGTCGCCGGTCGAGACGAACGCCTCCCCCTCGTAGCCCAGGAGCAGCTCGACCCGTGGATGGAAGCGGCAGAAGATCTCGTGGGCCCGTGCGAGCGCCCCCTCGTCGGGGGAAACCGCCCACGACTCGGCGGGCGGGCGCGTGGGGACCGTCACGTACGCCGTCTCCGGGTTCAGGTCAGCCACGAAGGCGGCTGTCGCGCGCACCTCGTCCTCTCCGTCGTTGAGCCCGGTCACGAGCATCGTCTCCGTGGACAGGGACCCCTCGAAGCTCGCCGCGAACGCGACCATCCCGTCGAGGATCGCGGCCAACTCCAGACGCCGGTGGGGCCGGTTGATCCTGCGCCACGTCCCCTCCCGGACCGTGTCCACCTTGAGGGAGACGTGGTCGGCCTCCGAGAGCGCCGCGCGCACGTCGGAGTGGGTGAGAAGAGACCCGTTCGTCAGCACCGCGATGGGGACGCCGAGGTCGCGCAGCACGTGGATCGACCGCTCGAGGCCGACGTCCAGCGTGGGCTCGCCGTCTGGAACGAAGGTCAGAAAGTCGATGGGCTGGGCGGCGCGCAGCGCCGCCTCCACGCGGCGGCGCACGGCGGCGGTCACCGCGCTCGCGCCGAAGAAGGCGCGCCGGTCGCTGTGGACCTGGACGGCGCGGCCCACCTGGCAGTACACACACGAGTAGGTGCAGACCTTCGGCGGGACGTTGTTGATCCCCAGGCTGCACCCGAACCGGCGGGACGGAACCGGTCCGAACGCCGTGCCCCGCAGGCCTCTCGCCTCGTGGCTCGTCGGCAAGGCGGGCCGAGAGCCACCACTGCTCCCGAACGCGACCATCGAATGCCCCCCTTGTCCGAAAGATATGTCGCCGGGCGCCGAACGGTAGGCTTCCCGGTCGCCGCGAAACGCTGTTGCCGGGGCGCATCGCCGATGCCACCGTGGGGAAGGGGTGGCGGGCCCCACGATTCTCTTCCACAGCCTCACGGACCAGGGCCATGCGATTCCCTGCTCTTCTCCCCCTGATCCTCTTCGCCGCCTCCTGCGGGGATCCAACGGACGCCGGCGGGCCCTCCGGGGACTATCCGCACGTGGACCGCCTCGCAGCCATCCCGAGCGACGTCGTGAAGGGCACGCCCGAGAACGACGAGTATCCTCCAATCCTGCACTCCGCGGAATTCGAGGAACCGTTGCCGGTGCCGATCATCAGCACCGCCGGCGCGGAGGACTCCCCCTTCGTTCCGGCCGACGGAGGCGAGCTCTACTTCTTCTTCGCCGCCGACGTCCGGCAGGACCCTTCCGTCCAGATCCGCAACCCGGTGAACGGCATCTGGGTGTCGCGTCTCGACGGAGGCTCGTGGCAGGAGCCGGAGCTGGTGTGGCTCCAGGCGCCGGACGTGCTCGCCCTCAACGGATGCGAATATGTCGCCGACGGCGAGATCCTCTTCTGCACGGTGCGCGAGGGCTACGCGGGCATCCAGTGGTTCCGGGCCGAGCGTGTCGGAGGCCGATGGACGGGCTGGGCACCTGCCCCCTTCCCGCCCGAGTACGACGTGGGCGAGCTCCACATCGCGGGAGAGGAGCTCTACTACGGATCGGACCGCGCGGGCGGCGCCGGCGGCCAGGACATCTGGATGCTGGCGCGGGTCGCGGGGGCGTGGACCGACCCCGTGAACGTCGCGGCGGCGAACACGTCGGCCAACGAAGCCCTGCCCTACGTCACGCCCGACGCGCAGGAGCTCTGGCTCACCCGCACCTTCGAGGGAACGCCCGGCGTGTTCCGTTCACGGCGGGACGGGGGCCAGTGGCAGGAGCCGGAGCTGATCGTTTCGCGCTTCGCCGGGGAGCCCACGCTCGACGCCGAAGGCAACCTCTACTTCGTCCACCATTTCTACCGGGGTGGGGTGATGATCGAGGCCGACATCTACGTGGCGAAACGCAGGTAGCCTCGATCGTCACCCCCCACCCTCAGCGGAGCGTCAGTCGCACCCCCGCGAACAACTCGCGCTCCGGCCCGGGCTGGTACGAGTTGCCGTCCGGATCGGGCTCGGTGAAAGCGATGTACTTCACGCCCGTGAGGTTGCGCCCCTGGAGGACGAACTCCCCGGTCGTCCCACGGGTGTCGAAGCTCCAGGCCACGCGCGCGTTCCAGAGGGTGTAGCCATCCACGGACGCCTCGTTGCTCGCGTCCACGTACCATCGGCTGTACGTGTCGCTCCCGACCCCCAGCGTGAGATCCGGCCTGGCGTGCCAGGCCAGCTCCGTGAGAAGCTGATGCTGTGGGCTGTTGGGCAGCCAGTTCCCCTCGATGTCCCCGTAGAAGCTGGTGGACTTCCGGTAGACGAAATGCGACCAGGTGTAGGCCACCTGCAGCCAGACCGGGTCGACGAGATTGACGTTCGTGTACAGCTCCGCGCCGAAGCGCCGGCTGTTCCCCCCGTTCCTGTAGAAGGTCTCGAGCGGACGGTTCTCCACCCGGTACCGGTCGAAGTCGCCCCGGGTCTCCAGGTGGAAGAGGGTCAGGTCGTACAGGAAGCGGTGACCCCGCAGCCCTCGCACGCCCACCTCCTCGCCCCGGGACGTCGCCGGCTCCAGGCCGGCGTTGAACCCGCCCAGCGCGGCGGGGTTGTTCGCGAGCTCCTCGGTGGCGGGCGGAAGAAAGCCCTGCCCCCAGTTGCCGTAGACGCTGAACGTGGTCGTCGGGCTCCATGTGAGCCCCGCCCGCACCGTGGCACGATGGAAGTTCGCGTCCCCGGACAGGTCGACGCCCCCGCCGGCCAGGTTGTCGGTCAGACGATTCGTGATGCGGTCGTAGCGCACGTTGAACAGCGCCGCCCACTCGGGGCTCAACTCCACACGATCGAAGGCGAAGACCCCGAGCCCGCTCTGGTGGATGGTCTGATCCGAGAGGATCTGCGTGCCCTCCACGGCCCCGCCGAGGTTGGGGACGCGGTACTCTCCGATCCTCTGCCACTGCACGTCGGCGCCGACGCCAAGCGTGTGGATCAGGCTCTTCTGTGCGACCCGGCTCGTGAGCTGGACGGTGCCCCCCGGCGCGGCCAGGCTGCGATGCTGGACCGAGGACGGCACGGGCTCCAGGTACCGCGTGTCACGCACGTATCCGTTGAAGTCGAGCGTGGTGGCAGGGCTCGCCTCCCAGCGGCCCGTGAGTCCGCCGGTGAAGCGGCGCGTCCTCTGCAGCTCGTTGAACACGCCGGCGTCCGGGTTGGCCTGACGCCGGTTCTCGGCGAGCCAGGTCAGGTTGAGCCCCTCGGCGTTCTGGTTGAAGAACGACGTCCAGGCGACGATGGGCGTCAGCGTGAGGTGGTCCGTCACGGGCCACTCGGCCCTGGCGCGCGCGTTCGTGGCGTTGAACGCCGTGTGGACGCGATAGCCGTCGCCGTAGGCGCGACTCGCCGACACCGCGTAGCCCAGGTCCCCGGTCCGACCGGCGCTCCTCGCCGCGGCCTTCCAGAACCCGTGGGAGCCGACGCGCATCTCGCCGGTCGACGTGGCGGTCTCGCCGTCGCGCGGAAAAGGCGTCGTGACGATGTTGAGCACGCCCGCCGT
This sequence comes from uncultured Gemmatimonadaceae bacterium, assembly GCA_964591135.1. Taxonomy (GTDB): domain Bacteria; phylum Gemmatimonadota; class Gemmatimonadetes; order Longimicrobiales; family Gaopeijiaceae; genus SZUA-318. The sequence continues at coordinate 18,778 of CAZPZU010000004.1, read as the reverse complement.
GGCCCCTCCGCCGTAGAGGGACGCACCCTGGCCGCGCAGGACCTCGATGCGGTCGACGTCGGCCCAGTCCACGTCGTACAGGTCCGACGCGAACCCGCTGGGGTCGTTGAGGGGGAGTCCGTCCTCGAGCACCTTGATCCCCCGCAGGCCCCGCTCGCTGAGGATGCCCTGGCCGCGGATCGACATGTGCACGCGTTCGCCGTCGGCCTGATTGTCCACCTTCACGCCGGGTACCAGGCGCAGCGCCTCGTCCACGGCGACGGTGCGCGTCATGGCGTCGAGGTTGCGCTCGTCTACCAGTGTGGTGGCACCGGGGTTCGTCCGGATCGGGATGCTCGTGCGGTTGACCGTGACCGTGACGGCCATGAGCTCGTAGAACTGCAGGGTGTCGCGCTCGCTCGCGGCGGGCGGCACCTGCTGGAGCGCCGGAGGAAGGGTGTCGTGAGAGGAAGTGGGCGCGACCTGCGCCCCGCTCAGGAGGGAGCAGCACAGGAACAGCGTGACCATGTCTTCGAGCCTCGGCTGGGCCAGCAGCACCTCAAAGTAGCGCCGCGCCACGCCGCTATCCACCGGAAGGGCGCGGGTCCGAGGCCCCTCAACCTTCGGGCGCGGACCCCTTCTCCCGAGCCACGCGCACCCGGGGTTCGAAGGACGCGTCGGCACCGGCCCAGGCTTCGGCGAAGCTCCGGTAGTGCTCGGCGGCCTTCACGCTGTCGCCGAGCGCCTCGTACACCTGCCCGAGGCGTTCCTGGCCCATGACACGCACGAGTCCGAACCACGCGGACGTCCCACCGTCGACGGCAACGCTCTCCTCGTAGAGCTCGGCCGCGCGGTCCAAGCGGCCGGCTTCCATGCCGAGCCCGGCCATCTGCCACTGGAAGCAACGCGGGCACCCGAGCTCGGTGCGCAGCCGCTCCAGCGCGTCGAGGGCGGCCCCCGCGTCGGGCGACGCCACGGCGTCCACGTACGTGCGCGCCTCCGAGAGCGCGGTGCCCGCGGCCGCACCGCCGTCCCGGGCCCACGCAGCCAGAACGCCGCGGGCTTCGTCCACCATGGACAGCCCCCCGAGGGTGTGGACCACTCGGTCGAACGGCCTCGCCACCGGGGGGACCTTCTCGAGGTCTCCGGAAGCCAGCACTTCCCGGAGCGTGCTCCGAGCCGGGGCCGGGTCGGGAAGGACCATCGCCTCCAGGTCCACGAGGTCGAGGCCGCGGTTGAGCGCGTCCCCGAACCGCCCCTCGACGCGGCTACGCGCCACCTCGGCCCGAAGATGCTCCCGCGCCTCCGACAGCTTTCCCCCGGCCGCATCCGCGGTGGCCATGAGGCCGGTACCGCTCGAACGCCATGCCGAGGGAGCTTCCGGAAGCTGCGCCATGCGCTCACCCAGTTGATGTGCCTCTGCGAGGTCCCCCGCAGCCAGGGCCACCATCCAGCGGTCGAAGAGGTTCCACGTTTCGCGCTTGGGGTAGCGTGCCTCCATGGAATCGAGAGCCGCGCGCGCCCCCACCACGTCGCCGATGCCGGCGAGGCCCGCCACCAGGTTGGTCCAGGCCGGTCCGGACTCACCCGGTCCCGACACGGCCCTTCGAAGGAGCGCGATGCCGTCTTCCCACCGCGTTCGCGAGCCGTAGGCGATCGACAGGTTGTTCAGCGCGTTGGCGTCGTCGGGCCACTCCTCCAGGATCCCCTCGTAGGCCTCGATCTGCGCGGGCAGGTCCCCCGTCACGACGTTGTGGTAGTACGCGACGGTCTGAAGACGCTCCCGCTCGGTGAGGCGGTCCCGGAGCTCGAACGCCTTCGTCGCGGCCTCCTGCTCCTCGCCGGGCTCGCCGCCGGCGCTCTGGAGCACCACCGCCAGCTTGCGCCACGCCATGGCGAAGCCCGGGTCGGCTTGTACCGCCTCCTTGAGCAGCGTCCTGGCCCTCCGGTAGTCCCCCCGGTCCGCGAGCGCCTCCGCCTCGGAGTACTTCCGCAGCGCATCGAGCGACGCCGTGGTCACGGCCTCCAGAGGCGCCTCGGCCTTGATGCTCCTCAGCGACTCGCCGGCCTTCTCCCGGATGTCCTGGGACAGCCCGTCGATGGCATCGATCACTTCGTCGGGCCCCTTGGCCGTGCGGCGGAACGTCGCCAGCGCGACTCCCGAGTCGGGCGAGCGTAGCGTCGCGACGAGGATGTAGCCGGAGCCCGCGGACCCGACCTCGCCCTCGATCACGGCCTTGATGCCGTCGCGCACGGCGACCTCCCCGGCCACCTGGGCGGTGAGCGGCTCCGAGGGATCGCGCTGCATCCGTTCCAGCACCTCGCGGATCCGGTTGGGCGGCACCAGCGCCAGCGCGCTCGAAGACGCCAGGTCCACGCGGAGCGCCTCCGTCACCACCCCTCCCAGCGACGCGTCGGTCGAGGTGTTGTCGAATTCGGAGAGGATCACCGGCTCCCCGGCGCCGATAACGCCCTGCGCTGCGAGGGACGCGACCGGGCCGATGCCCGCGACGCGCATCGCGAAGTAGCCGCCGACCATGACGCCCAGCAGGAGGGCCGCCGCGATGCCTCCGCCGATGGCGTTCCGCCACGTCAGCACACGGCGCATCCCCCGGGGTCGCGTGGTCGGCCGATCGAGGGAGCCCGTGCCCGGCGCCAGGCTCGGCGCCGGCTCGGCGGGGGCGTCCGGCACGACCTTTCCGGCTCCGGACATTCCCTCCTGGACGAATGCCGTCGCCCCGACGATGGGCAAGCCGACGACCAGAAGGAGCAGCGCGACCGGCGGCACCCAGTCCGGGAGGCCGGCGCTCTCGGTGACCTGGTCCACCACCTGGAGCGCGCCCCAGGACCCTACCAGGTAGATGGATACGACCTGCCAGAGCGAACGGCGGTGGATCTCGTGGATCAGGCGCCGAAAGGTATCCATGGTCCCCGGGGGCAGGAGGCGAGTCGGCCGTCAGTATGGGGTCAAGAGGTGGCGTTCTTCAAGCTTCGCCCCCTCCACCCCGGCCCGGCCTGCTAGAGCCAGCGGAAAATCCTGAGCGCCAACGCGAAGGACACGACGCCCCACGCGAGGCAGATCCCCACGGGCCCTGCCAGCGCTGCGAGCGACGCGCCCTCGAGCATCACGCCCCGCAGCGCGTCGTTGAGCGCGGTGAGGGGGAGCGCACGGATGAACGGCTGCATCGAGGCCGGGAAGTTGGCCGAGGAGAAGAAGACGCCGGAAAGGACCCACATCGGCAGCATGACGAGATTCATCAGCCCGGACACCGCCTCCACCGTCTGGACGCGGCTGGCCGTAAGGAGCCCGAGTCCCGCGAAGCAGAGGGCGCCCACCAGGGCGACCAGCGCCAGGCTCAGTGGCGAGCCGCGCACCGGCACCCCGAACGCCAGGGCGCCGAAGCCGACCAGGATCGCCACCTCGGGGACCAGGAGCACCAGGCGCGCGGCGATGAAGGACAGGAGGTACTGGCTGCGACGCATGGGAGACGCCATGAGGCGCTTCATCAGCTTTCGACGACGCGCGTCCACCACCGCGTAGCCCAACCCCCACATCCCCGTGCCCATGAGGTTGAGGCCGAGGAGTCCGGGGATGAGGAAGTCGATGTAGCGGGCGCCCCGATCGGTCACGACCTCGTCCGTGGTGGCGCGCACGTCGTGGCGTCCCAGCGCGCGCTGGAGCGCGTCATCCGTGGCCAGTCGGGCAAGGCGGCTCTCCGAGCGGGTCGGGTCGAACCGGTACGCGAGGGACCGGCCGGGTACGACCACCACCGCGACGGCGCCCGTCCGCAGGCGCTCCGCCGCGGTCCCGGCCGGCAGCACCGAGACCGCGAAGCCCGACGCGTTCTCCAGCGCCGCGGCCAGCGAGTCCGCACCGGGGCCCGCCTCCACCGCGACGCGCACGGTGTCCGGAGGCCGGTTGCGGAAGGCGAGCCCGAGGGCGACCGCCAGGAGGAGCGGAAACGCGAAGACCCAGAAGAGCACCTCGGGCTGGCGGAGCTGCTCGCGGAAGCGCGCAAGCGTAAGCTGAACCAGAGGGCGCACATACTCCATCAGGCGTCCCTCAGGAGCCGACCCGTGAGGCTCAGGAAGAGATCCTCGAGGGTGGCGTTGTGCGTGACGAGCTCCGTCAGCGTGGCATCCCGGCGCTGCAGCTCCGTCATGAGCGCGGGGAGGGCGCGGTGCGGCTCGGACACCGTGAGCGAGTACACCGCCCCATCGCGCCGCGCGGACTCCACGGCGGGGAGGGCGGCGAGGACGCCGTCGGGCAGGGGTGGGTCGTCTTCTCCCAGCCTGAACTCGACGACGTGATCCGCTCCGAGCGACGCGATCAGCTCCCTCGGCGTGCCGAGGGCGATGACCTTCCCGTGGTCCATCACGGCCACCCGGTCACAGAGGCGCTCCGCCTCCTCCATGTAGTGGGTGGTGAGCACCACGGTCCCTCCCCGGCCCTTGAACGCCTCGATGACGCCCCACAGCTGGCGGCGCGACTGGGGATCCAGCCCCGTCGTCGGCTCGTCCAGGAAGAGGATGTCGGGATCTCCGACCAGGGCGCACGCGACCGCGAGGCGTTGTCTCTGTCCGCCGGAGAGCTTCTCCACCCACGCGTGCCGCTTCTCGCCGAGCGCCACCACGTCGAGGATCTCTTCCACGTCGTGGCCGGCGCAGTAGAAGCTGCGGAACAGCCGGATCACCTCGACCACCTGCAGGCGCTCGGCGAGCCGCGTCTCCTGGAGGGCGACGCCCAGCCGCTGCCTGAGCGCCCGCTCGTCGCGCTCCCACCGGAGGCCGAGGACCTCGACGTCCCCTCCGTCGGGCTCGAGCAGGCCCTCCACCATCTCCACGGTGGTCGTCTTCCCGGCGCCGTTGGGTCCGAGCAGGCCGAAGCACTCGCCCGCCCGGACCTCGAGGTCGATGCCGGCGACCGCGACCACGTCCTTGTAGCGCTTCGTCAGGGCGTGGCAGCGGATCGCCATCGCGTCGTGAGCCGTACGCCCCTCCTCAGCGCGGGCGTACGGCCCGCGGCCCGGCCGCGGAATCCTCCGCATCGAGCGCGTCGCGCGCCGAAGCCTGGAGCGCGCTCCACTGCGCCATGACGTCGCGGTACTGCGCGCGCGCCTGGTCGCAGGCCGCAATCTGCCTCGCGGTGGGCGCGACGTCCGCCTCCTGCATGGCCATGGCCGCGCTCATCAGGGCGTCGCTCGCGCCGTTCAGGGTGGACGGCCCGGAGGGTGCGCCCCCGCGGAAGAAGCCAAACGTGCGCGGGCGCGGCGCGGGAGCCAGCGCCTCGACCCGCTCCTTGAGCGCCACGGCGCTGGCGCCGCCGGCCGCATCGAGGCGCGCCACGAGCGCGCGGGCCTCCTCCCAGGCGGTGTGCGCGGCCACCGCCCCGTCGTACATCTCGCGGGAGAGCGTCGCCAGCCGCGCCAGGTCGGCCGCGGCCGTCTGCACTCGGGGATCGAGCCTCAGCGACAGCGGCTGCGTGTAGGTCTTCCCACCCACCCCGAGGCGCACCGTGTACTCCCCGGGCGGCGCCCACGGCGCCTCCACCGTCGGGTAGGTGTGGTGGGGCACGGCGCCCGTCCCGCTCGCAGCGCGGGGCTCCTCGCCGATGGGGTCGAAGCGCAGCTCCCACGTGAAGCGGTGCATCCCCCTCCGGGTGGACAGCACCATCTGCGGCGCCGGCCAGTAGAGGGGAACCCTGCAGTTGGGCGCGGTGGGATCTTGCTGACAGATCCGATCGTATCCTTCGGGATCGAGCGCCGGATCGGGCACCAGCACCGGATCGTCGCTCGAGTACGAGCGGACGACGTTGCCGTTCGCGTCCAGGATGTCCAGCGTGACCGGACCCGACACCTCGGCCGCCAGCCAGTAGTCGATGATGCCGCCCTGGGGCGGGTTCTCCTGGTGCGGCAGCTCCGGCGGCCACTCCGTCGCGTCGTTCATCCCGAAGCGCACGCGCACCGCCGTGGCCGGCTCGAACAGATAGGCGTCCGTCGCCGCCCGCACCTCCGTCATCTGGCGGAGCGGCGTCACGTCGTCGAGGATCCAGAAGCCGCGGCCGTGCGTGCCGGCGATGAGGTCGGAGCACAGGCAGGTGCTGTCGTCCTTCACCTGGATGTCCCGCACCGACACCGCCGGCATGTCCAGCCGAAGCGAGTGCCAGTGGTCGCCGTCGTCGAACGAGACCCACACCTGCGTCTCGGTCGCGGCGTACAGCAGGCCGGGCTTCCTCGGATCCTCGCGGATGGAGTTGGCCACCGCGCCCGGAGCGATCCCGGTGTTGATCTCCGTCCACGTCCTGCCGCCGTCGTGCGTGCGCCAGAAGTGCGGGTTCATGTCGTCGATGCGCATCGTGTTGGCAGCGGCGTACGCGGTGCCCTCGTCGAAGTGGCCCGCCTCGATATTGAAGATCCGCGTCCACGGCTTGATCTGCGGCGGCGTCACGTTCGACCAGTTACTCCCCCCGTCCATCGTCACCTGGATGTTGCCGTCGTCCGTGCCGGCCCACAGCACGCCCACGTCCAGCGGCGAGGCCGACAGCGCGGTGATCGTGCCCTGCGGGCTCGGCTCGACGCTCACGGCGTACTTCCCCGCGCTGGTCGGGACTTCCCACGTCGGGCGCGCCAGGTCCGGGCTGATGCGCGTCCACGACGCGCCGCGGTCGTGGGTCTTCCACACGACGTTCGACGTGTAGAACAGCAGGTCGGGATCCACCGGCGACCAGAGGATCGGCATCGTGCGCACGTCCCGGTTGAACGGCCCGCCCCTCGGGCCCATGTCCGGCCCGACGTTCGTGGTCTGACCCGTCTTCCGGTTGTAGAGCGAGACGTCCGCGCGGCTGCTCCCGTAGACCATGTCCGGGTCGCGGGGGTCGGGCGCGGCGATGCCGTACTCCTGGATGTTGACCGGATGCCAGTCGTGGAACGTGATCATCCCGTCGTTCGAGCGGCTCTGTACGCACGCCGAGCCCGAATCCTGCTGGCCGGCGCACACACGGTACGGGAAGTCGTTGTCCGCCGTCACGTGGTACATCGCCCCCGTGGGCTGCGTGTACCAGTTGCTCCACGACACGCCCCGGTTGGCCGAGACCACCGCGCCCTGGTCGGACACCGCGAGGACGATCCCGGGGTCGTTCGGGTTGATCCAGATCTTCTGGTAGTCGTCCCCGCCGTACGCACCGCGCACCGCCGACCAGTGCACGCCGCCGTCCTCGCTGCGCCACATCACCACCGTCGCGCTGTACACCACGTTCTCGTCCTTGGGATCCACCGTGATGGTCGGCAGGTCGCCGCCGCCGATACGGGCGAGGGGCCGCGTGTCCACGTGCGGCGTCGCGGCGCCCACCGGGCCCTCCGGAACGTCGACCGGTGTCCAGTGCTCTCCGGCGTCCGTGGACTTGTAGAAGCCCACGATCCCCGTGGTGCCGCCGTCGCGTCCGGGACCGGCGCCCGCGGCCGCCTGGGGCGTGCCCGCCACCATGGCATACAGGAGCCGGGGATTGCTGGGGGCGATGGCGAGGTTGGCCTCGATCACGCTGGGCAGGCCCTCCGTGAGGGGCCTCCACGTCGTGCCGCCGTCCGTCGACTTGAAGATGCCGTTGCCCGAGCCGCCGAACTCCGAGCTCTCGCGGAAGCCCTGCTGTTGCTGCCACAGCGTGGCATAGACCGTGTTCGGATCCGAGGGGTCAAGGACGACGTCGTTGCCGCTGGTGTATGCGTCGCGGTAGAGGACCTTCTCGAACGTCCGGCCCCCGTCGGTGGAGCGGAAGATCCCCCGCTCCTCGTTCGGGCCGTACGGATGCCCGAGCACGGCGACGAAGAGCCGATTCGGGTCGTTCGGGTCGACGGCCACGTCGGCGATCATCTGGCTGTCACGGAGTCCCAGGTGCGTCCACGTCCTGCCGGCGTCGGTCGACTTGTACATGCCGTCGCCCGTGGACAGGTCCGGCCGGATGATGCCGGCGCCGCTCCCCACGTAGATGATGTCCGGGTTGGATGGCGCTACGGCGATGGCGCCGATGGAGCCGGTGGGTTGGTCGTCGAAGAGCGGCTCCCAGGTGGAGCCGTAGTCGGTGGAGCGCCACATGCCGCCGTTGTCGAAGCCGATATAGAAGACGTTGGGCTGGCTGGGCACCCCGTCGAGCGCGCGCGTGCGCCCCGCGCGGGTCGGGCCGATGGAGCGCCAGTGCATGTCCGCGTAGAGGTCGGACGTCTGCGCGCCGACGCCGGGGGCGGAGGCCGCGAGGATCGTGAGGGCGAGGGCGAGTCGAAAGCGAGGGGTACGCACGAAAGCCGTCTCCTGATGGACCCGGCGGTCCGGGCCGGGAAATTGCATGCGGTCCAGCCTGTGAAGTTTGGGGCGTCGGAGCCCCGGGAGCCAGCGGTGGACCGGAGGGGGGTGGCGCTTCGGGCCGTTCGGCCCCATCCCTCTCTGGCCATCGGGACATCAGGGGAAAGGAAAGGACGCATGCCCACCCTCGACGCCAAGGTCCGAACGTTCCGCGCTCTGCACCGGCCCGGCGACCCCTTCATCATCCCCAATCCCTGGGACGAGGGGTCGGCACGCGTGCTCGCCGGGCTGGGCTTCGAGGCGCTCGCCACGACGAGCTCCGGCTTCGCCTTCACCCGCGGGCGGCACGACTATGGAGTCGGCCGCGACGAGGCCCTCGCGCACGCCCGCACCATCGTGGAAGCGACGGACCTCCCCGTCTCCGCCGACCTCGAGAACGGCTTCGGCGCCGCACCGGGAACCGTCGCGGAAACGTTCTCACTCGCGTGCGGGATCGGCGTCGCGGGGGCCTCGATCGAAGACTCGAGCGGCGATCCGTCGCGGCCGCTGTTCGACTTCGACCTCGCGGTGGAGCGGGTGGCCGCAGCGGTCGAGGCGGTGCGGGGCGCGCCCACGCCCATCGTGCTGACCGCGCGCGCCGAAGCGCTGCTCCACGGCGAGACCGACCTCGACGCGGTGATCGGGCGCCTGCAAGCGTTCGAGGCGGCGGGCGCGGACGTTCTCTACGCCCCGGGCCTCGCCTCGCTGGAGGCGGTTCGCACGGTATGCGCCTCGGTCGGCCGACCCGTGAACGTGCTCCTGCTTCCCGCGCTCGCCGGCGTGGCTCTCGACGACATCGCCGAGGCCGGCGCGGCTCGCGTGAGCCTCGGGGGGACGCTCGCCTGGAGCGTGTTGTCGGGCCTCCTGCACGCCTCCGGCGAGATGCTGTCCGAGGGACGCTTCACCTTCGCGGGGCGGGCCGCCGAGGCGGCTCCGGCGCTGAAGGGTTTTCTGCGTTAGTGTGGTGCCGCAGGAATCCGCGAGCCACCGAGAGCGTCGAGGCGCCGGATCCTGCAAGGCGCGACGGGGGGTGGCCCGCCGGCGCTCCCTACCGGCGCAGGCCCGGACCCCAGACCACCCGCCCGGGCTTCGCCCCCGTCGCGCGCCCGTCGCGGACGACCTCGACCCCGTTCACGAACACGTGCTTCACGCCCACCGAGAGCTGGTGCGGGTCCTCGTACGTCGCACGGTCGTCGATCGTGTTGGGGTCGAAGACCACGATGTCCGCACGGAGGCCCGGGCGGAGCACGCCCCGATCGGGGATCGACAGCCGCGTCGCCACCGCGGACGTCATCTTGCGGATCGCGTCCTCGAGCGGGAGGACGTGCTCCTCGCGTACGTACTTCCCGAGGATCTTCGGATAGGTGCCGTAGGCCCGCGGGTGCGCCAGGTCACCGCGTGCCTTCGCGGTGTCCGGATCCATCCCGCCCGCGTCCGTACCGATCTTGATCCACGGTTGCCGCAGCTGGAGCTTCACGTTGTCCTCGCTCATCAGGAAGAACAGCGTGCCCACCCGCGAGCTGTCGCTCTCGACCAGGTTCATCGCCGCCGTGACCCAGTCGGTGCCCATCTCCGCGGCCACCTCGGAGAGCCGCTTCCCGACCCACTTCTTGTTCGCCGCCTTCTGGAACCCGACCAGGAGCACACCTTCGGGCCCCGCCTGCGTACACAGGTTTTCCCAGTTGGACGTCTGGTGCAGGACCTCCTCCTTGATCTTCGCGCGCTCGGCCATGCTCTCCAGCCGCTCCTGTAGCCTCCCCGCTTCCGACGCCGCCGGAGGGAAGCAGGCGCTCAGCCCCGTCCCCCCCGCGGTGTAGGGATACATGTCCGCCTGGACGTCGATCCCGGCGACGCGGGCGCTGTCGATCTTGGCGATCTCCCGTGGCTCCTTGCTCCAGTTGGCCTTCCCGGCGGCCTTCAGGTGGTAGATCTCCACCGGGACGCCGCCTTCGCGCCCGATGCGGATCGCTTCGTCCGTCGCCTCGAGCAGGTCGTCGGCCTCGGAGCGCAGGTGCGTGATGTAGACGCCGCCGTAGGGGGCCATCGCCTTCGCCTCCTCGACCAGCTCGGCGGTCGTGGCGTAGTTGCCGGGCGGGTAGATCAGCGCCGACGCCATCCCCATGGCGCCATCCTCCATCGCGCGACGCACCACGGCCCGCATCGTGTCCAGCTCGGCCGCGGTCGGCGCGCCCATCGCCTCCTGCTTGGCATACACACGTACCGTCGCTGCGCCCACGAAGGAGCCCACGTTCGGCGCGATCCCGTGGGCCTCCATCGCTTCCAGCCAGCTGCGGAACCCGTGGGGCTCCGCGAAGCGCCGCGCCAGACTCGCACGCTCCGGGTCGCGCGGCAGCTCCAGGTGCGCCGGGTTGATCGGAGCCGGCGTCGAGCCTTCACCGAGGATCTCCGTGGTGATCCCCTGCGTGATCTTGCTCACATCGCGTCCGTCCCCGACGAGGAACGACCCGCCCGACTGGCCCTGGATATCGATGAACCCCGGCGCCACGACGAGCCCGCGCGCGTCCACGCGCGATCGGGCCGGGGCGTCTGCGAGCATGCCACGCGGGGTCATGGCGACGATGCGGTCGCCGCGGACGGCCAGGTCGCCGTAGTGCCAGGCCGCCCCGGTGCCGTCCACGACCCTGCCGTTCTCGATGATCAGGTCGTAGGGCCCGCCGGCGGGGGCCATCGCGCCCTCACGTGGTCCGCCCGCGCACGCGGCCAGCAGCGCGAGGAGGATGGAGGCGAGGGCGCGGGGAAGCGCGGAGCGGAGCGGAGGAGCGGAGCTCGCCACGGTCACGGGGTTCCTCCCGGTCTGGATGCGCGGAGTGCGGCTCGACCGGGAGGATACGACGCGACCGGGCGCCGGGACAGGAGGCCGTGTGGGGATACCGGCCCGCCGGGGCGGTGGGCGTCAGCCCCCGCCGCCGCCCCCGGACCGCCCCTCGTCCACGTCGATCGTGTTGACCTCGGGCTGGCCGGCGCCGTCCACGCCGACCGCCGTGCGCGTGACCCCGTTCGGATCGCTGAAGATCATGCGCACTGCCCCGTCCGGGGTGAGCGCGAACACGCCGCGTGCCACGGAGCCCCGATCCGCGAACACCAGCGTCGTGGTCCCGTCGTCCAGGAGGCCGAGGATCGCCCGGCTCTCGCCGTCGGCGTCCAGGAGGCTGACGCCGGGCGAGCCGTCGGGGAGGACGGCGAGGCGCAGCCGGGGACGCCCGTTCATGTCGGTCAGGGCGAGGCTCGCGCCCCCGTCGTCGCGCAATCCGAGGGAAGCGCGCTCGACGCCCTCGTGGTCCTTCAACACGAACGCGTTGGCCTGCAGGCTGGTCGCGACGGTCCCGACGCGATGGGCGTCGCTCGTCCTGTTCGCCACGATCAGCGCGACGAAGAGCGCCACGCCACCGAGCACCGGTCCCACCCAACGCCCGAGGACATGGCGTCCTTCGATGCGCTCGAGCGCTTCGATGCGACGCTCCAGGCCGGCGTTCAGCTCGCGCATCCGGTACTCGGAGTCGGATGAGGTCTCGTTCATGACGGCTGCCTCCCGGCTGGATGGGCGGCGGTGTTGGACCGCTCCATCGGAACGAAGTAGGACTCGCACGCGCGACGGATGAGCTCGGGGGACAGCTCGGGACGGGACCCCTGGAAGAGCGCGATGTCCCGAACGTGATCGAGGATGTCCCGGGGATGGCATCCGCGGGCCATCGCTCGACCGGTGGCGTAGTACTCCCGGCGGATCAGCTCCGGCGCCGACGGATCGTACTCGATCCCGCGCTCTGCACAGCAGTCGGCGAAGATGTGGTCGTACTGGTCAGCATCGGGGTCGGGCACGTGGATCTTGTAGTGGATCCGCCTGAGGAACGCCTCCTCGACGAGCTCGGCGGGCTCGATGTTGGTCGAGAACACCACCAGGCAGTCGAACGGGACCGTGATCTTCTTACCGCTGTGGAGGCTCAGGTGGTCGACGTGGTGCTCGAGCGGCACGATCCACCGGTTCAACAGCTCGCGCGGCGGAACCCGCTGGCGCCCGAGGTCGTCGATGACCATCACGCCGCCGTTCGCCTTGAGGTGGATCGGGGCCTGATACGTGCGGGTGAACGGATCGTAGCGGAGGTCGAGCTGGCTGAGGTCGAGCTCACCTCCGGCCGTGACGACGGGCCGGCGGACCAGAGCGTACCGGCGATCGTGCTCGGCGACCTCACGCACGAGCGACGGCCCGGCGGTCGCGGGCGTGGGCACCTCGATGACCTCGTGGTGGACGGGATCGAACAGCACCATCACGAGCCCGTCGAGTTCCACGGCATGGGGCACGAAGAACGCGTCGCCGAAGGCGTCGGCCACGGCCTGGGCGATACGCGTCTTCCCGTTGCCCGGATCACCGTAGAGGAACATCGACTTCCCCGAGTTCACGGCCGGGCCGAGGACGTCTTTGAAGCCCTCCGGCAGGACGAGGTCCGAGAGCGCCTCCTCCAGCCGCTCCCGCTCGATGCGCACCGACGAGACGGACTGCCGCTCGACGCTTTCGAGATATTGCGACAGGGGCACGGGTGCCGGCCCCACGTACCGGTTCGCGCTCAGCTCCTCGAGCGCGCGTACGTGCCCGGCGTTGGTCAGCGCGAAGCGATACGAGCTCCGGGCCGGGCCGTCGGTCTCACGGACCTCGAGCAGGCGGTTGTATTGGAGGTCCATCAGGAGCTCGTCAGCCAGCCCGAACGGAAGAGCCGTCGCGTCCGCGATCTCGAAGCCACTCAGGCCGCCACGCTGGTGCAACGTCTTCAGCAGGAGCGCGCTCAGCGTCTCCCGGGACAGGCCGGTCTCCTCCAGCGACGTGACCGGCGGTGGGAACATGGTCCAGTCCCGGACCACGGGCTCGTGCGCGGTGGAAGGGCTCACAGGTCCTCCTCTTCGAAGACCAGGCGGTCACCCGGACGCGTGTCGGTATCCGCCAGCAGGCCCGCGCGAAGCTCGAGCGTGGCGCGCGCGCGTCGTCCGCCTCTGGCCAGCCGCCCCGGAACGAGGGTGGGGAGGGTCGACACGACACACCCGTCGTCGTCGAGGAAGGCAACGTCGATGGGAAAGCGCATCCCGATGGTGTGCACCGAGCTGCACGGCGCCAGCAGCATGCCCTCTTCGGTCCCCAGGACGCGTCGCCCCAGAAGGCCGAGCGCACGCCTCCACCACCGATCGGCTACGGCCACCCAGGTGGCCACCTCGGCGCCCGAACGTCCATTGCGCACACGTACGATCTTCATCGGAATACCTGCGTCAGAGGTTGAGCAGCTGCTCGACCACCTGGATGACGGCCGGCGTGAGGATCACCACGAAGAGAGCCGGGAAGATGAACAGGACGAGGGGGAAGACCAGCTTGATCGTGGTCTTCGCGGCGGCCTCCTCGGCGGCCTGTCGTCGCTTCGTCCTGAGCGAGTCCACGTGCACGCGCAGGGACTGCGCGATCGACGTCCCGAAACGGTCCGCCTGGGCGAGCATGTTGACCAGGGCCCTGACGTCTTCGAGCTCGCTGCGGTCCCCGAGGTTGGTGAGCGCCTCACCGCGCGGCGTGCCCGCCCGGATCTCCAGGTTCACCATCGCCAGCTCGGTGCTCATCACGGGGCTCATGTGACGCACCTCGTCCGCCACGCGGGAGAGCGCCTGGTTGAGGCCCATCCCGGCCTCGACACACGCCACCAGGAGATCCAGCGTGTCTGGGAGCGCGATCTGGACCTCCAGCCAACGCCGGGTCTTCCGCCGCGACACGTACCAGTGCGGCGCGATCCAGCCGATGGCCGCCAGCCAGGCGCTGAAGAAGAGCAGCACGGCGATGCGTCCGCCGAGCACACCGCCCACCAGAAGCGTGCCCCCACCCAGGAGCGCCGCCAGCAGCACGCGTGCGCCCATGTAGTAGCGGACCACGTCGGGATCCCAGTACCCGGCCTGGACGAGACGGCGCCGCATGCCGTCCATCTCCGGCTGTCCCTGCTCAATGCGTTCGCCGATCTCCCGGAGCACCGCCTGCAGGCGCTGGCGCTGTTTGCGGCGCCGGTGCCGCTGGCCCACCTCGAACGGCTTGGGCCCCATGTCCTGCAGCTGCGCGAGCTCCTTGCTCACCGCCCGGGCGGGCGCATACCAGATCTGGAAGAACCCCGAGATCACCAGCGTGGCCGAGAGGCCCGCGAAGAGCGCGACGATGTAGGGCATGGCTCAGTACTCCACATCCACGATCTTGCGGATCCACAGGTAGCCGATGAACTGCAGGAGCACGGCCAGCCACAGGAGCATCTTCCCCAATGGGTGCGTGAAGAGGACGCTCATGTACTCGCGGTTGACCAGGAAGATGAAGAAGCCGACGACGATCGGCAGTGTGGCCAGGATGTACCCGCTCATGCGGCCCTGTACCGTGTAGACGCGCACCTGCCGCCGGATCGTGAAGCGTGCGCGCATCGTGTTGCCCACCTTCTCGAGGATCTCGGCCAGGTTTCCTCCGACCTCGCGCTGAACGAGGATGGCCGTGATCAGAATGCGCACGTCCGGAAGGTTGATCCGGTCGCCGAGGCCCAGGAGCGCGTCCTCGAAGGGGAGGCCGAAGCGCTGCTCCTCGAAGACCGCCCGGAACTCGGTGGAGATCGGCTCCGGTGACTCCTCGGCCAGCATCTTGAAGCCGGCCGTCAGCGGATGCCCGGCACGCACCGCACGCATAAGGTGGTCGATCGCGCCGGGCAGCTGCGCTTCCAGCGCGTGGACCCGCCTTGTCGCCTTCCGCCTCACATAGAAGCGCGGCAGCCATCCCCCCACGAGCATGCCGACCAGGGCCGGGATGGGAGAGCGCAGCAGGAACCAGAGAGGCAGTCCGAAGAGCAGCGCCCACACGGCGGTATACAGGACGAAGCGCTCGATGGACCAGCGCAACGCCGCCTGGGCGATCGTGTCCTCGACGCCCCGGAAGTTGGGGAGGCTGTTGAGGAACCTGCTGAGGGGACGCTCGGGGGCGTCGGGGCGGAGCACCTGCTGGGCGTTGGACTCGGTACGCAGGTTCTCCAGGTCCCGGAGCGCCTGGGTCACGGACCGCCGGCTGCGCCACTCGCGCATGACGCCCGCACCCGCCGCCACGGAGAGCACCGCGAGGGTGGCCGCCAGCGCGGCGAAAAGAACGAAGATCGAAGGATCCAGCGCCATGCCGCGTCTCCTAGGCCGTCGCCGCGTGGAGGTCGCTGAACATGCTGGCCGGAAGGCTGAATCCGTTCGCCTTGAGCCGGTCCGCGGACTTGGGCCGGATGCCGGTCGGTCGGATGCGCCCGATCACGTCCCCGTCCTCGTCGACGCCCTCCTGACGGAATTGGAAGATCTCCTGGAGGGTGATCACGTCCCCCTCCATCCCGACGACCTCGGAGAGCTGCACCATGCGCCGCTTGCCGTCCGAGAAGCGGGAGAGCTGGATCACGATGTGGATCGCGCTCGCGATCTGCTGACGGACGGCCCGGTCCGGCAGGTTCAGATTGGCCATGGCGACCATCGTCTCCAGCCGGTTGAGCGCGTCCCGCGGCGAGTTCGAGTGCAACGTCGTCAGCGATCCGTCGTGCCCCGTGTTCATCGCCTGCAGCATGTCGATGGCTTCGGACCCGCGGACCTCGCCCACGACGATCCGGTCCGGGCGCATGCGCAGCGCATTGATGACGAGCTGTCGCTGATCGACCGCGCCCAGGCCCTCCACGTTGGCGGTGCGGGTCTCCAGGCGGACGGTGCGGGGCTGGCGCAGTTGGAGCTCCGCCGAGTCCTCGATCGTGATGATGCGCTCGGTGGGCGGAACGAACGACGACAGCACGTTCAGCAGCGTCGTCTTCCCGGCGCCGGTTCCTCCCGAGATGAGGATGTTCAGGCGGGACTTCACCATCGCCGCGAGGAAGTCGATCATCGGCTCGGTGATCGTCCCCATCTCGACGAGGTCCTCCGCGCTCAGGACGTCGTCCTTGAACTTCCGGATCGACAGGTGTGGCCCGTCGATGGACAGCGGTGGGATGATCGCGTTGACGCGCGATCCGTCGGGCAGGCGCGCGTCCACCATCGGAGACGAATCGTCGATGCGCCGTCCGACCGCGGACACGATCCGGTCGATCACCTGCATGAGGTGGCGGTCGTCCTGGAAGCGCACGTCCGTGTCGTACAGCTTCCCGTTCCGCTCCACCACGACCCGCGAGTACGTGTCGACCAGGATGTCCGATATGGTCGGGTCCTCCATGAGCGGCTGCAGTGGACCCAGCCCGAAGATCTCGTCCAGGACCTGGGAGATGAGCCGGTCGCGCTCCTCGATGTTGAGCGGGATCGCCTCCTGCTCCAGGAGGTCACGGACCACGGCCGCGATGACCCGGTTCACCTCGGACCGGTCCATCCGATCGAGGTTGGAGAGGTTCAGCCGCTCGAGCAGCAACCGGTGGATCCGTGCCTTGACGTCCTGCGGCTGATGCTTGCTCGCCGAACCGGCCTCCATCTGCTTCTTGACCGGGCTCCGCTTGGCCGGGGCCACCGGAGCATCGGCGGCGGTCGGCGCTTCCGGCCCGGGCTTGGCCGCAGCAGACTTCATCCGCCACTCAGGCATGATTCACCGCCTCCCGGGACGGACCCGACGCCCGGCCGGACACCGCTCCGAAGAGACGGCCGATGACCGAGGCGGGTCGCTGCGCCGGCTCGTTCCGGCCGGCGATCTTCGCGGCTAGGGTCTTGATCTCCTGCGCGTAGCGCGCGCTGCCGTGGAGCACGAGCGGCTTCCCGGTGCTCAGCGACTCGATCACCGTGGCGAAGTCGTTCGTCAGCGTGGCGTAGACCGGCAGACCGACCGTCGACTCCAGGTCGTCGAGCGACACCAGCGCGTTCTTGCTGAACCGGTTGACGATCATCCGGATGCGCTCACCGCTCCTGGGCGACATGTCCTTCAGGATGGGCATGCAGCGCTTGAGGTTCCGCAGCGAGCACAGGTCGAGGTTGGTGATCGGGAAGAGGTGGTCCGCCGGCTTCATGGCCGCCAGCGCAGGAGGCGCCAGCGACTTCGACGTGTCCACGACGACGTAGTCGTACTGGTGGCGCAGGAACGAGATCACCGTGCCGATCTCGTCGGCCGTCACGGCCTGCCCGGTCTCGGGCTCGAAGGGAGCCGAGAGGACGTGCACACCCGACTCGTGGCGCTCGATGTAGGACGTGAGGAGGTCCTCGTCCATGCGGTGGAAGTTCTTGAGGAGATCCACCAGGTGGAACCGCGGCTTGAGCCCCATGAACGACGCGATCTCGCCGAGCTCCAGGTCGAGGTCGACCAGCAGGGTCTTCCTCCCCGTGAGGCGGTGCAGCTCGATGCCGACATTCATGGCGACCGTCGTGCACCCCGTGCCTCCCTTGGGGCTGAAGAAGGCGAGCACCTTGCCCGCCGACCGGTGCGCGGTGCCCTCGCCCGCGATGCCCAGCTTCTGGAGCACTCGATCGAGGGAGTCTTCCAGCTCGTCCCGTGAGACGTGGCGGGTGACGACCTCGGAGATGCCCGAGCGCATGGCCTCCAGGAGCTGGCCCTGGGACAGGTCGGGGCCCGCCGCGATGATCCCCATGCCCGCATGTCCGCGCGACAGGATGCCTGCCAGGCGGATGCCGTCGTCCGGGGTCGACCCCAGGTCGAGGAAGAGGATCTGCGGGTCGTACTCCGCGATGGGCGTCGTGGGCTCCCGGAGAAGAGCATCGGGTGTGGCGTCGGTTTCCAACCCGACTTCGACCTGCCCGCGGGTGAGCTCCACCACCTCGTGCACCTTCGCCCGGAACGGGGCGTC
The DNA here is from genome assembly GCA_964591135.1 of uncultured Gemmatimonadaceae bacterium. Taxonomy (GTDB): domain Bacteria; phylum Gemmatimonadota; class Gemmatimonadetes; order Longimicrobiales; family Gaopeijiaceae; genus SZUA-318. The sequence continues at coordinate 665 of CAZPZU010000004.1, read as the reverse complement.
GGCGGCGATGAGGGCGGCGCGGACGAGGTCCTTCTTTCCGTTGCTCTTCATCCTTCCAGCCTCGTTGGGGGAGCTCATCGAATGAGCCTGAGTCTCTTGACCAGGGACCCGGTCGTGGTCGCGTGCGACTCGGATCCGGCGCCGCGGACGTAGTACATGAAGCGGCCGACGACGGGGTCCTGCGGTGACGCCTGCCCCTCGATGAAGAAGCGGGCGAAGTTGTTGAACTGGATGTACTGACGGCCCCCCTTCTCGATCTGAGTCGGGTCGAAGAGCGCGACCGTGATGATGCGTGGGCTGTCCTCCCCGAGGTCGCTGACCACGCGGTTCTCCCGTTCGTCCCAGTACGCGTCGGGGTCCCCGTCGACCAGCGCTCCCACGCCCTGGTAGGTCGGCCCCACCATGTTGCCCGGCTCGATCAGATATTCGGTCTCGAGATCGATGGTCGAGGCGTTACAGCTGCAGATGTTGCGACGGTAGGCGGCGCCGCCCTTTCCGCTGCCTCCGCCACCGCCGCCGGTGTTGCCGCCACCGGTGTTGCCGTTCCCGTTGCCGTTCCCGTTCCCGTTCCCGTTGCCGTTCCCGTTGCCGTTCCCGTTTCCGTTTCCGTTGCCGTTGCCGTTTCCGTTGCCGTTGCCGTTGCCGTTTCCGTTGCCGTTGCCGTT
>CAZPZU010000003.1:120241-149681 GCA_964591135.1 uncultured Gemmatimonadaceae bacterium | reverse complement strand
CCACCACGAACCGCTCGAAGGTGTAGCGCTCGTTCAGGCGCGGTCGCGGTACCTCTGGGGCTGCAGGGGATGTCTGCGGTCGAGCGTCCTCCCGGGCAGCGAGCTCCAGGGACGGCACCGGAATCGGAGTGGGCTCGGAGGCGCAGGTGATCGAGACGCTCAGGGGGCGGCCGAGGACGCGGTTGCCCGCCGAGGCGAGGACGGGCCCGTACTTGTCCTCGATCCACTCCACGTGGAAACGGCTCGGAGCTTCGACGATGAGCTCGTCACCGGAGAGGCCGATGGCACGGGTGCCGGCCAGCCACGTGCGGTAGCCCTGCTCGGGCACGGAGGAGCGCACGACCTCCTGGATGCGGGACCAGAGCTCGGGAGCCGTCAGCTCCATGAGGCCTCTGAGCTTGCCGCCGGCGCCGGGGTGAAGGCGGTGGGTCGGCGGGTCGGGTGGGCGGAGCTGGTGGGCATCCTAGGAGGGAGAGCGGTGTGGTCGGCGCGTCGAGATTTCCCCTCGTCCCCAAGTGGGGCGCCGAAGCTAGAGGAGCGATGTGGAAAAGTCAATTCGGGCAGGCGGGAGGCTGACGATCGGCGGATTTCCACATCGACCGGCCGGCTGACGTTGACGCTATTCGCACTACGGCGCTATCTTTTCAAGCTCGTTTCGAGACGAAGAATTCCCATGGATCGGGCAGCCCGGAATGAAGCCGACGTACCAACCTCGCAATCGCAAGCGAGTCAACAAGCACGGGTTCCGCGCGAGGATGAAGACGCGCGGCGGCCGGGCGGCTCTGTCGCGCCGTCGCCGGAGGGGCCGGGCGCGTCTCGTGGTGAAGGTGGGCAGCAAGTAGGCCCCCGCCGCTCGGAGGAGAGCGAGCCCGCCTCGCGGGAGCGCCTCCCCCGCGCCGCACGCATCCGACGTACCACGGAGATCCGCGCCCTCCTCGAGCGGGGGAAGCGCAAGAGGACGACGCATCTGGATGTCTTCTCGGCGCCTTCCCCCGTTTCGTCTTCCAGGCTCGGACTCATCGTGCCGAAGCACGGGCGGAACATCGTGGAGCGGAATCAGCTCAAAAGAAGGCTGCGGGAGATCGGCAGACGACGCGTGCTGCCCGTCCTCGCCACATGCGGGACCGCGACGGACGTCCTGATCCGTGCGCGTCGTGGGGCCTACGGAGCGGGGTTCGACATGTTGGCGGAGGAAATCAGGGAAGCGGTGGAGGGGTTGTGTTGAAGGGGATCCTCTTGGGCCTGATCCGCTTCTACCGCACGGCCATTTCGCCCTATACCCCACCTTCGTGCCGTTACACCCCGACGTGCTCGGCGTACGCCCTCGAGGCGATTCAGCGTCATGGGGCCGGGCGCGGAAGCTGGCTCGCCCTGAGACGGCTCCTTCGGTGCCACCCGTGGGGTGGCCATGGCTACGATCCGGTACCCGAGGTGGGGGAAGGGCGTGATCGGGACGGAACGGCCCCGGCCGGTGCCGTCCTCCGACCGACCCACCGGCACTCCGCGACGAGCGGCCTCGGCCGCCCCACGTCGAGCGATCCATGAAGACAGAAGTCCGCTTTCTCCTGGCCATAGCGTTGATGCTCGTGGTCCTGGTGGGGACCAACCTCCTCTTCCCTCCCGTCCCTCAGGAGGAGGGCCAGCAGCCACCCGATTCGGCGGCGGCCGCGGCGCAGGTGGAGGACTCCACCGGCACCCGGGAGCCGGTCCTCCCCCCGTCGGTAGGGGCGCGGACGGCAACGTCGGACACGGCTGGGACCGGGAGCGTCACGCCGGCTGCTCCGGAGGTCGAAGAACAGACGGTGGTGGTGGAAGGCCCGCTCTATCGGTACGCCTTCTCGAACATCGGGGCGCGCCTCGTGTCGGCGGAGTTGCCCCAGTTCCCGGCCCTGAACCGCGGCGGGGTGGTGAACCTGATCCCCGACGACGTGTCGGGCTATCTGGGGCAGCGTCTCCTGGTGGGCTCCGACACCGTGGACCTCACCCGGGTGCCGTTCGAGGTGGAGCCGGCGGAGGGGCTGGACGTGTCCGCGGGGAGCGGCCCGCAGACGCTCACCTTCGTCTACCAACACCCGTCGACGTCCTTCCGCTTCGAGCTGGAGTACGAGTTCCAGCCGGAGTCCTACCAGGTCGTCGCCAGGGGTCGCGTCACGGGGGTCGAGCGGCCGCTGCTGATCACGGACCTCGGGCAGGGACTCGCGTACGCAGAGGCCGACTCCGCCGGAGAGGCGCGTGCGATGGCCTACGTGGACAACCACGTCCAGGAAGGCATCCGCTCCACGGCGCTCAGCCGCGCGAAGCCCCTGGTCCAGGACGGGCCGTTTCTGTGGGCAGCCTTCAAGAGCAAATTCTTCGTGATGGCGCTCCTGGCCGGCGACACCGAAGCGGCGGAGGGTGCCCAGCCCGACTACCTGGGGGGGCTGATCGTGACCGAGAGCCCGCTCCCGGGTCGGGTACGGATGGCCGTCACGCAGACCATCCACGGGGACGGCTCCTTCGGCTACCGCCTCTTCATGGGACCGCAGGAATACGCACGACTGTCCTCGCTCGGCGAGGACATGCAGGAGGTGAATCCCTACGGCTGGAAGTTCTTCCGCCCGATCGTGCGCCCGTTCGTATCGATCGTCATCGCGATCCTGACGTTCCTGCACAACCAGCTCCACGTCGGCTACGGATGGGTCCTGATCCTGTTCGGGGTGCTGATGCGCGTGGTGCTCTGGCCGCTGAACCAGAAGGCGATGCGCTCGCAGCTGAAGAACATGGCCGTGCAGCCGCTGGTGCAGGAGATCCAGGCGAAGTACAAGGAAAACCCGGAGCGGCTCCAGAAGGAGATGATGAAGCTGTACAAGGAGCATGGCTTCAACCCACTCGGTGGGTGTCTGCCCATGCTCCTTCCCTGGCCCGTGCTGATCGCGCTGTTCTTCGTGTTCCAGAACACGATCGAACTGCGCGGCGTGCCCTTCCTCTGGCTCCCCGACCTGTCGGCACCGGACCCGCTCTACATCCTGCCGGTGTTCATGGCGCTGTCGATGTTCCTGATGCAGTGGGTGACGATGCGCTCGTTGCCCCAGCAGCAGAGCGGTCAGATGAAGATGATGATGTACTTCATGCCGGTCATGATGCTGTTCATCTTCTTCCGGCTGGCCAGCGGCCTGAACCTGTACTACGCGACCGCGAACATCGCGACGATCCCGCAGCAGATCTGGATCGCCAACGAGAGGAAGAAGATGCGCGTGGGCGGGCCGCCGCCCGCGAAGTGACGCCGGCCCGCAGGTGAGCGTCGAGGTCGACACGATCGCGGCGCTGGCCACGACGGCCGGTTCCGGCGCCCTCGCGGTGGTGCGCCTGTCCGGCCCGGCGGCCCACGACATCCTGCGGAGACTGTCGCCGTCCGGGAAAGAAGCGCCCCCGGCGCGCGTTGCCACGCTCGTGGAGTTGCACGATCCCGTGAGCAGAGGACCGCTGGACCGCGCGGTCGTGTTGCGCTACGAGGCGGGGGCGAGCTTCACGGGCGAGCCGGCGGTGGAGATCTCGTGCCACGGCGGATGGCTGGTGCCGGCCCTGGTGCTCGACGCGTGTCTGGCCGCCGGCGCGCGCCGGGCCGAGCCGGGGGAATTCACCCGTCGAGCCTACCTGAACGGCAAGCTCGATCTCGTTCAGGCGGAAGCCGTCGCCGACCTGGTCGAGGCACGGAGCGGGGCGCTGCATCGCGCCGCGCTCGCCCAGCTGGAGCGTGGCCTTTCCGATCGGGTGCAGGAGCTCCGGAAGGAGCTCCTGCGGATCGAGGCCCTGCTCGCCCACCACCTGGACTTCCCGGAGGAGGATGACGCGCCCACGTCCCTGGATGCCGTCCAGGACGTGGCCTCCCGCATCGTCGATCGGGTGGATCGGCTGATCGCGACCGCCCCGGAAGGCGAGCTTCTGCGGAAAGGTGCCGAGGTGGTGCTGGCCGGACGGCCGAACGTGGGGAAGTCGTCGCTGTACAACGCGCTTCTGGGTGAGGAGCGGGCGATCGTGACCGAGGTCCCGGGCACGACGCGGGACGCGCTCCAGGCGGACGTGCAGCTCGGGGGATACCCATTCAGGCTCGTGGACACGGCCGGCCTGCGGGAGACCGACGACCAGGTGGAGCGGCTCGGTGTGGAGGTCGCGCGTCGTCATCTGGGGCGTGCCGACGTGGTGCTGCTTTGCGTCGAGAGCGGCGGTGGCCCCGGGGAGGCCGAGCGCTCTTTCCTGAGGGGGCTGGGTCCGGTGCCCGTGGTGCTGGTGTACACCAAGTGCGATCTGGATCCGCACGAGCGCCCGGAGGAGGGCACGTCCGTGCCCGGCGTGGCCGCGAAGGTGAGGCTCTCCGTGGTGAGCGGCGAGGGGCTGGAGGCACTTCGGAGCGTCCTGCCCCGTCTCGTGTATTCGGGGCTCGTGGAGCTGGGGCCGGAGGCACCTGTGCTGACGCGGCGCAGGCACGCGCGCGCGCTCGCGGCCGCCAGGGAGGCCGTGGACGCTTTCCGGTCCGCGCTGCAGGAAGGAGTCCCGCCGGAGATGGCGGGTACCCATCTGCGGTCGGCGGAAACCGCCCTGGAGGAGTTGCTCGGCGTGATATCGGTCGAGGACGTCCTGGACGCGGTGTTCGGAGAGTTCTGCATCGGGAAGTGAGCCACATGGACGCAGCACGACAGGTCGAGCGACGGGGCTATCGGGTCCGCGGACGGGTTCAGGGCGTCGGATTCCGGTGGTGGGCACAGCACACCGGCCGGCGGCTCGGGCTGGGCGGCCACGTGCGCAACCTTCCGGACGGGTCGGTCGAGGTCCACGCGGCGGGCGCCCGGGAGGCGTTGGAGGCGCTGGAGCGCGCCCTGTACGAGGGCCCTCCGGCCGCCGTGGTCGACTCGGTGGAGTCGATCGCGGGGGACGCCCGTACGCCGTTGCACGAGTTCCAGATGGAGCGATGGTGAGCGCGCATAAGAGGCGCGGCCCAAGCTGCGGGCGGAGACGGGGGCCGTGAGGCTGCGGTACGACGTGGTGGTGGTCGGAGGCGGGCACGCGGGTACGGAGGCGGCCGCGGCGGCTGCGAGGGCCGGCGTCCGCACGTTGCTGATCACGCCGGACCTGGCACGCCTCGGCCAGATGAGCTGCAACCCGGCCATCGGGGGCGTGGCGAAGGGTGTGGTGGCCCGGGAGGTGGATGCTCTCGGCGGCGTCATGGGCCGAGCCACGGACGCCGCGCGCATCCAGTTCCGGATGCTGAACCGGTCGAAGGGCCCGGCCGTGTGGGGGCCGCGCGCGCAGTGCGACCGGTCGCTCTATCCGGTGGCCGTGCGTCGGATTCTGGACGAGCTGCCGCAGTTGGATCTCTTTCAGGAAGCTGTGACGGATCTGGTAGTGGAGGACCGGAAGGTCTGCGGCGTTCGTACGCGCGGGGGCGTCGAGGTGCAGGCGGAGGCGGTGATCGTCACGACCGGCACGTTCCTGCGCGGCCGCATCCACGTCGGAGGTGAGGCGGGGGTCGGAGCGGGCCGGGCGGGAGAGGCCCCCTCCGTGGAGCTGGCGGAAGGACTGGAAGGACTCGGGCTCGAGGTCGCCCGGTTCAAGACCGGGACGCCGCCGAGGGTGGACGGCCGGAGCGTTGACTTCGCGGCGCTCGAGCGGCAGGACGGGGACGACGGGGAGTTCCGCTTCGCGAACTACGTCAGGGAGCCGATCCCGGAGCAACGGCCGTGCTGGATCACGTGGGCGGGTGAGGAGCTCAAGCGCATCGTGGGCGCCAACCTGCGACGCAGCGCTCTCTACGGTGGCCACATCTCCGGTCGGGGGCCGAGATACTGCCCATCCATCGAGGACAAGGTCGTGCGTTTTCCCAATGCCCCGCGACACCAGGTCTTCCTCGAGCCGGAGGGGTTGGACACGACCGAGCTGTACGTCAACGGGTTGTCCACCTCACTCCCCGCGGAGGTGCAGCTCGCTTTCCTGCGCACCCTTCCGGGCATGGCGGACGTACGGATGACCCGCACCGGCTACGCGATAGAGTACGACTACTTCCCGCCGCATCAACTCCGGCATACCCTCGAGCTGAAGGACGTGCCGGGTCTCTTCTTCGCGGGACAGATCAACGGCACGACCGGGTACGAGGAGGCGGCCGGACAGGGGGTCGTGGCGGGCATCAACGCGGCGCTCCGGGTCCGCCACGAGGAGCCGTTCGTGCTCGAGCGCGACCAGGGCTACATAGGCGTGCTGGTCGACGACCTGGTCACACGCGGCGTGGACGAGCCCTATCGCCTCTTCACCTCGCGCGCGGAGTTCCGACTGCTTCTACGCCAGGACAACACGCACCGACGCCTCGGGACGCTGGCGCGGGATCGGGGGCTCCTCACGGCGGAGCAGGGTCGGGCGCTCGCGGAGCGCCTCGTCGCGGAGGAGCGCGTCTTCCTCTGGTTCCGGGACACGACGCTCCAACCGGAGGCCGTCGGACCCGCACTCGCAGCTTCAGGGACGGGCGGGATCGGGGAGCCCACCCGCGCCCTTGAGTTGCTGCGGCGACCTGGCGTGGGGGCGGCGGATCTCCTGGAGGCAGGGGGCGAGAGCGCCGAACGGACCTCGACGGACGTGCTGGCGGCCGTCGAAATCGAGCTGAAGTACGAGGGGTACGTGGCGCGTGAGAGGGTGAGGGCGCGCAAGCTGCGGGAGCAAGCTAAATTCAAATTGAGCAATGACTTACCATACAGTACCTTCGTGACGGTGTCCTTCGAGGCGAGGGAGAAGCTCCAGCGTGTGCGCCCCGAGTCACTGGCCCAGGCGGGTCGGATTCCGGGCGTGTCTCCCGCCGACCTCCAGAACCTGATTCTGGAAGTGCGAAGGCTGCGGGCGGGCAGGTCGGACACCGAGGGAGCCTGAAGCCAGGCCTCCCGTCGAGGGAGGCTCGCCGTATCTCCGAGACGAGGTGGGATCGTGCCGATTCGACGGACGCTTCGGACGGATGTTCCACGTGAAACAACGCCCACCTCGGCCCGGGCCCATCGTTCGATGTTCCACGTGGAACATCGAGGAATCGCTACTTTCGCTCCAGCTCGATGTGGGCGGTCGCCGCTTCCGCGGTCCCGTCGAAGTTGAAGTCGAACTCCGTGTCCCCATCCAGGACGAGGTGGTTCGCGTCCGGGAAGGCATAGGTCGACGTGGCGTCGGGCTCGTTGGGCGGAACCTCCGGACGGAGGGTGATCGTGCTTCCGGAGACCGTGACCTGGCCGATCTGCGTCGAAGCCTGACCCGCGAAGATGAGAATCGCGGTGTACTGGCCGGACGGCTGGACGTTGATGGTGAAGGAAGCCCCGAAGTCGCTGATGAGGTCAGGATGGATGTCCGGGTTCGCCACGGAGCTCAGGACCATCGCCGTCGCGCTCCAGTCACCCACGAAGGGTGCCACCGAGAGATCCGGGGTGACCGTATCGCTGCTGCCTCCGCACGCCGCGAGCCCGAGCGCCGTCACCCACGCGCCGAAGATCGTCGCCTTCCACCCGTGCAACCGCCGCACACCGTTCATCGCACCCCCCGTTGCCGTCGGGCGGGGTCTCCCCGCCGGTGGATTCGCCTGGACGAGCAGAACATCCCGCGATCCTGGAACAGCGTCAAGACTGCTTCGCTTTACGCCGCGCCGGTGGTGGGCGTATTATTGACCCCCCCTCCGAAAGTCCTTTCGGGACCCCAGAAGAGAACTCCATGTCCCGTGTCATCGCCATCGCCAACCAAAAGGGCGGAGTAGGTAAGACCACGACTGCCATCAACCTCGGCGCCTCCTTGGCGGTGGCCGAGAAGCGAACGCTCGTGGTGGACATCGACCCGCAGGGGAACGCGACGAGCGGCCTGGGCGTGGAGCAACGGGAATCGCTCACGACCATCTACGACGTGCTCGTCGGGGATCGGGGCGCCACGGACGCGGTGATGCCGGAGATCCACTTTCCCTTCCTCGATCTCATCCCCTCGACGCGGGACCTGGTGGGTGCCGAGATCGAGCTGGTCGGGGTGCCCCACCGTGAACGGGTCCTCCGGCAGGCGCTGGAGGGCCTGCGCGAACGCTACGACTACGTTCTGGTCGATTGCCCGCCGTCGTTGGGTCTTCTGACGCTCAACACGCTCACGGCGGCCGATTCGGTCCTGATCCCCATCCAGTGCGAGTTCTACGCCTTGGAGGGCCTGAGCCAGCTGCTGAACACGATCCGGTTGGTGCAACGGGGGCTCAACCCGGCGCTCGACATCGAAGGTGTCCTTCTGACGATGTTCGATCGGCGCCTGAACCTCTCCAGGCAGGTCGCCGCGGAGGCTCGGGAGTACTTCGGAAACAAGGTCTACCGGACGGCGATTCCCCGGAATGTCCGCCTCGCGGAAGCCCCGAGCTTCGGCCAACCCATCGTCTTGTACGACGTGATCTCCCAGGGCGCTCAGGCGTACCTCGCGCTCGCCAAGGAGGTCCTGTCCCGCCGCGTCCCGCAGGCGACAGACCGCCCCGGGAGCGTGCGATGAGCCGCCGGGACCGTCTCGGCAAGGGCCTCGGCGCCCTCCTGGGGCAGTACCTGGAACCCGAGGCCGAGGATGCGGAGATCCGCAGGGTGAGCCTGGCCGCGATCGTACCGAACCCCCTTCAGCCGCGGCGCACGTTCACTGACGGCGAACTGGGCGAGCTTGCCGAATCGATCCGCGAAAACGGCCTTCTGCAGCCGCTCGTGGTCCGCCCGGCCCCCGGCGCCACCGATCGGTTCGAGCTGGTAGCGGGGGAGAGGCGCTTCCGGGCGATCGCCAAGCTCGGATGGGACGACGTTCCGGTTCTCGTGCGGGACGCTTCGGACGAGACGTTGCTGGTGCTGGCCCTCGTAGAGAACCTCCAGCGCGAAGCACTGAACCCTCTGGAGGAGGCGGAGGGCTACAAGTCGCTCGCCGACCGATTCTCCATGACGCAGGCGGAGATCGCTCGTGCCGTGGGGAAGGACCGGTCGACGGTGGCCAATATCCTCAGGCTCCTGAACCTACCGCCCTCGGTGCGAAAATTGCTGGAGTCCGGAGAGCTCAGCATGGGACACGCCCGCGCTCTCCTGGCGGTGCACGACCCGGTCAAGGCAGGGGAGCTGGCCCGGAAGGCCGCCCGTGAAGGGTGGAACGTGCGCGAGATGGAGCGCAGGAGCGGTGAGGCGTCGGCACAAACGGTCCGGAGAAAGAAGACGGAGGCGGCGCGGGACCCGGTAGTGCTCGCGCTCGAGGAGGCCCTGCGGGAATCGCTGTCCACACGGGTCAGCATCAGGCGCACACGCAAGGGAAGAGGCTTGATCGAAATCACCTTCCTGGGTCCCGAGGACTTCGAGCGGGTCTTCGAGCTCGTCACGGGACGAGAAGCGTCGGAGATCGTAGGGTGACCGAAGAAAAGCCGAATCGGCGCTACCTGACGATCATGCTGGTTCCCGACCGGGGCCAGGAGAGCCGCACGTACCGTCTCTCCTATCGGATGCTGCGCGCCCTGGGGAGTGTCGCCGCGATCGTGGCCCTGGGCCTCACCCTGGTGGCCGGAAGCTGGTGGTATCTCGCGGCGCGGGCTTCGCGTGTTTCGGACCTCGAGGACCAGGTCCGGTCGCTGGAGGCGGACCGCGCCCGGGTGCAGGCCCTCGCAAAGGAGCTCGAAGGGATCGAGCACCAATATGCGCGGATCCGGGAGATGTTCGGCGCCCACACCGCGCCGGCCCCGTCCGATGCGTGGCTTCCGCCCACCGGTGCCCCCCCGACCGGGTCCGGACGCCGTGGGAGCGCGCCTCGCATAACGGCGGACGCCAGCATCCCGTCGAGCTGGCCGCTCACGGAACGCGGCTTCGTGACCCAGGGCCTCCTGGATGCGGACAGCGGGCAGACGGAGCATCCCGGTCTCGACATCGCCGTGCCAACGGATTCCTATATCCGTGCGGCGGGCGCCGGGACCGTGGTCGACGTCGGCGAGGATCCGGTGTACGGCCGCTTCGTGGTGATCGATCACGGCGATGGCTACACGACCCTATACGGACACGCTTCGCTGACCGTGGTGGAGAGGGGTCAGCAGGTTTGGCAGAACGAGGTGATCGCCCTCTCGGGCTCGACCGGGCGTTCCACCGCGCCCCACCTCCATTTCGAGGTCCTCCTCAACGGGGAGGCCGTGGATCCGCTCACCTTGGTACAACAGCCCTAGAGGGGTGATGAAGAAGGGGGTACACCGCCCAACCAAATGCAGGATATGAACTTACGAACCGAGGGGTTACGACGACACGGTCCCGACAACGCGTCGCGTCGTTACCCCGTCGTTGGCACGCCTCGCCGTGGCTACGGCTGCGCGCTCGGCGCCCCGACCAGGATTCGAAGGTGGCGCTCGTGACGCGGTGTGTGCCCCCCTTCTTCATCACTCTTCAAGAACCCGAGGAGGCGCGCGATGGCGCGAGATCGCGCTGGTAACGGAACACCACCGGAGACCGTCATCTCGATCATCGGTCCCGGCATGAAGGTCATCGGCAATTGCGAAACCGACGGCACAATACGGGTCGAGGGCACGGTGCAGGGCTCCGTCCACGCGGGGAAGGCCGTCGTCGTCGGGAAGGACGGGATGGTCGACGGCGACATCATGACCCAAGATGCCGTGATCTCGGGGCGGGTGATCGGCAAGCTGGTCGCCGAGTCCCGACTCGAGCTCCAGGCGACGTCCTGGATCGAGGGCGAGGTGCGCGCGCGGCGCATGCAGCTCGAAGAGGGGGCGGTGCTGAACGGCACGGTGGACATGGGCTCGTCGCGCGTCGAGGAGGCGGAGGCGCCGAAGGCCCTGGTGCCTGCCGAGAGTTGAGCGGAGTGTGGATTCCCGGGCGCATCCCCCGGCACCGGCCGAGCCATGTGGATAATCCCTCAAGTCGTTCTTTCCGAAGCCATTAGCGCTATCGCTGAACCCGTGCGGGCTTCCTCGGCGGACCTTCAGGAGGCCTTTTCCACATCTTGTCCACGAGCGGCGGCAGCCGGTGAGGAGCGGGCGTCTTGAAATTAGAATCCTTGCTCCAATATCTGAACGCGTACCTGGGAATCCCCGACCACCCGGACTATCCGACCGCGCTGAACGGGCTCCAGGTGGGTGGTCCCGACGAGGTGCACCGGATCGTGGCCGCCGTCGACGCCTCCGAAGCCACCGTGAGGGAGGCAGTCGAGCGGGGGGCGGACCTCCTCCTGGTACACCACGGCCTCTTCTGGGAGGGCCTCCAGCCGCTGACCGGGCGTAGCCTTCGCCGCATTCGTCCCCTTCTGGAGCACGGCGTCGCGGTGTACAGCGCGCACCTCCCTCTGGACGGTCACGCGGAGGTCGGAAACGCCGTCATGCTCGCGCGTGCCGTGGGCATCGATCCGAAAGGACGCTTCGCGGCCTACCACGGCGCCGACATCGGATGGTGGGGCACCCTGGAGGCCGCGACCGACGCGCCGGGCCTGGTGAGCCGTGTGGAGGAGGCGCTCGACGGGGGCCGCGTCCGACTCGTGCCTGGCGGGCCGGAGCGCGTCGAACGAGTGGGCGTGGTGACCGGAGGGGGTGCGTCCTTCATCGGAGCGGCGGCGGAGCTCGAGCTGGACGCCCTCGTTACCGGTGAGGGGTCTCACCACACGTTCTTCGACGCCATGGAGCTGGGGGTACACCTCCTGTTCGGCGGCCACTACGCCACCGAGACGTTCGGCGTCAAGGCGTTGGCGCGGCATGCGGCCGAGCGCTTCGACCTCGAGTGGGAGTTCGTGGATCTCCCGACGGGGATGTGACGCGGGGCGGGCGACGTTCGGCCGCCCGCCCCGGAATCGGGAAGCGACCCCGACGGGACGCCCCCCGCTCGCCTCCGCTCCGTCAGCTTCCCGGCATCATCGCGTCGCGGGCGGCCTTGAACTCCTGTCCATCGTTCCAGTCGGGCCAGGCGTTCGTCGTCGCGATGTCCCACGCGGTCCGGAAGATCAACAGCCCCTGCTGGACGGCGCCGTCGAACACGAAGTCGTCGGAGAACTCGTCGCTGGGCGCGTGGTACCGGTGTGCCGTGTAGTCCTCCGAGATCTGCTTGCCCCAGCCCTCCGGCTTTCCGCGGTACCGCTGCCCGTGCTCGATGTAGAGCGAGGGGACGCCCGCCTTGGCGAAGGGGAAGTGATCGCTGCGGAAGAAGAAGCCCTTCTCGGGCTCCTGGTCGGGCACGATCTCGAGGCCGAGCTCCGCCGCTCGCGCCCTCACGTACGTTCCGAGTCCGCTGCGCTCCTCGCCGAAGACGGTGACGTCGTCGGTCTCACCCCAGAGGTTCGCGCCGTCCATGTTGATCTCGGCCACCGTCTTCGAGAGCGGGAAGAGCGGTGACTGCGCGTACCACTGCGAGCCCAGCAGACCCTGCTCCTCTGCGGCCGTAGAGATGAAGAGCAGCGAGCGAGCGGGCGCCCGGGAAAGCGAGACGAAGCCGCGTCCGAGCTCGATCAGCAAAGCCGTGCCCGAGGCGTTGTCGTAGGCGCCGTTGTAGATGCTGTCCCCGTCGATGGGCTCGCCCACTCCGAAGTGGTCGTAGTGGGAAGTCAGCGTGATGATCTCGTCCGGCCGCTCGGAGCCCGGGAGCAGGCCCACGACGTTGCGGGTCTCCACCTGACGGACCGTCGCGTTCAGAGAGGCCGTGGCCGTGATACCCGTGGGCACCGCCACGAAGCCGCGTTGGGCCGCTCTCGCCTTCAGCTCGTCGAAGTCGAGGCCCGCGAGCTTCAGGAGGTTCACGGCCACGTCGCGGGTCACCCACCCCAACATTCCCGCCGGCTCGGGGCCCGCCGGATCGGGGGGTAGCGAGAACTGCTCACCGGAGCGGCCCCCGCGCACCACGCTCCACGGGTAGCCCGCGGGCTCGTTCTCGTGGACGATCAGCGCGCCCAGGGCGCCCCGCCGCGCGGCCTCCTCCCACTTGTAGGTCCAGCGGCCGTAGTAGGTCATCGCCGGCCCTCCGAAGAGATCGGGGTCGTCGGCGGGTGCGGGAGGATCGTTCACCAGGATGAGGATGAACTTGCCGGTCACGTCCACACCGGCGAAGTCGTTCCAGTCGCTCTCGGGCGCGTCGATGCCGTAACCGACGAACACCACCTCGCCGCTGCCGCCCGCGGACGTCGCCTCCGGATCGCCGGCGTTGAGGACGTAGCCGTCGAGGTACGTGGGTGACAGCGCCCCGCCGTCACCCCGGAACGACAGGCTCACCGACCCGGGATCGGTCGTGTAGCCGACCATCGGAACGGTCTGGAAGTAGGAGCCGTCCACGGGTTGCAGCCCCATCTCCCGGAACCGATCCGCGATGTATTGAGACGCCATGTCCCCGCCGACCTGGCCGGAGCCGCGGCCGAGGTATTCGTCGGACGACAGCACGCGCATGTCCTCGCGAATCCGATCACCCGACAGCGACACGTCGGGGGTGGCCGGAGCCGGCGCCTCCCGGGCGCATCCGGCCAAGAGGGCCCCCGCTACGATCCACATGAAGCGCTTCACCGGAATCCTCCTCCGTCTTTTCGGCAACCTCCGCGAGTAACGGTACCGGGGGCGGCCGCCCGGGGAAAGCCGGGCCGATCCCCCGGTGCGGAGCGAGCGGGGTCGGGAAGCCCGGGTCTCAGAACAGCCCGTCGAGATAGAGATGCAGCTTCCACTCGGACCCACGCCGCACAGCGTAGGCCAGGTCGGCCCGGAACAACCCGTCGAGGAGGGATGTCCCCACGCCCACCGACACGTACGGATCGTCGACGCGGAACGCTGCGCGGGGACCGGCCCATGCCGCGTCGCCGAAGAGGCCGATGCGTGCGCCCGCGAAGCCGCTGGCGATCTCCACCCGGGCGTTCCACGCCGATTGCCCGTGGAACGCGTCCGTGTCGAAGCCCCGCAGCGTCTCCGCACCGCCCACGAAGATCTGCCGCTGAACCGGGTCGTCTCCGAAGAGCGCTCCGGCCCCGACGCCCACCGCGCCGGCGAGCCCGAACGGAAGCGGATGCGTTGCAGACAGGCCCGTCGTCACGCGCTGGTAGGTGGCGTCGCCCCCGGCGGCTTCGAGTGCCACCTGCCCGGTGAGGATGAGACCGTTGGGATCGATGCCGGAGAACCACCCGAGCGTCGTTCGCCCTCCGGTGAGGTCCAGTCGCTCCGCAGGGAGCACCGCGTACGCCGTGTCATCCCTGATCGGCTGGAGGAGGAAGAAGTCCGTGGTGAGCTCCGCGCTTCGCTGTCGCTCGTGGAACGCCTCGACCTCCCAACGGACACGCTGACCGAGACGGCGGTAGGAAAGGGCGCCGCCGCTGGTCCGGTAGTATTGCGCGCGGTCCGTCCCGAAGAAGAGGTTGCCCAGCGACTTGGTGATCGTGAACGGGTGGCCCCGCTCGGACATCTGTTGCAGCCGGTGGTAGTAGCCGGACAGCGCCCAGCGCCGGTCTTCGGCTCCTCGTTCCAGCGTCGCCATGACGTTCGGCTCCCGATCGCCGGAGCCGATCCGGCCTTCCAGCACGAACGTCGTCATCGGCGCCACCGGGAGGCTCACGGCCGAACCCACGCTGAGCCCCTCGACCCGGTTGTAGCGCAGCAGGCCGCGCTCGAGCCCCCAGGCGACGTGGGGCCGGAAGCGCCCGTAGGTCGGGAGCAGCTGCCCAAGCTCGCCGCGCAACTCGTCGATCTCGTCGTCGGTGAACGCCGTGGGCGCACGCTCCCCGAAGCCCTCCGACAGCAGGGGCGACGCGAGCAGGGAGTCGGGCTGCGGCACCACCACGGTGACGTAGGATACCCTGCCCGTCTCACGGTCCTCGACGCGTTGCTCGCGCCGCGACCAGCCCGGAGGGAGGGGCCCTGTCACCGGAATCTCGGTGGAGTCCTCGTTGACGCGGTAATCGCCGATGGTCCACTCGACGGTCAGTGGGATACGCACCACGTTTCCGAGCCTCGCCTCGCCTTCCAGCGCGAAGCGCCGTGGAAGCCAGAAGCGGAACTCGTGGAGGCTGTACTCCACCGTGATGTACCTGATGTCGGCTTGCACGGGCTGGAGGAATCCCGGCACGTCCTCCGCGTCCTCCGGCTCGTCGAGCAGAAGGTCGAACGCACGCGCCGGGCGGTAGGTCGCGCGCACCAGCGAGGCGGTCTCGGCGTCGAACCACAACGAGCCGGCGACGAGGTGGAAGTCCGCTCGCCGGGGCTCGACCTTCACCTCGTAGAGCACGACCTCCCGATCGGGAAGACGCAGGCGCAGCGTGTCGCCCGACGAGAAGCGGTAGTTGGCGTCGGCACTGTCGGACAGGGGATGCAGGGCCCAGTCGCTCCCGAAGGCGAGCCTGTCCCCCGAGGGGTCGAACGCGAATCCGGGGAGGTCGGCCTCGCCGAGGAGCTCGTCCGGCAGCTCGCGGCGGAGGTCTTCGCGAACCTCCGCACCGGCGCCCGCCATGCGGCCCTGGGCGCGGATCTCGTCCCTGCGGGTGTCAGCCCCGACGATGGGGATGGCCTGGCGAGCCCCGAGCCACTGGATGGCCCGCTCGCCATCCGACGACCAGCGCAGGCGGGCGACCCGCTCCTGCTCGAACAGCCCTCGCTCCCGCCGAAAGCGCAGCGCCGTCAGGCCGACGTAGATGCGCTCCCTGAGGAGCCCCTCGTAGCTGGACATCCCCTCGACGTCACGCTGGCGCGCGGCGCGCGCGCGCAGGATCAGCTCCCGCGCCGCTTCGTCGCGGAACGTGGGCGCGCTCGCGGTGTCAGCCTGCGCCGCACCGCCGACGGGGCACAGCCACAGCACGGCACCCATCAGGAGGAGGAACCGATGCACGCTCCGCGTCCGTTGCCGGTGGAGTAGCGGGCCGATACCATCCAGACTCGCCTCAACCGAGCCGTAAGGAGATTCGATGATTCGCCGCGTCCTGTCGGCCTTCGTGGCCGTAGTCCTCGCGTCGGCGTCTGCGGCCGCCCAGAGCGTCCCCACGCCACGCCAGCATTTCGGGTTCGAGATCGGCGCAGACCGCAAGCTCGCCGACTGGAACCAGCTCACTGCCTACTACGAGAAACTCGCGAAAACGAGTCAGCGGGTCATCGTCGATACGCTCGGAACCACCACCAAGGGCCGGCCGTTCATCATGGTCACCGTGACGAGCGAGGCGAACCAGGCCAAGCTGGACGAGCTCCACGACGTCCAGATGCGCCTGGCCGATCCCCGCCGGGTGGCCAACGACGGCGAGCTGCAGAGTCTGCTCGACGAGGGGCGGACCGTCGTGCTCATCACCCACAGCATTCACGCGACCGAGGTCGGGGGGAGCCAGATGGCCGCCCGGCTGCTGTGGCGCCTGGCCTCGTCCGACGACCCGGAAATCAAGGAGATCCTCGACAACGTGATCCTGCTGGACATCCCGTCCCTCAATCCGGACGGGCTGCAGTGGGTCGTCGATTGGTACAACCAGAACGTCGGAACGCAATACGAGGGCGCACCCCTTCCCTGGCTCTACCAGTTCTACGTCGGTCACGACAACAACCGCGACTGGTACGCGTTCACGCAGGACGAGACGGTCCTCACCATCAACGGCGCGCACAACGCGTGGCATCCGCAGATCGTTCACGACATCCACCAGATGGGCTCGAACGGCGCCCGCATCTTCTTCCCGCCCTACATCGATCCGTGGGAGCCCAACATCGACCCGGCGCTCCAGGCGGCGGTCAATCAGCTCGGGACGTTCATGGCGGCGCGCGTCACGGCGCAGGGGATGGCAGGGGCGGTCGTGGCCGGCCAGTACGACGCCTGGACGCCCGCGCGGGCCTACCAGCACTACCACGCGGGCGCGCGTATCCTGTCGGAGACCGCGTCCGCGCGCATCGCGACGCCCGTCGACGTCTCGTTCGACCAGCTCGGTCCCAACAGGAACTACGACTCGTCACAGCGGTCGTGGAACTTCGCAGACGTCTGGCCGGGCGGACATTGGACGCTGTCGGACATCGTCGACTACATGGAGACCGGCGCGCTCGCGTTGTTGGCCAACGCGGCGAAGAACCGCCGTTATTGGGTGGAGAACTTCCACAACATCGGGGAACGCGCGGTTCAGAAGTGGGACGCCTGGCCCGACGCGTGGGTGATTCCGGCCGGACAGGACAACATGACCGGGGTGAAGTACGTGCTGCGCATCCTGGCGATGGGCGACGTCGAGGTGCACCGGGCGGAGCAGGCGTTCACCGCGGACGGCATCTCGTTCCCCGCGGGGAGTTGGGTGATCCCGATGAACCAACCCTACGCCTCGTTCGCCCAGACGATGCTCGAGGTGCAGCACTATCCCGACCTGCGCGAGTATCCGGGCGGCCCGCCCCAGCGGCCGTACGACGTCACAGCGCATACTCTGCCGTATCTCATGAACATGGACGCGGTGGCCGTGAACGAGACTCCGAGCGTCGCGATGTCCGACCCTATCGCCCCGCCCGCCTTCGACTTCAGGCTTCCGGACGCGCTAAGTGGCTCGAGTGCTCCTCGCGTCGGGCTGTACAAGTCTTGGCAGGAGCCGATCGAGGAAGGGTGGACCCGGTGGGTGTTCGACACCTACAAGATGAAATACGACACGCTGCACGACGCAGACGTGAAGCGAGGCTCCCTGGCCGACCGCTACGACGTCATCGTGCTCGAGGCGCAGAGTGCCCGCTCCATCCGGAATGGCTTCCCCGCATCGGCCGTGCCGCAGCCGTACGCGGGCGGGATCGGTGACCAGGGCGTCGCATCGCTGCGGGACTTCGTCCAGGCGGGCGGGAGGCTCGTGGCTGTGGAAGACGCGACGGACCTGGTGGCCGAGATGTTCGGTCTCGACGTCACCAACGCCGTCGACGGCCTCTCGAACACCGACTTCTACGTTCCGGGCTCCATCTTGCGGCTCGAGCTGGCCGCATCTTCCGATGTGACGCGCGGTCTGGAGACGGAGAGCATCGCGTGGTTCGGAACCGGAAGCCGCGCGTGGGACGTGGGCGACGCGAACATCCGCGTCGTCGCGCGGTATGGGTCCGGGAATCCGCTGCTGTCCGGGTGGGTCCTGGGCGGGGAGCACGTGGCCGGAAAGCCGGCGATCCTGGAGGCCGACGTGGGCCGGGGCTCCGTCGTGCTCTTCGGCTTCCAGCCCAACTATCGCGGGCAGACGGTGGCCACGTGGCCACTTCTCTTCAACGCTCTGGCTCGATGACTCAAGAACAGGCGAAGGGTGGGGCACAGAAGGGTGGGGCACAAAAGCAGCCCTGCCCGCAGTGCGGCAAGCTCTCCAGCGGCAACTTCTGCCAGCACTGCGGCGCTGCGCTGGGCGGCCGATTCTGCAACCAGTGCGGCACGAAGATCTCGGGAGCGGCAAAGTTCTGCACGCAGTGCGGCGCCCCGACGGGTGGGGGCGCACAGGTGCCCGCCGCCGGCAACCGCGGTGGGGCGCCCGGTGGACACCGGGCGGCGGCGGCCGCAACACTGGGTGGCAGCAACGCACCCTGGTGGATCGCGGGCGTGGCGATGTTCGGGCTGATCCTGGTGTTGGGATGGAGTATGGTGAGCCGCGCGGGGCCGACGGCCCCCGGAGGCGGCGCACCCGCTGGGATGCCGCCCGGGGGGAACCCGGCGGCGGGTCAATCCGCGATCGATCTCAACTCGATGACGCCGCGTGAGGCCGCCGACCGGCTCTTCAACCGCGTCATGGAGTCGGCCTCGGCAGGCGACACCACGAACGCCTTGTTCTTCCAGCCGATGGCCGTGGAGGCGTACGAGCGCGCGGAGCCTCTGGATCTGGACGGGCTGCTGCACGAGGCGCTGCTGGAGCTGCTGACCGACCCGACTGCGGCGCTGGCGACCACGCAGCGCATCCTCGATTCCGAGCCCGACCACGTCCTGGGCCTCGGCACCGCCGCGCGGGCGGCCGAGGCGATGGGCGACTCGGCGAAAGCCGCCGAGTACTACCAGCACCTGCTGCGGGTGTACGACGAGCAATACGCGCGGAACCTGGTGGAGTACGACGGCCATCGGGCGCTGATGGCCGACATGAAGGACGAGGCCCAGCGCTACCTCTCCTCGCGCTGATCCGCGGGGGAGGCTCGCCCGGGCGAGCCTCCCCCCTACGCCTATGCGCGTCTTCCTGACGGGCGGGACCGGCCTCATCGGCTCCCACATCGCCGCGCTGCTCCGACACGACGGCCACGAGGTGGTCGCGCTCTGCCGCCGCGACTCGGACGCGGCTTTCTTGCAGCGTATACGATGCGCGATCGTGGAGGGCGACGTCCGGGATCCGGCCAAATCCCTCACGCCCTCCATTGCCGGTTGCTCCCACGCGGTGCACGCTGCGGCGCTGGTGTACGCGGGCGGCTCTTGGCCGACGGTCCGGGAGGTCAACGTCGAGGGCACCCGCCACGTGCTCGAGGCGGCGGCGCTGGCGGGCGTCCGACACACCGTCCACGTGTCGTCGGTGGCGGTGTTCGGAACGGTCGACGGGCCGGTCGCCGAGGACGCCCCCGCCGACGGGGCCATCTCCAAGAGCGACCTCTACGCCCGGTCCAAGCGCGAGGCGGAGTCCGTGGCCCGCGCCGTGGAGGCCGAGCGGGGTCTCGGCGTGACCGTCCTGCGTCCGTCCGCGGTCTACGGTGAGCGGGACCGCCTCCTCACGGTGCGTCTGGCACGGGTCGTCCGGCGGCGCATGGCCTTCCTGCTCGGCCCGGGCGCCAACACGCTGCCGGTGGTCTACGCGGGCAACGTCGCGTCTGCGGCGGTGCTCGCCCTCGAGGCCGGTCGGGGCGGCGCCACCTTCATGCTCGGCATGGATTACCCGCTCACGCAGAGGGGACTCCTGGAGGGGCTCGCCGGCGGGATGGGAGCCGACCCGCTCCTCATATCGATCCCCACCGCGGTCGTCCGTTCGGTGGCTGCGGTGCTCCAGAGGGTCGGCGTGTCGGCACCGGGGACGGGACACCTTCCGCTCGGACGGATGGCGCGATTGGCTCTCGGAGAGAACCCTTATTCGTCCGAGCGCATCCGACGCGAGCTCGGGTGGGAGCCACCACACCGACACGAAGAGGCGCTCGAACGCACCGGGGGATGGCTGTCGCGACACCCCGAAGCGGTCGACCGGTGACGCAGGACGAACACCGTTTCGACCGGCACCCTCACGACAAGAAGGAGTGACGCGGGTATGGAGCACGACTCCGGCGCCCACTGGGCTGAGCCCTTTCCCAACCATCACCATCAGACCGAGGACGAGCGCCTCCTGGAGAGCGTCGAGGAGTTGGAGACCATCGGCCGCGACGCGTGGCGGATCTTCCGCATCATGGGTGAGTTCGTGGAGGGCTTCGAGGCGATGACGAAGGTGGGGCCGGCGGTGTCGATCTTCGGGTCGGCGCGGGTGCAGCCGGACCATCCCCAGTACCTCCAGTGCGTCGAGACCGCGCGCCTTATCGGCGAGTCTGGATTCGCGATCATCACCGGAGGCGGGCCGGGCATCATGGAGGCCGCCAACCGGGGAGCGAGGGAGGCGGGCGCCCGCTCGGTGGGCTGCAACATCGAGCTGCCGTTCGAGCAGCTGACGAACCCTTACGTCGACCAGGCCATCGACTTCCGGTATTTCTTCGTGCGCAAGACGATGTTCGTGAAGTACGCGCAGGCCTTCGTGATCTTCCCGGGCGGCTTCGGCACCATGGACGAACTGTTCGAGTCGCTCACGCTGATCCAGACCGGGAAGGTCCGCCACTTCCCCGTGGTCCTCATGGGGACCGAGTACTGGGGCGGGCTGGTCGAGTGGATACGCAACCGGATGGCGCCCGAGGGAAAGATCGCCGAGACGGACCTGGACCTCTTCTTCCTCACCGACGATCCTCGTGAGGCGCGCGACCACGTCGTGCAGCGGTTCCGCCGACGGAGGGAGGCGCTGCAGGACCGCCTCCCGAACGAGCAGGGCCCCGAGCTGTGATCAGCGCACCCCTGCCCCTCGCCGCCGTCATCGCGGTCGCGGCTGCGCTCGCCTTCTGGCTCGATCGCCACGTCAAGGCGCTGTCCAAGGTCGGCGCGTCGCTGCTCGTGCTCGTGATCGGCGCCCTTCTGTCGAACTTCGGTATCGTGCCGGCTGCTTCGCCCGTGTACGACGCAATCGCCGGGCCGGTCACGTCGCTGGCGATCGCCTGGCTGCTCCTGTCCGTGAACCTGGGCGACCTCAAGCTCGCCGGACCGCGGATGCTCGCGGCGTTCGGGCTGGCGGTCCTGGGCATCGGCGTCGGCGCGATGGTCGCGGCAGTGGTGCTCGGGCCCACCCTGAATGGCAACGGCTGGCTCTTGGCGGGAGTGTTCACCGGTACCTACACCGGAGGATCGGTGAACTTCGTGGCCGTGGGGCAGGGCCTGGGCCTGCCGCCGCGGTTGTGGGCGGGGGTGACCGCGGCCGATGCCCTCACCACCGGGATCTGGATGGCGGCGACGCTGGTGCTTCCCCTGTGGATCGGCCGGTTCTTCCGCCCCGTGCCGAGGGAGTTCACCGAGATCCCCGACGATGGGGGCAGCGGGGGTGCGGTGGCGAACCATCCGTTCTTCGCGCCGGCGTCGCTGTCCGCGCTCGACCTGGCGGTCCTGTTCGCGGCGGGGCTGGCGCTCCTCGCGGCGGCCGACCTCACCGCGCGCCTCGTTCCGAAGGTGCCTTCGGTGCTCTGGCTGACCACCTATGCCCTCCTTCTGGGGCACACGCGCTGGTTCCATCGCGCGGAGGGCGCCCTTCAGCTCGGCACGATGGTGCTCCACCTCTTCTTCGTCGTCATCGGGATCTGGTCGCGCGTCGCCGAGATCGCGGCCGTGGGCGTCTCCGTGTTCTTCTTCACGCTGGTGGTGATCGGCGTCCAGGCGCTGGTGGTGTACGGGGTCGGACGCCTGGCCCGCCTCGACGTGGGGACGCTCTCCGTGGCGTCCCAGGCCGCCGTGGGCGGGCCGTCCAGCGCCCTGGCCGTTGCCGTCGCACGGGAATGGCCGGGACTGGTCCTCCCGGGGATCATCGTCGGGCTGCTCGGGTACGCGGTCGGATCCTACCTGGGCTTCGGGGTAGCCTACCTTGTACGGGGCCTCGGCCTCGGCTTATGATTTCAGGCTCTGCCGGACAGCTGAAGGTCCTGGCGAGTGCCGCTTAGCGCGCACCCGAAGGGCCCTTTTCGTCTTACAAGCGATCCGTTCCGACGCCAGGCCGCGCGGGAGGAGCGGAGCGGGAGGATAGAGGGGTGAGCATCACCGCGACGGAAGCCCCCCGCGGCTACGCGCCGGAAGGGAAGGACACCGGCGTCGTCAAGCCGAAGGGCACGTCCAGGATCCGGGCCCACGAGGGTCTGGACACCATCGACATCAGGTCGCGGAAGCCCGAGTGGCTGAAAGTGCGGTCTCCGGGTGGGGACAACTACCGGCGGCTGAAGCACATGATGCGCTCCGGCTCGCTGCACACGGTATGCGAGGAGGCCGGCTGCCCGAACATCGGCGAGTGCTGGGAGGCCGGCACCGCGACGTTCATGATCCTCGGTGACGTCTGCACCCGCGCCTGCAAGTACTGCGGCGTCGCGCACGGGATGCCCACCGAGCTGGACCGCGACGAGCCGCGCCGGGTGGCGGCGAGCGTCGCGGAGCTCCAACTCGAGCACGTGGTGATCACCAGCGTCAACCGCGACGAACTGCCCGACGGGGGCGCATCCATCTACGCCGAGACGATTCGACGCATCCACGACGCGGTGGCGGGATGCTCCGTGGAGGTCCTCATTCCGGACTTCAAGGGGGACGAAGACGCCCTCCGGGTCGTCGTCGACGCGCAGCCCGAGATCCTCGGGCACAACCTGGAGACGGTGGAGCGGCTGCATCCGGACGTCCGACCGGGCGGGCGCTACTGGCGCTCGATCTCCTTCCTGGGCGCGGTGAAGAAGATGGACGCGTCGATGCTCACCAAGACGGGCATCATCCTCGGTATGGGGGAGGAGCCCGGGGAGATCCGCCAGGCGATGGCGGACCTCCGCGAAGGCGCGGTGGACATCCTCACGCTCGGGCAGTATCTGCGTCCTTCGCCGATGCACATTCCCGTGGCCCGCTGGGTCTCCCCGGACGAGTTCGCGGAGTGGAAGCGCATCGGTGAGGGCGAGTACGGCCTCCGGCACGTCGAAGCCGGTCCGCTCGTGCGCTCCAGCTACCACGCCAAGGAGCAGGCCCGCGAGGTGCAGGCCGGTGGCCCCGGCGCGATCACCGACGTCATGGAGGCCGACGTCCCGGCTCCGGCAGAGATGCGCACCACGACGATGGGGCTGGACCTGGTCCAGCTCGAGCTCGGTCGGCCGGGGAAGGCGACCGGGGGAAACCGCTGACCCGCCATGGCCCAGACCAGGACCACGACGAAGCGCACGAAGAGCGCCGACGCCCTGGGTCGGTATGGCGTGAGCCCCGAGCTCGCGCTCGGCCTCCTGGGCGACATGCTGTTGTTCCGCCGCTTCGAGGAGAAGGCCGAAGAGGCTTACGCCATAGGCAAGATCGGGGGTTTCTGCCACCTGCACATCGGTCAGGAAGCCGCCGCGGCCGGGTGCATCAAGCCACTGCGGACCGAGGACTACGTGATCGGCGCCTACCGGGAGCACACCCAGGCGCTGGCCAAGGGCGTGCCTCCCCGGGTCGTGATGGCCGAGCTGTACGGCAAGGGGGCCGGCGCGTCCGGTGGGAAGGGCGGCTCGATGCATATCTTCAACCGTGACGTCCGCTTCATGGGCGGCCACGGCATCGTGGGCGGCCAGGTGCCGCTCGGGACCGGCATCGCGTGGAAGATCAAGTACCGCGAGGAAGACAACGTCGTGGTGTGCTTCATGGGCGACGCGGCCGTGAACCAGGGTGCCTTCCACGAGGCGCTGAACATGGCCGCCATATGGGATCTGCCGGCCATCTACGTGGTCGAGAACAACGAGTACGGGATGGGCACCGCCTTCCGGCGCGTGTCGCTCACCGAGATCGTCGAGAAGGCATCGCCCTACGGGATCCCCGCGAGTGACGTGGACGGGCAGGACGTGCTCGCGACGTACGCCCACTTCCGCGACCTGGCCGAGGAGGTGAGGGGAGGCGGCGGGCCCCGTTTCGTGGAGGTGCGCACGTATCGCTTCCGCGGCCACTCGATGTCCGATCCCGTCTCCGGCACGTATCGCAGCAAGGACGAGGTCGATCGCCATACGCACGAGCAGGACCCGATCTCGCTCCTGCGTGAGCGCCTCTTCGACGGAGGCCATCTCGACCAGGATGCGCTCGAGGCGATGGACGCCGAGGTCAAAGAGATCGTGAACGAAGCCGCCGAGTTTGCGGACGACACGGCGGTGCCCGGCCCCGAGGCCCTCTACGAGCACGTCTGGTCCGACCTCGATGTCCGGGGGCGCCTCCGCTTCGACGGACGGGAGGACGCGCCGTGGCGGTGATGACCTACCGCGAGGCCTTGAACGCCGCGCTGCGCGAGGAGATGGAGCGGGATCCGGACGTCTTCCTCATGGGGGAGGAGGTCGCCGAATACGACGGCGCCTACAAGGTGTCCAAGGGACTCCTGGAGAAGTTCGGACCCGGGCGCGTGGTGGACTCGCCGATCAGCGAGCTCGGCTTCGCTGGGCTGGGGGTCGGGGCCGCCATGGCCGGGCTGCGGCCCGTCATCGAGTTCATGACCTTCAACTTCGCCTTCCTGGCGATCGACCAGGTCATCAACTCCGCCTCGAAGATGCTCTACATGAGCAACGGGCAGTTCCCGATCCCCATCGTCTTCCGCGGGCCGACGGGCGCGGCGCTACAGCTGTCCGCCCAGCACTCGGTGGCGGCGGAGACGTACTACCTCCACTCCCCCGGGGTGAAGGTGGTCGTGCCCGGCACGCCCGCCGACGCCAAGGGCCTCCTGAAGGCCGCCATCCGTGACGACGACCCGGTCGCGTTCATGGAGGGGGAGCTGCTCTACAACTTCAAGGGCGAGGTTCCGGACGACGACGACTTCGTCATCCCGCTGGGCGTGGCGGATCTGAAGCGCGAGGGATCCGACGTCTCGATCGTCACGCACGGGAAGATGATCCACGTGGCCATGCAGGCCGCGCAGAAGCTCGAGAAGGACGGCATCGAGGTGGACGTCCTCGACCTGCGCACCCTGCGCCCCCTCGACGTGGACGCGATCGTCGCGACGGTGAAGAAGACCAACCGCGCCGTCTACCTCGAGGAGGGCTGGAGCTACCTGGGCGTGGGCGCTCAGATCGTCGCCACGATCCAGGAGGAGGCGTTCGACTGGCTGGACGCGCCCGTGCTGCGTGTCGGACAGGCGGACGTCCCAATGCCCTACGCCAAGAACCTCGAGATGATGGCCAAGCCTAGCGCCGACCGCGTCGTCGAAGCCTGCAACAAGGTGCTGTACCGGTGAGAACGAGGGTGAGGACGCGCGGAGGATGAGAAACCTGTCGACTCAACCCGGACGTGCCGAGACGGGACGCACGAGTAGGAGGCCAAGGAGCGCCACCGAGGAGTACCTGAATGGTATTTCGCAGGTCGCGCGACGCAGTGCCGACGACCTCGTGCGCCCGTGTCGGCTCGCGCTCGCATGATCACCAAGGTACACATGGAGGCGCTGTCCCCGACCATGGAGGAGGGACAGCTCGTCAGATGGCTCAAGTCGGAGGGTGACACGATCGCGAACGGCGACGTCCTCGCCGAGATCGAGACCGACAAGGCCACCATGGAGCTCGTGGCGCGCGGCGCGGGTACACTGCGCAAGGTGTTTCTGGGTGAGGGTGGCACGGCGCCGGTCGGTGAGGTGATTGCGGTGATCGCCGCCCCGGACGAGGACATCTCCGGCGTCGGCGGCGCGGTGGATGGTGCCGCTCCGGCGACGGGTGGGGCGGCACCCGCTTCTTCGAAGCCCGAGCCGGAGGCGCAGGTCGTGGAGGCGGCGCAGACCTCGACCCCGGGCCAGGCGCCCGGCGCGGCGCCCGCGCCCCCCGAGGGGCGACGGGTGAAGGCGTCTCCCCTGGCTCGCCGCCTCGCCGACGACCTGGGCGTGAACCTCGCCCGCGTGGAAGGCTCCGGGCCCGGCGGGCGCATCGTGAAGCGCGACGTGGAGGCGGCGAGAGCGCGCGGCGTCGCCGCGCCGGCGGGGGGCGGGGGAT
This sequence comes from uncultured Gemmatimonadaceae bacterium, assembly GCA_964591135.1. Lineage (GTDB taxonomy): Bacteria > Gemmatimonadota > Gemmatimonadetes > Longimicrobiales > Gaopeijiaceae > SZUA-318. Next base: position 123,550 of record CAZPZU010000003.1, on the reverse strand, counting down.
GGACGCCCGACGAGGCCGAGTACGAGGACGTGCCGGTCTCGCAACTGCGCAAGACGATCGCCAAACGGCTGGTCGAGTCGATCGGGCCGGTGCCGCACTTCTTCCTCACCGTCGACGTGGACATGGGACGGGTGGTGGAGGCCCGGCGCCGGATCAACGAGATGCTCGAGAAGAGCGGCGAGAAGGTGTCGATCAACGACATCCTGCTGAAGGCGGTGGCGGGTGCGCTCCGTCGCCACCCGGACTGCAACGCGCAGTGGCACGGGACGCACGTGCGTCGCTTCAACGCCGTGCACCTGGGCGTGGCCGTCGCCATCGACGACGGCCTCATCACGCCGGTGGTGAAGAACGCGCACCTCAAGGGGATCGCGCAGATCGCCGCGGAAGTTCGTGAGCTCGCCGCGCGTGCGCGCGACAAGAAGCTGATGCCCGACGAGTACACGGGTTCGACCTTCTCGGTGTCCAACCTGGGGATGTTCGGCATCCACGAGTTCACGGCGATCATCAATCCACCCGAGGCCGGGATCCTGGCCGTCGGCGGCATGGAGGACACGCCGGTCGTGATGGACGGAGCGGTGGTGGTGCGCCCACGCATGCGCATCACGATGAGCTGCGACCATCGCGTCATCGACGGGGCACAGGGCTCTCGTTTCCTGGCGACGCTCCGGGCCATGCTCGAGGAGCCGACCACGATTCTGGTCTAGTCGTCGGCGGAGTTCGGCCTCATGAGACATCTCCCCGAGCTGTTCCGGAACAACCGCGCCTGGGCGGAGGGCCACCTGGCCCGGGATCCATCCTATTTCGCCGAGCTGGCCCGAGACCAGCGTCCCACCTATCTGTGGATCGGCTGCGCCGACAGCCGCGTGCCGGCCAACGAGATCGTCGGGCTTCCGCCCGGGGAGCTCTTCGTGCATCGCAACGTGGCGAACGTCGTGGTGCACACGGATCTCAACTGCCTGTCAGTCTTGCAGTTCGCCGTCGAGGTGCTGCGCGTGCCGCACGTCATCGTGTGCGGGCATCACGGCTGTGGCGGTGTGGCGGCGGCCTGGCGTCGCAAGCCCGTGGGGCTGGTCGACAACTGGCTGCGCCACATCGAAGACGTGGCGGCCAGGCACGCGGAGGAGCTCGCCGGCATCGCCGACGAGTCGGCGGCGATCGATCGACTCGCGGAGCTGAACGCGCTGGAGCAAGCCCTGAACGTGTGTCGAACCACCGTCGTGCAGGACGCCTGGCGGCGGGATCAGCCGCTCACCGTGCACGGATGGATCTACGGCCTCTCGGATGGCCTGCTGCGCGACCTCGGCTTCGCGGTCGCCGGTGCGGATGACGTCGAGGCCACCTACCGCGCCGCGATCGAATCGTCCGCCCGGGCCCTGGGGCGAAACAGGATCCGTTGACCCGGTGCGGTGCGGGCGATCGCCGAGCCCCGCTCCCCGCTCCTCACTCCGACTTGAGCACGCGCATCGGCTCCACGCCGGCCGCACGGCGTGCGGGGATGTAGACGGCCAGCGCGGCCACCCCCATCAGGAGCAGCGGCACACCGGCGAAGGCGATGGGGTCGAGGGAGCTCACGTTGTAAAGCAGCCCACGCACGAGCCGCGCTGCGGCGGCGGCGCCCACCAAGCCGAGCACCGTCCCGATCGCAGCGAGCTTGAGCCCCTCGGCCAGCACGAGCCTGAGCACCCGGCTGCGGTCAGCGCCGAGGGCGACGCGGATCCCCAGCTCGCGACTGCGCTGCGCGACCGAGTACGCCATCACGCCGTAGATGCCCACCGCGGCCAGCACGAGACCCAACACACCGAAGAGACCGAGCACCGTGCCGCCCAGGCGTGCCGGCAGCAGCGCGATGCCCATGTGGTCCTCCATGGTGCGCACGTCGAAGACGGGCAGGTCCGGATCTTCCGCCCGGACGATCTGCTGGATGCGACGCAGCACGGCCTGCGGGTCGCCCGAGGTCCGGGCCACGATCGCCAGCCCGGAGGTGGACAGCTCGCGCTCAGGGAGGAACATCACATCCGTCGGGTCCTCACCGAGGCTGCGGTACTTCCCGTTGGCGACCACGCCGATGACCTGACGGTCCTTGCCGGCCGTGTGGACGATCTTCCCGAGGGCCGACTGGCCTGGCCAGAAGTGCTCCGCCATGCGCTGGTTGACGATGATGACCGGCGCTCCGTTCGCGTCGTCCTGCGGGTTGAAGGTGCGGCCTTCGATGAGGCGGACGCCGAGGGCTTCCAGGAACCCCTCGCTGACCCTCCCGTAGATGAAGCTCTGCAGCTCCCCTTCCGCGAACTCGTACCCGGGAATCGTGACCCCCCGGTCCGAGCCGCCAACCCCCAGGGGAAGCCAGTCGGTGAGTCCGGCCGCCTGCACTCCCGGGAGTGCGTCGACCTGCTGAAGGACCGCGTCCCAGAAAGCGCGGGAGCGCGCCTCGTCGTATCCCTGGAGCCCCGGGTCGGCGGACGCGGTGACCAGGTTGGCCGGCTCGGCGAACCCGGGATCGATTTCCGTGGCTCCCTGGAGGCTGCGCAGGAAGAGCCCGGAGCTCACCAGGAGCAGTAACGAAAGCGCGATCTGCGCGACGACCAGGACGCTGCTCATCCGCGACCGGCCCGCCTGGCTGGCGGACTCGCCCTTCACCGCCGTGACGACTTCCGCCTTGACCGCCTGCAACGCCGGGGCCAGGCCGAAGAGGATCCCGGTCAGGAGAGAGACCACGAGGGTGAAGAGGAGCACGCGGTCGTCCATCTCGACACCGAAGTGCCAGGGCCCGTCCATCGGCAGGCGGATGTTCGACAGCACCCCCACCGCGAGGTGGGCGAGCCCGAGCCCCGCGAGGCCGGCGAGCGTGGCGAACACCAGGCTCTCCGTCAGAAGCTGACGCACGACGCGGAGGCGGCCCGCGCCGAGGCTGAGACGGATCCCCATCTCCCGGCGACGCTCCCTGGCCCGCGCCAGGAAGAGATTCGCCACGTTGACGCAGGCGATCAGCAGAAGGAGCAGGACGACCGCCATGATCACGGCGCTCATCCCGACCTGGGCGCTCCGGAACATCGGGTGGATGCCCGCGTCGCCCTGTCGTACGATGGTGGTGCCCACCTGGTCGTCGTAGGCGTCGGGAAGCTCCTCACGCAGCTGGGCGAGGGTGGCGTCCACGACCTGCTGCGCGCGCTGGAGCGTGACGCCGTCCCGCAGGCGGGCCTCGACGTTCATCATGTTGTTGCCCCGGGACTCGATCAGGTTCTGCCCCGGGGCGATCTGCATCTGCATCATGAGCGGCACGTAGACCGGGATGCTCGCGAAGGTCACGGG
>CAZPZU010000003.1:3536-120141 GCA_964591135.1 uncultured Gemmatimonadaceae bacterium | reverse complement strand
GCGGCCACGCTCTCGAAGGCGTCGCCCGTGCGGTCTCGCAGATCCTGGTAGTGGGGGATCGAGTTGGAGCCGTACTCCATACCCGGCCACGCTCGGTAGAGCTGCACGAGGCGGTCGGGATCCCGCGCCCCGGGAAGCGGGCGCAGCAGTAGTCCGTTCACCGCCGAGAACGTGGCGGCGTTGAGCCCGATCCCCAGCGCCAGCGTGACAACCGCCGCGGAGGTGAAGACCGGGTTCTTCACGAGCATGCGCAGCGCGTACCGGAGGTCCTGAATCAGGTCGTTCATCATCGTCCCCACCCAGTGGTCTGTCCGCCGCTCCTGCGCCAGCGGCACGGAGCTCAAGAAGTCGCGAAGGAGGAAGAGCACGAGGCGGATGCCGCCCCATGTGCCCGAAAAGCGCCGCTCACGGCGCCGATCATCGAAGACCTGCAGCAGATCGGCCTCGTAGCGCTCGCGGAAGTCAGCCGGATAAAGGGTCAGGAGCCGGCGATAGAGGCGCCGGATGCGGTCGTGCCGCGCGGTCATGTCCCCATCCTCTCCTGCGCCACGGTCACCGCTCGCAGGAGTCGCTCGGACTCGGCGCGCAGTGCCGCCTCCCCCAGGGGCGTGATCCGGTAGTAGCGCCGCCGCTCGGCGTGGCGCCCGTCTTCGCCCGGGTTCTCGGCCTCCGAGATCAGCCCGCGGTCGGTCATGCGCTGTAGCGATCCGTACAATGTGCCAGGCCCCATGGAGATGCGTCCCTCCGTAAGGGCCTCCACCTCCTGGGCGATCGCGTAGCCGTGCCGCGGCTCGCTGGCGAGGGCGACCAGAACGTGGAAGACGGTCGTGGTGAGGGGTAGGACGTGGTCGAGCTCGGGGCGTCCGGTCATGTCGCCTCCCGTCGGGGTCGGGTACATCCGTCGCGGATGTATCCGTGACAGAGGGGACCTACGACCGGACGAACACGGGAGTTTCAGGGGTCGTGGACAACGGGCCTACCAACCGCCTCCGCCGCCGCCTCCGAACCCCCCTCCGCTGAACCCGCCGCCCCCACCGAAGCCGCCGCCTCCGCCGAAGCCCGAGCCACCGCTGCTGCGCGGCCCGGAGCCGAGGGCCGTGGACGCCGCGGTCGACATCTGGCCAATGCTGCTCACGAAGGTCGTGGTGTGGAAGCCCCCGTGCCACGTTCCCACGTACCAGTTCGGAGGTTCCGTGTAGATGTCCTCGAACGCCTTCGCCCACTTGCGCTCCACGCCGAAGGCCATGGCGTAGGGAAGGAAGCGCTCGAACATTTCCGGCGAAGTGATCATGCGCTTGAAGCGGTCCGACTCGACGCGGTCGAGGAACTCCTCGAAGCCCAGGACGAGCTCGAGCGTGCGCGTCCCCTTCACGGTTCGGGCCGGCATGAAGAAGCCGAACGCGAAGACCGGGACCGCCGTACCGATGGCGGTCACGATCGCCGTGAGATGCGCCAGGCTCAGTCGGTCGGCGAGCGCGACCCCTCCGACGATGCCGACCACGAGGACGACGAGCCCGGCTACCATGTAGCGGCCCAGGGTCTTGTCGGGTCGATGGTCGTAGTACCCGCGCTGGATCAGCTCGTCGAAGATCCCGCTGCGGACCGTCGGGAGATGCGCGTAGAACTCGTGCGCGAGGTCGGACATCTTTACGGCCCCGGGGATCCCGTCGATCACGAGCCCCCCGAAGACCCCGCGCAGCACCTCCTGCTCATGGGGACGCAGCTCGGACCAGCTGTCCCGTGGCTTGACGGGCACGAGCGCGTAGTCGGTCTTGCCCACCCACTTCTTCAGGAGCCCGTCCGGCTCGACCTCCTCGATGCGCAGATAGCCCCGCACCGCCAGGTCGACGAGAGCGGCCGTGATGTCGCGCAGGTCCGGCCTGTTGTCCACCAGCGTGCCCGCCTCGGCGGGCGACAGCCCTCCGGGCGGCTCGTACTGGGGCGACACCGACTGCCGGTCGGGATCCCGGCCCCTGGTCGACCAGAGACGCCACATGACGAGGAGGCTGACCAGGGGAAGCGCGAGGAGCCAGTTCGCCTCGAGGAAGCGGACGGCCTTGTGGATCCACGAGGGTCTCTGCACGACGCCCGGGTTCCACGCCACCGCGATCGTGAGGCCCTCACGATAGTTCAGCGGCCGGCGCGTCTCGAAGAAGAAGCCGTCGTCGGTCTCCTGCACCGTGGTGGCGTCCTCCGTGGAGCCGTAGCCACCGGTCCAGGAGGCGGTGCGCGTGCCGGTCACGCCACGGGGCAGGATCAGCATCGCCGAGGCGGCGCGGATGGGCATCTCCCACTCGTCGCCGGTGACGTTCCAGTAGAGCTCGTCGTACTCGTCCCAGAACTTCAGGGCGTTGGGTACCCGATAGTGGATGAAGACCGATCGTGTCGCGTTCTCCGCTCCCGGAACCCGGATCTTGAGCTGCCGGTAGTGTCGTTCCCTCGAGGACCAGAACTCGTAGGGCTCGCCGCCCGGGCCGGTTACGGTCACGTCCTTCAGGAAGAGGCGGTAGGAGAAGCCCTGGGGCGTCCTGTACTCGACGGGGATCGTGCGGAAGATCCCGTTCCAGGATCCGTGGAAGTGCACCTGGATCTCTTCACGGACGTCGATCCAGCCCGACTCCTCCACCCGGATCGTGGCGTCGAAGCGTTCGATCTGAAGGCTGCGCTGCGCCTCGGCGACGTTGGGGACCAGGAACGCGCACGCGACGACCGCGGCCGGAATCGCAGGGTGGAGGAGCGCCGGGAGCGGCCACGATCGGCGTGCCCGGGCCGCCCCGCCGGTCCACCCCCTCCTCCGGTCCGCCATCCGGGGTGCCCGCCTCAGTCGAACTTCACCCGGGGAGCTTCCTTCTCGGCCTCGTCCGCTTCGAAGAACTCGCGCTCCCCGAACCCGAAGGCGCGCGCGATCAGCACGCTCGGGAAGGTCTGGGTCTTGGTGTTGAAGTCCCTGACCACGGCGTTGTAATAGCGCCGGGCCTGTGCGATCTGCTCTTCGATCTGGGACAGCGAGGCCTGGAGATCACGGAACCCCCCTGCCGCCTGGAGCTGAGGGTAGGCCTCCGCCAGCGCGAACAGCGACTTGAGCGCGCCGGTCAACGCACCCTCGGCCTGGGCCTTCGCGGCGGGCCCCTCGGCGCCCATCGCGGACGCGCGTGCCTGGACGACCCGCTCGAGCGTCTCCTTCTCGTGGCTCGCGTATCCCTTCACGGTCTCGACCAGGTTGGGAACGAGGTCGTAGCGCCGCTTGAGCTGAACGTCGATGTCCGCCCAAGCGCCGTCCGCCCGCTCGCGCAGCTTCACGAGCGAGTTGTACATCATCACGGCGACGACCACGACCGCGATGACGACGAGCAGCTCCCACATGTCGGCTTCCCCCGTTGGTGGCTTCGATCGTGTTGCGCCGAATACGGGCATTGTACGCGTCGTCTTCAAGGGCCGCCACGCGATATGCGCGCCACGGCTCTTGGAGACCACTTCGGGGTTTACCCTCCCCGCGGGGCGACCTACTTTCCCGCTTCTCCAACGTCTTCCGACGATTCGGGGCTTTTCCGGCCCTCTATTTCAAGAGTGAGGTAGCGCGTGGCTGGCAAGGACAGTGGCGACCGCTTCGACCTGGTGATCCTCGGCAGCGGCCCCGGGGGATACGTGGCGGCGATCCGGGCGGCCCAGCTCGGAATGAGCGTCGCGTGCGTCGAGGTGGACAAGCTCGGCGGCGTGTGCCTCAACATCGGCTGCATTCCGACGAAGGCGCTCCTGAGCAGTGCGTTGCTCGTCAACGAGATGAAGGACGGCGAGAAGCACGGCATCATCGCGAAGGACGTCTCCTTCGACCTGGGCCCCGCGCAGAAGCGCAGCCGCGCGGTCGCCGACCAGATGAACCGCGGCATCGCGCACCTCTTCAAGAAGAACAAGGTGACGCACGTACAGGGCTTCGGCCGCCTGAAGGGGAAGGGGAAGGTCGAGGTCGAGGGCGAGGACGGCACCAACCGGGTCCTCGAGGCGGGCCACGTGATCATCGCCACGGGCTCGAGACCCCGGGACCTGCCCGTCCTGAAGATCGACGAGAACCGCATCTGGTCGTCGACCGGTGCCCTCATGCAACAGGGTGCGCCGGCTTCGCTGCTCATCGTGGGCGCGGGTGCCATCGGGATGGAGTTCGCCGACGTCTTCGCCTCGTACGGCAGCAAGGTGACCCTCGTCGAGGCGCTGGAGCGGATCCTGCCGCTCGAAGACGCCGAGATCTCGAAGTTCATGGAGCGGTCCTACAAGAAGCGGGGGATGGACATCCACACGTCCGCTCGCTTCGAGAAGGCCGACATCCAGGAGGACGGCGTCGCCGTCACCTTCCGCGACGCCAAGGGGGAAACGCACGAGATGAAGGTGGACTACGTCCTGTCGGCGGTCGGCCGCGTTCCCAACTCGGAAGGGCTGGGGCTCGACACCGCGGGTGTGAAGACCGACGAGCGCGGTTTCATCACCGTGGACGAGCGCCTGCGCACGAACGTCGAGGGGGTCTACGCCATCGGCGACGTCGCGGGACACCAACTCCTGGCGCACAAAGCCAGCCACGAGGGCATCGTGTGCGTGGAGCACATCGCCGGCCAGGGCCACGGCACCGTGGACTACGACAACGTGCCCAACTGCACGTACTGCCATCCCGAGGTGGCCTCCGTCGGCCTCACCGAAGAGCAGGCGAGGGAGCGGGGCTTCGACATCGAGGTCGGCAAGCTGCCATGGGTGGCGATCGGCCGGGCCGTGGCGGCCGGCCACGCCGACGGCTTCGTGAAGATCATCCGGGACAAGAAGTACTCGGAGATTCTCGGCGCGCACATCGTCGGACCCAGCGCCACCGAGCTGATCGCGGAATTCGTCCTGGGCCGGCACCTGGAATCGACGGTCGAGGAGATGGAGAAGGCGATCCACCCCCATCCGACGCTTTCCGAGGGCGTGTCCGAGGGCGCGCTGGCGGCGCTCGGCCGCCCGATCCATATCTGATGTCCGACGACGTGGAGTGGGGGGGCGCCCCCGGAGCGGCGGGCGACCCCGACACACCGGCGCGGCGTGACTGGCCGGAAGCCGAGGAAAGGGCCCTGCGCCTGTGGATCGCGCTGGCCCGCTGCTATTCGACCTTTTCCCGAGCGGTGGCGAGCAAGGTGCAGGAGTATGGGCTCACCACCCCGCAGTTCGGCATCCTGGAAGCGCTGCACCACCTCGGCCCCCTGTCGCTCGGCGAGTTGGCGGACAAGCTGCTCGTAACCGGCGGCAACGTCACGTACGTCATGGATCGGCTCGAGGAACAGGGGCTGGTCTATCGCGAGCGTTCGCCCGAGGATCGACGGATCATCACGGCGAAGCTGACCGGGAAGGGCAAGGCGCTCATCTCCGAGGTCTTCCCCGGCCACCGGACCTACATCGAGAGCCTGGCGGGGCACCTCAGCCCGGAAGAGCAGGAAGAGATGCGGGCGCTCCTCAAGAAGCTGGGACGCGCCGTGCGGGAGAACGACCTGGGCTAGCCGCCGCCCGGGCGATGCCCGCGCGCGAGCACAACCAGGGACACGGCCACCAGGCTCAGGTCGGCTGCGTCTGCCCTGCCTCCAGCTCGACCTCGATCCCGCGGATCTTCAGGACCCTCGTCACCGCCTCCCCGATCTTGTTGTTCGGCGTGGAGGCACCGGCAGTGATGCCGAGCTGGAAGGGACCTTCAGGCAGCCAGTGCCCGTCGACGGCTTCGGGAGCGTCCGGGTCGAGCTCGGGCTTGTGCCGGATCCGGCCGCTCTCCACGTCGATGCATGCGGCGTCCTCGATGTGGAAGGTGCGCGTATGCTGGCGGCACAGGTGCGCGAGGTGGTTCGTGTTCGACGAGTTGTAGCCGCCGATGACGATCATGATGTCGGGCGGCTCCTTCATCATCTCCGCGACAGCGTCCTGGCGCTCCTGCGTCGCCGAGCAGATCGTCCCGAACGATCGGTAGTGCTCCCGGATGTTCTCGAAGCCGTACCGCTCGACCATGGCCTCGTGGACCTTGACGCCGATCGCGATCGACTCGCTGGCGAGCATGGTCGTCTGGTTCGCGACACCCACCTTGGCGAGGTCCACGTCGGGGTCGAAGCCGGGGGTGGCCTTCAGGACGAAGTGGTCCATGAACGCCTCGCGCGACAGGTGGCCGGGGCGGCGGGCGATGTAGTCGCACACCACCATCGCCTCCTCCATGTCCCGTACCACGAGGTACTTGCCGTCGTTGTACTTGGTGGCTTGCGAAGCCGTGGCCCGTGACTCCTCGTGCGTGTACTTCCCGTGGATGATCGACGTGAACCCGTCCCGAGCGTAGCCCTCGACGCGCTTCCAGACGTGGAGCACCGATCCGCACGTAGTGTCGACGAGGATGCACCCCACCTTCTTCAGGGTCTCGAAGTCGTGCGTCGTCACGCCGAAGGCGGGCAGGATCACGACGTCCTCGGCGGTGATGTGCGAGAAGTCGAATCGGCCCCTGGGGTCCGCGTAGACGAACGCGATCCCCATGTCGGTCATGCGCTGGTTCACGTGGGGGTTGTGGATGATCTCGCCGACGAGGTAGATGGCCCGATCCGGGAACTTGTGGACGGTCTCGTAGGCGTAGTCCACGGCCCGATCCACTCCGTAGCAGAAGCCGAACTCCTGCGCCAACCGGACGGTCACGTCGCCGAATGTGTCGGTGTAGCCCCGGCCGCGCACGCGCTCGACCAAAGCCGAGTGGTACTCGGCGTCGATGAGCGGCCTGAGCTCCTTCTTCAGCCCGAAGCCCTTGCGGAAGTAGGTCTGTTCCATGGAAGGGGGGTCCGTCTCGGTGGCTGGTTCTCGCGGAGTCCCAAGCTACCCCCCGCGCGCACGAGGGGTCCTCGGCGGACCCCAGCCCAGGGGGGGCGGAACGGAGGCGTCGGCGGGACCCTGGCCGGACCCCCGTCCACGGGCCCGGGTAGAGGAGGGCCATGTCCATCCTCGCTCGCCTGGCGTTGCTCTTCGTGCTGGTGCCGATCCTGGAGCTCATGCTCCTGATCCGCATCGGGGAGTGGGTCGGCCTCTGGCCGACCATCGCCCTCGTGGTGCTCACGGGTGCCACCGGAGCGGCGCTGGCGCGCGCCGAGGGCCTGCGTGTCCTCTGGCAGTTCCAGAGCGAGCTGGCGAAGGGCCGCCTGCCTGGTCGGGCGCTTCAGGACGGGATCGCGGTCCTCGTCGGCGGCGCGTTTCTCGTGACCCCGGGCATCCTCACCGATTTCGCCGGCTTGACCCTCCTCTTTCCTCCTACGCGCCGGTGGATCCAGGCGCGCGTGCGCGCGTCGTTGGAGCGGCGCATGCGAGAGGGCACCATCCATCTGACGATCCTGGGGCCCGGAGGGGCGTGGCCGCCCTTCGGCGGTGGCTCGCACGGCGGGCTGGATCCCGACAAGGAGATCCGGATGGACCGCGGGGACGGGAAACCGTAGCTTAGCCCGCCCCCTCCCCACGTCCGGCAGGACCCAAGGCACGGCAGGATCCCCCCATGGCCCAAGACATCTCCTTCCTCGAGAAGCTCCTCGACGCGCCCGGACCCTCCGGATTCGAGGTGCGGCCCGCACGGGCCTGGCGGGAGGAGGCCGCCACCTTCGCGGACGAAACGCGGGTGGACGTGAGCGGCAACTCCTACGCCACGATCAACCCCGGTGGGCGGCCCCGCGTCATGTTGGCGGGGCACATCGACGAGATCGGGCTGCAGGTCACCCATATCGACGAAAAGGGATTCCTCTACGTCGACGAGATCGGCGGGTGGGACCCGCAGGTGCTGGTGGGGCAACGCGTCACGATCCTCGGGCGTAGCGGGGACGTTCCGGGCGTAATCGGGAAGAAGGCGATCCATCTGATGACGCAGGAGGACCGGGGCAAGGCCTCCAAGACGAAGCAACTCTGGGTCGACGTCGGCGCCCGGACGCGCGAAGAGGTCGGGGAGCTGGGGATCCGGGTCGGGGACCCCGTCGTCATCGCGCAGAAGATGATGCGCCTGGCCGGCGACCGGATCGCGAGCCGCGCCATCGACAACCGAATCGGCGCCTACGTGGTGCTCGAGGCGGTTCGCCTGCTCGCCGAAGACCGGCCGAAGGCCTCCGCCACGGCCGTCGCCACCGTCCAGGAAGAGATCGGCTACTCGGGGGGCGGGGCGCGCACGAGCGCCTACGCGCTCGAGCCCGAGGTGGCCATCGTGGTGGACGTGACCTTCAGCACGGACGTGCCCGACATCGAGAAGAAGGAGCTCGGGGAGCACGAGATCGGAGGCGGTCCCGTGTTGAGCCGGGGCTCGGCGTCGCACGCCGAGGTGTTCGAGGCGCTGGTGCGCGTGGCGGAGGAGGAGGAGATCCCGCATACCATCCAGGCGTCTCCGCGCTCGACCCGCACCGACGCCGACGCCATCTACCTGACGCGGGCCGGGGTACCTACCGGGCTCGTGTCGGTGCCCAACCGGTACATGCATTCGCCCAACGAGCTGGTGAGTGTCGAGGACGTGGGCAACACGGCCCGCCTGATCGCGGCGTTCATCCGGCGGCTGGGCCCGGAGACGGACTTCACGCCGCGGTGAGCGCGGCCGGAGTCGCTCGGAGACGCTGATCGACCGCACGGCGGGCGATTGACGCCTTCGGGGCGCTTCTCTAGCCTTTAGGGCTCGGTCCGGGGGCCGTGGCTCAACCCTCTCAGTCGGAGAGGCGCCCGGGACCGGAAGGTGCAGGAAGCTCGCACGGGACCGCGCCGGAGCGGGTGGAACCGCATGGGGGACTCAAGAGCATGCTCGAAGCTGGAAAGCTGGTGAGAGACCTGCAGACGATGCGCGACGAGGGGCACCTCTCCGACGCGCTCCTGCGGTACGCGATTCGCACGATCGCTTCGTCCGCGGACCGCTTCAACTGGGTGGGCGTGTATCTGCTGAACGCCGAGGGGACGGAGTTGTGGCTGCACAACTACGTGGGCACTCCCACCGAGCACGCGAAAATCCCCGTGGGCTCCGGCATCTGCGGCCGGGCCGTGGCGGAGAAGGCCAACCTGAACGTGCCCGACGTGAGCAAGGAGGAGAACTACCTCGTCTGCTCACCCGACGTCCAATCGGAGATGGTCGTGCTGATCAGGGCCGGTGACGACATCTTCGGCCAGATCGACATCGACTCGGAGGATGCCGCGGCCTTCACCGAGGACGACGAGATCGGCCTGCAGGGCGTCGCCGACAAGCTCGCCGAGCAGCTCGCGGCCGAGCGTCGCTGAGGAGGGTAGGTGGGCGGACACCCACCGTACCTCGGCGCCGGCAACGGCAGCCCCTTCACCCTCGACGGTACGCGCACCTACCGGGTCGGCGAGCGCGACGTAGCCCTTGTGGACCCGGGCCCGGACGTGGAGTCCCACGTCCGGGCCCTCGCTTCATGGGTGGAAGGCGCGGACGCCGTTCGGATCGTGCTCACCCACGGGCACCACGACCATGCGGGGGGTGCCCGCGCGCTGTCGGGCATGCTCGGCGTGCCGGTCTTCGGCCCGGCGGGCGTGCCCCAGGTGGACGTCTCCCTCTCGGACGGGGACGAGGTGTCGACCGACCTGGGTGGCCTGGTGGCCGTGCACACGCCCGGCCATTCCGCCGACCACCTCTCGTACCACTGGCCGGCCCGGCGCGCCCTCTTCGTAGGCGACCTCATGCTCGGCCGCGGCGACACCACGTGGGTCGGCGAGTACCCGGGGTGCGTGGCGGACTACCTCGCGTCCCTGCGACGGGTGCGGGCGCTGGAGCCCGCGGTCCTCTACCCCGCCCACGGGCCACCGATCGAGGACGTTCCGGCGGCGCTCGACCGATACGAGCGGCATCGACGTGACCGGCTCCGCCAGGTGACGGCGGCGCTCGCCGATCGCCCCGAGGCCACGGCGGAGGAGTTGGTCCGCGTCGTGTACGGGATCGAGCTCCCGTCCGCCGTTCGACAGGCGGCCATCCTGAGCCTGCAGGCGCTTCTGGACCACGTGCGCTCCACCGCCGACCGATAGACCGGGGTCTGTTGCCCGGGGACCGGGCGGGGCTCTATCCTCGGGTGTTCCGGACGCGTCCGCCGGGATCATCGCTCGGTCAGAGATTCTCCAGCCCGCGAAGCACCACCTTGTCCCCTCCGCTCCCTGATTCCCTCCTGCGCCGGCTCCGCGAGCTGGTGGGCGCGGAGCACGTCATCACCGACCCGGACCGGCTTCTCGTCTACGAGGCCGACGGGCTCACCGCCTATCGCTGGCCGCCCCGCGGGGTCGTGCTGCCCGCGACGACCGAGGAGGTCTCGGCGGTCATGAGGCTCCTGCACGGCTCTGGGATCCCGGTGGTCCCGCGTGGCGCCGGCACGGGGCTGTCGGGTGGGGCGCTGGCTCCCGAGGGGGCCGTGGTGGTGGGGACGGCCCGCATGACGCGCATCCTGTCGCTCGATCCGGCCAACCGTGTCGCACGCATGCAGCCGGGCGTGGTGAACACCCGCCTGAGCGAGGCGGCCCGGCCACACGGCCTGTACTACGCTCCGGACCCGTCGTCGCAGACCGCCTGCACGATCGGCGGAAACGTCGCCGAGAACTCCGGCGGGCCGCACTGCCTCAAGTACGGCGTGACCTCCCGCTACATCACCGGCCTGACGGTCGTGTTGGGCGACGGCGAGGTCGTGGAGCTGGGTGGGGCGGGGCACGACCCCGAGTCGGGCTACGACCTCGTGGGGCTCTTCGTGGGCTCGGAGGGCTGCTTCGGCCTCGCCGTGGAGATCGAGGTGCGCCTGCTCCCTCTTCCCGAGGGGGTGCGTACGCTCCTGGCCATCTTCGACACGCTGGAGGATGCGGGCCGCGCGGTCACGGCGGTGGTCGGCGCCGGGCTCCTGCCGGCCGCGCTGGAGATCATGGACCAGTCCTCGATCCGCGCGGTCGAGGCCTCGGTGTTCGCGGCCGGGTATCCCACGGACGCCGGTGCGGCGCTGGTCGTCGAGTTCGACGGGACCGAGGCGGGGCTCGAGGCCGACGCCGAGCGGGCCGAAGGGCTCTGCATGGAGCACGGCGCCCGCGAGGTCCGGCGCGCCCGCAACGCCGCCGAGCGAGAGGCGCTGTGGAAGGGGCGCAAGAAGGCCTTCGGTGCCTTCGGCCGCCTTGCGCCCGACCTCATCGTCCAGGACGCCACCGTCCCGCGCACGCGTCTCCCGGACGTGCTCGCACGGATCCTGGAGATCGGGGCGAGCCACCGGCTGCGGGTCGCCAACGTCTTCCACGCCGGAGACGGCAACCTCCATCCGAAGCTGCTCTTCGACAGACGCGACGCCGACGAGCTCGCGCGCGTCGAGGCGGCGTCGCGCGAGATCATGGAGGCATGCGTCGCGGCGGGGGGCACGATCACCGGGGAGCACGGCGTCGGGGTCGACAAGCGCAAGTACATGCGCCTGGTGTACGGCACCGCCGAGATCGAGGCGATGCGGGCCGCCAAGGAGGTGTTCGACCCCGCGGGCCTGGTCAACCCCGGAAAGGTGCTCCCGGACCCCGAGGCGGAGGCAACCCGATGAGCCCCGGCGCAGCCGCCGCGTTGGAGGGGGCCTTCCCGGACGGCACGTTCGAAGCGCCGGTGGAGGCGGATGCCTGGGCGGTGGGCGGTGCCCGGCCCCTGGGTATCGCGAGCCCAGGCTCGGTGGACGAGCTGCGCCAGGTGCTCGCCGGCGCGGCGCGCGCCGGGGTCGGCGTGGTGCCATTGGGCGGGGGGACGGATCGGGGATGCGAAGCACCCTCGGGCCCGTTCGTCGTTCTCTCCACCCGACGCCTCGCCGGCATCGAGGACTACGAGCCAGCGGACCTCACCGTCACCGCCGCGGCCGGCACCTCCCTCGCGGATCTCGAGCGCGCGCTGACGGAGCGAGGCCAGTGGCTGCCGGTCGACCCACCCCATCGACACCGGCGCACCCTGGGCGGGCTGGTGGCCACCGGTGCCGCAGGTCCGCTGGGCACGACCTACGGCGCTCCCCGGGACCACGTGCTGGGTCTGACCGTCGTGACCGGGGACGGCCGCGTGCTCCGTCTGGGCGGACGGGTCATGAAGAACGTCGCAGGCTTCGACCTGGTGAAGCTCGTGGTGGGCAGTCGCGGCACGCTGGGGGTGGTCGCCTCGGCCACCGTGCGGCTGTTCCCCCGGCCGGAGGAGGACCGCGCGCTCGTCATTCGGGGAGTGCGCCCCGGTGAGCTGATCCCCCTCGCCCGCGCCGTGGCCACGTCCCCTGTCGTCCCCGCCTCCGCCGTCCTGGTGGCGCCGGCACCGGGGAGAGGTGGGGGCGCGCTGATCGTACGCCTGCAGGGCGCCTCCGCGGCCGTGGACGCCGACGCGGCGCGCATCCTCGCCGGATCGGCCGTGGACGCCGAGCGGGTCGCCGGTCCGGACGCCTCCGCGCTCTTCGACACGGCCGCGGATCACGCCGCACACGGCGAAGTCGTCGTGCGTGCCACGGCGCTTCCGGCCGCGCTGGCCGAGGTCATGTCGGCCGTCGCCGAGGCGCTTCCCGACGCGGCGGTCGCCGCCGACGTCCTTGCCGGTCGGATCAGGGCAGCGATCGGGGATGCGGCTCGCACGTCGGCCGAAGCCCTCGCGACGCTTCGGACCCGCCTGGAGGCCCTCGGGGGGAGCCTGAGCCTCGAGCGAGCGCCCTCGGAGCTGGTCGCGGAGGTGGGCGCCTACGGCGCGGCGGGGCGCTCCGGTGCGCTGGCCGCGTCGTTACGGCGCCGGTTCGACCCGGGCCGGGTGCTCTCCCCCGGGAGGTTCGTGGCGTGACGACGGTCATCGGATCCGAGACGATCCGCGTGCATGGCTCCGCCGACGGGCGACTCCTGGTCGAACTTCCCACGCAGGATGCGGACGAGGTGCGCCGCGTCGTCGCCAGGGCTCGCCAAGCTCAGCGTCCCTGGGCGGCGGTCGGGGCCCGGGGGCGGGCGCGCCGGCTGCGCCGACTGGCCCTCGTGCTTTCCGAGCGCGCGGAGGAGATCGCCGGCCGCATCCGGGCGGAGACCGGCAAGCCGGTGAGCGAGGCGCTGACGGAGGTCGTGGTGTCCGTCGATCTCCTCCGCCTGTACGCCGCCCGCGCGCCCCGGCACCTGCGGCCCAGGAAGGTCCGACCGGGGTGGCTGCTCTGGAAAGCGGCCTGGACCGAACGGGAGCCGCACGGAGTGGTGGGCGCGATTACTCCGTGGAACTACCCGTTCATCCTCGCGATGGACTGCGTGGCGCCCGCCCTCGCCGCCGGCAACGCCATCGTGATCAAGCCCTCGGAGCTGACCCCCTGGACGACACTGCTGATACCCGGCCTGTGCGAAGACGCGGGTGTTCCCGAGGGGGTCGTCGCCGTGGTAACCGGCGACGGGCGCACGGGGGAGGCGCTGGTGAGGTCGGGGGTGGACCGCATCGTCTTCACGGGTAGCACCGCCACGGGCCGGAAGATCATGAAGGCAGCCGCGGACACGCTGACGCCGGTGACCCTCGAACTCGGGGGGAAGGACCCCGCCCTCGTGCTCGCGGACGCCGACGTGGAGCGGGCCGCGCGGGGCATCGTCTTCGGGACGTTCTTCAACGCCGGCCAGACCTGCATCTCCGTGGAGCGTGCCTACGTGGCCCGACCGCTCTACGATGCGTTCGTGGCGCGCGTGACCGACCTCGTGGCCGCGCTGCGGGTCGGGGTCGGCCCCGACGCGGACGTGGGGCCGATGGTGAGCGCGGCCCAGGTGCGGATCCTCGAAGAGCACGTGCGCGACGCCGTGGCCCGCGGCGCCCGCGTGCTGACCGGTGGCCGGCGCGCCGAGGAGGGCTCACGGATCTTCCTTCCCACCGTGCTGGTGGACGTGACCGACGACATGAAGGTGATGCGCGAGGAGTCGTTCGGGCCGATCCTCCCCGTGGTCCCGGTGGAGGACGAGGCCGAGGCCGTGCGTCGCGCGAACGACTCGCCCTACGGCCTGTTCGCCAGCGTGTGGACCGGCGACGCACACCGTGGCGCGCGCATCGCGCGCAGTCTGCGGGCCGGCGGGGTGTCGATCAACGACGTGCTCTGCCACTACGGGGTCGCGGGCCTTCCCCTCGGTGGGGTCGGGGACAGCGGCTTCGGGCGGCGCAGGGGCATGGAGGCGCTGGACGAGATGTCGCGCACGCGCACGCTCCTGTCGGATCGCGCCGGGCTGAAGCGCGAGCCGTGGTGGTTTCCCTACAGGCCCCGGAGCGCAGCGCTGGTGCGGGCCATCCTGGAGCTGCGCGGGCGGGGAGGCTTCACGGGCGCCGCGCGTGCCGTCCGCCGACTGATGGCCAGGGAGAAGTGACGTGAGCGCGTCGCCCGGCACCCCGACGAAGGCCTCCGGATCCTCCGGGCCCCTGGAGCGGGCCGTCGAGCGGCAGCGGGAGCGGCTCCTGACCTGTGTGCATTGCGGGTTCTGCCTCCCCGCCTGCCCCACGTACAACCGGCTCGGCGACGAGGCGGACTCTCCACGTGGACGCCTGCACCTGATGCGTGCCGTCGTGGAGGGCCGGCTGGACCCGGGGAGCGAGGCGTTCCGGACGCACATCGACCGCTGCCTCGGATGCCGGGCGTGCGAGCCCGTCTGTCCGTCCGGGGTGGAGTACGGCTCCCTCCTCGAGCTGGCCCGGGACGTGGGAGCGCGTCATCACCCGCCCCCGCTGGTGGGCCGCGTCCTGTTGCGCGTGTTCGCCGGCGCGGGTCTCCGCCGGGCCTTCTTCGCCGGGGGACGGTTGGTCCGGGGTACGCGGATCGCCGCGCTGGGGACCAGGCTCCTTCCCTCACGAGGTCTGTTGGGAAGCGCGCGGCTGGGGCTGGCCATGCTCGCGGCGACAGCTCCCTGGAGGCGCTTGAGGGCTTCCGATTCCGGGGGAGGGAGCCGGGCTCCGGGAGCGACCGCCACCGCGCCGCCGACCGTACCCGGGCGCGGGAGGGTGACCCTGCTCGCGGGATGTGTGCAGGAGGGGCTCTACCGACGGGTGAACGAGGCGACCCGGCGCGTGCTCGTGGCGAACGGCTACGAGGTGGTCCCGGCACCAGGGCAGGAGTGCTGCGGCGCGCTACACGCCCACGGGGGCTCCCTCGAGGGGGCGCGGGCGCTCGCCCGCGCCAACGTGGAGGCCTTCGAGGCTGCCGGCGGGGACTTCATCGTGGCCAATGCGGCGGGGTGCGGTGCCGCGATGAAGGAGTACGGGGAGCTGCTCGCGGACGACCCCGACTACGCCGAGCGCGCCGCCGCGCTGGCCGGGCGTGTGCGTGACGTGTCCGAGGTGCTGGTCGAGGCGGGGCCGCGCCCCGGCGCCGCGGTGCCGTGCACGGTGGCCTTCGACCACCCCTGTCACCTGCTGCACGCGCAGCGTATCCAGGACGCCCCGCTCCGAGTGCTCGCGGCCGTCCCGGGGGTGGACGTGCGCGTGGTGGAGAACGCGGCCGAGTGTTGCGGCGGGGCCGGCATCTACGGGCTGACCCACCCGGAGCTGGGTGGACGCATCGGGGAGGACAAGGTGGATGCCGTCGTCGCGGCCGGGGCGGACGTCCTGGCCACGCCCAACCCCGGGTGCATGATGCAGATCGGAGCGGGCCTGCTTCTTCGTGGAGCGTCGGAAGGCGTCGTCCACCCCGTCGAGCTGCTGGACGAGAGCTACCGGCGGGCCGGGTACTACGCATGAGCGAGCAGCACTTCGGGGGCGTCGACGCGGCGGAGGTGCTCTCCCGCGTACGCGGGTACCGCAGCGCCATCGTCGAGCTCATCCGCCGCCTGGCCGCCGTCGAGTCCCCGACCGACGACGCCGGCTCCCAGGCCGCCGTCCAGGCGCAGCTGGTCGAGGCGCTGCAGGGCATGGGCTACCGGGTGCGCCGCGTTCCCGGTCTGCGAAGCGGCGGTGTGCTGCTGGCCCGGCCCACGGACCGGAGACGGGGCGCACCGCTGCAACTCCTGGTCGGACACTGTGATACGGTGTGGCCGACGGGGACGCTGGACGAGATGCCGGTGCGCGAGGCCGAGGGTCTCCTCCACGGTCCCGGCACCTTCGACATGAAGGCCGGGCTCGTTCTCATCCTCTTCGCGCTGCGCGTGCTGCGGGAGCTGGGCGTGACGCCTCCGGCCACACCCGTCGTGCTGATCAACTCGGACGAGGAGATCGGCAGCCCGGAGTCCGGCCGCATGGTCCGGCGCCTGGCGCGCCGCGCCTGCCGCGCCTTCGTGGCCGAGCCGTCCGCAGGCCCGACGGGAAAGCTCAAGACCGCCCGGAAGGGCGTGGGGAACTTCGAGGTCGACATCACCGGAAAGCCGGCGCACGCCGGCCTGAGCCCCGGACAGGGCGCCAGCGCCATCGCGGAGCTGGCGCACGTGATCCAGGCCCTGCACGCCCTCGGCGACGGCGCGGAGGGCACCACCGTGAACGTCGGAGTGGTGCGCGGTGGGACGCGCCCGAACGTCATCGCGGCGCGGGCGACCGCCGAGGTGGACGTGCGCGTCGTGAGCGCCGAGGACGGGCGCCGGGTGGAGGCGGCCATCCTGGGCCTGCAAGCGGCGACGCCGGGCGTCACGCTGAAGGTCACGGGGGGGATGACCATCCCGCCGCTGGAGCGCACGCCGCGGAATCGGGCCCTGTGGCGGACCGCCCGGGACGCGGCGGCGGCGCTGGGCCTGGGCCTAGACGAGACGATGGTGGGAGGGGCGTCCGACGGGAGCGTCATCAGCCTGTTCACCGCCACCCTGGACGGGCTGGGCGCCGTGGGAGACGGCGCGCACGCCCTGCACGAGCACGTGGTCGTGGACGCTACCGTCGATCGGTGCGCGCTCCTGGCGCTCCTCCTCATGGCGCCCGTGGACCAGGCCGCCCGGAGATGAGCGACTGGACCATCCGGCCCCTGGAGACGATCGAGGAGCTGCACGCCTGCGTCGCGCTCCAGGAGGAGACGTGGGGCCATGGCTTCTCCGAGCGGGTGCCCCCGGCGATCCTCAAGGTGGCCCAGATCCTGGGCGGCGTGGCATCGGGGGCGTTCGACGCCAGGGGCTCGCTGGTGGGGTTCGTCTTCGGCATGACCGGGGTCCGGGGCGGTGAGGTCGTCCACTGGTCGGACATGCTCGCCGTGCGCCGCGGGATCCGCGACAGCGGTCTCGGCGCGGAGATGAAGGCATACCAGCGGCGCGTCCTCCTCGAGGGCGGGGTGACGAAGATGTTCTGGACCTTCGACCCCCTGCAGTCCCGAAACGCGTACCTGAACTTCTCCAAGCTGGGAATCGTGGTGCGGGAGTATGTTCGCGACATGTACGGCGAGACGGATTCCCCGCTGCACCAGGGCATCGGCACGGACCGTTTCATCGCCCTCTGGCTCATGGACTCCGAGCGCGCGGGCCGGAGGACCGGGGGGTCGGAGCGGGGGCCCGACGCTGATGCGCACGCCGGCGACCCGGCGGCCCTGGCCGAGGCGAATTCTCCCACGGGAGTCCCCCGGCCCGGCGCCCCGGTCACGGGAATGGACGCGCCACGGGTGCGCGTGGCGATCCCGGCCGACATCTCCGAGGTGATGGCAGCCTCCGTGGAGCTCGCCGTGGCGTGGCGCGAGGCGACCCGAGCCGCGTTGACGCACTACCTCGACCGCGGCTACGAAGTAAGGGAGCTCCTGCGGGGCCCCAGGACGTCCGACTACCTGCTCACACGAGAGCGCAACCCATGAAGATCGATCGTGCCGAGCTCCGGGAGATCCCGCTCCGGTTGAAGGAGTATTTCGAGATCAGTAGCGGAGGAAAGCAGGACCGACGCGTCCTCCTTCTGAGGCTGCGCGGTGAGGGTCTCGACGGCTGGGGAGAGTGCGTGGTGGGGGAGGATCCGAGCTATTCCTACGAGACCACGGAGACCGCCTGGCATCTCCTCACGGACTTCATCCTCCCGCGCGTCATCGGTCGGGACGCCGCAGGGCCGGAGGACGTGTTGGCGCCCGTGGCGTGGATCCGGGGCCATCGCATGGCCAAGGCGGCGGTCGAGATGGCGGCGTGGGACCTCGCCGCGCGCATGGACGGGTTGTCGCTGTCCGAGAAGCTGGGCGGTACCCGGTCCGCGGTGCCCGTGGGCGTGAGCGTCGGGCTGCAGAAGACGGACGAGGTGCTGCACGAGAAGGTGGCGGGGTACGTCGAGGAGGGGTATGCCCGCGTCAAGATCAAGATCAAGCCCGGCCGTGACGTCGACATGCTCGCCGGCCTGCACGAGAGATTTCCGGACGTGCGCTTCATGGCCGACGCCAACTCCGCCTACACGCTGGCCGACGCGCCGCGCCTCCAGGAGCTCGATCCCCTCGGCCTGATGATGATCGAGCAGCCACTCTTCTACGACGACTTCCTGGACCACGCGCGCCTTCAGGAGCGGCTCGAGACGCCCGTGTGTCTCGACGAGTCGATCGAGTCCGTGGGCGACCTCGAGCTGGCCCTCGAGCTCGGCAGCTGCCGGATCGTCAACATCAAGCCCGGCCGGGTCGGGGGGCACGCCTCGTCGAAGCGGATCCACGACGTCATGGAAGCGCGGGGGCTCCCCGTGTGGTGCGGAGGGATGCTCGAGTCGGGCGTCGGGCGAGCTCACAACGTCGCCCTGGCATCGCTGAAGGGCTTCACCCTCCCCGGCGACATCTCGGCGTCGCGTCGCTACTGGGAGCGCGACATCGTCGAGCCCGAGTTCGAGATGGTCGGAGGCGAGATGCGGGTGCCCGACGGTGTGGGGATCGGCGTGGAGCCGGACGAGGAGCGCATCGAGGCGCTCACCGTTCGTCGGGCGACCTTCTGGTAGTCCGCGCGGAGGTCACCGCGGGTCGAGCGGGCCCACCTCGAACGTCGGGGTTCGTACCTTGAAGCTGCGTGCCGGGAGCCCGAGCACGCGCACGAGCATCCGGCGGACTCCCCGTCCCATCGCCGTTTCCATCGTCTGATCGCCCTTGACCGCCGGCGCGAGGTCGCCGTGCAGCCACCGCTGCAACTCCTCGAGGTCGGTCAGCGAGAGCGTCTCCACCTGGACCTCGCCCAGGTAGTAGTAGCGGCCCTGCTCGCGCGGCCTGAGCGGCAGCGAGAAGGACCGTTCCAGGGCCTCGCGGACGGCGCCGATGGAGTCCACCGAGAGCTCCACCGTCCCTGCGGCCGTCGCGACCCGGTACCTCCGCTCGAGGGGATCGAAGAGGACGGTCGCCCGCCATTCTGCTCGCCCCTTCTGGCTGTCGAAGAAGCCGTCCTTCCAGAGCTCCGCGACGATCTGGATCCGCAGCGGAAGGCCGGAGTGGAGCGCTCGGCTCAGGCCCGGCTCCTCGAACAGTCCCCCGACGTGGATCTGGAGCTCACCGCCCTCCGGTGCCGCCGAGATCGTCAGGGGCGTGTCGTCCTGAGCGCGGAGCGGAGAAGCCGACAGGGCGAACGCTACCCCGAGGGCCCCGAGCGCCGGGGCCCGTGGGATGAAACGCGCGGCCCAGTGGCGCCGGGCGCGTTTCGGGGGCGGGGTCGAACCGTCAGAACCGATGATCGAGACGCACGAAGAAGTTCACGTTCTTGTTGCTTTCCGAGAGCGGCCACGCCCAGTAGAAGCCGATGTCCCCCAAGTGGAGGCCGAAGCCGATGTCCATGAGTGTCTCGCTGTCGGGACCGAGCCAGGCGGGGCTCGTGGGGTCGGCGAGGGACCATCCCCTGCCGGCGTCGAAGAACACCGACCACGCGGGGTGGAGGTCGATGACCGGATACCAGTCCCACGCGTTGCCCCAGTCCTCTCCCGGGCCAAGGTCGAAGTCGAAGGAGAACGACCCGCGGTATTCGGCCTGGAAGAGGGCCACGCGATCGCAGCCGTAGCCGGCGAACACCGGCATGCGCAGAGTCTCCTCGTCCACGATGCGGTAGATGGAGAAGGTCCTGCTCCGGGCGCCGCAGTCGAGCGTCATCAGAGGAAGTGCGGGCAAGCTCCCCTCACCGCCGAGCGTGCGTTGGAACTGGGGCGGCAAGGGAGACCCGTCGATCGAGCCGGCGAGGTAGCCCCGGAGGCGCAGGTCCGCGCCCGGCCCGAGCCGCGTGTAACGCCGGAGGTCCAGCACCCCGGCGGCGAGGTCGGTGTCGATCGTGCGCGCCGGCTGGGCCACCGTGTCCGGCTGCGGCGCGGGCTCCCTGTACTCGGGCAGGGTCAAGGAGCCCCCGATGCCCAGGGTCGCCCGCGCCTGGAGATACCACCCATCCGTGGGATCGTCCCGGTCGTTGCGGCCGTCGAGGACGATCTCGGGCCTCAGGCTCCTGAGCTTCCCCTCCGCCACGAGGGGCTGCGGGCGCCACGGCGCGTCGTTGCGCTTCAACGTCCAGGGGCTGCCCACCGGGACGAACCCGTGGTCGTCGTCCTGGTACGCCAGGCCGAGGTGGATGCCCCTGTCCTCGTCGTCGTAGCGTACGAAGCCGGAAAAGCCCTCGCGCTCGTAGTAGTCCCGATAGTCGCGGTGCAGGAGGAAGGCGGCGAGAGACGCCTCGATGTCGGCCAGCCCGTTCCGGTCGATGGGATCGACCTGCTTGTGCGCCGTGCCGCCGACCGAGAATCGTCCGCCCGGACCGAAGTGCTGCTGGGCCCGGATGAAGTAGCCCATCTCCCTGGGCGCGAGGCGGATCCCCGACTCGGACTTCCAGATCCCCATCACGTCGAGCCTGAAGGGCTCCCCGCCGCGTGTCTGGAACACCGGGCCGAACAGGACCGGGAAGCCCTCGACGCGGTTGTAGTTTCCCGCCGCGCGCACTGAGAACCAGGAGCGACCGTGGCGGCGACGCTCCTCCCACCGGCTCCAGGGTGACTCGTCGTAGACGATGTGCTCCCCCCGCCGTTGGTAGGTGAGCGGTTCCGCGTAGACCGTGAGCTGCCCCCCAATCGTGGCCACGTCCGCCGCGGCCTCTCCGCCGACCACGGTCACGTTCCCGGTGATCCGCCCATCGGCACGCACGGTGAGCGATCCGTTCACCACGGCCAGGTCGCCATCGATCTCTCCCGAGACGGTCACGGGGCCGCCCAAAACGGCCACGTCGCCGACGATCGTCCCGCCGGCCGGAACGTCGACGCGCCCCTGGAAGCGGACCGTGGAAGGCCGATTGAAGAAGGCGATGATCGAATCCGCCACCTGCCGGGGCAGGTCCAGCTCCTCCAGGCCGCGCTCCTGCGCACCGAGAGGTGTCGCCAGAAGGAGCGCACAGATGAGTCCCATCGTCCACCGCATGGCCATCCACCCTCCGTTCGGGTCGTACCGGGTTCGCGGTGACGTCGGAGGCAGGGAGCGTACCATTCTGGTGTCGTTCCGTATGTCCATGTCCGACCTGACGTTAGGTGGATGCGTCCCGGCAGGGGGTGTGTCTCGGGAACGCCCTGGCGCTCCGGGGACGTGACGTTTCAACACGCCTCTTCACTCCCGGATTCCCAGGCGCTTCATCCGGCGGTAGAGGTTCGCGCGGTCGGTCTGCAGCCTGCGCCCCGCCTCGGCGACGTTGCCGGCGGCGGCGTGCAGCGCGCCGGAGATGAGCTCGCGCTCGTAGTCGTCCAGGCGATCCCTGAGGCCGCGCGTGTCGGCGTCCTCGTAGCGCGGCGTTTCCGGAGCGGGCGCAGCGGCGCGGGGGAGGACGGCGCCCACGTCGGCGGGCTGGATCTCCGGCCCCGGGCTCAGGATGGAGAGGCGCTCCACCAGGTTCATGAGCTCGCGCACGTTGCCCGGCCACGCGTAGTGCTGCAGCGCGGCCACCGCCTCGGTGGAGAAGCGGGGCGCGCGGATCCCCTGCCTCCGCCGCAGGCGCTGGAGCGCGTGCTCGACCAGGAGCGGCACGTCGTCGAGCCGCTCTCGCAGAGGGGGCATGCGGATGGGCACGACCTCGAGGCGAAAGAGCAGGTCCTCGCGGAAGCGGCCGACCCGGCACTCCTCGCGGAGGTCCCGGTTCGTGGCGGCGATCACCCGCACGTCGACCGCGATCGGCCCGGTTCCCCCGACGCGCTCCACTTCCCGGGTCTCCAGGGCGCGCAGCAGCTTCGACTGGGCCTCGGGGCCGAGGTCGGCGACCTCGTCCAGGAAGAGGGTGCCGCCGTGGGCCAGCTCGAAGCGGCCGCGTCTGCGCTCCGTGGCGCCCGTGAAGGCTCCTTTCTCGTGGCCGAACATCTCGCTCTCCACCAGGTCCCTCGGAATCGCCGCGGAGTTCACCCGGATGAACGGGCCGCCCGAGCGCTTCGACAGGCCGTGGATCGCGGCGGCGGCGAGCTCCTTTCCCGTGCCGCTCTCCCCCGTGATGAGGACGCGCGCGTCCGTGGGGGCGACCTTGCGTACCAGGTCGCGCACGCGGCTCATCGTCGGAGTCCGCCCGACCATCTCCGCCTCGGGCCCGATCTCGGCCGTGAGCGCCCGAGTCAGGTCGCGGGCGCGGCTGACCTCCATCGCGGCCCGCAACGTGACCAGCACGGTCTCGGGTGTGAGCGGCTTTTCGATGAAGTGGAACGCGCCGCGGCGCGTGGCCTCCACCGCGTCGGACAGCGTGGCCCGGCCGCTCATCATCACCACCGGAACGCCGGGTGCCACGTCGGCGATGCGCGGCAATGCGTCCAGCCCGCTCATGCCGGGGAGCATGAGGTCGAGCAGCACGGCTTCGGGGGCCCGCCGCGCGGCCTCCAGTAGACCTTCCTCCGCGCTGCCCGCTTCGCGCACGTCCCACCCCTCGGATTCGAGGAGCATGCGCAGCATGCGCCGGATGTTGCCTTCGTCGTCGACGATGAGGACGTCCATGGACATGACCTACGCGAGCCTCCGCGGGTGGGTGTCATCGCCTTCCGCCTCCAGCGGCAGACGCACTTCGAACATGGCCCCGCCCCCCGGGCGGTTGCTGGCGCGCACGGTGCCGCCGTGGTGCGCGACGGTCTGGCGCACCATCGCCAGGCCGAGCCCGGTTCCGTGACGCTTCGTGGTGACGTCGGGGTTCCAGATGTCCTCCAGAAGCTCGGACGGGATCCCGGACCCTCGGTCCTCCACCCGGATGACGGCCCGGTCGGGCTCGGCTTCCAGCGTGACGTCCACCTCGCCGCCCCCCGCCTCCTGCGCCTCCACCGCGTTCACGATCAGGTTGCGCAGGGCTCGCTCGAGCGCGTCGTAGTGGGCGTCCACCTCGACGTGCCCGTGGAGGTGCACCGCGATCGGCGTCGCGTCCGACGCGTGCTGGGTCGACAGCGACGTGAGCAGCTCGCCGAGGTCCACCAACGAACGCGGGCCTTCGGGCATGCGCCCGTACTGCGAGAAGGTGCGAGCAAGCTCGTCCAGGCGATCGATCTCCTCGCGGAGGATGCGGCCGGCCTCCGCCTCGGGCCCCTCCCTCCCGCGGGTCAACGTCACGGCCGCCATGCGCATCGGCGTCAGAGGGTTCTTGATCTCGTGCGCTACCTTGCGGGCGAGGTCCGTCCACGAACGCATGCGCGCGTTTTCGATCGTGCGCCGGCGACCCTCCTCGAGCTGGTCGGCCATGTGCCGGAGCGCGTCACGCAGCGTGGCGAGCTCCTCCACCGGGGTCTCGTCCTCCGAAGGAGCCGGAAGGGGCTCACCGCGCGCGATGCGCTCGGTCCAACCCGCCAACTCGGCGATGGGGCGACCGAAGCCCCTGGAGAGGAAGCGTGCGGTCGCGAACGCCAGGAGCGCCACGAGGAGGCCCGCGCCGACGGCCACGGCGGGGAGGGACTGCACGGCCCGCTCGGCGAGAAGCGCGTACACGCGCGACATGCGCACCGACTCCGACAACGCCTCGCGATGCTTCTCCGCGGCTTCTCGGAGGACGGAATCCCCGGCCTCGGCCCGATCCACCGCGGCCAGGAGATCCTGCCCGGTCCCGGCGACGGCGTCCCAGGCCCCCAGCGTTCCCGTGCGCGTCCCGATGCTCCGGAGTGTGAGCACGCCGCCCACCACGCCGATGGCGGCGGGAAGGAACACGACCACGAGGATGGCCAGGAAGATGCGTCCCTGGAAGCTGCGGACGCGGAGGGAAGGCATGGCCATCGCGGCTCTGGATTCACGTGCGGGATCCGGATCGATGGAGGAAGTTAGACGTCGCGCGAAGGGCAGGGCAACGGCGCCTTTCTTGGCGGTCCGCAGCGTCAGGCTGCGAGGCGACGGACACAGCGGGGGCAGTACCGCCACCCCCTCTCCAGGGTCTCCCCGCAGGCGCACGTCCGTCGTCGATGGCTCCCGCAGGAGGGGCACGCCGCCGCGCCCACCGGCACCTCCGCGTCGCAGGCCGGGCAAGGGAGGGAGGCCCCGGGGTCGGCGTGGATCACGCGCACGATCTCGTGGGGGGTGGTGAGCCCTTCCGCGACGGCCCGGCGCGCGTCGTCGGCCAGCCGCCCCATCCCCCCGTCCCGGGCCAGGGCGCGGAGGCGGGCCGTAGAGGCGGCGCCGGTGATCTCGTCACGCAGGGCGTCGGTGACGGTGAGCACCTGGAAGATTCCCGTCCGGCCTCGGTACCCGGCGTCGCAGTCGCCGCATCCGCGCCCGGAGCATGTGCGGCACGTCCGCCGCACGAGGCGTTGGGCGATGACTCCCGTGAGCCCGCCGGCGACCAGGAAGGCCGGAACGCCCATGTCGAGCAGGCGCGTGATGGCGCCCGGGGCGTCGGTGGTGTGGATGGTGGATAGCACCAGGTGGCCGGTGACGGCCGCCGCCATCGCTATCTCGGCGGTCTCGCGGTCGCGGATCTCGCCCACCATGACCACGTCGGGGTCCTGGCGCAGCACGGAACGGAGGGCATCGGGAAAGCCGAGGCCCGCGCGGCGGTCCACCTGGATCTGGTTCGCGCCCGCGAGGCGGTATTCGACCGGATCTTCCAGCGTGACCACGTTCTGCCGCTCGCGGTCCATCTCCGAGAGGGCGGCGAAGAGCGTCGTGCTCTTCCCGCTCCCGGTGGGTCCCGCGGCGAGGAGCACCCCCTCCCGCGACGCGAGCATTCTCCGGATCCTCTTCAGATCGGCGGCCGCGAAGCCCAGAGCTTCCAGGGAGCGGGGAGCGCCGCTGGAGTCCAGGATGCGCACCACGGCCTTCTCGCCGCCATTCACCGGCAAGGTCGACACGCGCAGCGACAGCGAGCGGCCGCCGTGGTCGAGGGGGATCCGCCCGTCCTGAGCGCGCCGGCGCACCGAGATGTCCATCCCCGCCATCACCTTGAGGCGCGACAGCACGGCTTGACGGGCCGCGGCGGGAATCTCGAGGGCGCGCCGCATGACCCCGTCCACCCGGTAGCGCACGCGGACGTCCCCGCCCGTCTCCTCGACGTGGATGTCGCTCGCCCCGCAGTCCACGGCTTCACTCAGGACGCGGTCGACCAGCCGCACCACGGGGGCCGACCGCGTCGCCTTCTCGAGTTCGTCGCCCGCGTCCTCCGCCCTGTCTCGTAACTCGGCCGGGAGCGAAGCGACGAGCCCCTCGAGGGCGCCGCCGTACGAGCGTTCCAGGCCGTCGGAGACCGCGGCCGGGGTCGCGACCTCGACCTCGACGCGCCGACCGGTCTGAAACTGCACATCGTCGACGGCGGCGAGGTCGAGGGGGTCCGCCATCGCGACGGCGAGGCGCCGCGGGGCCACCCTCAGCGGGAGCACGCTGCGAGCCACCGCGAGATCCCGACGTACCGCACGGATGGCCTCTTCCTGGGCCTCGAGGGGTGGCACGGCGTACGGCAACCCGAGCTGTCGGGCGAGGGCACGCGCCACGGCGTCGGCGTCGGTGGCACCCCTGCGGACCAGGAGCTCACCGATGCGCACGCCGGCGGAGCGCTGCGCCTCCAGGGCTTCTGCCAGCGCCTCCGCCGTGACGGCACCCGCGTCGAGGAGCAGCTGTCCGAGGATCTTGGGTCGAGGCTTCACCCCTTCAGGATCGGCGTCCGGCAGGGGCGCCGGGATGGCCGGACCGGTCCGCTCAGGCGTCCACGCCGAGGTGGGCGAGGACGGCCGGGGCCACGTCCGCGATGCTGCCCAGCCTCTCCGACAGGATTCGTGCCGCGGGGCCGATCGCGAGGCCCAGCGCGGGGTTGCGCGTGTGCTGTGCCGAAACGTCCTCGATGTTCCCGTGGTCGCTCGTAACCACGACGGTGGCGCCGTCGTCGAGCGCCGGCAGGAGCCCGCCGAGGAAGCGGTCGACGCGCTCGAGGGCCTCGACGCACCCCGCCATCCCGCCGCGGTGGCCCGCCGTGTCGGTGGCGTAGTGCGCGTAGAGCGTGAGGTCGGCCTCGACCGCGATGCGCGCCAGGTTCCGGCCCGCCTCCTCGGGGGTGACGTCGGGAAGCCAGCCGTGGCCGAGGTGCCGCTTCCAGCCGTCGTTCACGATTTCGCTGGATACCGCGCGCCCCTCGCCGAGCGCTTCCTCGTGCCGGTCCAGGACCCCCGCGCCGCGCGCCGCGAGCGGGGGCCCCGCGACGCGGCGGCCGCCCCTCGGGCCGGGCCAGCCGCGTGGGTACGCGTTCGCGAACGCCACGGTGCGGCCCGCCTTCCGGGCCGCACGAAGCAGGCTGCCCTCCTCCACCAGCGGTCGGAGACGTACCGGCGTCCAGGGGCCGAAGTGCCGGCCGTAGAGGCGGGCGGCGTTCTCACCGGTGAGCAGGGTGGCCTGCCCGGTGCCGCTTTGCGGCATGCCCTCGACTCCGAGGGTGGCGTCGAGGGGGAAGGCGGAGGCACCGGGACCGTCGATGCTTGGGTGGTCGAGCGTGGGTGGACGCCCACCCGTAAGCCTCAGGAGGGTGGGTAGCACCGCGCGCACGAAGGGATTCCTCTCCCCGTCGTCCTCTCCGATGCCGACGCCGTCCAGGAAGACGAGCAGCAGCCTGCCCCGACCGTCCATGACGTCCCTCAGCGGCGGAGGATCCCGACGCCGCGAAGGATGCGCTCGACGGGGGCGCCCTCGGGACCCACGAGCCCATGCCAGACCGAACGCAACACGGAATGAGGTCCCGCCAGGTCCAGCACGGCCAGGAAGCCCAGCAGGAGCAGGGCCGTGACCACCAGCCCGCGCCTGCCCGTCGCCCTCGGCCTCCGGGACATCTGGGACCTAACGGAGCGCGGCGGCGGGGAGCGTCGTCGCCCCCGCCGCCGCGTCGTCGGGTCGCCGACGGAGGAGCGCGTCGCCGCCCGTGCCTCCGCCGCGCGCGACCGCCGTCATTCCGCCGGGCGCAGGTCCACGGTCACCTGCACCTGGACGTGGCCCAGGTCCGCGCGCTCGCGCAGCGCGTCGCGGATGCGCGGCTCGACCTTCTGATAGGCGGAGAGCACCCCCTGGCGAAGCTCCTTCCGAAGCACCTTGAGCGCGTTCACGTCGGCGCGGCTCGTCTTGGTCTCCTTCTTCGCCTCCGCGACCTCGTAGGGGCGGATCTCGAAGGGCGTCATGCCCACGTCGTCGGGACGCTCGTGGTCCAGGTACTGGATCGAGATGCTGACGTCGCCACGTGCGTGGTGGTGATGGATGTCACCGACGGACTGGAAGCGAGCCGCGAGTCGGCCGAGCTCCGCGCGTTGGGCCGCCTTGGTGTAGGCGCGCTCGACGGTGCGGAAGATGCGCTTCACCCGCTCCGGGTTGGTGGCGTCGGAGTCCGGGACGTCCGTGTCGAGCTCGCGGCCGAGCGCCTGGCGATCCAGGTGGAAGCGGGCGCTCTCCGCGTCCCGGTTACGGGCTCGGTCGATGTTGTCCAGAATGCGGTCGGGATTGGTGCGATAACTCATTCTGCGCTCCAGCGCGCCAGGGCTTTCAGCGTTCACCGTATCCGGGCTGGCCGGGCCCGGGGTTCTGACGATACCAGCTAACCCGGAGCCGGCCAAGTCCGTCGTCCACACGAAGATTTCGCCACGAAGCGTCGTACACTAGACTGCCTGCAGGTTGCCCAGCGCGCGAATCGCACCCTCCCCACGCGCGGTCCCGAAGATTGCCGACCAAGGAGCCCCATCATGCGATCGCGACTCCCGTCCCTCACGGTGCTCACCCTGACGCTCGCGGCGTGCGGCGGCGGACCCGCCTCACCGCCCGGGCTCGCCTACGGCGTGCCCGACCCGGCATCGGTCACGTACCTGTCGGGAGACACGGCCCGCATGGACATCGACGCGGGCGGTCAGAGCATGCAGGCACGGGTGATGTCCTCAGCCACCTTCGCCACCGCGTTCTCCCGTGGCGAGGACGGGGTCCGGGTGTCGATGACGGTGAGCGACCTCGACGCGCGCATGAGCAATCCGGCCGGTCCGCCCGCGTCGGCGGACGAGAGCGGGATCGAGGGGCCGCTGGTCTTCACCCTCGACCGGAAGGGCGCCGCCACCGTCGTCTCCGAGCCGAAGGTCAACCAGAGCGCCCAGCAGTTCTTCCAACCGATCCTGCTCGCGCAGACGTTCTTCCCCCGGCTGCCGGGCCGGGGCGTGTCGTCCGGCGAGAGGTGGACCGATACGATCCACGCCGAGGGCGCCCAGGGCGAGGGGTCCATCAACTCCGTGTCCATCGTGACCTACACCGCCGCGGGGGACACGGTCATCGACGGACGCAGCCTGGTGCGCATAACGCTCGAGGGAACCACCGACCAGACGGCGAGCGGACTGATCGCCGGGATGGACTTCTCGCAGACGGCGTCGGGGAACATGTCCGGGTGGGTCCTGTGGGACATGCGGCGCGGCCTCATGGTGGAGAGCTACACCGACAGTGAGGCTCGCGGATCGATGGACGTCTCCGCGGCGCCGTTCCCGTTGGGCATCCGGGTTCGTCAGCAGAGCAGGGTGAAGCTCCAGGAAGGCATGTAAACGGTCAGCGCACGCCGGAGGTTATCCTATGGACACGCCGGAAGGCACGGGCACGACCCCGGTCGACACCGGGACCGAGCAGTCCCCACAGCCCCTCGAGCCCTCTCCGTTCTCCAAGCGGGTCGTCGAGGTGTTCTTCTCGCCGGGCCGACTCGTCGAGGCCCTCGCGCGTCATCCGTACTGGGCGGCGGCGCTCGTGCTCGGCGCCGTGCTCGCCATCGTCCAGGTACTCCTGATCCCGGGAGACGTCTGGGACGCGATGATCCGGGAGCAGATGGTCGCACGGGGGCAGGACGCGTCGGCCTTTCCGGGTGGCTCGTCGGTGGTACGGATCTTCGCGCTGGTCGGCGGGACGGTCGGCTACTTCGTCATGGCACTGTTGGCGGCGGGCATCGTCACGCTCGTCTTCGCGTTCGTGCTCGGCGACGAGGGTCGATTCAAGCAGTACCTGGCGATCCTGGCCCACGCGTTCCTGATCCCGACGATCGTCGGCCTCGCGCTCGTGCCGCTGAAGATCGCGCAGGCCGATCCGCGCCTCACGCTGAACGTCGGCACCTTCCTCTTCTTCCTCCCCGCGGGCTACCTCCTCAAGTGGGCGACAATGATGGACCTGTCGATGCTGTGGGCGTGGCTCGTGGTCGCGCAGGGCGCACGCGCCATCGATCCGAAGAGGAGCTTCGGGAGCGCGGCGGCCGTGACGATGGGGATCTACGTCGTGATGTCGGCGCTCCTGGCGCTCCTGCCGGGTAGCGGATGAGGCGAAAGACCGACACGTGAGCCGCGCCGCGCGCTTCGTGGCCGCGGCGGCCGCAGTCGGCGCGGCGCTGTTCCACCTCTACGCGGCGGGGATCTCCCCGTTCACCGCGCTGGTGCAGCGTCCGGTGCACCTGGCCTTCATGGGGGTGCTCGGCTTCCTGGCCTTTCGGGCGCCGGGGTCGGCGGCGGTCGCTATGGCACCGGACGCGGGCGAACGGGTGACGCGGTGGCATCGGGCGGCGGTGATGGCGTCCTGGGTGTTCGCCGGCCTGACCGTCGTCGTCTGCCTCTATCTCGCGTCGCAGCACCAGGAGCTGGTGCGCCGATCGGGCTCCCCGACGACGCTGGACCTCGTGTTCGGGACCGTGACCGTCCTGCTCGTGCTCGAGCTGGCGCGGCGGGCGACGGGGTGGGGGCTGGTCGCCATGTGCGTGCTCGCGCTGGCCTACGCCATGGCGGGACCGCACCTCCCCGGCTTCCTCGCGCACCGGGGCTACGGTCCCGAGCGCCTGGTCGAGCACCTCTACCTGTCGACCGAGGGCATCTGGGGTGTGCCTCTCGGCGTGTCGGCGGACTTCGTCTACCTCTTCGTCCTCTTCGGCGCGGTGCTGGAGACCGCAGGAGGCGGCGCGCTCCTGATCGCGCTCGCGGACCGGGTCGCCGGGAGAACGCGTGGCGGGCCGGCCAAGACCGCGGCGGTGGCCAGCGCCTTCATGGGATCGTTGTCGGGGAGCGCGGTGGCGAACGTGGTCACCACCGGCACGTTCACGATCCCGCTCATGAAGCGGGCGGGCTTCAAGCCCTTCTTCGCCGGCGCGATCGAAGCCGCGGCGAGCACCGGCGGGCAGCTCATGCCCCCGATCATGGGAGCCGGCGCGTTCATCCTGGCCACGTGGACGAACATCCCCTACGTGCGGGTAGCCACGGCGGCGATCATCCCGGCGCTCCTCTACTACGCGGCCCTCCTCGCCGCCATCCACTTCCGCGCCGGGCGGATGGGCATCGAGCCGGCCGCTTCCCGCAGCGCGGAGCGCGTGGCCAACCGCCTCCACCTCCTCCTCCCGGTTCTGCTCATCGTGGCGTTCCTTGCCGCGGGCCGCTCACCGATGCGCGCCGCGTTCTGGGGAGTGGTGTCCGCACTCGGCCTGGCGTATCTGGCGCCGGCGACGAGGCCGTCCCTCGGCGGGTTGCGGCGCCTCGTGGAGGGCGCGGGCCGCGGAGCGGTGCAGGTCGCGGCGGCCTGCGCGGCGGCGGGCATCGTCGTGGGCGTCGCCTCACTCACCGGCATCGGTCTCCGCATGTCGGAGCTGATCGTCACGCTCTCGCACGGGAGCTTGCTGGTCGCGCTGGTGCTGACGGCACTCGGCTCGATCGTGCTGGGGATGGGCCTGCCCACTACGGCCGCGTACGTCGTCCTGGCGGCCCTCGGCGCCCCGGCGCTCGTCCAGCTGGGCGTTCCCCTGCTCGCGGCCCATCTCTTCATCTTCTACTTCGGCTGCATCTCCAACGTCACCCCGCCGGTGTCGCTCGCCGCCTTCGCCGCCGCGGGGATCGCCGACGCGCCGGCCGTGCGCACCGCCGGGGCGGCGGCGGTCCTGGCCTTCGCTGGATTCCTGGTGCCGTTCATGTTCATATACGGCCCCCCGCTCCTGCTGGAGGGACCGGTCGTCGAGATCGCGTGGGTGACCGTCACGGCGACGGCCGGCGTGACCGCGCTGGCTGCCGCCGCGATGGGCTTCGGCCGGCGGAACCTCGTGCCGTGGGAGCGCCTGGTCCTCGGCGCGGGCGCGCTCTGCCTGGTGTTCCCGGGACTCGCGACCGACGGAGCGGGGTTTCTGGCTCTGGCCGTCGTCTTCCTGCGT
The DNA here is from genome assembly GCA_964591135.1 of uncultured Gemmatimonadaceae bacterium. Classification (GTDB taxonomy): domain Bacteria; phylum Gemmatimonadota; class Gemmatimonadetes; order Longimicrobiales; family Gaopeijiaceae; genus SZUA-318. Next base: position 88,734 of record CAZPZU010000003.1, on the reverse strand, counting down.
CCCGGGCCGACGAAGGCTCGCTGACGGGACGTCGCGAGGCGTCCGGGAGTTGTCACGTTGCGAACTCAGCTGTCGGGGATCGTCGCCTGCGCCGCTCTCCTGGGCGTCGGCCTCGCCTGTGGCGGGGGCGACTCGGCGCCGCGGCGCTTCCTCTCCCTCGGTACCGGGGGGACCGGTGGCGTCTACTATCCCCTCGGAGGAGCGATCGCCAACCGTCTCTCGCTGGCCGACTCCTCGCGCCAATACACCGCCGAGGTCACGGGGGGATCCGTCGAGAACGTCAAGCGGATCGTCGCCGGCCAGATCGACCTGGGCTTCGTGCTGTCGGTGACGGCGTACGAGGCCTACCACGGAGGGGAGGACTTCCCCTCGCCCGCCCCCGACCTGGTCGTCGTCGCGCCCCTCTACGCGAACCTCACCCACATCCTCGTGCCGGCCTCTTCGCCCGCCCGCTCCCTGGCCGACGTGCGCGGACTCCGCGTGTCCGTGGGGGCGGCCGGCAGCGGGACGGAGCAGATCTCCCGACAGCTCCTGGAGGCGTACGGTCTCACCTACGACGACATCCAGCCTCGCTATCTGTCTTTCTCCGAGTCGTCCGCGGCGATCCGGGACGGAGCCATCGACGTGGCGATCATGTCGGTGGGGATACCCGCCGCTGCCGTGCTGGAGGCGACCACCACCGGAGACGTGCGTCTCCTGTCCATCGACGCGAACGCGCTCGCCGAGCTGAAGCAGCGCTACCCCTACTACTCGGCGGGCGCGATCCCCGCCGGTGCGTATCCCGGGGTGGTCCGGCCCATCCCGACCGTGGCGATGATGAACTGGATCGTGGCGCGTAAACAGCTCGATGACGACGTCGTGGACGTGCTGCTGAACATTCTCGGCGCTGGCCGTGTCTCCCTGGAACAGGTCCACGACATGGCGAAGCAGATCGATCTCGCGCGGCTGGCGGATGCGCCTATCCCGCTGCACCCCGAGACGCAGGCGTTCCTGGAGGGCGGGCCGAGATGACCGTTGGCAGGGCGGAGGATCTCGCCGGAGGTCTACTACGCGCCGCGGTGTTCGCGGCGCTCCTGGCGATGGGCACCCCCTCGGTCGCGTACGCGCGGCAGAACGACGAAGGGTCCGGAGAGCTTCCCAGGACCACCACCCCTCGACCCGCTGCCGAGGCGGTGGAGCGCAGCGGCGAGATCGTCGTCGACGGCGTCCTCGACGACGCCGCGTGGGGGGACGCCCCGATCGCGTCCGGCTTCGTGCAGCAGCAGCCGGTCGAAGGCCGCCCCGCCGAGCAGGACACGGAGGTCCGGGTCGTCTTCGACGACGAAGCGATCTACGTGGGGCTGCGCATGCACGACGCCCATCCCGACAGCATCGCGCGCCAGCTCTACCGCCGGGACGACCGGGGTCAGGCGGACTTCGTCGAGATCGGGTTCGACCCCAACCTGGACCAGCGAACGGGTTACGTCTTCACGGTGAGCGCCGCCAACGTGCAGCGCGACCGCTACCTCTACGACGACGAGCGCGACGACGCCGCCTGGGACGCGGTGTGGACGTCGGCCGTGACTATCGACGACCGCGGCTGGACGGCGGAGCTGCGCATCCCGCTGTCGCAGATCCGCTACGACGCGGGCGCGGGCGAGCAGGTGTGGGGGTTCAACGTCCACCGCTCCCGGCTGGCGAGCAAGGAGGAGACCTTCCTGGCGCTGGTGTCCCGATTGCGCCAGGGCACGGTGAGCCAGTTCGGCCGCCTGGAAGGCATCCGGGTCCCGCACGGCTCGAGGCGACTCGAGATGCTTCCCTACGTCGTGAGCAGCCTGCACAGCGGCCCCACCGACGCCGGGAACCCATTCTTCGACGGCACCGCCACGAACGCCCGCGTCGGCCTGGACCTCAGCTACGGTCTGGGTGCCGCCTTCACCCTCGACGCGACGATCAACCCGGACTTCGGCCAGGTCGAGGCGGACCCCGCCGTGATCAACCTTTCCGCGTACGAGACGTTCTTCGAGGAGCGGCGCCCCTTCTTCGTCCAGAACGCGCGGGTGTTCGACTTCAGCCTGTCGGGTGGGCGGAACAAGCTCTTCTACAGCCGGCGCATAGGCCGCTCGCCCCATCATGGGGCCCCGGACGGGACGCTGTTCGAGGACGTGCCGGACAACGCGACCATCCTTGGCGCGGCGAAGCTCGCCGGGCGCACGTCGTCGGGCCTGTCGGTGGGCGCGCTCGCCGCCGTGACGGGTGCGGAGCACGGCCGCGCGCTGTTCGAGGACTCCGGCGCGATCGGGAAGTTCCTCGTCGAGCCGCGCACCGAATACGGGGTCCTCTCGCTCCAACAGGACTTTCGCGACGGCCAGTCGCACGTGGGAGGCATCGTCACGGCGCTGAGCCGGGAGCTGCCGGCCGACGGCTCCTTCGCCGACCTCCCCTCGTCGGCCTTCAACGCGGGCGTGAACTTCGAGCACCAATGGAAGGACCGCGAATGGGCGCTGTGGGGCTTCTTCGCCGGAAGCCTGGTGCGCGGCAGCCCCGAGGCGATCACGGGCATCCAGGAGTCCTCGAACCACTACTTCCAGCGCCCGGACGCGACGCGCTTCTCCCTCGATCCGACGGCGACGTCGATCTCGGGGGCGGAGTGGCGGCTGCAGTTCGAGCGGCGCAGCGGCCTGCACTGGACCGGGTCGGTGTGGGCGGCGGAGGTCACCAAGGGCTTCGAGATCAACGATCTGGGCTTCTCGGGCTCGGCGGAGCGGATGGACGGGGGGTTCCGCTTCGGGTACCGGGAGATCCAGCCGGGCTCCGTCTTCCGCAGCTACAACGTCAACTTCTCGACCTTCCACAACATCAGCCACGAGGCGCTCGACCACGCGGGGTCGCTGCGCTCCTGGCAGGACGCGTACCTGCGCGGCAACGTGAGCCTCGAGGCGCGGGGCGAGCTCCTCAACTACTGGTCGGGCAACGTCCAACTCCAGTACAGCCCGGATGCGATGAGCCGCACGCAGACGAGGGGTGGCCCGATCATGAGGACGCCGGGAAACACCCAGGTCGAGCTGCGCCTGAACGGGGACCGCCGCAGGACGGTGAGCTGGGGCGGGAACGTGCAGCTCCAGCGCGACAACTTCGGAGGTGGTCACTCGGTCGAGGCGAGCACGGAGCTGAACGTCCGCCCCTCGGCGCGGCTCGAGCTTTCCGTACGGCCCCGTTGGGAGCGCCAGAGCACCTCCGACCAATACGTGGAGCAGACCGGAGACGTCGGCTTCGCGCCCACGTACGGCACACGCTACCTGTTCGCGGACCTGGAGCGCCGAACGTTTTCCATGGAGACGCGCCTCGACTGGACGTTCACGCCCCACCTCTCGCTGCAGCTCTTCGCGCAGCCGTTGCTCTCCTCGGGTAACTTCGTCACCTACAAGCAGCTCGTGCGGCCGGGAACCTTCGACTTCCGCGTCTTCCGCCCCGGAAGCGCTGCGACGACCGACGCCGGCGTGCATTGCTCGGGCGGCGACATCTGCCTGCTGGACGGGGAACAGCACGTCGACTTCGACGGCGACGGCGTCGCTGACTTCTCGTTCGATGAGCGCGACTTCAACGTGCGCTCGCTTGTCGGTAACGTGGTGCTGCGCTGGGAGTATCGACCAGGCTCGACGGTCTTCCTGGTGTGGCAGCGGCGGCAGTCGGACAAGGCGATGGTCGGGGACTTCGACTTCGGTCGCGACGTCGGCGCACTCTTCGATGCGCGCTCCGACGACCGCTTCATCGTCAAGGTGAACTACTGGCTGGGGATGTAGCGTCCCATGAGCCTGTTCGAGATCGTCGGGTTGGTCGTGGTCGGTATCGGCTTCCTGGGACTGATCGCGTACGTTGCCCGTCACGCACGTCAGTGGGACGACGAGTAGCGGACCTTGACACGCGGGCGTCGGTGATCGATCGGGGCCGACTGCCGACGCCAGCCGACCGAGCCGGAGCATGCCCGTGGACGATCTCGACTGCCAACGCCAGGCGTTCGGCCTGCCCGAGGGACTGCACTACCTGAACTGTGCCTACATGGGGCCGATCCCGCGCGTCGCCGAAGAGACCGGCGTGGCGGGCATCCGTCGCAAGCTGGACCCCACGTCCATCCACGTGGACGACTTCTTCGCGCCGAGCGACGACGTGCGGCGCCTCTTCGCCGGACTGGTGAACGGGGACGATCCCGACCGCGTCGCCATCCTGCCCGGCGTCTCGTACGGTATCGCCGTCGCGGCGCGCAACCTTCCCGTGGCACGCGGCCAGAACATCGTGCTCACGCACGAGCAGTTTCCCGGGAACGTGCACGCATGGACCCGGCGCGCGCGGGAATGCGGAGCCGGGGTGCGCTTCGCCACACCCCCGGCCGGGCCCGGTCGGGGACAGGCGTGGAACGAGGTGCTCCTCGGCCACATCGACGAGTCCACCGCGGTGGTGGCGGTGCCCCACGTCCATTGGACCGACGGCACGCGCTTCGATCTGATGGAGGTCGGCCGGCGCTGCCGCGAGGTCGGCGCGGCGCTGGTGGTGGACGGCACCCAGTCCGTCGGCGCGCTCCCGTTCGACGTGCAGGAGGTGCGGCCCGACGCACTGATCGTCGCGGCCTACAAGTGGCTGCTGGGGCCGTACTCGGTGGGGATGGGGTGGTTCGGCCCGCGCTTCGACGACGGCACGCCCCTCGAGGAGACGTGGATCGGCCGCGAGAAGAGCGAGGATTTCCAGCGGCTGGTGGAGTACCGGGAGGGCTACCAGGCGGGTGCGATCCGCTACGACGTGGCCGAGCGGTCGAATTTCGCGCTGGTGCCGATGGCCGCGGCCTCCATGCGGCTGGTCTCCGAGTGGCGTCCGGAGCGGATCCAGGCGTACTGCCGACGGCTCACGGGCTCGATGCTGGAGGAGGCGGCCGCCCTGGGCTTCACCGTCGAGGAGGAGCGGTGGCGCGGGGGACACCTCTTCGGGCTGCGCATGCCGCCCGGCCTGGACCTGGTGGCCTTGAAGGAGGCGCTGGAGCGTCTCCGTGTGGTGGCGTCGTTGAGGGGGAGCGCGCTTCGCCTGTCTCCCAACGTCTACAACGACGAGACCGACGTGGAGGCGCTGCTCGAGGGGCTCCGGGAGGCGGTCGGGTAGTCCGGGACTACGGCCCGAGCACCACCGTGGCGTGGTCGCCCACCTTCACCCCATGGGCGGCGAACCACCCCTGCGCCACCTCGAGGGCGAACATGGCCGGCCCGGCGCTCTCGTGGGGATCGGTGGTCTGGGGAGCCATCTGCTGGATGTCCACCACGCGCAGCGCGACGTCGAGGAAGGCGATGTCCAGCGGCACGTAGGTGTTCTCCATCCAGAAGGATCGCACCTCTTCGGTGTCGAAGACGAACAGCATGCCGGTTCCGTCGGGTAGCTCCTGCCGGTACATCAGGCCCTGTTCGCGCTGGTCTGGAGTCCTGGCCACCTCGGCCCGGACCGTGTCCGCTCCGAAGATCACCCAGGCCTGTCCCGGCTCCGGCCGCGGCGTGGTGTCGACGGCGGGCACCTCGGCCGCGGTCCGGGTGGGCGCCGTATCGCCCCCCGCGGCGGGGCTGCACGCCCACGCCGCCCACAGCACCATCAGCCCCCACGATCCCGTGATCCGTCGCGCCTTCAAGACGTGCCTCCATTCAGCCCGGTGGTTGCATTTCCGGCCCGGTCTCCCAATCATCCGCCGACGCTGATACCTTATCCGGCTCCGCGCAAGTTCCCCCTCCATGCCCCCGAAACATGTGGGAAACCGCGGAGTCCGATGCGGGTAGAGGCGCAAAGGGGGCGCCGAGGAGGCATCCGTTGGTCGAACAGGCGTTGCTGGACATTCTCGTGTGTCCAGAATCCAGACAACCCGTCCGCGTCGCGGACGAGGGCTTGCTTGCGCGCTTGAACGCGGCCATCGAAGCCGGCGGCGTGCAGAACCGGGGTGGGGAGCTCGTCACCGAGCCGGTCCGTGAAGGACTGGTTCGGGAAGACGGGCTCTTCCTTTATCCCGTGAGGGACGACATCCCGATCATGCTCATCGACGAGGCGATCCCTCTGGAGGGGACCACCACGTAGTCGCAGGACCCCAGGACAACCGAGATGGAAGACACGGGACGGAACTCCCCGGTGCTAGGGGTGTGATCCGGTCTCGGAGAACGAGTCTTGTTCGCGGACGGGTCGGCCCCGGCCGCGTTGTGACGAGAGCCACCAGGTGAGGAACATGGCGCGACTTTGGATCAGGCAGGCGTGCACGGGAGTGCTGCTCGTCACCGTGACGGCGTGCAACCAGGCGCCGACGCCGGGGATCGCCCGCGGCCAGGCCATCTTCGGCAACTGCACGCCTTGTCATGGCCCGAACGGTCACGGAACGGAGGCGCTCGCGGCTCCGAACATCGCCGGGCTGCCCCAGTGGTACGTGCAGGCTCAGCTGGAGAAGTTCCAGGCCGCGCACCGGGGCTACAACCCGTGGGACACGACGGGCATCCGCATGAAGTCGATGTCGTGGACGCTCGATCTGCCCGGTGACCTCGAGTCCGTGGCCCAGTACGTGGCGAGCCTGCCACGCGTCCCGTCCGAGCCGACCCTCCAGGGGGGTGACGCGCAGGCGGGCCAGGCCACCTACCAGGTCTGCGCCGCGTGCCACGGCCCGCAGGGTGCGGGCAACCAGGCCGTGAACGCCCCGCCGCTCGTGGGTCAGGCCGATTGGTACCTCCTGGCGCAGCTGCACAAGTTCAAGGGCGGGCTGCGGGGAACGGACCCCGCCGACATCTCGGGCGCCACCATGCGCCCCAACTCCCTCGCCCTCGACGACCAGGCCATGGCGAACGTCGTCGCGTACATCCAGACCCTGCAGTAGCGCCGGGAGCGATCAGACCCATGACCAACGACGTGGCACACGACGCGCGGGACGCCGTCACGGAATCCGACGACCCTTCCCTGGCGCCCCCGCCCGACGAGCAGAACCCGGCGATCGTCGACGCCGAGCACACGTTCATCGTCCTGATCATCGGGGCGGCGCTGTTCATCGGTGCCGTCTTCGTGTTCATCCTCTGACCCATCCGGACTCCTGATCCATGGTCGAGAGACTGATCCAAGAGGCTTCGTCCTTCGCCGGCTCCATCGACGGGCTGATCGCGCTCGTCATGGTCCTGGTGGGCTTCTGGCTGATCCTGGCCGAGGCGGTCTTCTTCTGGCTCATCTTCCGCTTCCGCGCCAAGCCCGACGTCCGCACGCAGTACATCACCGGGAAGGAAAAGCACCTGAAGCGGTGGATCACCATCCCGCACGCGCTGGTGCTGGTCTGCGACGTGTTCATCATCGTCGGTGCCGTGCGGGTGTGGTACAACGTCAAGCAGCACCTCCCCGAGGCCGATTACACGGTGCGCGTGATCGGCCAGCAGTGGGCGTGGGTGTTCCAACAGCCGGGACAGGACGGGGAGCTGGATACCGCGGACGACATCTACACGACGGACAACCTGTACGTCGAGAACGAGAAGACCTACCACTTCGAGCTCACCTCCCGCGACGTGCTCCACGACTTCTCCGTGCCGGTGTTCCGGCTGAAGCAGGACGCGGTCCCCGGCCGCACGATCACCGGTTGGTTCCGACCGACGGTGGCCGGGACGTTCGACATCCAGTGCGCGGAGATCTGCGGGATCGGACACGGCGTGATGCTCGGTCACATCAACGTGCAGACCGCGAGCGAGCACGAGCAGTGGATCGCGCAGCACAGTCCCGCCAGCGCCCAGTAGGGAGAGGATAGCGACGATGGCCCAGACCCACGAGCACGGCGCTCACGCGGATCATGGACCGCAGGGAATCCTGAAGTACATCTGGTCCACGGACCACAAGATCATCGCCATGCAATACCTCTTCACGGGGATGTTCATGGCCATGGTCGGCGGGTTCATGGCCTACGTGTTCCGCATGCAGCTCGCCTTCCCCGGCACGTCGGTGCCGCTCTACGGCGTGGTGTCACCGGCCGAGTACAACGCGCTGATCACCAATCACGGGTCGATCATGATCTTCTGGGTGGCGATGCCCGTGCTCATCGCCGCCTTCGGGAACTTCTGCATTCCGCTCATGATCGGCGCGGACGACATGGTGTTTCCGCGCATCAACCGGCTGTCCTACCAGGTCTTCCTGCTGAGTGTGCTCGTCGTGCTGGCCTCGCTGTTCGTGCCGGGCGGCGGCTTCGGGGGAGCGTGGACGTCCTATCCGCCGCTGTCGGCGAACTCCGCCTACAACCTCACGCGGCTGGGCGCCAGCATGTGGCTGACCGCGGTGGCGCTGGAGTTCGTGGCGTTCCTCCTGGGCGGGATCAACTTCATCACGACGCTCATGAACTCGCGGGCTCCGGGGATGAAGGCCTACGACATCCCCATGACCCCATGGATGATCGTCATCGCGAGCATCGTGTTCATGCTCTCGGTCGGGCCGCTGATCGCCGGCGCGATCATGCTCCTGTTCGACCAGAACCTGGGCACCGGCTTCTTCGACCCGAATCGCGGCGGCGACCCGATCCTCTGGCAGCACCTGTTCTGGTTCTTCGGCCACCCCGAGGTCTACGTCGTGCTCTTCCCGGCGATCGGGATGGTGATCGACATCATCGCCACTTTCGCGCGCAAGAAGCTGTTCGGCTACAAGATCATCCTGTACACGGCGGTGGCCACGGCCGTCCTGAGCTTCTTCGTGTGGGCCCACCACCAGTTCATCGCGGGGATCGACCCGCGCATGGCGAACATCTTCACCGTGACGACCCTGCTCATCTCGGTCCCCATCGCCGAGATGCTGTTCGTGAGTATCGCCACGCTGTATGGGGGCTCGATCCACCTCACCACGCCGATGCTGTGGGCGCTGGCGTTCATCGGCGAGTTCCTGATCGGAGGTGTCACGGGGATCTTCCTCGGCGCCAGCGGCGCCGACGTCTACCTGCACGACACCTACTTCGTGCTGGCGCACTTCCACTACACGTTCTTCCCCATCGCGATCATAGGGACCTTCGCGGCCTTCACATACTGGTTCCCGAAGATGTTCGGGAAGATGATGGACGACCGCCTCGGCAAGATCCACTTCTGGGGCACGGTCATCCCCTTCAACGTCATTTTCATCCCGCTCTTCGTTCTGGGCCTCGGCGGTCAGCACCGCCGCATCTACAACTTCCAGAACTTCCCCGAGCTGCAGCACATGCAGCCGCTGCGCATCCTCGCGACCGGGGCGCTGATCGTGATGCTCTTCTTCCAGATCTTCTTCTTCTGGAACGTGATCAAGAGCTGGATCAGCGGGCCGAAAGCGCCGAAGAACCCCTGGAAGGCGAACACGCTAGAGTGGACGGCCGACTCACCGCCGCCGCACGGCAACTGGCCACCGGACCAGCTGCCGAAGGTCTACCGTGGGCCCTACGAGTACGGGCACCCGGACGCGCCCGAAGGGATGGACTACTGGCCGCAGAACCTGCCTCCCCAGAACCAGCCTGCTCGAGGGTAACGCACCGTGCAGAAGCCCATCGCAACGACGCGTAGCGCCACCGGGATTCCCACCGGCCGTCTGGCCGTCTGGTGGGTCCTGGCCTCCGAGGTCGTCATCTTCGGCGGTCTGCTCGCCTCCTACGTCATGCACCGACTCGGGCACCCGGAGTGGGCGAACGCCGCCGCGGGCACCAACACGTGGATCGGTGCGTTCAACACCTTCGTGCTGCTCAGCTCGAGCTTCACGGCGGTGCTGGCCCACCAGGCGGCCGAGCACGGGGACGGAAAGCAGGCGGCCCGCTACCTGTTCATGACCATCGGGGGGGCGGCCACGTTCATCCTGGTCAAGAGCGCCGAGTGGACCCACGAGATCCGTGAGGGGTTCACCATTACGGCCAACGGGTTCTGGTCGTTCTACTACACGGCAGCGGGCCTGCACGCCATGCACGTCATCGCCGGAGCGATCGTGATGGCGTTCGTGGCGCGTGACGCCGCTCGTGGCAGAGAGCTCCAGCGGGTGGAGTTGATCGGCATCTACTGGCATTTCGTCGACGTTGTCTGGATCTTCCTGTTCCCCCTGCTCTACATCGCGAAATAGGCGTTCAGCCGAGTAGAAATCGACATGTCCGAGCAACATCATCATCCGAACTACAAGAAGATCTACATCACGCTGGTGATCCTCCTTGCCATCAGCGTGGCCGGCCCGCACCTGGGCATCGTCTGGCTCACGCTGATCACCGCGTTCGGGATCGCGCTGGTCAAGGCGAACCTGGTCGTGCAGAACTTCATGCATCTGAGGTGGGAGAAGCGGATCATGAAGTGGATGCTGGCCACCTCGCTTATCCTGATGTTCCTCTTCTTCGCGGGCGTCTCGCCCGACGTGATGCACCACACCGGCCACCAGTGGGTCAACCAGGCCGCGCTGGCCGCGACGGCCCGGGGCATCGAGCCGCTGCACGAGGCCGAGGTCGCGGAGGCCGCTGCGGCGGAGGCCCCGGCGGCCACCACGGAGACGGCGGCGGCGCCCGCGCAGCAGGCATTCGACGCCAAGGGTCAATTCCAGACCGTGTGCGCCACGTGCCACGGGACGACGGGTGAAGGCAACGGCCCCGGGGCCGCGGCCCTGGACCCGAAGCCGGCGAACTTCACCGATCCTGCGTTCTGGAAGGACAAGACGGACGACGTGCTCATCAAGGCGATCCGGGAAGGCGGCGCGTCCGTCGGCAAGTCGCCGCTCATGCCGGCGTGGGGCGCGCTCTACGACCAGGCGAAGGCGGAGGCGCTGCTGGCGTACATCAAGACCCTGAAGAAGGGGTAGGCGGAACGTTGTCCACGGGAAGCGTGGTCCTGTCGCTGGACGCCCACCGGGAGCCCCGACGCCCGCGTCGGCTGGTGTCCTCCGGCGTCCTCGGGATGATGCTGTTCATCTTCACGGAGGCGATGCTCTTCGCGGGGATGATCTCGGCGCACGCGATCGTCAAGTCGCGGGCGGCCGGACAGATGTGGCCACCGTTCGGACAGCCACGCCTTCCCGTGGAGTCCACGGCGCTGAACACCGCGGCGCTCCTGGCGAGCGGGCTGCTCCTCGTCCTGGCGCACCTCGCCTACCGCCGGCACCCGTCGCGGGCGCTGGTACCGATGGCGCTCGCCGTGCTGCTCGGGATGTTCTTCGTCGTGTTCCAGGGCGTCGAGTGGGTGGCGCTCCTCGACGATGGGCTCACGATGCAGTCGAGTGCGTACGGCGGCTTCTTCTACCTCATCGTCGGGACGCACGCGCTGCACGCCGTGGCCGCGATCCTCGCTCTCGCGTGGGCGTGGTTCCGGCTGCGGAGACAGCAGCTCACCGCGACCGAGTTCGCCACCGTGCAGGCCTTCTGGTACTTCGTGGTCCTGGTGTGGCCCGTGCTCTATGTGAAGGTGTACTTATGATGAGCCGACGCTGGATCCCCGTTCTCGTCCTCCTCCTCCTCGTCGTGGTGCCGGACGTGGCACATGCCTGTCCGGTGTGCTTCGATCCGCGGGAGGAGAATCGGGCCGCGTACCTCGCGACGACGGCGTTCATGAGCCTCTTCCCCCTGGGGGTGGTCGGGGGCTTTGGCATGTGGCTGCGGCGACGCGCTCGCGAGCTGAGGGGCCTGCCCCCCGAAGACGAGACGGACACGCCGGAGGAGTGAGCCCCCGCAGGGCCGTCGCCGACGATGGTCCAACACAGTCGCGATCCGCTCTCCGGAGAGGAGAGGACGCGGCGCCGCTTCACGGAGGCGCCCGCCCGGAGCGGGCCGCGCGACGTGGACGCCGTGGGACGAAGCGTCCGCACGATCGCTCTTCTGGGCAGCCTGCCAGGGCTCGTCCTCGGCTCCATGCTGGGCTACTTCCTGACCCACCAGGGCGCCCCGGTATGGCTGGCTGTCCTGTGCGCCCTGGCGGGTGCCACGGCCGTGCCCGTAGGCACGCTCTTCCTGACGGGCCGCGCCGGGGCCGCGGCGTCGAAGCTCCACGCTCCGTCGGGCCGCACCACGCCGCCCAAGAAGGAGTACTCCTACGCGGAGTCCCTGGTGGCTCGCGGGGAGCATGAGGAGGCGGTGACGGCGTTCGAGCTCGCCGTGGCCCAGGACGCCGCCGACCCGACGCCCTACCTGCGCGTCGCCCGCATCTACCGCGACCACCTGGACCGTCCCGTCGACGCGGCGCGCTGGTTCCGGCGGGCGCTCGGCGAGTCCGCCATGCCGTCCGGCCTGGCGATCCTCGCGCGCAGGGAGCTGGTGGAGCTGTACGTGCACCGGATGGGGGAGCCGGCCCGGGCGGCGCCCGAGCTCGCGCGCATGGCGGAGGAGCTGGCGGGCACGCCCGACGGAGCGTGGGCGGCGCGGGAGCTGGAGGACGTGAAGGCCAGGGTGGCGGCGGAGCGAGAGGGCGGTTGAGCCGCACCCTCAGGGGGACGTCACCGGCGTCTCCAGCGGAGGTGCTCCCAGATACCACGACGCCACACGGACGTCGAGACGGTGGTTGATGCGCACCCCGGCGATGCCGCCGGTGTCGATGGTGGAGGCCGGTACCGTGTGCACGACGGTGCCGTTCACGAGGAAGCGGATCTCTTCGCCTTCCCTCAGGATCCCGAGGACGTTCACGGGCTCGTCGCCGTGCGCACGCACACCCTGGACCGCGTCGGAGGTCGTCCAGTCCGCGATCGTGGCGGTGCTGTCGCCCTCGAGCTGCCCGACGAGGAACTCCCCCGTAGGGCGCACGATGAGGTACGTGGACCGGGGGGCGGGGCCGTCCAGGTCCCGACCTCCCACGAAGATCCCGTAGGCCTCGCGGTACCCGGGCGGCGCGCCGGACAACGTGAAGGTCGCCTCGGCCAGGAAATCTCCCCGGTCCACCACGTCCTCCGGCCGCCATGCGACGCCGGCCGGCCCGGTCATGATGTGGACGACGTCACCCTCGAGCGTCAGCTCGAACTGTCCAGGATCTCCGCGGATCGTGTCGACCGCGGCCTCGTACCCCCCCGGGAGGGGGTGCTCCTCCGCGACGGGCGGAGCATCACGATGCTCGGTGCAGCCGACCGCCAGGAGCGCCCCCAGGAACGCGAGGCGCGGGCCGACGATCACCCCACCCTCCGCCGCTTCCGCTTCATGAAGTCCATCATGATGTACTGGCCGAGCGTGAGTGTGCTGGTGAAGTACGCCTTGCCCCGCGCGATCTCGGTCACCTTCTGGACGAACTGCACCAGGTGCGGGTCACGGGCGAGCATGAAGGTGTTGATGAGGATGCCCGCCTTCCGGCACGCCGCGACCTCGTGGAAGGTGCGCTTCAGGATGTGGGCGTCGAGGCCACCGGAATTCGTGTAGACCCGGCCGTCGGGGAGAGTGATGGCGCTCGGCTTCCCGTCCGTGATCATGATGATCTGCATCATGTCCTTCTTCTGGGAGCCGAGGATCCGGCGGGCGATCTCCAGCCCTTCCGCCGTGTTCGTGTGGTACGGACCGACCTGGGCCTTGGCCAGCTGCGAGAGCGGGATCTCGGTCGCCCGGTCGCCGAAGGTGACGACACGGAGGGAGTCACCGGGGAACTGCGTCCGAATGAGGTGCGAGAGCGCGAGCGCGACGCGTTTGGCCGGCGTGAACCGGTCCTCCCCGTAGAGAATCATCGAGTGGCTGATGTCGAGCATCAGCACGGTGGCGCACGAGGAGCGGTATTCCGCCTGGTGCACCATCAGGTCGCCGTAGTCGAGATCCAGCGGAACCTTGAGCCCCTGGCGCTCGATCGCGTTCTTCAGCGTCGCCGCGATGTCCAGGTTGAGGGTGTCGCCGAACTCGTACGGCTTCGAGGCGGCCTCGGCCTCGACACCCGTGGCGAGCTGGGGCGTGTCGTGCACGCCGAAGTCGGCCTTCCCCATCGCGCCCAGCAGTCCACGCAGCGCCCGATAGCCGAGGAAGTCCATCCCCTTCTGCGTGAGGTTGAACTCGACCTTCTGGGCCGCTTCCTTCGCCTCGTCCACCTTGCCCTGACCGGTGACGTCGTAGGTCTGGCCGGGAAGGGACGGCTCGCCGCCCTCCAGGGAGATGTAGCCCTCCTCGACCATCTTCTGCACCAGCTGGTCGAGGAGCTCGGCGATCTCCCGCCGCACCTCCTCGTCCCCCTCGCCTTCTCCGCGCAGCTCCGCGATCATCTCGGGCGTGAGCTGGCCGCTCTCCAGGAGCGCCCGCAGGAGGGCCTCCTTCAGCGAGTCGGTGGAATTGGGTTCGTCGAGGCCCGACCAGCCCCAGTAGGGGTGGAAGTTCGGCCCTCCGGCGAATCCCCCGTCCAGAAGGAAGTCCGAGAGGAGCTCCATGAGGGACTCGAGGTTCAGCGCGTCGAGCCAGCGACCCTTGTACTTGCTGTAGGTGGTGAAGCGCATGGGGCAGCCTACGTCCGAGAAAGCGTCGACGCCATGAGCCGATCCGGGGCGCCGGACCTGCCCGCCCTGCCTCCCGGCGTCGTGGAGGCCGTTCGCCGAGCCCTGCTCGATCACTACGACCGGGCCCGCCGCGACCTGCCGTGGCGGCACGAGAGTGACCCGTATCGTATCTGGGTCTCCGAGGTCATGCTGCAGCAGACCCGGGTGGAGACGGTCATCCCGTATTACAGGCGCTGGTTGGAGCTGTTCCCCGACGTCGAGGCGCTGGCCGAGGCCACACGGGACGAAGTGCTCCTGGCCTGGCAGGGTCTGGGCTACTACCGGCGGGCGGCGCGCCTGCACGAAGGAGCGCGCGTCGTGCGCGAGCGCCACGCCGGCGAGCTCCCCGACACGTACGAGGCGCTGCGCGGTCTCCCGGGCGTCGGCGAATACACGGCGGGAGCCGTGGCGAGCATCGCGTTCGGCCGGGCCGTGCCGGCGGTGGACGGAAACGTGAAGCGCGTGCTCGCCCGGCTCTTCGACGAGGCCGCGCCCACGGCCGTCTGGCTCCGGGGAGTGGCCGCCGATCTCGTCGATCCGGGGCGTCCCGGCGACTGGAACCAGGCGCTCATGGAGCTGGGGGCGACCGTGTGCACGCCCAGGGCGCCGGTCTGCGCGGCCTGTGCGGTGGCGCCGTGGTGTGCGGCGAGGCGGGCCGGCACGCAGGAGGAGCGGCCGACTCGGGTCCGCCACCGGGCGGTGCCGGTGGCTTCGCTCGCCGTGGCGGTTGTCGTGGACGACCGCGATCGGGTGCTCCTGGTGCGGCGCCCCGAGGGTGGGCTGCTCGGAGGACTGTGGTCGTTCCCCGAGGCACCGCTGGACGGCGACGGCGATCCCGGGGGTGAGGTGGTGGGAGGCGTCCCGACGACCGAGGCGTCGCGGAGGGCAGCCCGCGAGGCGGGGGCGACCCTCGTGGGCGGAGTCTCCCCGCGGCCGCTCCCCGTCGTGCGCCACCGCTTCACGCACCTCGACGCCCGCTATCACCCGGTGCTCCTGGCGGGGAGGGGCGCCGACCACGAGAATCGCCGTTGGGTTCCGCTGGCGCGTCGAGAGCACCTCGCGCTTCCGGTGGCCCAGGAGAAGATCGCGAGGGCGGCGGCCGCTGTCCTCGACGGTCGCTGATCGGCGACGGACACGAGAAACGGAGCGCCTCCATGCGCATCTCGGATACGACCTGGATGCAGGTCGAGCACTACCTGGAGAACGACGACCGCTGCGTGCTTCCCCTGGGGAGCACGGAGCAGCACGCGTACCTGAGCCTGGCCGTGGACGCGATCCTCTCGGAGCGGGTGGCGGCCGACGCGGCCGAGCCTCTGGGGGTCCCCGTCTTCCCGGTGGTTTCGTATGGCCTGACGCCCTACTTCATGGCCTTTCCCGGCACCGTCACGCTCACGCCAGGGACGTACGAGCGCGTCCTGTCCGAGATCCTGGGCAGCCTGCGCGGGCACGGCTTCCGTCGGATCCTCGTCGTGAACGGTCACGGCGGGAACTCCGGGGCACGTCCGGCGGCCGAGGCCTGGGCCGCGGGACACGACGCCCGCGTGCTGTGGCACGACTGGTGGAAGGCGCCGCGCACGATGGCCGCGGTGAAGGCCATCGACCAGGCGGCGTCGCACGCCTCGTGGATGGAGGGATTCCCCTGGACGCGTGTGGCAGGCGTGGAGGTGCCGTCGGGCCACAAGGCGTCGGTGGACCTGAGCGGGCGCGAGGGTCTCTCTCCCGAGGCGTTCCGCGAGCGGCTCGGCGACGGGTCCTTCGGCGGCTGGTACGAGCGACCCGACGAGGAGCTGCTGGCGATCTGGGAGATCGGTGTACGGGAGACACGCGAGCAGCTCGAAGGAGGGTGGGCATCGTGAACATCACGTTCGAGAACCGGGTGGTCATGGTCACGGGCGCCGCCCACGGCTTCGGGCGGGCGATGGCGGGCGCGTTCGCGGCGCGGGGAGCCCGGGTGTTCGCCTGCGACCTGGATGCGGCCGAGCTCGCCGAGACGGCGGACCTGGTGGGCGAGGCGTGCACGGTGTCGGTGGTGGACGTAACGAACCGGGACTCGGTGCAGGCCTGGGCGGAGGAGGCGCTGGACGCCGCCGGGCGCATCGACGTGCTCGTCAACAACGCGGGGGGCGTGCTCGGGCAGGTGGGTCGGCCCATCGAGGAGATCTCCCCGGCGGACTGGCACCGTGTCGTGGCCGTCAACATGGGGGGCGCGTTCTGGTGCTCCCAGGCGGTGGCCCCGGCCATGAAGGCTGCCAGCTACGGTCGGATCGTGAACATCTCGTCGGGCGCGGGGCTGAGCGTGAGCCTCACCGGCATCCAGGCGTACGCGTCCGCCAAGGCCGGGCAGATCGGGCTGACCCGGCAGCTCGCCCACGAGCTCGGGCCCTGGGGTATCACCGTGAACAACGTCGCTCCCGGGTTCGTCCGCTCGAACCCGAGCACCGAGCGGCAGTGGGAGTCCTACGGGCCGGAGGGCCAGCAGGCGCTGGTCGAGCGCATCGCGCTGAAGCGGCTCGGCACCCCGGCCGACATCGTCCATGCGGTGCTGTTCTTCGCGTCGGACTTCGCGGGGTGGGTCACGGGCCAGGTGCTCGCGGTGGACGGGGGGAAGACGCGGTAGGGGTGTGTGGAGGGCCGCCGATGATCGTCCATCTCGTGGACGGCACGTACGAGCTGTTCCGCCATTTCTATGGCCTGCGCCGCTTCGCGAAAGGCGGGGACCCGCCGTTCGGCGCCGTCGCCGGCGTGCTGCGCACCGTGCTGCAGATGGTGGAGGAGGGCGCCACCCATGTGGGCGTAGCCACCGACCACGTCGTCGAGTCGTTCCGCAACGACCTGTGGCCGGGCTACAAGACGGGGGAAGGCGTCGAGCCGGTGCTGGCCGCGCAGTTCCATCCCCTGGAGGAAGGGCTGGAGGCCATGGGCGTGGCGATGTGGCCCATGGTGGAGCTGGAGGCCGACGACGGCCTGGCCTCCGCCGCCCGACTCGCGGAAGCGGACGACCGGGTGGAGAAGGTCTGCATCTGGACGCCCGACAAGGACCTGGCGCAGTGCGTGCGGGGGGAGCGGGTGGTCCAGGTGGACCGGCGCGGGAAGAAGGTCCGCGACGAGGAGGGGGTGCGGGAGAAGTTCGGCGTGGTGCCGGTGCTCATCCCCGACTACCTGGCGTTGGTAGGCGATGCGGCCGACGGGTTCCCGGGAATCGCCGGAATCGGTGCGGTGACGGCGGCGCGGCTCCTGAACCGGCACGGCGCCATCGAGGACTTCCCCGACTCCGTCCTCGGCGAGGACCGCGAGCAGGCGCTCCTGTTCAAAGACCTGGCGACGCTGCGGACCGACGCGCCCCTTTTCGGGGACGTCGCCGAGCTGCGTTGGCGGGGACCGACGGCCGACTTCGCGGGGTTCGCGGACCGGATCGGCGAGCCTCGACTGTCCGAGCGGGCCCGGAAGGCGCAGCGCGAGGGCTGACCCTCGGGGGTGCTCCGCCGGCTGGAGGATCAGGACCGGTTCGCCGGCCGGCGCGCCGCGGCCATGAGCGACGATCCCAGCGGCATCGCGGACCAGCCGAGTACGGCCTCCTCCACGCGCGACATGGCGTACATGGTGGCGTTGAGGGGCGGCGGCGGCACCTCCGGCGGCCTCGGCTCCGGTCGGCGCACCGCCTCCAGCGCGCGCTGCACGACTTTGGCCGGATGCACCCAGCGGAAGAAGTAGCGGGAGCGCTCGACCGTCAGGTGGGGGGACAGCAGCCCGATGAGCTCGCCACGCGTGTACCGGGTCACGTGTCGGTTCAGGTCGTCGTGGGTGGTCCACAGCGACCTGAACGCGGGCACCGTGACGAGCACGACCCCCCCGGGCTCGAGGAGCGAGGCGGCGTGCGCCACCGCGCCGGCCGCGTCGTCCATGTGCTCGAGGACGTCGAGGAAGAGCATCAGGTCGTAGCGGTGGCCGGGTCGGAACGAGGCGTCGAAGGGGCGCACGTGGATCCGTCCCGAGGCGCGCTCCTTGTCGGTGACGAGGGCGGCGTCCGGCTCGACCCCCTCGACGGACGCGGCGTATCCGCCCAGGCGCCCGAACAGGAGCCCGTCGCCGCACCCCACGTCGAGGGCGCGCCGCCATCCGCCGGCGGGACGCAGCCTGTCCATCTCGCGGAGGACGACGGCCTCGCGTGCGCGCCACCACCAGTGGCGCTCGTACAGGTCCCGATAGCGGGCCGCGTAGGCGGGGTCCATCAGCGGAGGTGGGTGGGACGTCGGCGCGTCATCCCTCCGTCCTCCCGTCGCCGCGCACTACGCGGTCCACCACGTACAGCGGGCGGGCCTTCACCTCCTGGTAGATGCGGCCGACATACTCGCCGATGATCCCCAGGAAGAAGAGAAGAACCCCCGAGACGAACGTCACCACCACGATCAGCGCGGTGAAGCCCTGGGGCGTGCGGCCCTGGACCACCTTGACCCAGACCGCGTACAGCGCGAACAGCACGGTGAGGAGGACCGCGCCCGCGCCCAGGAACGCCGCGGCGCGGATGGGGACGATCGAGAAGGAGAAGATCCCGTCCAGCCCGAGCTCCACCAGGCGGCCGAAGGAGTACTTCGAGGCGCCGGCGTGCCGTCCGGCGCGCTCGACCGGGAGCGCGAGCTGACGGAAACCCGCCCAGGCGCGCAGCCCCCTCAGGTAGCGGTGTCGCTCCGGTGCGCGGCGGACTTCGTCCACGACGCGGCGTGACAGGAGCGAGAAATCCCCCGCGTCGAGGGGGAGCGCGGGGCTCGCCATCCACGCCAGCAGCCGGTAGTAGGCCCAGTAGCAGAAGCGCAGCCACAGCGGCTCCTTGCGACGCTCGCGCTTGGCGTAGACGACGTCGTAGCCCTCCATGTGCGCGGCCAGGAAGCGGGGGATCTCCTCCGGCGGATCCTGGAGGTCGCCGTCGAGGAGGACGACCACGTCGCCGGAGGAGTGGTCGAGGGCGGCGGACAACGCGGGCTGGTGGCCGAAATTGCGGGACAACGACACCGCGACGACACGCGGGTCGGACGTCGCGGCCTCCTCCATGAGCGCCCGCGTGCGATCGGAGCTGCCGTCGTCGACCAGCACGATCTCGTGCGGGCCTCCTGGGAGCCCGTCGAGGACGGCGCCCACCCGC
This sequence comes from uncultured Gemmatimonadaceae bacterium, assembly GCA_964591135.1. Taxonomy (GTDB): domain Bacteria; phylum Gemmatimonadota; class Gemmatimonadetes; order Longimicrobiales; family Gaopeijiaceae; genus SZUA-318. Next base: position 69,191 of record CAZPZU010000003.1, on the reverse strand, counting down.
CGAAGCAGCTCCGCGAAGCTCTCCTCCTCGTTGAAGAGTGGGACCGCGACGGAAACGCGGGGCTCGCTCACGAGCCGCTCCCGGGCCCGCGCGCGCGCCAGGGTCGGCCACGGAAGTAGACCATCTTCCAGAGTGCCACGCCGGCCACTCCGAGGTCGTACGGCTGGACCAGATCGGCCTCGAAGTGTCGCCCCAGCAGCTCCTTCCAGGCGCCGAGCGGCCGCGGATGGTCGCCCCGATCCATGCGCGCGAGCAAGCGCGCCGGAAATGCATGGGGCGGAAGCACCAGGTCGAGCACGTGGACCCTCCCGTCGTCGGTGAGCAGCGTCGCCAGGTGACCGAGAATCCGGTCACAGCCCTCGTCGTCGATGTGGTGGAAGAGGCTGTTCACGAGAATGAAGTCGAACGCCTCGCCGCGCACCTCGTGACGCGTGACGTCGGCGACCTCGAAGCGCATCCCGTAACGGGCCCGGGCGCGCTCGACGTAGGCCGGATTGATGTCGAGCCCCAGGTAGTCCATCCCACGGAAGTGAGGGGCGTTCGTACCCGGCCCGCATCCGACGTCGAGCACGCGGCGCGCCGACGACAGGTCGTTGTGGCGCTTGATGGGCGCCAGCTTCCGCTCCCGGAACGGCGCCTGCCAGGCGCGATAGACCCACGGGATCTCGAAGAGGGGTGCCCAGGGCTTCGGCATGTTCGGCAAGGTCGGGCGCTCGGGCCGCGGGCGCCAGTCGCCGCGCGGCGCGCCGGAACTGCCTTCAGTCCAGAGTGGCGGAGCGCTGGAGGTCTACGACCCATGCGGGCGTCTCGGACAGATACGCCGCCACCATGCCGACCCGCTTGAAGTAGTAGCGCGCGTTCAGCCCCTGGAAGAGCCCGGTGGCCGCGATCGCGCAGCCGTACAGCACCAGGCTGAGCTGCCGGATCAGGTCGGCCCCGACGCCGGCCAGGTCCTGGAGCTGCTGCATCTCGGGGTCGGGAGGCGCCGTCTGGACGCGATACATGCTCCACAGGCAATAGGCCACGATCAGCCCCATGAAGCCGAGCTGGTTGCGGCCGAGGAGGCGAGCGCCCGCCGGCTCGAAGCGCCGCAGCATCGCCCGTCCGCGGAATTCGTTCCGGGCGACCGCGGCCATCCCGGCACCGAGCGCGAGCACAGCCGGGTTCCCGAACCCGAACAGGATCGTGACGACCGCGAACGCGCCGATGGTCCACGCGTTGAAGGCGGCGACCTTCGTGGCCGAGAGGATCTTGCGAGCGCGTGTGCGCGCCTCATCCAGCGTCCGGTGCTGCTCGGGCGAGAGCGTGGGGTCGGAGCTCAAGGGCCTTTCCATCCCTCCTCAACAGGTCGGGGGACACTTGGAGCGCTCCCGGACCCGTCGTGCCGCTATGCGTTCGCGCCGCCCCCGAAGGGATCGAAGCCCTTGTAGCCCTTCCCCTGCGACGGTCCCTCGTGCCGCGCGCGGGTGTAGCCGCCGGACGAGCTGCGGCTGATCCGCTTCTGGGCGACCAGCGCCTCGAGAGTAAGCTCGCAGGCGGCGGCGCGCACGCCGTCACCCGACTCCCTCGGCGCGAGCCCGAGGTTCTCGACCAGCTCCAGGAGGCCGGGCACGGTCTGGAAGCCCCGTACCGAAGCATCCGCTGTGGCGTCCTCGCCGACCTGCAGCGCCCCACCGGACTCGAAGTACTCGACGATGTCGTCCACGTCCGCCCCACCGGCGCGTGCCGAGAAGCACTGGGAGGCGGCGCCCTGGATCAGCTCGCGCGCGATGCGGTCGTGGCCGTGTAGCTCGCCCTCGTACTCGAGCTCCATCTTGCCCGTAATGGCCGGCAGCGCCTGGTAGATGTCCGCGATGCGCGGCACCACGCGATCCTCGCCGTTGCGCAGCGCCCTGCGCTCGGCGTTGGACACGATCGTCTCCATGACCGTGATCGGCATGCGCTGGCTCACGCCGGAGCGGTGGTCCACCCGCTTGTCCGCCCGGGCGAGGAAGGCGATCAGCTCGACGGTCTCCTGGACGAAGTCCGGCACCTCGATGCTCGCACCGGCCCGATCCACCCACGCCTCCTGGCGCGTGATGTCCATCCCGACCTCGACCACCTCGGGATAGTGGGTGCGGATCTCGGAGCCGATGCGGTCCTTGAGGGGGGTGATGATCTTGCCGCGCGCCGTGTAGTCCTCGGGGTTCGCCGTGAACACCATCATCAGGTCCAGCGCCAGGCGGATCGGATAGCCCTTCACCTGGACGTCACCCTCCTGGAGGATGTTGAACAGACCCACCTGGATCTTGCCCGCCAGGTCCGGGAGCTCGTTGATGGCGAAGATTCCGCGGTTCGCGCGTGGGAGCAGCCCGAAGTGGATCGTCAGCTCGTCGGCCAGGATGTGGCCGCCGCGGGCAGCCTTGATGGGGTCGACGTCGCCGATCATGTCCGCGATGGTGACGTCGGGCGTGGCGAGCTTCTCCACGTAACGATGGTCCCGGTCCACCCACTCGACGGGCGCGTCGTCGCCCTGCTCGGCGAGGAGCTGACGGGCGTACTTGGAGATGGGCCGGAGGGGGTCGTCGTTCACCTCGCTCCCGGCCAGGATCGGCGTCTCCCGGTCCAAGAGCTCGACGAGCTGGCGCAGGATGCGGCTCTTGGCCTGGCCGCGCAGACCGAGGAGGATGAAGTCGTGCTGCGCCAGGACGGCGTTCACGATCTGGGGGATGACCGTATCGTCGTAGCCCTGCACGCCGGGGAAGAGCCCCTCGCCCTCCTGCAGCTTGCAGACGAGGTTGCTGCGCATCTCCTGCTTGACCGTGCGGGGCCGGTATCCCGAAGCCTTGAGCTCGCCGACGGTGCGGGGGCGAGACTCCGCCATGGGTCCTCCTGTTCGTGGGTGGGTCGCGGGAGAAGGTCCTACTCCCGGGCCTCGGCGCGGTTCCGGGAAGCGGGGGCGCTCGGCGGGGTGCGAAGACGGGCCGTCGAGCCGTGCGAGTGCCCGTCGATTTGGCTAGTGTTGGCGCATGAATACGCCAGAGATCATCCGCATCGCGGTCGCGATCTACCTGCTCGGCGCGATCGCCCTCTTCTTCAAGCTGGTGGCCGACAAGGTGGCGTTCGTGCGCGGGGGCCGACCCGAGCCGCGCAGCGACCAGATCGGCCGCCGCATCGGACTCTTCTTCACGGAGGTGATCGGCCAGACCCGGGTACGCGAGCGGCTCGCCGCGGGGTGGGCGCACGCCTTCGTGTTCTGGGGCTTCCTGGCCTTCGTGATCTCCACGCTCGACCTCCTCGTGCGGCTCTCGGTGGGAGGCGAGGGGTTCCTGCTGGGGCCGCTCGGCTGGATCTCGGGTGTGGTGGACGTCTTCGCCTTCCTGATCCTGGCCGGGGTCCTCTTTCTGGGTATTCGCCGCTACGTCTTCCGGCCTCCGTTCCTCACGTACTACAGCGCGGAGTCGGCGATCGTGCTGGTGGTGATCGGCCTGATTGCGGCGACGCACCTGGGCGAGCGCTACCTCACCGGGACGAGCAGCACCTACTTCGGCTACGCGCACCTGATGGTCGCGTTCTCCTTCCTCGCGTACGTGCCGACCTCCAAGCACTTCCACCTCCTCGGCGGCCCCGTCAACGCCGTCCTCCAGCAGCTCGAGGACGAGCAGAAGATGGACTACATGGACCTCGAGCAGGAGCTCGACGAGTCCAAGGGGGAGGCCTACGGGTTCAACCGTCTCGCCCACTTCTCGTGGACGGATCGGCTGGATCTGATCACGTGCATCGAGTGCGGGCGCTGTCAGGAGGCGTGTCCCGCGTACGCGACCGGCAAGCTGCTGAACCCCCGCGACTTCATCGTCGACCTCAAGTACCACGCCAAGGGGAAGACGCCGCACGGAAAGCAGGCGGAGGTCGCGCGGGAGCGCTTCGCCCAGTCGGGCCAGAGCGTCGAGGGCGCGCCGATCGAGCGGCAGCCGCTCATCGACCACGTGATCGCGCAGGAGACGCTCTGGCAGTGCACGTCGTGCATGGCGTGCGTGCAGGCTTGTCCGGTGAACATCGACCACCTGTCGATGCTCCTGAACATGCGTCGCTACCAGGTGCTCGACGCCGGCGACATCGAGCCCGCCTACCAGCGCGTCTTCCAGAACATGGAGCGCTCGGGTGACCCGTGGGGCTACGGAGAGCACCGCAAGACCGAGACGGTGGAGAAGCTCGGCGACGTGCCGATCGCCAGGCCGGGGGACGAGTTCGAGCTGCTCTTCTGGGTCGGCTGCTGGGGGCTGTACGACGATCGCTCGGTGGAGACCACCCGCGCCACGCTCAAGGTGCTCGACCACTTCGGTGTGGACTACCGCATCCTGGGCGACACCGAGGTGTGCTGCGGCGAGAACTACCGCCGCATGGGCAACGAGCTCCAGTTCCAGATGAACGCCCAGACGAACCTGGAGCTGTTCGGGAGCGTGAAGTTCGAGCGCCTGATGGTCACCAACCCGCACTGCCATCAGGTCTTCGGCAAGGACTACAAGGACTTCGTCCCCGGGGATTGGGACGGCCTGCCCTTCACCGTGGTGAGCGTGGAGGAGGAGGTCGCGCGCCTGGTGCGCTGGCACGGACTGCCCGCCAGGCCCGACCTGGGTCGCGTCGCCTACCACGACTCCTGCTTCTACGGCCGCTACAACGGCATCTACGAGGAGCAGCGCGCGCTGGTCCAGGCCGGCGGCGGCAAGCTCGTGGAGCTGGAGCGCAACCGCGAGCACTCGTTCTGCTGCGGCGCGGGCGGGGGGAACTTCTGGCGCGAGGAGCAGGAGCCGCGCGTGTCGTGGAACCGGGCCGCCGAGATCATGGAGGCAGACGCCCCCACCCTGGCGGTCTCGTGTCCCTTCTGCATGGCGATGCTCGAGGACGGGCTCAAGGCCCAGGAGGGCTACGAGGAGCGGCCGGTAGCCGTGCGGCACGTGGTCGAGCTCGTGGCGGACGCGATCCCCGGAGGGAGCGAGCTGGAGCGGGTGGCAGTCGGAGAGCGGGCGGCTCCGTGACTCGGCGCACGGAAAACGCATAGCGGGGCGTTGCTCCCACGGGGGAGGCTTCGGTAAGCTTCCGGCATGAGTTCAACGGAACCGCTTGGAAGCCCGATCGTGGTGTGGGGGGCGGGAGCCATGGGTGGCTCCATCGGCGCCTGGCTGCAGCGCGCGGGACACGCGATGCTGCTCGTCGACCAGGACGAGACCCACGTACGCGCGATCTCCGCGAACGGGCTGAAGATCACGGGCCCGGTGGACGAGTTCGTGGCACGGGTTCACGCCGTCACGCCCGACCAGGTGCAGGGCCCCATCCGCACCGTGCTGCTCGCCGTCAAAGCCCATCACACCGGACCGGCGCTGGACGGGATCGCGCCCGTCCTCGCCGACGACGGCTTCGTCGTGTCCGTTCAGAACGGCCTGAACGAACGGCTGATCGCGCACCGCATCGGCACCCACCGCACGGTGGGCTGTTTCGTCAACTTCGGCGCCGACGTGATGGAGCCCGGTGTGATCCAGCGCGGCAATCGGGGTGCGGTCGTGGTGGGCGAGCTGGACGGGGCCCTCACCTGGCGGATCGAGAAGGTGCACGCGCTGTTCAAGGAGTTCGAGCCCGACGCGGTGCTCACGGACAACATCTGGGGCTACCTGTGGGGCAAGCTCGCGTACGGCGCCATCCTCTTCGCCACTGCGCTTACCGATGCGTCCATCGCGGACGTCCTGGACGCGAAGGAGTACCGGCCGACCCTGATCGAGCTGGCGAGGGAGGTCATGCGGGTAGCGCTGGCGCGCGACATCCGTCTTGAAGGGTTCGACGGCTTCGATCCGTCGGCGTTCCACCCCGACGCACCGGACTCGGCGGCGGTGGATTCCCTCGACAGGCTCGTGTCGTTCAACCGCAGGTCCGCGAAGTCGCACAGCGGCGTGTGGCGGGACCTGGCGGTCCGGAAACGGAAGACCGAAGTGGACGCACAGATCGCCATCATCGCCCGCCTGGGCGCGGAGGATGGGGTTCCCACGCCGCTCGTCAGCCGGCTCGTCGAGCTGGTGCACGACATCGAAGCGGGAAGAAGGGAACAGGGGTGGGAGACGCTGAACGCGCTGCGAGGCTGACCACGGCGCGACGCGCTCCCTTCGCACCACCCGCGCCCGCCGGTCTCGAACACGATCCGGAGATCCGATGCCCGCGTACCTGATCGTCGATGTGCATGTGCACGACGCTGTCGCCTACGAGGAGTACAAGAAGGGGGTGGCCCCCCTCGCCGCGAAGCACGGGGGCGTCTACCTGGCACGCGGCGGCGCGACCGAGGTGCTCGAGGGCACCTGGAAGCCGTCCCGGCTCGTGCTCTTCCGCTTTCCCGACAGGGAGAGTATCCGGGCCTTCAACGACGACCCCGAATACCTGGACCTGAAGGCGCTGCGCCATCGCGTCGCCGACACGAACATCGTCGTGGTGGAGGGACTGTAGCCTTCGCGGAGCCCTCCCGCTCCCCTTTTTGATCCCATCCTCCCCGTTCTCCTGTCACCTCGTTTGAGAGCGTGACGGGCCACGCCGGCCCCGATCCATCGTAGACCGATGCCTCGGGACCCGGGGCTGATCATGGGAGGATGACGATGACGCAGACGATGACCGAGCCCCGGAAGCGCGAGCCGATGAACGGGGTGGACGTGCCCACGCTGTTTACGACGATCGACGCCGTTGCCGGCCAGCGGGAGCTGGCCAAGTTCCGTTTCCGCGCCACCAACAAGTGGCAGTCCGGAACGCACAGCCGCAGCACCGTGGAGTCCTTCTACGGCGCGGGGGGCGAGCACCAGCACAAGCGCACCTTCGAGCTCGACGCGGACCATCCGCAGGTCCTGGTCGGGGCGGACAACGGACCGCTGCCGGTCGAGTACGTGCTGGTGGGCCTGGCGTCCTGCCTGACGAGCGGGATCGGCAACATCGCCTCCGCCCGCGGCGTGAAGCTGTACGAGGTGGAGTCGCGCATCGAGGGCGACATCGACATCCAGGGGATCCTGGGCCTCTCCGACGAGGTGCGGAACGGCTATCAGGGCATCCGGGTGGACTTCACGATCAAGGGCGACGCGCCGGAGGAGACGCTCCGCGAGATCGTCGAGCAGTCGCGGTCGCGCTCGGCCGTGTTCGACATCGTCTCGAACGGGGTCCCGGTCGAGATCACCGTCAACCAGAACGACGACTGAGGTGAGCCCGCGTGGCGCCGGTCGGCTCGAACCGGCCGGCGCCGGGCGGAACGGGGGAGGTGTGGGGACGATGCGGGTGCACACGGTGGTCATCGGAGGGGGACAGGCCGGGCTGGCTGTCAGCCACGAGCTGACCGAGCTGGGCGTGGAACACGTGGTCCTCGAGCGTGGCCGGATCGGGGAGCGCTGGCGGAGCGAGCGTTGGGATTCGCTCCACCTCCTCACGCCGCGTTGGATGGCGCGGCTTCCCGGCTGGTCGTATCACGGACCCGATCCGGACGGTTTCATGAGCCGCACCGAGGTGATCGGCTACCTGGAGCGATACGCGGCCTCCTTCCCCGCGCCGGTCGTGGCGGGCGTCACGGTGACGCGCGTGCAGCGTACGGGGGCCCTCTTCCAGGTGGAGACCGACCACGGGTCGTTCCGCGCGGATGCGGTGGTCGTCGCCACCGGGCAATGCGACCGTCCGCTCGTGCCGTCGGTCGCCAGCGGGCTCCACGGCGGCCTGACCCAGGTGGTCCCGACCGCCTACCGCAATCCGAGCGAGCTTCCGGACGGCGGCGTCCTCGTGGTTGGAGCTTCGGCCACCGGCATCCAGCTGGCCTACGAGATCCACGCTTCGGGGCGGCCGGTCACCCTCGCGGTGGGGCGACACTTCCGGCTGCCGCGACGCTACCGGGGGAAGGACATCTTCTGGTGGCTCGAAGGGATGGGCACTTTGGGCCGTTCGACGCGCGAGGTCCGCGACCTCGAGGCCGCTCGCGCGGAGCCGTCGCTCCAGCTGGTCGGCACGCCGGACCACCGGTCGCTCGACCTGGGGGTGCTCCGTGACGCGGGCGTGAGGCTCGCCGGACGGGTGGTCGACACCGCGGGGCAACGCGTGTTCTTCGCCGACGATCTGGCGGATACGATGCGCGCGGCCGAGGCCAAGTTGGACCGGCAGCTGCGACGGATCGACGCCTACATCCGCGAAGCGGGGCTGGACGACGTCTTGCCAGCGGGCCAGCCGATGCGCGCACTTTGTCCGCAGCCCGCGGACACCACGATCCACCTGCGGGACGCGGGGATCCGCACGGTGCTGTGGGCCACGGGTTATCGGCGCACCTACCCATGGCTGAAGGTGCCGGTCCTGGACCAGCGCAAAGAGATCCGCCACGACGGGGGGGTGACGCCGCAGGACGGCCTGTACGTGCTCGGCCTCAACTTCCTGCGCCGCCGGAAGTCGAGCTTCATCGACGGCGTCGGAGCCGACGCGCGCGCGGTCGCCGCGCACATCCATGCGCGGTCCACCGCCCGCAGGCGGGCCGTCGCATGACGGAAGCCACGCCGATCGCTTCCGCCTACGATGTGATCATCGCCGGTGCGCGCTGCGCCGGCGCGTCCACCGCCATGCTGCTGGCCCGCGGCGGCGCACGCGTGCTGGTCGTCGACCCGGCCCGCCGCGGGAGCGACACGCTGTCGACGCACGCCCTGATGCGGGGCGGCGCGCTGCAGCTGGCGCGCTGGGGCCTGCTGGAGCACATCGCCGCGGCGGGGACCCCGCCGGTCCGGACCACGACGTTCCACTACGGCGGGGAGGCCGTCGAGGTCGCGATCAAGCCGCGCGACGGCGTGGACGCACTCTTCGCGCCCCGCAGGACGCTGCTGGATCGCGTCCTGGTGGACGCGGCGGACGCGGCGGGGGCCCACGTCGTGCACGGCATGGCCGTGACGGAGCTCCTGCGCGAAGGGTCCGGCCGGGTGTGCGGGGCCGTCGTCGCGGACGCGAAGGGACGGCGGGTGGAGGTCCGAGCGGACGTCGTCGTCGGGGCGGATGGCCTGCACTCGCGCGTCGCGCGCCTCGGCGGTGCGGAGATCGAGCACGCGGGACGGAACGCGGCGGCGTGCATCTACGCGCACTGGCCGGATCTGGACGTGGACGGCTACCATTGGCACTACCAGCCCGGCGCCGCGGCCGGCGTGATCCCGACCAACGGCGGCGAGACGTGCGTGTTCGTCGGCCTGCCCGCGGAGCGCTTCCACGCGGAGCGTTCGAGGGGGCTGGAGCTTCTCTACGGCCGCGTGCTGCGGCAGGCCGCTCCCGCGCTGGCCGCCGAGCTGGCGGCGCGCTCGTCGTCCCCGAAGCTGCGCGCGTTCGCCGGCGCACCGGGATTCATGAAGCGGTCGTTCGGGCCCGGGTGGGCGTTGGTCGGCGACGCGGGCTACTTCCGCGACCCGATCACCGCGCATGGCATCACCGACGCGTTGCGCGACGCGGAGCTGTTGGCACGCGCGATCCTGGCGGGAAGCGATGAAGTCTTGCGCGACTGCCAGGCCAGGCGCGATATGGTGGTTCGCGAGCTCATGGACGTGAGCGACCGGATCGCCTCCTTCGCGTGGAGCATGGACGAGGTGCAGGCCCTGCACCTCGCCTTCAGCCGGAGCATGGCGGCCGGGGTCGAGGCTGTGCGAGGATTCGACGAGGCGCAGCCGGAGGCCGTCCGCGAGCCGGTTCCGCAGGGTTCCCGGTAGGACCTTCCAGAGTCTCTGCAAGCACGGGGGGAGTTCATGCTCGACGCGCTCGCTGCACAGGCGTCCCTTGAGGCCGTCCTCAAGGACGAGATCCTGAGGATGTATCAGGAAGTGGCGGACGACCCGGATGCCGAGTTCCACTTCTTCCACGGGCGTGCAGCCGCCGAGCTGTTCGGCTACGACCCTGAATGGCTGGACCGGGCTCCCGCGGGGGCCGTGGCCTCCTTCGCCGGCGTGGGAAACCCCCACCTGCGCGCGGGGATCCGCGAGGGTGACACGGTGCTCGACCTGGGAAGCGGGGCCGGGCTGGACGCCATCGTCGCTTCGTGGGGCGCGGGTCCGTCCGGCAGGGTGATCGGCGTCGACCTGAATCCGGCGATGTGCCTCAAGGCGCAGGCGCACGCCGCGGCGACGGGGGCCGAGATGGAGTGCCACCAGGGAGCGATGGAGAGCCTCCCGCTCCCCGACGGTGGCGCCGACGTCGTGATCTCGAATGGCGTCATCAACCTCTCGTTCCGGAAGCGGCGGGTCGTGGAGGAGATGTTCCGCGTCCTGAAGCCGGGGGGGCGTGTCTCGATCACGGACATCGTCAGCGGGAAGCAGCTGTCCCAATCGATCGTCAACGACCCGAAGCTCTGGGCCTCCTGAATCGGAGGCGCTCTCCTGGAAGGAGAGATGTTCAGGCTCTTCGAGGAGTCCGGGTTCACGCGGGTCCGCTCGGCCGTGGTCCCCGGCTTCAGGTTCCGTAGGCCCTCGACGCAGGACTCGGCGGAGGCCTACGGCGTGAAGGCCGTCATGATGACCGCAGTCAAGCCGGAGTAGCCACCGCGGGTCACCGCCCCTTCAGGACGGTCACCGGCGCGTCGGCGGACATCCCGGCCTTCACCTTGGCGTCCGAGACGATGCGGGCCACGTCGTCGAGGAGCTCGCGGGCGTCGAAGACGATCCCGTCCTTGATCGTGTAGCGGACACCACCCACGCGCTCGACCTGGCCGGTTTGGTCGTTCAGACGAAGGGTGCCGGTGCCGTACAGCACCTTGAAGTCCTCGATGGGATTGTACTCGGTGATCACCAGGTCCGCGCGCTTTCCGGCCTCGACGATGCCGAAATCCGGCTCCTTCCCCTGCTGCTCGGCGAGGAGCTCGGCGCCGTTGAGCGTGGCCGCCCGTACCACCTCCAGCGGGTGGAAGCCGGCCTCCTGGAGGAGCTCGAGCTCACGGATGTACCCGAACCCGTAGAGCTTGTAGATGAAGCCCGAGTCGGAGCCGGTCGTGACCCGACCGCCGCGGTTCTTGTACTCGTTCAGGAAGGTCATCCAGAGCTTGAAATCCTGCTTCCACTCGATCTCGTCCTGCGTGGTCCAGTGGTACCAGTACGAACCGTGGCTCTCCCGGCTGGGCTGGTAGAACTGCCAGAGCGACGGCAGCGTGTAGATGTCGTGCCACTCCGCTCTGCGCGCGCGCATGACGTCGCGGCTCGCCTCGTAGATGGTCATGGTGGGGTCGATGGTGAACCCGAGGTCCAGCATCTCGTCCATGACCGCGTTCCAGCGCTCGCTGCCCGGCTTGGCGGCCTGCTTCCACAGGCGACCGGCCTGACCGAAACGGTCGTACTCGTTGTTGTAGTTGTAGTCGTAGGGAAAGTCCTGGACGGTGCGGTCGTCGAAGAGCGCCTCGGGGAGCCCGTAGTAGTGCTCCATGGATCCCAGGCCCATGCGCGCCGCGTCCAACGCGTTGATCCGCGATACGCCCTGCTGGCTCAGGTGCGACATTGTGCCCAGGTGGAGCTTCCTGGCCTCGTCGATGACGGCAGCGAAGACCTTCGGGTCGTTGGATACCGGATACGTGCCGGGGATCAGCTTGAAGCCGTCCACACCTTTGTCGGCCGCCCAGCGGACGTACGCGCGCGCCTTCTCCGGGGTCGTGACCGGGCCACCGTCCCACCCGGTCCCGACGAACGCGTACACGTAGATGTGCGGGGCGACGATCTCGTTCTTCGCGGAGCGGTCCCGCTCCTGGAGTGTCCAGTCGATCCCGTTGCCCGAGCCCGGGTCGCGGATCGTGGTGACGCCGCTGCCCAGCCAGAGCTTGTACACGTACTCCGCGGGCGTCCCCTGGGCCACCCCGCCGGTGTGGGCGTGCACGTCCACGAAGCCCGGGAGCACGTACATCCCGTGGGCGTCGAGCTCACGCGTGGCACCCTGGGGGCGGCGAGCCTCTCGTATGGGAACGTTGGGAGCGCCCACACTGCGCACCTCCACGATGCGGCTCCCCTCGATGACGATGTCCACCGGGCCCACGGGAGGCGCGCCGGTGCCGTCTACCATCGTGGCACCCCGTATGATGAGGCGCTGGAACGGGCCCTCTCCCTCGTCGCCGCGTGGCGGCGCGTGGGGCACCTCCCCCTGCTGGGCCCGCAGGCCCGCGTGGGGCAGGATCGCGAGGAGGAGGGCCGTGAGGATGGCGGTGAGGGCGTGTCTCGTCTTCATGGGCGTCGTCCGTTGAGGGTCCTTTCCCGCGCCTCCGGGAACCGGCGGGCAATGTGTGGTGGCGGCCGTCGCGCCACCAGCCGGCGTCGGGCAAGGTGTCGCGCCCTCCGGCCGCGTTGTACCGTGGGTGGCATGCGCGTCGCGGCCCTCTACGACATCCACGGCAACCTGCCGGCCCTCGAGGCCGTCCTGGACGAAGTGTGTCGCTCCGGCGTCGATCTCGTGGTGGTCGGCGGCGACGTGGTGCCCGGCCCCATGCCGCACGAGTGCCTGGCGTGCCTGCGGGCGCTGGACCTTCCGGCGGAGTTCATCTTCGGCAACGGGGAGCGCGAGGTCCTCGCCGAGCTGGCGGGCGAGGAGACCGGCAACGTCCCCGAGCGCTTCCGTGAGGTCGTGGGCTGGGTGGCGCGTCAGCTCGGTCCCGAAGAGGAGCGCCTGATGGCGTCCTGGCCGGCTACGCTCGACGTCGAGATCCCTGCGTTGGGGAGGGTGCTGTTCTGTCACGGAACGCCGAGTAGCGACACGGACATCTTCACCCGCCTGACCCCGGAGGAGCGGCTGATGCCGATCTTCGACGGCCTGGACGCAGACGTGGTCGTCTGCGGACACACGCACATGCAGTTCGAGCGAACGGTCGGGACGGTCCGCGTCGTGAACGCGGGCAGCGTGGGCATGCCGTTCGGCACGCCGGGGGCGCACTGGCTCCTGCTCGGGCCCGACCTCGATCCACGCCGCACGTCGTACGACCGCGCGCGGGCCGCGCACCGCATCCGCGCCACCGCCTACCCCCAGGCCGACGAGTTCGCGGCGGGCAACGTCCTCGAGGTGCCGTCGGAGGAGCGGATGCTGGAGGCGTTCGGCCGGAGCGAGCCGAGATGAATCCCACGATCGACTGGTTGCTGGCCGGCGACCCGGCGATCCGCTGGCAGGCGCTGCGGGCGCTGACGGACGCGCCTCCCAGCGTGGTGGAGCGCGAGCGTTCTCGGGTGGCCCGCGAGGGATGGGGCGCCGCTCTGCTCTCGAGGCAGGATGCGGACGGGCGGTGGGCCGGTGGGGAATCGCCTGACCGCGGCCTCTACTCGCCCAAGTGGATCTCGACGACGTACACGATGCTCCTCCTGCGCGACCTCGGCCTGCCCACGGACGACGCGTGCGCGCGCAAGGCGTGCACCCTCCTCCTCGAGCGGGGGCTCCAGCGCGACGGTGGCATCAACTACGGATGGCGGGGCCAGAGCGAGACCTGCATCACGGGGATGGTCCTGTCGATCCTGTCGTACTTCGAGCACGACGACGACCTCCTGGACACGCTCGCGGATCACCTCCTCGCCCGGGAGATGGACGACGGCGGGTGGAACTGCCAGCGTCCCCGGGGGGCCACGCACTCCTCGGTGCACACGACGATCAGCGTGCTGGAGGGCCTCCGAGACTACGAGCTCCACCGGGCGCGGAAGGCGCGCCAGCTGCGCGCCGTACGTGAGGCACAACGCCGCGGCCGGGACTTCCTCCTGGTCCACCGGCTGTTCCGCTCGCACCGCACGGGCGCGGTCATCAAGCCCGTGTTCACGCGTCTGTCGTTCCCTCCACGCTGGCACTACGACATCCTGCGTGCGCTCGACCACTTCCAGGCCGTCGACGCCCCGCGTGACCCGCGCCTCGCGGAGGCGGTCGACCTCCTCCGCGACAAGCGGCGGCCCGATGGGCGTTGGACGCTGGAGAACCGTTACCGGGGCAAGACCTGGTTCAAGCTGGAGCGCATCCACGCGGCCAGCCGCTGGAACACGCTGCGCGCGTTGCGCGTGCTCAAGTGGTGGGAGGGGTGAACGGAGCGGCGGGCCGGAGCGGGAGCCGATTCCTCAACGGTCGGGGACGTACAGGTCCGTCGGGTCCATGGCGCTCAGCTCCACGAGGAAGTCCGCCAACCTGGACGTGACCGCCTCGAGGAATCGCGCCCCCTTCGCGGCCGTCGCGGCCGAAGGATCTCCGACGCCGGTGTCGTCGGTCACGCGCGTCCACTGGCGCGGCGCCCACGCCCACCGCTCGCGGAAGCCCGCTACCCGCCAGGCCCGTGCGGCACCCGGGCCGGCCTCTGCCAGAGGGCGGACGAGATCCGGATGCAGGTGCATCATGAGGCTGGTCTCCGCCTCGCCGGCGTGATCTCCGGGGTCCTCGAAGCCATCGACCGTCCCCGGGATCGCGTACCAGCTCGCCGTGCACAGGAAGAGCGGCGTCTCCGCCTGCAGCTCGCGGATCATCTGGCGGAAGTCGTTGCCCCCGTGGCCGTTCAGGACGAGGAGCTTCGACACCCGGTGCGCCTCGAGGCTCTCCACGACGTCGGCGAGCACGGCGGCCTGCGTGCTCGGCTTCATGTTCACGGTGAGCGGGATGTCGAGCTGCTGCGTGTCCACACCGAACGACACGATGGGCAGCACGACCACGCGGGCGCCGCGGTCCCACGCCCTCCCCGCGGCGATCTCCGCCACCGCGATCGTCTCGTAGCAGTCCGTGCCGTAGGGGAGGTGCAAGTTGTGCGCCTCGGTCGCGCCCCACGGCAGCACCGCGACGTCGTACGGGTCGTCGCGCACCGTCGCCCAGGTCGCCTCCGACAGGATCCAGGGTCTCGCGGCCACGGCTACCGCCCCGTCGTGTCCGGTGGTAGCACGTCCTCCAGGCGGAGCACGCTCCCTCCGGGCATGCGGACCTCCGCACCGAGCTGCAGCACGAGCGCCAGCGCGTCCATGTAGTCCGCCGCCCTGCGGATGCGTCCGTTCTCGATCTCGAGGATCGTCACACCGTTCAGCACCACCTCGCGACCGGTGGCGACCGGAACGCGATTGCCGATGGGGTGGTCTTGGGTGGCGCTGAAGATCCACTCCACCGTCGCGCCCGTCTCGGACGGGTGGACCTCCGACACGTCGATGCTCAGGCTGCCGGCCCAGCTCTGCACCTGCTGCACGTAGCCGACGATCTCCCGGATTCCCTGGTACTGCGCCTGATTGGGGAAGTCGTCGTACACGGCGTCCGGATAGAAGAGGTCCGTCAGGACGTTCACGTCGCCCGACTCCCACGCCGACATGAGCGTACGCGCCACGATCTCGTTCCTCGCCACCGTCGGGGACGGCCCGGACCGGGGTACGCACGCGGCGGTGACCAGGGCCACGACTCCGAACAGGCTCTTCATGGCATTGCCTCCCCTCGCAGCCACCCCTCGGTGGCCGTCATCTGTCGAGCTCCATGCCGATCCCGGCGGGCGTCACGACCAGGCGCGGCATGATGGTGGGGATGCGACGCCCGCGCAGGTCGGCGAGGATCGCATCCACCGAGTCGAAGGCTCTCAGGTCCTGGAGCGTGCGGATGGTGGGAAACACCATGGGCAGGCTCCCTTCATGGTAACGCATCATGGCCGCGACCGGCGTCAACCAGACCGCGTCGGTCATCTCGCGCGCGTCGACGACGGAGGTCGCCCCCGGGCGCACCTTCGCCGCGAAGAAGCGCGTGTCGTAGCGCCTCGGCTCGGCCTCGGGCGTGATCCAATGCCCCAGATATTCGACGGCACCGCCGTTCAGCCTGCAACGCAGCCGCTCCAGCGCATCGGCGAATCCGACGCGGTCCGCCATGAGATCGTTCCGGAGCGCATCGACCGCCGTGTCCTCCGCGGCCGTCGCCGGATCCGAACCGTCGACCCCCCGTCCCACGACGATCCCCGTCTCCTCGAATGCCTCACGGAGCGCGGCCAGGTAGTAGGCGAGAGCCGGCGGATCCCCGTCGACGAGCTCGAGGCGAACCGCGGCACCCGTGGCATCCAGGCCGTCGAGATGGGCCACGATCTCCTGCCCGGCGTCGGCTGCGTCGACCCGGCCGCCCGGGAACACGTAGGCCCCCGGCACGAACCCGGCGTGGCGCGACCTTCGCAGGAGGAGGACCTCGGGTCCTGATTCGCCGTCTCGCATCAGGACGATCGTCGCCGCCGGTCGGGCCTTCGCGGGCACCTGCGGCGGATGGCGCACGCTCTCGGCGAACCGCTCGGGCAGTCGGTCGAAGGGAATGACGAAGTCGGGCATCGGCCTCCTCCTCAGTGCCCGGCCGCCATGCCGTCCTTGCGAGGATCGGACGCGGCGGCCCACCCCCGCTCGAGCTTCATCACCGCCTGAGCGCCGCCGAACGCCACGCCTTCGGGGCTGCGCAGCTCGTGGCCCAACGCGCCGAGCTGGGCCGCCACGCTGTCGGGCAGGTTCTCGATCGCCACCGTCGTGCCGCTGAAGTGACGGAAGCGCGGGGCGTCTACCGCCTCCTGCAGGTCCATGCCGAACTCGAGCAGGTTCAGCAGCACCTGGACGTGTCCCTGCGGCTGCATCGAGCCGCCCATGACTCCGAAGGAGAGCCAGGGGGTGCCGTCCTTCGTGACGAAGGCGGGGATGATCGTGTGGAAGGGCAGCTTCCGCGGGCCGATGTAGTCCGGCGAGCCCTCCTCCAGGTTGAAGCCCGCGCCCCGGTTCTGCAGGACGAACCCGGTCCCCGGCACCACGATGCCGGACCCGAAGTACTCGTAGATCGAGCAGATGAACGAGACCATGTTGCCGTATTGGTCCGCCACCGAGAGGTAGATCGTCTCGCTGTCGGTGACCGGCTTGCCGGGCTCCGTCCGGCGGGCGGCGTGCTCCGGGTCGATCAGCGCGGCTCGTCCACGCACGTATTCGGAGTCCAGGAGGCGCCGGGGGTCGATGCGCATGTACTCGGGATCGGCCACGTACTCGGCGAGATCCGCGTACGCGAGCTTCTTCGCCTCGATCAGGGTGTGCAGGTAGCGGGCGGAGTTGTGGCCCATGCTCTTCAGGTCGAAGCCCTCGAGCATCTTCAGCATCTCCAGCGCCGCCACGCCCTGCCCGGCGGGGGGCAGCTCCCAGAGCGTGTAGCCCTTGTAGTCCACCGACATCGGGTCGACCCAGCGCACCTCGTGCGTCGCCAGGTCGTCCAGCGTCAGCCAGCCGCCCATCCGGTCGAGACCATCGACGATCTCGCGGCCCAGAGCGCCGCCGTACAGCACCTGCGAGCCTCCCTCCGAGATCCGTCGGAACGTGCGGGCCAGATCCGGGTTGCGGAACCACTGCCCGGCGCGCGGCGCCTTCCCGTCGATCAGGAAGGTCGCGGCCGCGCCGTCGTCCTGGCGAAGGACGTCGACGGTATTCTGCCAATCCTTGGCGATGATGGGCGAGACGGGGAAGCCCTCCTCGGCGATGCGGATGGCCGGCTGCAGGACCTCCGCCAGGGACATCGTCCCGTAGCGGCTCACCAGCGCGTTCCACCCGGAGAGCGCGCCCGGGACCGTGATCGAGCGCGGGCCGCGGTAGGGCACCCGGTCCTCCCCTGCCGCGCGCAGCTCCGCGGCGGAGGTCTTCGATCCGGACCGGCCGCTCGCGTCCAGCCCCACCAGGCGATCCTCGTCCGCGACCCACGCCAGGGCGAACATGTCCCCTCCGATCCCCGTCATGTACGGCTCGGTCACGTTGAGGACGGCGGCGGCCGCCACGGCGGCGTCGAAGGCGTTGCCGCCGGCCTGGAGGATCTGGAGGGCGGCCCCGGTCGCGAGCGGCTGGCTGGTTCCGACCGCGCCGCGCGGAGCGTAGACGGTCGAGCGGCCGGAACGGGTCGCTGGGCTGGTCACCTGGGCCGCGGCCGCCTGGGCCGACACGGCGAGGACCAGGAGGGCCGTGGGCAAGCGCATGGTACGTCCTTGTCGTTCGAGGTCAGGCTTCGCGCTCCGGGATGTGGACCTCCCCGTCGAAGAGGTCGCGGATCCGCTCGACGTCCTCGCGGGTAGCGTGCGGCTCGCCCCAGTGGATGGGGACGACCACCGACGTAGCACACGCCGCGGCCGCTCGGGCCGCGTCCTCGGGACCCATCGTGTAGTGGCCCCCGCAGGGAAGGAACGCGACGTCGCAACGAATCCCGAACATGGAGGGGAGAAAGTCGGTGTCCCCGGCGTGGTAGTACGTCACGCCGCCGACCGTGAACACGTATCCCAACCAGCCCTGCTCGGCCCGGTGGAAGCGCTTGTCCACGTTGTACGCCGGGACGGCCAGGACGTCGAGGCCGTCCAGTTGGAGCATGTCGCCCGGGCGCATGAAGTGGTCGGCGTCGCCGAGGAGCTTCTTCATGGTGGCGGGTGCGACGACCACGGTCTGCGGGGTGCGGATCCGATCGATGTCGGACTCGCTGAAGTTGTCGTAGTGGGGGTGGGTGAGGAGGATGAAGTCCGCCCTGGAGTCGTCGGCAACGCCGATGGGATCCACGTGGATCTCGAGCCCGGCTCGCCGGATCCTGACGGACGAGCCGCGGAACCACGTCAATCCGTCGAGCATTTCGCTCATAGGGGCTCCGACAAGCGAGTGGCGCGAGGCGCGTCGACGTGCCAACCTAACTGCCACGGACCAGGGGTAAAAGTGGCGTGAGACCGGGTCGGCGTCACGTCACAATGACAGCGATTCATGCGCATGTGGCACGAAATCCAGGACCTCACCCCTGGCGCGGATCGTGCACCAATGGTCATGTCCCGGGTCCCGCCATCGTAGAACGGGATCCGCACCGCAAGAGAAATGGAGCCGCCGGCTGACACGGTCGGGGGACAATCCGAGAGGAATTCATGGGCGAGCGATTCACCCTACCGGTGCTCCCACTGAGAGATACCGTCGTCTATCCCGGCGTGGCCGTGCCGATTTCCGCCGGTCGCCCGGGCACCGTCGAGGCGGTCCAGGAGGCACTCGACGGCGACCGGCGCCTCTTCGCCGTCGCGCAACGGGACAACGTCGACGACCCGGTCGCCGAAGTCCTTTACACCGTGGGGACGGTGGTCCGCATCATCCAGACTCATCGCGTGCGCGGGGGCGTCCAGCTCCTGGTCCAGGGAGAGGGTCGTGCCCAGGCCCTGTCCTACGACAAGGAAGGTCAGGCCATGCTGCACGCGAAGCTGCTGCAGATGGACCGCCAGCCGCCGCAGAACGTGTCCGACCCCACCTTTCAGGCGTTGGACAAGGAGCTCAGGGAGCGGGCGGCCGAGCTCGGGACGCGCCGCGGCGTCCCGGCCGAGGCCCTGAACCAGCTCATCCAGGGCGTGGACGACCCGGGCTCCTTCGCCGACCTGGTGGCGTTCTACCTGGAGCTGCCCACGGAGGCCAAGCAGAAGCTCCTCGAGACGCTCGACGACGAGGAGCGCATGCGCGCGTCGCTGGTGGCGGTGGAGCGCGAGCTGGCGCGCATCGACGCCCAGGAGGACATCCAGGCCAAGGTGCAGTCCGAGCTGGGCGAGCGGCAGCGGGAGATGCTGCTGCGCGAGCAGCTCAAGGCGATCCAGAAGGAGCTGGGCGAGGAGGAAGAGCGCGACGACGTCGAGGAGATGCGCAAGCGCATCGAGGAGCTCGAGCTGACCGAGGAGCAGCGCTCCGAGATCGACCGCGAGCTCCGGCGTCTGGAGCGTACCAGCCCGCAGTCTGCCGAATACCAGGTCATCCGCACGTTCCTGGAGTGGATCACCGAGCTGCCGTGGAACGAGCGCAGCGAGGACAAGATCGATCTCACGCTTGCGCAGCAGATCCTCGAGGAGGACCACCACGGGCTCGAGGACGTGAAGGATCGCATCCTCGAGTTCCTCGCGGTCCGCAAGCTGCAGCTGGAGCGGGCGGAGGAGGAGCCGGCCGAGGAACCCGCCTCTTCGTCGGGCAACGAGGAGGGGGAGGCCGCGGAGCCGGAGCCGATCATCACCGCGGAAGACATCCACCACACCGGGCGCGGCCCGATCCTGCTCTTCGTAGGACCGCCCGGCGTCGGGAAGACGTCGATCGCGCAGTCCATCGCCCGGTCGTTGGGCCGCCGGTACGTGCGCATCTCCCTGGGCGGCGCCCGGGACGAGGCGGACATCCGGGGACACCGGCGCACCTACGTCGGCGCCATGCCGGGCCGGATCATCCAGGGGATGCGTCAGGCCAAGAGCAAGAACCCGGTCTTCCTCCTCGACGAGGTCGACAAGCTGGGCGTGTCCTTCCAGGGAGACCCCAGCTCGGCGCTGCTCGAGGTCCTCGACCCCGCGCAGAACCAGACGTTCGTGGACCACTACCTGGGGATCCCCTTCGACCTGTCCGAGGTGCTGTTCATCGCGACCGCGAACTACCTGGACCGGATTCCCGGCCCACTGCTCGACCGCATGGAGCGCGTCGACTTCGCTGGCTACACGGAGGCCGAGAAGCTCCAGATCGCGAAGCGCTACCTGTTTCCGCGGCAGCGGCGGGAGAACAGCCTCACCGAGGAAGAGTTCCAGATGCAGGACGACGCGATCCTCACCGTCGTACAGAACTACACGCGGGAGGCCGGCGTCCGTCAGCTGGAGCGGGAGGTCGGCAAGTTCGCCCGCAAGGTCGCGCGCAGGATCGCGGCGGGTAAGGTCGACAAGGTCGTCGCCACACCGGAGGACGTGCGGGAGCTCCTGGGCCGTCCGAGGGTGCACCCCGAGCGCATGGCGGAGGAAGACGTGGTCGGCGTCGCTACGGGGATGTTCTACACCCCCATGGGCGGCGACATCATGTTCGTCGAGGCGAGCATCATGCCCGGCGAGGGCCTGGTCCTGACCGGCCAACTCGGTGACGTGATGAAGGAATCCGGCCGCGCCGCGCTCTCGTACGCCAAGGCGCACTGGGATCTGCTGGGCATTCCCGAGGAGTCGCTGAAGGGTCGCGAGGTGCACATCCACGTGCCGGCCGGCGCGATCCCGAAGGACGGGCCGTCGGCGGGGATCACGATTGCGACCGCCCTTGTGTCGGCGCTCTCGGGGCGGAAGGTCCGCAGGGACGTCGCCATGACCGGAGAGCTCACGCTCACGGGACGCGTGCTGCCCATCGGAGGCGTGAAGGAGAAGGTCCTGGGCGCGGTGCGGGCGGGGATCAGGGAGATCATCGTTCCGCTGGAGAACGAAGCGGACCTCGAGGACATCCCCGCCGACGTGCAGGAGCATCTCACCTTCCACCTCGTCGAAACGCTGGACGAAGTGATGACGGTCGCACTGAAGGGCGAGGGCCCGAAGGCCAAGAAGGCACCGCGCCGCCAGCGCGCGGGCCGGCAGCAGCCCGAGGGCGCCGGAGTGGGATCAGACAACTGAGATCGAGCCCGCGGCGCCGGCGGTCACCCGTCCGATGACGGCGGCCGCCGGCGCCGCGCCGGACAACGCCCCCAGGAGGGGATCCACCGCTCCGGGGGCGACGCACATGAGGAGACCTCCCGAGGTCTGCGCGTCGGTGAGCAGCGTGCGCGTGGGCGCGTCCAGCGGCGCGGTCCAGGTCACAGCGCCTCGGAGGTCGACGGCGTTCCGTTCGGATCCCCCCGGCACGTGCCCGGCGGCCGCGAGCTCGGCGGCACCCTCGACGAGGGGTACGTCCGCGGCCCGCACCTCCGCGCTCGCCCCGGAGGCCAGCAGCATCCGATGAAGGTGCCCCAGCAGCCCGAAGCCCGTGACGTCCGTGCACGCCTCGACGCCCGCGGCGATGGCCGCCCGAGCCGCCCCGGCGTTGAGCGTGGCCATCACCTCCACGGCCCGACGCACCACCTCGGGCGCGGCCGCGCCGGCCTTGATCGCCGTCGCCACGACGCCCGTGCCCAGCGGCTTGGTCAGCACCAGGGCGTCGCCCACCCGGGCGCCGGCGTTCGTGAGGATACGGTCGGGGTGCACCTCGCCCACCGCCACCAGCCCGTACTTGGGCTCCGCGTCGTCGATGGAGTGGCCGCCCAGGATAGGGATGCCTGCCCGGCCGCAGGTCTCGCTGCCTCCGCGGATGATCTCGTCCAGCAGGCCCTCCCCGAGCAGGTCGCGGGGGAACCCCACGAGGTTGAGCGCGAAGAGGGGCCGGCCCCCCATCGCGTAGACGTCGGACAGCGCGTTCGCCGCTGCGATGCGGCCGAAGTCGAACGGGTCGTCCACGACGGGCGCGAAGAAATCGGCCGTCACGACCAGCGCCCGATCGGCGGACAGGCGGTACACCGCCGCGTCGTCCCCGGTGGATGCGTCCACGAGGGCGTCGGCGTCCCGCACCGGAGCCAGGTGACGCAGAACCTGCGTCAGCTCGGACATCCCGAGCTTACACGCTCAACCGGCTCCGTGGCTGAGCTGGGACAGGCGGATTCGGGGCCGCTCGTCCCGCGGCTCATCGGCCATGGGATCTCCTCGGGATGAAGGTGGACGAAGTGGACCGCACGCTCACCAGGAACGGGGATCCTGCAGCAGCAAGCGGTACCCTCCCCCCGGCGACGGGATGACCGAAAGCTCCGTGATCCGGCTGTGCCACCATCCTCCGGGGACGCTGGTGGCCGGGTCGGGGGGGCCGAACGCCCGCGTGATGCGCTCGATGAGCGCGTCCGCGTCGGCCGGAGCGGGAAAGATGAGCTGGACCACGCCGACACGTCCATCGTTTCGGCCGACGCGGTACGCGACCGAGTCGGAGCCGGCGAAGAGGCCGACGGAGCGATCCGGGACGCCCACCGCCCCCGAGGGGCGCGGTACCGCCGCGAGGCCCTCCGGTGCCGGTGCGCCGAGGGTGAGAGCGTGCCCTCCGGCCAGCGCCACCGTGCGCGGCAGCCGCCGGAGCGCGTCCGAGGAGACGGGTGGAGGCGACGCGCAATCCACGTGCGCGAGCGTCACCTCGCGCTCGTACGCCTGGGCGCCGGCGTCGGCCTCGAAGGTGCGCACCCTCCCCGCGAAGCCGGAGCCGCGCGCGACGAGGTCGCCTCGAACGCCCGCCGAGCCGGACGAGAACCAGAGGAGGATCCCCCCCGCGGCCGCGGGACGCCATCCCTGGTACCGGTGTCCGGTGGGGAGGGCTCCTCGGGGTGCCGAGGCGTCGAGCCATCCATCGACAGATGGGTGGACGACGGGCCGCCGCGACAGCTCGACCCGCGGAGGGAGGAGCCAGGTGGTCGAGTCGCGCCCTCGCCCCGGTGGGAGGCGGGGATGCGTCACTGGCTCATCGGCCACGGCCCGCCACAACCCGACGGCGACGTCGTAGCAGCCCGTGGGGTCGGCTCGCGCCGGTCGGGCTCCCGGCATCGTGGGGGCGGCGACGGCGAAGAGGACGAAGGATGCCCAGCCGGCTCCGCGTTGCGTCATGGGCCGTGTCGGCCGACGCGGACGAGGATCTCGGTGGACCGGTGCTTGAAGTCACCGGCGTCGCCGGTGAAGGCCGGAGACAGCCCCTCTACGTGGCGGATCTCGAGGCGGAACGCGTAGATCGCCGGGATGCGCAGCTCCACGCCGGCGCCCGCGGTGGCGGAAAGCACCTGGCCGGCGGGGTTCTGGTACGCGGACGCGAGGTTGGGCGAGTACCGGGTGCGCAGGGAAAACTCGCCCGTGGGTCCGCCGTAGACGAACGCGCCCACGAATCCGATGTCGAGGTGCCATTCGGGCGCGACCGTCATGTCCAGGTAGTCGGCCTCGACCTCGCCCCCGCCCGGCTCGTCTGGATAACGGCCGCCGCGCTGCGCGTAGGCGGCTTCCGCCAGGACGCTCCACGGGCCGGAGATCCGCACGTCGACGAACGCGCCCGCGACGATCCCGTTGCGCGAGCCCGAGTCGTCTTCCCGCGGGCGGGTCTGGCGCGACTCCACGTCCCCGACGAGGAGCCCGACGCCGCGGAGGCCCTGCGCGGACAGGCCACGCGGGGCGACGACCACGAGGGTGGCGAGGACGAGGAGGAGCGTGCGCATGCCGGACGATCCGGGCAGAAGCGGATCGGCGCAAGGGCGCGCCGCGGCCGCAGGCGCCGTCGGAAACCCACCGACGCATCGGTGTATCCAACCATCCGCAGGATCCCTCGAAATTCCCGGACGATGCCCTCACCCACCCAGTCACCGAGACGCCTCTTTGCGGAAGAGGTCGCGCGCGCCGAGGCCGAGCTGGACATGGCTCGGGCGGCACTGCTGGTGGCCAAGGAGGAGTATCCGCAGATCTCGGTGGAGCTCTACCTGGCGCGTCTCGACCAGATGGCCGAAGAGGTGAAGGACCGCCTGGCGGACGAGACGGCGCCGCTGGTCGTGCTCGACGAGCTGCTCACGATGGTCTACCAGCGGCGGGGCTTCCAGGGGAACCGGAAGGCCTACTACGACCCGAGGAACTCCTTCCTGAACGACGTCCTGGACCGCGGCCTCGGGATCCCGCTCTCCCTGGGTATGGTCGTGCTGGAGATCGGGTGGCGTCTGAAGCTGCCTCTGGAAGGCGTGAACTTCCCGAGCCACTTCCTGGTGCGCTACAAGGGCGACGCCATGGATCTGCTCATCGATCCCTTCGACCGCGGACGCATGCGCTTCGAGGACCAGGCACAGGAGCTCCTCGACCAGGTCTACGGGGGCATGGTCCGGGTGCAGGAGCCGTTCCTGCGCAAGGCGACGCGCCGCGACATGCTCGTGCGCCTCCTCCTGAACCTGAAGAGCGTATACGTGAACGTGGGCGACCACCGGCGCGCGCTGGCGGCCGTCGAGCGCATCCTCCTGATCCAGCCGACGTCCCGCGGGGAGAACCGTGCGCGCGGCCTGCTTCTCGCGCGCATGGGCCGCCGCCACGAGGCGGTCGAGCAGCTCCAGGCGTACCTCGACCTCGCACCGGGGGCGGGTGACGTCGAGCGCATCCGCGAGATGGTCGACGACCTCAAGGCCGGCCGCGCCGTGGCCGACGACGGCACGGAGGATGTGTGAGCGGTCAAGGCGGCGGCGCATATGCCGCGGCCATCCAGGGGGCGGCGGTGTTCGATCGGTCCCCGCGCACCCGCCTGGTGGTGAGTGGAAGGGCGCCCGCCCAGATGCTGAACGGGATCCTCACGGGCGGGATGCCGGGGGAGCCCGCCGCCATCGCAGGGGACGTGCTCGGCGGCCGGGCGACGTACCACGCCGTGCTCACCCCCAAGGGTAAGACGATCACCGACCTGTGGTGCCTGAGGCGAGGCGACGAGGAGGGGGACGGCTTTCTCCTCGACGTCCCCGAGCGCGGCAGGACCGGATTGCTGGCGCACCTCGGGAAGTTCCTCCCACCCCGGCTGGCGCGCGTCGAGGACCTGTCGGGCTCCACCGCCGCGCTCGCCGTGGTGGGGCCGGACGCGGCGGCGCTGCTCTCGCGCCTCGCGCTGGGGCTGCGCGTGGACGCTGCCGAGCTCTCCGCACTCGACGAGGGTGTCTGGCGCGTCGCAGGCTCGTCGGTACCCGGGGGCCTCGTGGTGATCCGCTCCATGGACGTGTGGCCGGAGGCCTTCGTGGTGACGGGCCCGGCCGGATCGGCGGGAGCGTTGCGCGAGACGCTCGCCGCCGCCGGGGCGGCCCGGGGGGACGCCGAGGCGTGGTCCACGCTGCGCGTGGAGGCGGGACGGCCGGAGTATGGGGCCGACATGGACGAAGACACGATCCCGGTGGAGGCCGGCATCCACGAGCGGGCCATCGACTACGGAAAGGGCTGCTACACCGGCCAGGAGGTGATCGTGCGTATCCGAGACCGGGGCCACGTGAACCGGAGCCTGCGTCTCCTGATGCTCGGCGACGAGCCGCCGCCGGCGCCCGGGACGGAGCTGTTCGTGGCCGGCGCCGACAAGCCCGTCGGCGCGGTCACCTCTGCGGTGCGCTCGCCCCGCTTCGGGCAGACCATCGCGCTGGCCTACGTGCGCCGCGGCGTCGAGGGGGAACCCGCCCCGAGGTCGTAGCGGGGACCCCTTGCCGGGTGGGGGAAGCGGAGCCACGATGGCGCTCTGCACCCCGACGAAATCCCACTCCGGAGGCGTCACATGTCGCCCCTGCGCTCCTCTTCCGCGACCACCGCAATCCTGGGGCTGCTCCTGCTGTCCGCGCTCTGCGTGCCGCTGCCCGTCCGAGCCCAGGACTCCTCTCCCATCAACGCGACCACGAACCCGCTGCTGAGCGCGTTCAAGTGGCGGAGCATCGGTCCCGTTGGCCAGGGAGGCCGCGTCGACGACCTCGCCGTGCACCCGACGGACCCGCGGATCTTCTTCGTGGGTTTCGCGACCGGCGGCCTGTGGAAGACGACCAACGCCGGAACCACGTTCGAGCCGGTGTTCGACACGTACGAGACACACTCCATCGGCTCGGTCGCCATCGCTCCCTCCGATCCCGACGTGGTCTACGCCGGCACGGGAGAGTCGAACAACCGGCAGAGCTCGTCGTTCGGCGCGGGGATGTACAAGTCGACGGACGGTGGCGAGACGTTCGCCTACGTCGGGCTGCGCGAGACGCAGTCCATCGCGCGCGTGCGCGTGCACCCGACCGATCCCGACGTCGTCTGGGTGGCGGCGAACGGGCATCTCTTCGGGCCCAATCCCGAGCGGGGCGTCTACAAGAGCGGTGACGGCGGCACCACCTGGCGCCAGGTGCTGAAGGTGGACGAGAACACGGGCGCAACCGACCTGGTCGTGGATCCCTCGAATCCCAACACGCTGTTCGCGGCGACCTACCAGCGGCGCCGCACGGCGTGCTGCTTCGTGGGCGGCGGACCGGGCTCGGGCATCTGGCGCTCCGACGACGGCGGAGAGACGTGGACACGCCTGAAGGGAGGCGGGCTTCCCGAAGGGACCATGGGCCGCATCTCCCTGGGGATGACGCCCGCCGCCCCGAACGTCGTCTACGCCCAGATCGAGCTCGCGGCGGACGACGAGCAGAAGCTGTCCGACGAGGAGCTCGAGGATTGGCAGCGTCTCGCTCAGGCCGATTCGCTCCCGCCGGACCCGGAGTACTCGGGCATCTGGCGCTCGGACGACAAGGGGCGCACGTGGGCGTTCCGCTCCAACGAGAACGGCCGCCCGATGTACTTCAGCGAGCTGCGCGTGTCCACCGAGGATCCCGACCTCGTCTACGTCGTGGACCTCGATGTCCACAAGTCGCGGGACGGAGGCCGGACCTTCGAACAGCTCGACGGCTACGGGCACGTGGACCAGCACGCGTTCTGGATCGACCCGGCGAACGACGATCACATGATGATCGGCAACGACGGCTCCGTGGACGTCACGTGGGACGAAGGTGAGACGTGGGAATCGCTGCGCGACTGGGCGGCCGGCCAGCCCTACCACGCATCGGTCGACATGCGCCGCCCGTACTACGTGTGCACGGGCCTGCAGGACAACGGCTCCTGGTGCGGGCCCAGCGGCGTGCGGTCGGGCGAGATCCTCGCCCAGGACTGGTACCGTGTCGGCGGCGGCGACGGGTTCTACTCGCAGATCGACCCCACGGATTACAGCATCGTGTTCGCCGAGTCGCAGGGCGGGAACCTGCGCCGCGTGGACCTCGCGACCGGCGAGCAGGAGAGCATCCGGCCGTCGGCTCCGTCCCAGCGCGACTCCACGACGAACATCGTGCCCGCGCCTCCCATGGGGATGGAGATCCGCTTCAACTGGAACACGCCCATCCTGCTCTCACCGCACAACCCGCGGACGATCTACGCGGGCGGCAACCGTCTGTTCATCTCGAGGGACCGGGGTGAGACGTGGACAATGACCCCGGATCTGACGAAGAACATCGACCGCGACAAGGTCGTGATCATGGGGATGAAGGACGACCTTCCGCGCTGCGACCAGGACGTGCGCGGCCAGAAGTGCATCCTGTCCCGCAACGACGGCGTGTCGCGCTACAGCACGCTGACCACCATCGCCGAGTCGCCACTGGTGCCCGGCCTCCTGTGGGTCGGCTCCGACGACGGCAACCTGCAGGTAAGCCGCGACGGCGGCACCACGTGGACCGAGGTCGGAAAGAACATCCCGGGCGGAACGAAGCAATACTACGTGTCCCGCGTGGAGGCCTCCTGGTTCGACCCGGGCACGGCGTACGCATCCCTCGACGGACACCGCTCCGACGACCTCAGGCCCTACGTCTTCGTGACGCGCGACTACGGTGCGACCTGGACCGACATCACGGCGGACCTGCCCGCGACCGGCAATGTGAACACGGTGCGCCAGGATCCGAAGAACCCGACGCTCCTCTACGTGGGGACGGAGTTCGGCTTCTTCATCTCGGGCGACGAGGGGAAGAGCTGGGTGCGCTTCATGAACGGCCTTCCGGTGGTCCGCGTGGACGACGTCCTGGTCCACCCGCGGGACCACGACCTCGTGCTGGCGACGCACGGCCGCTCGGTGTGGATCATGGACGACGTGACCGCACTCCAGGCGATGAGGACCCCGATGCTCCAGGACGACGTCCACCTCTTCCAGCCGCGGGAGGCGGTCCGGTGGAGGAGCGACGTCCGACGCAGCCGATCCGTGACGGGCGACAAGAACTGGATCGGCGACAACGCGCCGGAGGGCACGGCGATCCACTATTACCTGAGGGAGGCGGCGACCGGCCCGGTGCAGGTCACCGTGGCCGACGCGGTTACCGGGAAGGTGTTCCGGACGCTCGAGGGCACGGGGGCGCGGGGACTGAACCGGGTACGGTGGGACCTCCGCGGAGAGCGGCCGCAAGGGTCCGGTGGGGGCGGGGGCGGCTTCGGGCGCAACCAGGCGCCGGTGGCGGAGCCGGGCGTGTACCGGGTGACGCTGTCGGTGGGAGGACGGGAGTATTCCACGACCGTGCGGGTTCTCGAGGACGTCTGGCTCGACGAGGGCTGAAGGCTTCGGCCCGGGGCCGGGGTGCGAACCCTGGCCCCGGACCCGACGGCGGGCGATACTGAGTGACAGGCCCTCCCCGAGCGAGGTTTGGACTTCATGCGCGACACCGTCCATCGGGGTGAGGGCTCCTTCCGTTCCGGAGATACGCTCGCTCGACTCTTCGAGCTCGCTCCCGAAGTCCTGTGCGTGACCGGTACCGATGGCGTGGTCCGCCTCGCGAGTCCCGCGGCTCGCACGATCCTGGGTGTGGCCCCCGAGGCGCTTGTGGGGAACGCCCTCGGGTCCTTCGTGGTGGCCGAGGATGCGACCCTGGCCTTCCGGCTCTTCTCGAACCTCGGACCGGCCAACCCCACAGCGTCCGAGGTTCTGCGCTTCGATTCTGGCGAGGGGGTGCGCCGGATCCGCTGGTCGATCAGGTTGGACTCGTCCGGCGATGCCTGCTACGCCGTTGCCTGGGACGTCACGCAGAAGCAGCGCACGCAGACGATGTACCAAGCCGCCCTGCAGGCTTCCCCGAGCGCCGTGCTGATGGTGGACGTGGCAGGTCGTATCGCCCTCGCCAACGACGCGGCCGGACGGCTGTTGCGCGCCGAGCCGGGAGGACTCGTCGGACGTGACGTCGAGTCATTCGTTCCCGAGGACGCGCGCCCCCGACATCCGAAGCTCCGCGACGGCTTCCGCATCCACGCGAGGGCGCGTCCGATGGGGCAGGGCCGAGACCTGTCCGTGCTGCGGCGCGACAAGAAATCGATTCCCGTGGAGATCGGTCTCGCACCGGTGGCGCTGGACGGTCAGCGCCACGTCGTGGTGTCCCTGGTGGACATCACCGAGCGCAACCGGAGCGAGCAGAAGATCCGGGACCTGGCCGCGAAGCTGCGCCACACCAACGAGAGCCTGGAGAAGCTGGCGGTCACGGATCCGCTCACGGGAGTGTGGAACCGCCGCAAGTTCTTCGAGGAGGTTGAGCGGATGCTGGGGGTCCTCCAGGAGGCCGGCGGGCACTGCTCGCTTATCATCCTGGACCTGGACGACTTCAAGGAGATGAACGACACCTTCGGACATCCCGCGGGGGACGAGGCGCTGAGGGCCGTCGCGAAGCTGCTGCGGGACACGCGGCAGGGAGCGGATGTCGTCGCGCGCCTGGGAGGAGAGGAGTTCGTGGTCGCCATGCCCGGCGCCGACCGGCCCGGGGCGATGCGGCTGGCGGAACGGTTGCGGTCCTCCGTCGAGGCGCACCCCTGGAAGCGCAGGGCGATCACGGCCAGCATGGGGGTGATGACGCTCGAGGATGCCGGGGAGCGCGGCACCTCCACGAGCATACTCGTGTCCCGCATGCTCCAGGAGGCGGATCGCGCTTTGTACGCCTCCAAGGAAGCGGGGAAGAACCGCGTCACCCACGCGGCATCCCTGGAAGAGGACCCACCCCCCTCGTGACGCCTACCCCGCCCACACCTCCCGCAACAGCCGCGCCCAGTTGCCGCCCAGGACCTTCTCGACGACTTCGCCGCCATGACGCCTCGCGGCCAGCCGGTCGGCGATCATCTCCATGCGGCGGGGCGAGTTCAGGTCGGGGACCGTGAACAGGATGTCCGGTCCTCCTCGGGGGCCGCGATCCCGCCTTCGATGCGACGGCGCACGAACTCGCGGTGTGCGCTCCAGTAGGCGTCGGACATGTCGATGGGCGTCACGGACAGGTCGCCGCCGATGCCGACGTGGTCCTCCCCGCACACCTGGAGCGCGTGCTCGAGATGCGCGATCACGTCCTCCTCCGTCGGCACCCGTCCCCCTCCGCGGTGGTGCGCTGGCCGCGGTGGCTCAGGTGGAATCCGTAGATCACACCCAGGCGGGCCCGTACGGTTGGCCTCCATGAGCTGATCGACGGCGGTGCGCACCATCGCCGCGTCGAGGGGAGGGTCGGTGGGGTAGTTGAAGTAGCCCGGGCTTGCCAGGAAGTCGACCACGACGGCGTCGTCGTAGTACGCCGTCCCCGTGCCTCCCGTCAACGTCGACCCCTCATTCCTCCCGCAGCGTCGACGCGGGGTCGACCCGCACCGCGCCGATGGCCGGGATCAGACACGCCGCCGCCGAGACGCCGAGGAGCAC
Source organism: uncultured Gemmatimonadaceae bacterium (assembly GCA_964591135.1). Classification (GTDB taxonomy): domain Bacteria; phylum Gemmatimonadota; class Gemmatimonadetes; order Longimicrobiales; family Gaopeijiaceae; genus SZUA-318. The sequence continues at coordinate 38,274 of CAZPZU010000003.1, read as the reverse complement.
CGCGGCGGCGAGGCCCAGCGACGCCGGGTCCCGCGGCGCCACGCCGTAGAGCATACCCGAGAGGGCTCCCGTGAGCAGGAGGGCCGCCACGAGCCCTGCGGCGAGTCCGGCTAGCGAGACACGCATCCCCTCCCAGAGGGTGCGGCCGAGCACCTCGCCCGGAGCTCCTCCAAGCGCGAGGCGCACCGCGATGTCGCCCCTGCGCCGCTGGACGGAGTAGGCGGTGATCCCGTAGACCCCGACCACGGCCAGGCCGAGCGCCACCGCCGAGAAGACCGACAGGAGGAGCGAGAGGTGGCGCGGGCGGGCGAGCGCGTCGTGCAGCAGCTCCCGCCCCGTCGCCGGGCGCACGACCGGGACGGAGGGGTCCAGGCGCCGGAGCTCCTCGCGCACCTGCGGCGCAATGTCGTTCGGATCTCCGGCCGCGCGGACCATCAGCCATGCATCGGACAGGCGGTTTGCGGTCGGCTGGTACATGGCCCCCAGCTCGCTGGTGCCGAGTCCGTTGTACGGCACGGTTCCGACCACGCCGACAATCGTCGTGCGGGGTCCCGTGGTCTGCCCCCCCTCGTAGAGCCTGCGGCCGATCGGGCTCTCGCCCGGGTAGTTCCTGCGCGCCCACGCCTCGTCCGCCAGGACCACCGGCGGCGCGTCGTCGTCCAGGTCGGCGCGCGCGAAGCCGCGCCCTTCGACGACGGGGATGCCCATCGTCTCGAAGTACGAGGGGCCGACCACAACCCACGCCGCCACGCGCTCGGGTTGCCCCGGTTGGGTCGGACGGTCCTCCAGGTCGAAGTTGTTCACGACGTTCACGTCATCCGGTGGCCGTTCGGTGGCCAGGCCTGCGCCCACCACGCCGGGAAGCGACTCGATGCGCGCGAGCGCCGGCTGCCAGAACCGCTCCCGGCTCGCCGCGTCAGGATAGGCCACCGGCGAGAGCATGACGCCCATCGTGAGCACGTGGTCGGAGTCGAACCCGGGGTCCATCCGCTGGAGTCGGACGAAGGTGCCCAGCAGGAGGGTCGCCCCGGCAAGGAGCGGCATCACGATCGCGAGCTGGCCCGCGACCAGGAAGCGCCGGGAGCGCTGCCTGGAAAGGCCCGCCGTGGAAGAGCGTCCCCCGGCCCGCAGCGCCGCGGCGAGATCGTGCCGACCGTCGCTGCGCAACGCGGGGAGGGCCGCGAACAGCACCGCGCCGGCGGCCGCGAGCACCAACGCGAACGCCACCGTGTGGGGCGTCAGTCTTGCCTCGCCGGCGCGTCCCAGCCAATCGCCCGCGACGGCGGGGAAGGCCGCGACGCCCGCGCGCGCCAGCCCCAGCCCGAGCGCCCCGCCGCCCGCGGCGAGCCACGCGCTCTCGACCAGGAGGTGGGCACGGATCCGGCCTCCCGAAGCGCCGAGGGCCGCACGCACCGCGAGCTCCCTCGTCCTTCCGCCCAGGCGGGCCAAGAGGAGGTTGGAGGCGTTCGACAGCGCGATGAGAAGGACCATCCCGACGGCGGCCATGAGCACCCCCAGGAGCGGACCCGCGTCCCCGCGCGCGCTCTCGGTCACGTCCATCAGCCCCCACGACGCGTTCCGGTCCTGGTAGGAGTCGGCCCACAGTGGGAACAGCCGGTCGTCGATGGCGCGCAGCTCTCTCCCGGCGGTTCCCGGCTCCACATCGGGGCGAAGTCGTCCGAACACCCGCAGGAAGAACGGTCCCTTGCGGGACGGCGGGTCGAGGCACAGCGTCGGCACGACGTCCATGTCGCGCGCCAGCGGTCCGAGCGTGGGCGGTAGGATCCCGATGACCTCGTACGGTTCGCCGTCGAGCGTGATCGCCTGGCCCAGCGCACCGCCGGCGCCGCCCCGTAGATGACGGTCCGCGAAACCGGTCGTGACCATGGCGGTCCCGCGTGACCCGGGAACGCCCTCGGCATCGGTGGGCGTACGCCCGCGAACGACGGACAGCCCCCAGGTCTCGAGCAGCCCCGGCGTAGCCTCCATCACGCGGACGAGCTCGACGCCGTCCGAGGTGGTAAGCGCGCGCCCGACGCTCCGGGTCGCCGCCACGCGGGCGAACGTGGTCTGTTGCTCCTCCAACGCCTGGAAGTCGACGACCGAGAAGGGGAAGCGGTTCGGCGGCGCGTCGGTGTAGATCCACGCCAGGCGGTCCGCGTCCGGATAGGGGAGTGGCCGCAAATAGAGCGCGTCCACCATCGCGAAGATCGTCGTGCAGCCGCCGATCCCGATGCCCACGGTGAGTACGATCGTCGATGTCAGGGCGGGGGCGCCGAGGAGGCTCCGAGCGGCCCTCGCCACCTCCCCCGTGCCCGGGCTCGACGCGGATTGCGCGGCGCGGAGGCGCCCCACCAGGAGCCGCACGGGATACTGCCGGAGCTGGCGTCGGTACCGCCGGTCCGCCACACGGCGTCCGTGGCGGTCCGCGACCGCGGCGTGCAGCTCGGACAGCTCGTCGAGGACGACCCGGAGCTCGCGCTCGTCCAGCAGGCGGCGGAGCGTCCAGCGCACCCACACGGGGACGGGTGGCGGGGTCGGCCGATGGGTGTGGGGAGCGCTCACCGCTCCTCCACGATGCCGTCGAGCCCCTCCCAGAAGCGGGACATGGTGCGGTGTGCGTCGCGGAGCAGCTCGAGCCCGCTCGGAGTTACCCTGAACCAGCGGCGCTCCCGACCCGAGTCGGTCCGCCCGGCCGCCTCCATGCGCGAGACGACGAGGCCCTTCCCCTCCAGACGGCGCAACGCGATGTAGACCGCCGCCTGGGACACCTCCCGACCGCTGCGCTGCTCCATTTCCAGCACCATCGGGACGCTGTAGGCCTCTCCCCCCAGCTGGAGGATGGTGAGGAGCACCTGCTGCTCGAATCCGCCGAGTCCATACCGCGTCACGACTCACTCCGTTGGGGCGTTCGACAGTCGCACGATGCACGGGGGCGCACCTCACTAGCATCGCTAGTAGACTATGGGCGCGGCCGCGGTCCGATGTCAATAGCATTGCTAGTCAGCCCCTCCCCGTCTCGAATCGGCGGGCTCAGACGTCTTCCTCGGAGGCCCCTTGGGGGCCCGGCGATCGTTTCGCCACCGCCGCGTGTACGACAACCCGCGCCGGACACCCTTCGTTCGCTCTCATCCGAGCTCACCATGAACCGACGCCTCGCCCAGCTCGCGCTCCTGCTCCTTCTCCTCCTGGCGGGAAGCGTCCGCCCCCACGACGCGTCCGCGCAGGTGACCCGGACGGATTCGGCGGCCGTCCTGCTGGAGACGGCGGGGCGGATCGAGGCCGAGGGGCAGCCCGATGTCGCGCGCGCGTTGTATCGCTTCGTGGCCGAGCACTTCGCCGAGACGCCGGCGGGCGCGCGGGCGCGGTCGTACCTCGAGTCCACGACGGACGAGGGCACGGCACGCGGAGGACGCGTGGAGCTGCAGGTGTGGAGCACGCTCTACGGCCTGTTCATGGGCGTCGCGATCCCCGGTGCCTTCGGGGCCGAGAGCCCCGAGCCCTACGGCCTGGGTCTCCTGCTGGGTGGCCCGGCCGGGTTCCTGACCGGCAAGGCCATCGCCCGCTCCCGGTCGCTCAGCGAAGGCCAGGCGCGCGCGATCACGTTGGGGGGGACGTGGGGGACGTGGCAGGGCGCCGGGTGGGCCAACGTTCTCGACCTCGGCCATCGCACCGAGTGCTTCGTGGATGAGGTCGCCGGCGAGCTCTGCTACGAGACGGGCGACTCGAGCGAGGAGACGTTCACGGCGATGATCGTCGGCGGCGTCGCCGGCATCGCCGTCGGAACGGTCCTGTCACGCAAGCCGATCTCCCGGGGGGTGGCAACCACGGCGAACTTCGGTGCGTTGTGGGGGACGTGGTTCGGCTTCGCCGTCGGCTACATCGGAGGGCTCGAGCACGACGCCCTCCTGGCTTCGACGCTGGTGGGGGGCGACGCCGGCCTCGTCGCCGGCGCCTTCGGCGCTTCGCGCTGGAACCCGAGCCGCAACCGGGCGCGCCTTGTGAGCATCTACGGCGTGATCGGGGGCCTGTCCGGCCTCGGCGTGGACCTTCTGCTGCAGCCCGACGACGACAAGGTGTCGGTGGGGATTCCGCTGGCGGGGAGCATCATCGGCCTCGCCATCGGGTCGGGCGTCACGCGGGACTACGACGCGGACCGGGGTGGCCGGGACGGCGGAAGCGGCGGTGCGCTGCTGGGCTTCTCCGACGGCGCCTGGTCCATGGACGCGCCGGTGCCATATCCGGTCATGCTGGAGCGCGACGGACCGCGCGGGCCCGTGCGGACCCCCGGCCTTGGCGTGACCTGGCTGAGCGCACGGTTCTTCTAGGGGTAGCGTCGCCGTCGGATCCAGGAGCTCCTCGCCGGCTCCGTCTCACCGGCGGGGCGTGCCGTCACGCTCCCGCGAGCGCCCTGCGGTGGGCGACGATGCGCCCTCCGTGCTCGCGTCCGTTCTCGATGAAGATCTTGTTCGCGTCGTGGCCGGCGGCGATCACGCCGGCGATGTACACACCGGGCACGTCCGTGGCCATGGTCGTGGGGTCGTGCGCGGGGATCCCGGTCTTCCCGTCGATCGACACGCCCAGGTCGCCGAGCATGCGCGGCTCCGCGCGCCACCCGGTCATGGCCACCACGAAATCGTTCGCGATCGCGACGGTCGCATCCGTGTCCACGTGCTGGAGCACCACCGCCTTCGGCTCGATCCGCTCCACGCGATGCCGCCAGTACATGGAGATCTCGCTTCGCTGGAGTCGGTTCGTGATGTCGGGGACGACCCACGGCTTGACCCCTCGGTCGATGGTGTCGAGGAAGTGCACCATCGTTACGCGCGCTCCGTTGCGATACATCTCGAGCGCGGATTCCACGGCCGAGTTGCCCGCGCCCACCACGAGCACGTCCTGACCGTAGAAGGGATAGGGCTCCTTGTAGTAGTGCAGGACCTTGGGCAGGTCTTCGCCGGGCACGTTCAGGAGGTTGGGGCGATCGAAGCCCCCGGTGGCCACGACGAGCGCGTCCGCACCGTATACGCCTTCGCTTCCGTCCATCCTGCGCGTCCGAACCGTGAAGTCCCCCTCCGTGCCCGAGACGGCGGTGACGGCCTCGTACTGGCGGACGTCGACGTCCCAGTGACGGACCACGAAGCGGTAGTAGGCCAGGGCGTCCCGCCGCGTGGGCTTGTCGGTCGGGATGGTGAAGGGGACGTCGCCGATCTCCAGCATCCGTGCGGTGCTGAAGAACGTCATGTAGTAGGGATAGTTGACCAGGGAGGCCGTGATGCATCCCTTGTCGAAGAGGGCGCAAGACACCCCGGCCCGGCACGCGGCCGCACCGACCGCGATGCCGCAGGGGCCCGCGCCCACCACCAGGATCTCGAACCGTTCGTCCATAGGGACTTGCCTTACCCCGGGTCGGGGATTCGTTCCGACCGGGCGCGAACCGCGGAAGGCAGGCCCGTCACTCCGGAGGCCCACGCGTGAGCTCCGCGGAATCCGAGGCCCGTCGGGCCCTGAACCGCCTGAAGCGCGCTGCCGAGAAGGCTCGGCGTGAGCTGGACGAGCTGAAGGGCGCGCTCCGGCACGCCGAGGGGAGCGACTTCCCCTCCGACGAGTACGAGGCCGTGGACACCGCGCTCGGGCGGGTCCTCGACTTCACCGACGAGGAGGCTCGTCGTCTCCAGGAGAAGGTTCTCCACGCGGGGGGCCTGGAGCCGGGTCGGATCCGGCGGGGATAGACCGCTCCGCCTCCACCCGGGCCGCGATGTCGGCGACCGCGCGGCGCAGCGAGGCGTCCTCGCGGGCGAACCAGCGACGATAGAGCGCCCAGGCGGGCAGCGCAGCTCCGGCGACGAGCGCGAGCGGTCCCGCCACGCCCAACGCGGCGACACCGCCGACCGCTTTGAGCGCAACGGCCGTGAGTGCGAGGCCGGCCGTACCGCCGGCGCCGGCGCTGACCATCGCTCCGTCGCGGAAGTTCCCGAGCGCCTCGATGCGCGTGTGCCCCTCCCCGGAGTGGATCGTCACGTAGCGGCCGCCGAACGCGTCCCTGGCCCTCCAGCCGATGCCTCCGCCGACCTCCTCGGTCACGATCCCCTGACGGCGCATCGCGCTGCGGATGAGCCGGAGGACCTCGGCACGCCCCTCCGGGGGAAGCTCGCCGTCCACCTGCACGTCGTAACGCGCAGACACCCTGAGCCCACGCCCCTCGCCGACGGCGCGCTCCGCCTGTACTGCCAGGGCCGCGGCCTCCACCTGGGCGGGGTCGATGCCCACCTCGGCCGCGATCTCCTTGAGCTGACGGAGGGTGAGCCCCGCGTCCGACCTGCCGGCGTCGCTCTCCATCGCACGGCGCAGGATGAGCGAGACCTGCTCGTCGTCGAAGCGCTTTTCGGTCATGGCTCTCGGCGGAAGGGAGGAAGGTGTCCCCCAGTTACGCGCCGGATGGTGCGTTCCGTCAACGATCCGTGTCCGTGGCGTTCTCGACGCGGCCGTCCGGGCCTGATACCCTTGCGTGACCAGGACCGGGCCCACGTGGCCCCCGCGTCGCCCCGCAACCACCCGGATCGCAGTCATGGACCGCCGCACCTTCTCCCGCACCTCGGCCCTGGCCGCCACGGGCGCGCTCGTGGCGCCGGGCTTCGTTCATGCTCGCTCGCGCCGCGCCGACCTCGTGCTCCGCGGCGCGATGGTCTACGACGGCACCGGTGCTCCGGGCCGCGAGCTGGACGTCGCCGTCACGGGCGACCGCATCACGGAGGTCGGGTCCGGTCTGGCGGCGGCTGCGGAGGAGCTCGACCTGGGCGGCCTCGCCCTCGCGCCCGGCTTCATCGACATCCATTCCCACGCCGAGATGTCGCTCTTCGTGGAGCCGAAGGCGGAGAGCCGCATCCGACAGGGCGTGACGCTGGAGGTCGTGGGTCAGGACGGCGGCTCCGTGGGGCCCTGGTCCGACGCCGAGTACGAGGAGACCCGCGACAGCTATCGACGCCGCTACGGAAGGGAGATCGACTTCCGGGATCCCCCGGGATTCCTCGGGGGCATCGATCGCCTGCGCCCGGCGGTCAACGTGGCGACGATGGTGGGCAACGGCTCGGTGCGCGGCCTCGTGGTCGGCAACGAGGACCGGCCGGCGACGGAGGCAGAGATCGCACGCATGAAGGAGGAGGTGCGGCGCGCGATGAACGGGGGGTGTGTCGGCCTGTCGAGCGGCCTGGAGTACACCCCCTCCGGGTTCGCGGACTATTCCGAGCTCGGCGAGCTGGCCTCGGTGCTCCGCGGGACCGGCTATCCCTACGCTTCGCACATGCGCAACGAGGACGATCGCCTTCTCGGGGCGGTGGAGGAAGCGATCTTCGTGGGGCGCCTGGGGGGCGTGCCAGTGGAGATCTCGCACCTCAAGGCCCAGGGTCAGCGCAACTACTGGAAGGAGGACGTGGTCCTCGACCTCCTTGCGAAGGCCCGCGCCGACGGCGTGCAGGTGGCCTTCGACGTCTACCCGTACACGGCCTATCAGACCACACTTTCGAATCTCTTCCCCACAGAGATGCGCGCCGGGGGGACCGACGCGTTCCTCGGGCGCCTCCGGGACCCTGCGACCGCCGCACGCCTGGAGAAGGCGTGTCGCGACAAGGTCGCGCTCCTGGGCGACTGGAACGCCGTGCAGATCACGTCGGCGGGCGAAGCCTCCCCATGGGCGAAGGGCCGGCGCATGGGCGACCTCGCGCGCGAGCGCGGCGTCGATCCCTACGAGCTCACCGTGCAGCTGCTCGAGTCGAACCATGGCGGTGTGGGCATGATCGGCCACGGCATGGGGGAGGAGAACGTCGAAGAGCTCGTCGCCCACCCGCTCGGCGCGATCTGCTCGGACGGGGGCGCATACGCCCCCTACGGCCCACTGAGCGCGGGCTCTCCACACCCCAGGGGATACGGGACGTTTCCGCGGGTCCTCGGCAGGTACGTGCGCGACCGACGTGCGCTCACCCTCGAGGAGGCCATCCGCAAGTGCACGACCGAGCCGGCGGGACGGCTGCGTATCCGCGACCGCGGCCGCATTGCCGTCGGGGCCTTCGCCGACCTGGTCGCCTTCGATCCCGACACGGTGGAGGATCGGGCCACCTTCGAGGACCCGCACCAATACCCGGTCGGGATCCCGGTCGTGGTCGTGAACGGAGTCGTCACGCTGCGGGACGGCGAGCACACGGGGGACCTGGGAGGGAGGGGCGTGCGGGGCGACGCGCGCATCTGAGCCCGGGCCCCATGTCCTCCTACTTCGACTTCTCCGAGCGGTACGGGAGCCGCGCCGGCGGCTACCGCGACCTCATGAGCCACCAGGTGCGCCACGTGCTCCTGGTGTCGTCCCTGTACGAGTCGTTCATCCTCGCGGAGGACGGCCACCTGCACGAGCGCGTCCTCGGGAAGTTCCTGGAGGCGTCGCCGCGCGAGCCCCCCGATCTGACCCGCGTGTCGTCCGGGCGCGAGGCCTTGAAGATGCTGCGGAGTGGCCACCGGCGGGTGGACCTGGTCATCACCAGCCCGGACCTGGGTGACATGGACGCCGTGAAGCTCGCCGCGACCATGGCCGACGAGGGGATCAAGGTCCCCGTCACCCTGCTGGCCTACGACCGCGAGGAGCTGCGGGCCGTCGAGAAGCGCCTCGACGACACAGGGATCCTGGCGTCGTTCCTCTACCAGGGCGACGCCCGCATCCTGATGGCGATCGTCCAGGCGGTGGAGGACCGCCTGAACGTCGAGCGCGACACCCGCATCGGGGTTCCGGTCTTCCTGGTGGTCGAGGACAACGTCCGCTTCTACTCGGCGTTCCTGCCCGTGATCTACTCCGAAGTGCACCATCTCTCGGAGTCCGTGCAGTTCGAGGCGGGTAACCGGCTCCAGCGCATCATGCGCATGCGCGCGCGCCCGAAGATCATCATGGCCACGACGTACGAGCGGGCGCTGCGGGACTTCCAGCGCTATCGCACGTCGATCATGGGCGTGTTCAGTGACATGCAGTTCCCCCGTGGAGGGGAGCCCGACCCGGACGCGGGCCGCGCTCTGGTGCAGGCGATCCGGGCGTTGGAGCCCGAGACGCCGATCTCCCTGCAGTCCTCCCACGAAGAGAACAAGGAGGTCGCCCAGGAGCTGGAGGTCGGCTTTCTCCTCAAGGGCTCGCCCGACTTCCTGCAACAGCTCAGACGCTACCTCGCCGAGCATCTCTTCTTCGGGGATTTCGTCTTCCGCAACGAGGCCGGCGACGAGATCGCGCGGGCGCCGGACCTCAAGGCGCTGGTCGCGAAGCTCGACACCATCCCCGGGGAGAGCGTCGCCTACCACGCGCTGCGCCACGACTTCTCGCGCTGGCTCCGGGCGCGGGCGGAGTTCGGGTTGGCGGCCAAGCTGCGTCCGCGGCTTCTGGAGGATTTCCCGTCCGTCGAGGCACTGCGGGCCTCGCTGATCCATGACATCGACCGCTACCGCAGGGAGCGCAACAGAGGCTCCGTGAACCCCTTCCGTCCCGATCTGTTCGACGGGGAGGAGGGGATCGTGCAGATCGGGGGCGGATCCCTGGGTGGGAAGGGCCGAGGGCTCGCCTTCGCGTCGCGCCTCCTGGACGAAGTGCGTCTCTCCGAGCGCTTCCCGGGCGTGCGCATCGACGTGCCTGCCGCGGTCGTGCTCGGCACCGGCGTCTTCGACCAGTTCCTGGACGACAACGACCTGCGTTCCTTCGCTTTGCAGAGCGAAGACGAGGAGGAGACGCTCCAGCGCATCCTCGCGGCGCCGCTGCCCCCGGAAATCGTGACGGCGCTGGAGAAGGTCCTGAACGTGGTGCACGGACCGCTCGCCGTGCGCTCCTCCTCCCTCCTCGAGGACTCGCCCCAGCAGCCTCTGGCCGGCATCTACGGTACGTGGATCCTCCCCAACGACGCACCCGAGGTGGAGGCCCGCCTCGCGCAGCTCGTCGACGCCGTCAAGCGCGTGTACGCGACCACGTTCGGGCGGAAGGCGAGGGCGTTCCTCGACGCCACGCCCTACCGCCTCGAGGAGGAGGCGATGGCGGTCATCATCCAGAGGGTGGTGGGTGCCCGCCACGGAGACCGCTTCTACCCGCACATCGCTGGCGTAGCCCGTTCGCACAACTACTACCCCCAGCCGCCGGCGCGCCCGGAAGACGGCATCGCGGCCGTGGCCCTAGGGCTGGGCAAGACCGTGGCGGAGGGAGAGCCGTGCCTTCGCTTCGCGCCCCCGCACCCGGGTCACATCCTGGATCATTCGTCCGTGGAGGGAATGCTCGAGAACGCCCAACGTGAGTTCTGGGCCCTGCATCTCGGGGAGAAGCCGCCCGACGGGGGGTGGACCTCCGACGGGCCGCTGGTCCGCCTCTCGCTCCGGGACGCGGAAGGGGACGGCACGCTCGCCCCGGTCGCGTCGACCTATTCCGCGGAGAACGACGCGGTCTACGACGGGATCGGCAGGCAGGGTGTACGGCTCGTGACCTTCGCGCCGGTGCTCAAGCACGAGCTGTTCCCTCTCGCCGAGATCCTGCGCGAGCTGCTCATTCTGGGGATGGCCGGCACGCGTCTCCCCGTGGAGATAGAGTTCGCGGCGACGCTCGGGGGCCGAGGCGAGCTGTCCGAGATGGCCTTCCTCCAGCTCCGCCCGGTAGCCCCCTCGCGCGAAGACGCCGACGTGGACCTGGCGAGCATCCCGCGGGCGCGCATCTTCTGCGAGAGCCCGTCCACGCTGGGTCACGGGAAGGTGGACCGACTCACGGACTGGATCATCGTGGACCGGAACCGCTACGAGCGATCGCAGAGCGCGGAGGTGGCCGCCGCGGTCGCGCACTTCAACGGGATCCTGGCGGCCGAGGGACGTACCTACGGCCTCATCGGCGTGGGGCGGTGGGGGTCCACCCAGCCCTGGCTGGGGATCCCCGTGAAGTGGGAGGACATCTCCGGCGCGCGTGTGATCGTCGAGGCGGGCTTCCGCGACTTCCGCGTCACGCCGTCGCAGGGCACCCACTTCTATCAGAGCCTCGCGTCGCTGGGTGTGGGCTACTTCACCGTGAACGCGCACGCCGGGGAGGGCTTCGTGGACTGGGACTGGCTGGACGGGATCCCGGCCGTGGATGCGCAGGGGCCCGTGCGTCTGCTCCGCTTCGCGTCTCCCGCCGTGGCCCTCATGGACGGGAGCGAGCGCCACGGCGTCCTCCTCAAGCCCGAGGGATCGTAGGGGACGCGGGGTGCGCATCGTCTCGGGCATCTGGGCCGGAAAGGATCTCGTGTCACCCGGCAGACGCGTGCGCGCGACCGCCGAGGACGTCCGCGACCGATGGTGCTCGTTCGTCGAGGAGCATCTCCAGGATGCCTCAGTGCTGGATCTCTTCGCGGGGTGCGGAGGGCTGGGGCTCGAAGCGCTTTCCCGCGGCGCGGCCACCGCCGACTTCGTGGAGGCCGGTGCCGTGGCCCTCCACGCGCTCAAGGCGAACGTCGCCGCGCGGCGGCTCCGGCCGCCAGACCCGGATTCGCCGCCGACCGCGCGCAGAAAGGCCGCCCGGATCTTCAAGAGGGATGCCATTCCCTTCGTGCGCGGGCTGGAGAAGTACGCCTACGACGTGGCCTTCGCCGACCCCCCGTACGGGTCGGGCAAGCTGGACCTGGTCGTGAGCCGCTGGCGGGAGATTCCCTTCGCCCGGATCCTGGGTGTGGAGCACGCCGCGGAGCACCCGGTGCCCCCCGGCGGGAAGCGCCTGGACTTCGGGGACACCCGGGTGACCATCTACGGACTGGGCGCGCGTCGGGGGCGGAGGGGCCGCCGCATGTGAAGAAGGGTGCGTATCGCGCCCGGATCCGCCATCTTATTGGGCCCTCCCGTTGCACCCGCCTGCCCACTAACTCCCACCGCGAGAAGGAAACGAGCGCACCTATGGCTGCCTACGTGACGAGCCTCATGGAGGCTGTGAAGGCGAAGAACCCGGCTGAGCCGGAATTCCACCAGGCCGTGCAGGAAGTCGCGGAGTCCCTGGAGCTGGTTCTGGAGAAGAGGCCCGAGTACCGGTCGGCGAAGATCCTCGAGCGGATCATCGAGCCGGAGCGGGTGATCCTGTTCCGCGTGCCCTGGGTGAACGATCGGGGCGAGGTCCAGGTGAACCGCGGGTTCCGCGTCGAGATGAACAGCGCCATCGGCCCCTACAAGGGCGGACTGCGCTTCCACCCTTCGGTCACCCTGGGGATGCTGAAGTTCCTCGCCTTCGAGCAGGTCTTCAAGAACGCCCTCACCACGCTGCCGATGGGCGGCGGCAAGGGCGGCTGCGACTTCGATCCGAAGGGCAAGAGCGACGGAGAGGTCATGCGCTTCTGCCAGAGCTTCATGACCGAGCTGTTCCGCCACATCGGGCCGAACACCGACGTTCCCGCCGGAGACATCGGCGTGGGCGGCCGTGAGATCGGCTTCCTCTTCGGCCAGTACAAGCGTCTGGCCAACGAGTTCACCGGTGTTCTCACCGGCAAGGGACTCAACTGGGGCGGCTCTCTGATCCGGCCCGAGGCGACCGGCTACGGCGCGGTGTACTTCGCCGCCGAGATGCTGGGGACGAAGGGGGAGACGCTCGAGGGCAAGACGTGCCTCGTGTCCGGCAGTGGCAACGTGGCGCAGTACACTGCCGAGAAGCTGCTCGACTTCGGCGCGAAGCCGGTGACCTTCTCCGACTCCGGCGGCTACATCTACGACGAGGCCGGGATCGACCGCGACAAGCTCGCGTTCGTGATGGACCTGAAGAACCACCGGCGCGGCCGCATCTCCGAGTACGCCGACAAGTACGACACGGCGGTGTACACGCCGGTGAAGCCCGGCCGCGACCACGATCCGCTCTGGGACCACAAGGCCGAGTGCGCCTTCCCGAGCGCCACGCAGAACGAGATAAACGCGAAGGACGCCGCCAACTTCCTGAAGAACGGCGGGTACGTGGTCTCGGAGGGTGCGAACATGCCCACCGTGCCGGAGGGCGTCGAGATCTTCCTCGACGAGGGCATCCTCTACGGGCCCGGCAAGGCCGCCAACGCCGGTGGCGTGGCGACGTCCGGCCTGGAGATGGCGCAGAACAGCATGCGGTACGCCTGGAGCCGCGAGGAGGTCGACCAGAAGCTGCACCGCATCATGAAGGACATCCACGCGCGCTGCGTGGTGGTGGCCGACGAGTTCGGCACCCCGGGCAACTACGTGAATGGCGCCAACATCGCCGGCTTCCTCAAGGTTGCCGACGCGATGCTGGACCAGGGCGTCGTGTAGTCCCGACCTGCGGACCACACCCTGCGGGGTGGAGGGCGGTTCCCGGAAGGGGGCCGCCCTTCTTCATGGGAGACGTCCGGCGAGCTCGCGTCAGAACGCCACGAGAACCGGGAGCGAGATGAGCGCCAGGTACGCGACGAAGACCATCACCATCCACCGGAGGAACGTCCGGCCACGGTGCACGCTCGCGGTGGCGCGCGAGGCGCTGAACGTCAGGAGGACGCCGATGCCGACGGCCAGCGCGATGGGGATCAGGGTGCTCATGCAGCGGGCTCGCTTGCAGGTGGAGACCACCCGAATCTAGCTGCCGTTGCGCGTCGACGAAGGGGTAGCCGACCTCGCCGCGGCAGCTGGCCCATGCATTAGATTCAATCACCTCCCGCCCTTCCCCCGTCCGCGAGAGGAGCGATGACCGATCCCAGCGGTTCAGAACCCCGTTTCACGGGGGATCTCCCCAGCCAGGCCGACGTCGTGGTGGTGGGCGGCGGCATCGCCGGGACGTCGGCTGCGTACCACCTCGCTGCCGCAGGCGTGGACACCCTTCTCCTCGAGCGCGAGCGCATCGGCGAAGGCGCCACGGCCGCCGCGATCGGGGTGCTGTCTCCTCCCATGCGGCAGCCGTTCGACGAGACCGTGCACTTCCGGGGCGAGGCGATCGCACGCACGATCTGGTCCTTCGCCCTTCGATCGGTGGAGGGCCTCGGGCGGCTGCTGACCGAACGGGGAGCCGCGGAGACGGCCGGACTCGATCTCTCGGGCGGCTACGTCCTCGCGGACGCCAACTCCCTGCACGAGATGGAGAGCGCGTTCCGCGCCATGGAACGCTCCGGGCTTCCGGCCGAGTGGATCTCCGCGGAGCGCTTGCGTGAGCTCTGTCACGGCCGGGGTTTTCTTGGCGGCTACCGTCTCGAGGGCGGCGGCTGCATCGATCCTGGGCCAACGGCAGTCGCGTTGGCCGAGGCCGCCCGCGATGGAGGCGCCAGGGTGCTGGAGTCGATCGGGGTCGGAGAGACGCATCGGGGGGATGGACAGATCGTCTGCGAGACGGACCGCGGAGAGGTGCGCGCCGAGATGGTAGTGTACGCGACCCACGTGGATTCACGCCGGTTCTCGACCTTCCTGGGTGACGAGATCGTGCCCATCCGGGGTCAGGGTATGATCGCGGAGCCCGGACCGCCCCGCTTCCAGGGCGGCTTCTCGACGCACTGGAAGCTGAACGTGTGGAGGTCGGACGCGGCCGGTCGCCTGCACCTGGGCGGTTGGCGCCACGACGCGTGGGACCGCTCCTACTGGAAGCTGCGTCCCGAGGTGGATCTCCACCTGCAAGAGCAGGTGCAGGGGTGGTTCGAGTCGACGTTCCCCGACGTCGGTACCCTGCGCGTGGCGCGCAGGTGGAGCGGCATCTTCGGGTGGACAGCGGACTACCTTCCCCTGGTCGGCCCGCTGCCCGGGCGCACGGGCGAGCTCGTCATCTCGGGCTTCAGCGGAGGCGGCCTTCCCTTCGCGTTCGAGGCGGGTCGGGTGATCGCGTCGATCGTCGCAGAGGGCGAGCCGGTGCCGGGCGGCGAGCTCCTCAATCCACGTCGCTTCACGTGAGCTCCGACCTCGCCGCGCTGGCGGTCGTGCTCGAGACCGCGTTCGCGAGGGGTGTGGACGCTCCTCTCCCGGACGCGGCGTTCGACGAGCTGGCGTTGCGGGTCTTCGCGCACCAGTTCGACACCTGCGCGACCTACAGGCGGTTCTGCGAGGGGAGGAACGTTCGCCCGGAGACGGTCGGCGGTTGGGAGGACGTGCCGGCGGTACCGGCGCGCGCGTTCCGCCATGTCGAGCTCCTTTCGGGTTCGGGGCCGGTCGACGCGACTTTCCTGACCAGCGGCACGACGGCGGGAGGCGGTGTGCGAGGGCGCCACGCCGTGCCCCGGATCTCGCTCTATCGGGCCTCTCTGCGCCCGAACTTCCGGGCCCACCTCCTCCCGGAAGGTGAGCCGCTCCCCCTCGTTTCGTTCGTTCCGTGTCCGGAGGTGGCCCCGGAATCGTCGCTGTCCGCGATGGTCGGAGACGTGTCGGCCGCGTTCTGCGATCGCACGTGGTGGCTCGCCGATCCCCGATCCGGAACGGACGCGAACTCCTTTCTGGAGGCGGCCCACAAAGTGGCCGAGGACGGCCGGGCGGCCCTGGTGGTGGGGACGGCGTTCGCCTTCGTCCACCTCCTCGACGCGCTCGCCAGGGCGGGCCGACGAACGCGTTTGCCGGAAGGTACGCGGGTCATGGAAACCGGTGGCTTCAAGGGACGGTCGAGGTCGGTCTCCCGGGAGGATCTCTACGCCGGAATCCGGGAGCGCCTCGGCGTGCCGACCGAACGGGTCGTGAACGAGTACGGCATGACCGAGCTGCTCTCCCAACTGTACGAGCCGGTGCTGCGCGAGGGTCCCGGGTCCCGGGGGCGGCACGTCCCCCCACCGTGGCTCCATGTACGCGCGCTGGACCCGGCGACGCTCGAGCCCGTCCCCGAGGGCCGGCCCGGCCTGCTCGCCTTCTTCGACCTGGCCAACGCCGGCTCGGTGGCGCACGTGCTCACGGAGGACATTGGAAGCGTGGCGCACGACGGCGTGCGCCTTCAGGGGCGTGCGCCCGGTGCAGAGCCACGCGGCTGCTCCATGGCGATGGAGGAATTGATGTCGGTCGCGGACGGCGAGGCGTGAGGCCAGAGGTGAACGGCGTGTTCGACGCGTGGGCGCTCCCCGCGGGCATCGACCCGCCGCGGGGCGGGGACGTCGCCCTCCCGGCGGGAGGCGCCCGCCTCCGCGTTGCCGCCTTCGACGCGGCGTGGGTGCGGTGGCTGGCCCGCACGCTGCGCGCCGCCTCCGCAGAGCTGCGTAGCCTTCCGGTCGGGGCTGTCGCGGCCTCGCTGGGCCGTGTCGGCGCCCGCTTCCTCGACGAGGAGGACCCGATCCGCACAAGGGCGCTGGAGCTGATGCCCGCCGAATCCGGGCTGTCGCCGGCGATGGCGTCGGCGGTCCTGGACGGGATGGCCGCCGACTGGACCGAGGAGCGCCTGGTCGAGCTCCTCCGCACCGACCTGGGCGACCCGACGGTCCTCGACCGCTTCGTGGACATCGGACGTGGGAGTGTCCGGGCGCTGGGACCCGAGCTCTGCGTCCAGGTGGTTTCCGGAAGCGTGCCCGGAGTGGGAGCCACGGCGCTGGTGCGCAGCCTGCTCGTCAAGGCGCCGACGCTGCTCAAGCCGGGGCGCGGCGACGTCGTTCTGCCTGTCCTCATGGCGCGGGCGCTCCGGGAGGAGGACCCGTTCCTGGCGAACGCGGTGGGCGTGGTGTACTGGCGTGGAGGCCAGGCGGAGTTGGAGGACGCGGCCCTCGAGCGGGCCGATGCGGTCATCGCCTACGGCGGCGACGAGGTGGTGCGCGGCCTGCGCGAACGAGCCCCGGTGACGGCGCGGTTCGTCGGCTATCACCACCGGGTCAGCGTGGGGGTCGTGGGGCGGGAAGCTCTGACACCGGATACCCTGCATCGCACGGCCTCGGAGGTGGCGGGAGCGGCCGCCTTCTTCGACCAGCGGGGATGCGTCTCTCCCCAGGTGGTCTATACGGAGGAAGGCGGCGCGGTCGCTCCGTCCGTCTTCGCCCGCGAGCTCGCTGTCGCTTTCGGGGCCCTGGAGAAGCTGCTTCCGGGCGGCCGGCTCCAGAGCGCGGAAGCGGCGACTCTCCACCAGGTCCGAGGCTCGGCGGAGCTCCTGGCCGCATCGGGCTCCGGTGTGGAGGTGCACCACGGCGGAGCGGCTTCCTGGACGGTGGTGTTCGATCCGACAAGGACGCTGACGGCGGGGTGCGTGGGGCGGGTCGTGCGCGTGGTCCCGGTCGCCGACGTGCTCGGGGTGGCGGGGCTGCTGGCGCCCGTGGGGACTCACCTGCAGACGGCGGGCGTGGCCGGCTGCGCAGGTCGATTGGAGGCATTGGCGGAATCGCTGGCAAGCGTGGGGGTGTGCCGGGTGACGCCCTTCGGCGGCGTGCCGTTTCCCCCCCCGTGGTGGCACCACGACGGCCAGGGCCCGCTCCGGGCGCTGGTGCGCTGGACGGACGTGGAGGGCTAGGCGGGGATCAATCTGCCAGGACCCGGGTCAGCGCCTGGGCGTCCGCCTCGGTGTAACCGTACAGCACCGCCACCTCCGGAGACGCGGACCGCTCTCCGTGCGCGCGGATCTCCCCGAGCATGACCCGCGCCGCCTCCTCGAAGGGGAACCCCCCTACGCCGCTCCCGAGGACGGGGAACGCAACGGCGGTCATTCCCTGCTCGGAGGCGAGCCGCAGGGCGTGGCGCGTGGAGGAGCGTATGGAGTCGGCGCTCGGGGGTGAATCGCCCATGGCCGCGGCATGGATCACCCAGCGGCAGGGGAGCGTCCCTGCCCCCGTGAGGGCCGCCTCGCCCACGCGTAGAGGGCCGTTGGAGCGGATGTAGGCGTCGCACTCCGCCTGGATCGTGGGACCGCCACGCGCCCGAATCGCGCCTGCGACGCCGACCCCCAGGACCAGGTGATTGTTCGCCGCGTTGACCACCGCGTCGCCGTCGAACGTGGAGATGTCTCCCTGCTCGACTCGAACAATCAAGTTATTCTTCCTCGGACTGCTGCTCGGCCCTCCACATGACGATCTGCCGTCCGCCGTCAGGGTTCTCCTCGACACGCACCGTGAGGGAGTCCCCTTCGTCGATACCGAGGTCGTCGCGCATGTCCTGGGGGATGGTGATGCGGCCGCCGACACCGACGGAGACGTCACCGTAGTACAGCGTACGGTAGATGGCCATCCAGCCTCCTCGCATTCTTGAAGCTACAGCCGTGTAATGTACAGGAACCGCGGGCAATGCGCGACGTATGTCGCGTATTTGAAGGCTTTTCGGGATGTCCTCGTACTGCAACCAGACCTTGATACCCGCGTGACCGGCGTGGTTTCCTGCCATAACGGCAGACCTTGACCCCCCTCCGCCTCCAACAGCCGACATCACCCGACATGAACGGAAACGACTTCGCCGTGCGCCTGGATGGAGTCACCAAGCGATTCGGGAAGCATACCGCGGTCTCGTCCCTGGACCTCGAGGTCCCGCGCGGCGTGATCTACGGCCTCCTCGGACCAAACGGCTCCGGGAAGACGACCTCGATCCGGATGATCATGGGGATTCTGCACCCCGACGAAGGGTCGGTTTCGCTCTTCGGAGCGGACGCGGACGAGACCCGGAGACACCGGGTGGGCTACCTGCCCGAAGAGCGGGGGGTCTACCGGAAGATGAAGTGCCTCGACCTCATCGTGTTCCTGGCAGAGATCCGCGGTATCCCGCGCGCCGAGGGGAGGCGGAGAGGGACCATGTGGCTGGAGCGCCTCGGACTTCCGGAGTGGGGCGACAAGAAGGTCGAGGATCTCTCGAAGGGGATGCAGCAGAAGATCCAGTTCATCGGCACGGTGATCCACGATCCCGAGCTGCTCATCCTGGACGAGCCGTTCAGCGGCCTGGACCCGATCAACCAGGACGTGCTGGAGGAGATCGTCCTGGACTTCCACGCCAAGGGAACGACGATCCTCTTCTCGACCCACCTCATGGACCAGGCCGAGCGGCTGTGCGAGCGCGTGTGCCTGATCTCCCGGTCGCGCAAGGTCTTGGACGCCGACCTCAAGGAGTTGAAGGCGCAGGAGCGAAAGGGACTGGTGGCCGTGGAGTTCGAGGGTCCGGATCGCTGGCTGCTCGGTCCCGAGGTCGAGTCGATGGAGCACGCGAACGGCACGACGCTGCTCCGATTGCGGGACGGGGCCGACCATCAAGCCATCCTGCGCAGGGGCGTGGAGGCCGGAGCGACCATCTACCGCTTCGATCTCGTCGAGCCGCGCCTGCACGAGATCTTCGTGCGTCATGTGGGTGCGAGCGCCGCAGAGGAGGCAGGCGTCCCGCAGGACGTGATCCGGGGCGCGGGAGTCATGGGGGGTGCGCGATGAGCAACGTGTGGGCGGTGATCCGGCGCGAGTACCTCCAGCGCGTCCGCTCGAAGTGGTTCATCTTCTCGACCATCGCCGGACCGCTGTTCATGATCGGCGTCATGGTGGTTCCGGCGATGATGGCGACACGGTCGGCCGAGGCGGAGCGGAACATCGCCGTGGTGGATCGGACGGGGGTGCTCTACGACCGTGTGGCGCCGCGCCTGGAGGATGCCGGGTACACGGTGAGTCGCGAGTCTTGGACCAGCGACGTGGTGCCCGAGCTCACCCAGGAGGTGACGAGCGACGAGTTGGGTGGCTTCCTCGTACTCGACGACGAGACGCTCGCCACGGGGCGCGCCGTGTTCTACGCCTCCTCGAGGCCGTCGCCGTTCCGGCAACTCGCGATCCGATCGGCGGTGTCCCGCTCGGCCCTGGAGAAGATCCTCGACGACCACGGCATGGACTCCCAGTCGTTGATGGGTGGGGGCGAGCTCGACGTCGAGCTGCTCGCCAGCGGGGGTGCCGGTGAGGGGGATCCGCGCTTCGTCGTGGCGTACGTGGGCGCATTCTTCCTCTACTTCATGCTCCTGATCTACTCCGTGTCGGTGATGCGGGCCACGCTCGAGGAGAAGACGAGCAGGGTGGTCGAGGTGGTGATCTCCTCGATGAAGCCGTGGCACCTCATGCTCGGGAAGATCCTGGGCGTCGGCGCGGTGGGCCTCACCCAGATGGGGGTGTGGCTCCTCTCCGGCGGGCTCGCGTTCTCGGCGGGCCTGCCCGCCCTGGTGGCGGCCCGCCCCGAGCTGTCCTCGATGGAGAGCGTGAGCCAGTACATGCCGGGGGTGGGATTGCTGCTCCTCTTCGGTGGGTTCTTCCTCTTCGGGTTCTTCATGTTCTCGGGGCTCTACGCCGCCGTGGGCGCGATGTGCAACACGGACGAGGAGGCGCAGCAGGCACAGATGCCCGTGACGCTGCTGGTCGTCGTGCCGGTCCTGATGCTGATGCCGGTCATCCGGAGCCCGGGCACCACCATGTCCACCGGGCTGTCGCTCTTCCCGTTCTTCTCGCCCATTCTGATGTTCGCGCGCGTGGCGGGAGGGGGAGCGCCCGCCTGGCAGGTCGTGCTGTCGTTCCTGCTCATGGCCCTCGCCACGGTGGGCGTGGCGTGGGTGGCGGGCCGGATCTACAAGGTGGGGATCCTGATGGCGGGGAAGCGGCCGACCTTGCCGGAGCTGTGGCGGTGGGTGCGAGAGGCGTGAGGATTCGTCGTGGTGGTGGGCTGCGGCGGGCGCTCCCCCTTCGACGGACCGCTCGGCCTTTCTGCACCAGGATCCTTGCCCACCGGGGTGATAAGGGGCTCGCTTAGCGGCGCCGGGTCGCCCAAACCCCGGCGCCGATGTCCGCTGCGGGGGAGCGCCCGCCGCAGCCCCGACCAGCGAGGGGGTGGGCCTGGTGATATCCACCCCCCTGGCGGATAGAGTCTCCCCCGGGGCTGGGTGCTCGGCGCGGAAACCGCGGCGGTCGCTTTTCGTAGGGCGGGGTGCAACGTCCCGGGCCGGAATCCGGTCATACTGAGATATGCACGTGCGTGCGCCGCGAAGGCGGGGGGCACGGGCCCGAGGTGGCTTGTCCTGGGAGGGGTGATGGCGGATCTGAAGCTCGCGACGCGCACGTTCACGAAGACGCCGTTCATCACGGCGGTGGCGGTTCTTTCCCTGGCCTTGGGCATCGGCGCCAATACCGCGATCTACTCGCTCTTCGACCAGATGCTGCTCCGGGCCCTGCCCGCACAGGAGCCCGACCGGCTGGTGAACCTGGCGGCGCCGGGGCCGAAGCCGGGCTCACAGTCCTGCAACCAAGCGGGGGACTGCGAGGCGGTGTTCAGCTACGACATGTTCCGCGACCTGGAGAAGGCCGACGGTCCGTTCTCGGGCGTGGCGGCCCACCGGCTGTTCAGCGCCAACCTCTCCTTCGAGGGGCAGACGCTGAGCGCCACGGGGCTTTTGGTCTCGGGCTCCTATTTTCCGGTGCTGGGCGTCCTCCCCGCCCTGGGGCGCGTGTTCGGTGTGGCCGATGATCAGAACATCGGCGAGAACCCGGTGGCGGTCCTCTCCTACGATTACTGGGAGAACCGGCTGGGCCGGGACGAAACGGTCCTGAACCGTACGCTCATCATCAACGGCCACCCCATGACCGTGGTGGGCGTGGCAGCCAAAGGATTCACCGGAACCACGCTCGGCGCCGAGCCCGACGTGTTCGTGCCCCTCACCATGCGCGCCACAATGGAGCCGTGGTCCGAGGGCCAGCTCGAGAATCGGCGCTCGTATTGGGCCTACGTCTTCGCGCGCTTGAAGCCCGGCATGACCATGGAGGGGGCGACGGAACGGATCAACACGATCTACCACGGCATCATCAACGAGGTCGAGGTGCCGCTCCAGACGAACATGAGCGAGGCTACGCTGACCCGCTTCCAGGCCAAGGAGATCCAGGTCGAGCCAGGGTACCGAGGCCAGAGCAACATCCACCGTGAGGCCAAGACACCCCTGACCATGTTGTTCAGCATCACGGGTGTCGTCCTCCTCATCGCATGCGCGAACATTGCCAACCTGCTTCTGGCCCGTGGCGCGGGACGCAATCAGGAGATGGCCGTCCGCAGCTCCCTGGGCGCGAGCCGCAGACACCTGCTGGGACAGCTCCTCACCGAGTCGATTCTGCTCGCTCTCATGGGCGGCGTCGCCAGCTTGCTGGTGGCACGATGGACGCTGAAGCTCATCGGGTCGATGATGCCGCCCGACGCGCTGGGGTCCGTGACGTTCCAGCTCAACCCGTCCATGGTCGTGTTCTCCGGCGTTCTGGCGCTGGGCACCGGTTTCCTGTTTGGGCTCTTCCCGGCGCTCCACGCCTCGCGCACCGACCTGGTGACGATGCTCAAGTCGAGCTCGGGCCAGCCGTCGGGGGCCAGGGCCGCGGCACGCTTCCGGACCAGCCTGGTCACGGCGCAGATCGCCTTGTCCATGGCGCTCCTGGTGGCCGCGGGCCTCTTCATCAAGAGCCTGGTCAACGTGAGCAAGGTGGATCTCGGCCTCGACACCAGTCACACGGTGGTATTCGGCATCTCTCCCGAGCTCAACGGCTACAAATCCGAGGAGAGCCTGGCGCTGTTCCAGCAGGCGGAGACCCAGCTCGCCGCCATCCCCGGCGTCACCAGCGTGTCCACCGCGCTGGTCCCGGTCCTGGGGGGAAGCTCCTGGGGCAACGACGTGGCGGTGGAGGGATTCGAGGGCGGACCGGACGTGGACCAGAACGCCCGCTACAACGAGGTGGGGCCGCACTACTTCAGCACCCTGGGCATACCCCTGCTGGGCGGACGCGAGTTCGACGAGGCCGACGTGGTCGGCGCGCCCAAGGTGGCCGTGGTGAACGAGGCCTTCGCCCGGAAGTTCGGGCTGGATCCGCGCCAGGCGGTGGGCAAGTGGATGTCGCAGAACCGGCGGGCCGGCGCCGACGAGCTGGACATCCAGATCGTGGGCGTGGTCCAGGACGCGAAGTACAACGACGTGAAGCAGGAGGTGCCGCCACTGTTCTTCAGGCCTTATCGCCAGGACGCGCGCATGGGGTTCCTCAACTTCTACGTGCGCGGCTCGCTGGATCCCGAACAGATCCTCAAGGCGATCCCGCCGGTCATCAAGAGCCTCGACGCCAACCTCCCCATCGAGGAGCTCAAGACCCTCGACCAGCAGGTGAAGGAGAACGTCTTCGTGGACCGGATGATCGGCACCCTGGCTGCGGCTTTCGCTGCGTTGGCCACGCTGCTGGCCGCGGTGGGACTCTACGGGGTGTTGGCCTACACGGTGGCACAACGCACCCGGGAGATCGGGCTGCGCATGGCACTGGGGGCTGGTGCGGACAAGGTGCGGGGCATGGTGTTGAAGCAGGTAACGAAGATGCTGGTGATCGGCGGGGTCATCGGCGTCGGGGCGGCGCTCCTCCTCGGCAAGGCCGCACAGTCGTTGCTGTTCGGGCTGGAGGGCAACGACCCGTGGGTGGTGGCGTCGGTCTCGGTCGTGCTCGCAGCCGTGGCGTTGGGGGCGGGCTACCTGCCGGCGCTGCGCGCGTCGAAGGTGGATCCGATGCAGGCGCTGCGCTACGAGTAAACCTGGTGGGTAGCGCGCGGAGCGCGGAGGGCGCCCCTCCGTACTCCGCTCCCACAGTGGCTTCGCGGCGGCCTCGGGTCCTCTTGGTGCGCGCTTCGGCCGGTGGCCTCGCTGGTCGGGTCTGGCGGGGCGGCCCTTCGGGCCGGTCGGACCCCTCAGTGTTGCGGGCGCGTCCGTTGTGAAGCGGGCGGCTCGGCCAGATCCGGGTCGATCTGGCGGAGGTGGTGCTTCAGGTGCCCCACGTAGTCCCGCATGAAGTACTCGAGGGTCGTGGGCTCCTCGGCGGGCACGGGCTCCCATGCGAGCACGTCGAGGTTGTGGTCACGCCGCGGCATCCGCAGGACATCCTCCGGGGTCGTCGCCATGACGCGGGCCAGGTGCAGGTTGAACGCCGTCCACAGGTCCACGAGGTCGCTCCAAGGAGCCGACGCGTAGTGCTGGGCGTCGACCCAGACGTCCTGCTCGTAGCCGTCGAAACGCAGGCCCGGCCTGAAGCGGGCGCGCACGAAGCGCTGGTGGTTGTTCGAGGCCGAGTCGACGAGATGGCCGATGATCTGGGCAGGCGACCACTTGCCGGGCTGCCGCGGCTGCACGGCCTCCTCGTTCGTCATCCGGCGCAGGCGCTCGGCGGCGCGCGTCACCACGCGACGCAGCTCCCCGCCCAGGTCGTCCGCTCGTGTCATGGGAACACGGTCCAATGTCCGGAGCGGCCTACTCGTCCTCGCCGGGGAGCACGGAGCGCAGGAGCGCCTGGAGCTGTCGCTCGTCGAACGCCCGCGCTTTCGCCAGCGCCTCCTCGTACGACGGCTCGATGATGATGACCGCCGTGCGGTAGGTCCCATCCGCCTCGCCGCCGTCGGGGGAGTCGAAGCGGAGACGGGCACGGCAGGAGTGCGGATGGCGCGGGTCGTCGTCCATCTCGAGATACGCGTCCCAGATACGACCGCGGTGCGCCACCGTCGCGAAGTGGAGGCCTCGGGCATCGCTCGTCACTCGTCGCCGTCCTTGAGGATGCGGACCTGGAAGGGCTCCGTCACGGATCCCGCGTAGACGGAGACGTGGGGGAAGGGGATCTCCACGCCCTCCTCGTCGAAGCGGACCTTCACGTCCTCGGTGATCTGGTTCTTCACGGCGAGCCAGGACTCGCGCTTCGCCCACACGGCGAAGAGGAAGTCGATCGACGAGCTTCCGTACCCCTGGAACAGAACGAGCGGCTCGGGCTCCATGAGCACCAGGGGGTTGGCCTCTGCGACCTCGAGCAGGATCCTGCGCACGCGCCTGATGTCCTCCCTGTAGGCCACGCCCACGGGCACGTCCACCCGCCGAATGGGGAAGCGGGTCACGGTGGTGACCTGGCTCTTGACCAACGACTCGTTGGGGATGCGCACCATCTTGTTGTCGAAAGTCCGGATCTTAACCGAGAGCATGTCGATGGTGAGCACCGAGCCGGTGACGTCGCCGACCGTGATGACGTCCCCGACCCGGAAAGGCTCTTCCGCAAGAAGGAAGAATCCGCTGATGATGTTCGAGACCGAGGTCTGCGACGCGAACCCGAGTGCGATCCCGAGGATCCCGGCCGCACCGAGAAGGGGTGCCAGGCTGAACCCCAGCTCCCGCAGGACCGAGACCACGATGACGAGCGCGAGGGGATAGAAGACGAGCTTGCCCGCGACCAGGCCCTTCTGCGCGTTGTAGAGACGCGTGGCATAGCTCCGGATCCAGCGGGACACGAGCCACGCCGCGGGCATGCCGACCGCGAGCAGGAGCACCGATCGGAAGAGGCCGGCGGGGGCGGCGAGCAGCCGGCCCAGGCTGAACGCGACCGCGTCCGTCGTCGCCGCCTGCACGGCAGCCAACAGCGACGGGGCGCTCACAGGCCCAACCCCGAAAGCGCCCGGAGACGGGCGAACGTCCGCGCCCGGAACGAGCGCGTCTGGGCGCGGGCCGGCGACAGCTCCCTGGCGCCCTCGGCCTCCCTCGGAGGTTCATCGTCCATGTGGATGTCGCTTCCTTCGTCCTCACCCCGGTACTCCACGCGCACCTCCTCGGCCCACAGCCACCCGTCCTTCTCGTAGATGCTCAGATGCTCCACGCGCAGCGCGAGCTTCTCGACGCGCAGCGCGTCCTCGGAGTGGTTCTCGAGTTGGAGTGTGCTCATGACCAGATGGGGCTCGAACAGTTCCGCCGTCAGCTCCCGTCGGGCCTTCGTCCGCAGCCAGTACGCGAGCTCACCGTCCTGGAAGTCACCCCACCAGGTGTCGGACAAGCGTTCGGTGGGGATCTCCGTGAGAACGGTGCCCGTGCCCTCGGTTCCGGCGAGCAGCTCGAGGCGCACCCACGGGGGTACGCGCATGTAGACGCGGGCTTGGGCTCGGCGCAGCAGCGTGAAGGGATGCTCGGGCTTGACCACCAGAGGCCGGTCGGGAAACACCGGGAGGACGCGGAGCCGGTGCGGCTCCTCACGCATCGCCCACCGGCTCCATTCGACCGCGTCGGGAAGCTCCTCCGGAGCCGGCTCCCAGGGATCGGCGCATGCATGCGCCACCCAGAGCTCGTTGTGCACGCCCCGAACCCAGATTGCGAGGGGACCGACGGCGAGTCGGTGCGTCTCGCCGGGCGCGGGCGGGGCACGCTCGCCCCACAGGTCCCCGGGTCCCGTGCGTTCTGTGACGATCTTCTCCGCCATGCGTCCTCGACTTGCGGCACGTTCGACGGCTTACGCGCGCGCTTTCAGCATCCTGCGCGTCGCGCCCAGGGCCGCGTTCATCTCCCGAAGCTCGGACTCTCCCAGCTCACGGCCGCCGAACCTTGCACGAAGATACAGGTCCACCACCCGCTCCGCGGAACGGGCGGCCCCGGCGTGGCGCTCCTTCAGGCGCTCCACCAGGGCCAGCGGCGTGAGGCCGGGCGAAACCCGTACCCCCGCCCGCTCGCAGGTCTCCCGCAGACGAAGGTACAAGCGCGTCGCGGGCGGTGCGCCCCTGCCGCCGCGACGGACCCACCACAGCCCGCCGAGGAGCATGAGCGCGAGGAGCGCGCCCCCCCACACCGTCGCCTCCGGGCCTCGCCGCCCTTTTCGATCCTCCACCCCGGATTGTTGGCGGGGACGCAGCAGCCCCGACCAGCTCCGGAAGATCCCGACCTGGGACTCCACATTGTAGTCCAGCACCCATTTGTTCCAGCGGTGCTGGATCGCGTCGAAGAGGATCCGACCC
The DNA here is from genome assembly GCA_964591135.1 of uncultured Gemmatimonadaceae bacterium. Taxonomy (GTDB): domain Bacteria; phylum Gemmatimonadota; class Gemmatimonadetes; order Longimicrobiales; family Gaopeijiaceae; genus SZUA-318. Next base: position 11,652 of record CAZPZU010000003.1, on the reverse strand, counting down.
GGCCAGAACCACGACTCCAGGTGCTCTCCTCCGGCGGCGCCGCCTGGCGTCGGATCGAACGTCACCCAACCGAATCCGGGAAACCACACCTCGACCCAGCTATGGGCCTGGTTCTGTGTCACGGCCAGGTAGTTGCCGAACTCGCTCCACTCACCGCCGAGGAAGCCGTTCACGTTGCGTGCCTCCACCCCGGCGGCCCGCAGGAGCACCACCATGGCCGTGGAGAAGTACTCGCAGTGACCGGCCCTGCGCTCGAAGAGGAACCAGGGCAGCGTGGCCTCCCTCGCGGTCGCGGGCAGCTCGAGCGTGTACCGGAAGCCGCGCAGGTAGCGCTGGACGGCCGCCGCCTTGTCGTAGTCGTTGGTCAGCCCGGCGGTGAGGGAATCCGCCAGGGCCGGGATGCGTAGGTCCAGGTGATCGGGCAGCTGCAGGAAGTATCGGAAGGGAGGCGCGTAGCCTCCTTCCGCGGCCCGCAGGCTGTCCGGGGCGGGCGGGCCGGCCCGGGAGTACGCGGTGTAGGCGGGCGCTCCGCTTCCCCAGTAGACGAAGTCGCCGGCGTTGTCCAACAGGGGCTGGACCCCGTTCTGAGGCTCGATGCCCACGATCGGGTGGATCCCGAACAGCACCCGGACGTCCAGGGGAGCGGCGAAGATCTTCTGCTCGATCCACGGTCCGGGCCATCGCTCGCGGTACCATCGTGTCGGCCCGGAAGAAGGCGGCAAGCCGCGGCTGCGCGTCCAGCGGGTCCCGTCGAAGTGGTCGTACGACCTTCCGCGCCAGTGCAGGTCGAGCAGGTCGTCGGGAGGTCCCTGCGGGAACTCGACCCTGAGCACGATCTGCGGGTTGCCGTAGATGCGTGACCCGTGCTCTCCGATCGACACCTCGTCGCTGAACCCGGCGATGGACGTGGCCATCGTCTCGCCACGTCCAGCCCACCCGCGGGATACTCTCGGGAACGTCACGAAGACGACGGCCGCGACCAACAGGATCACCCCGGCGAGGCCGCCCGTGGTGAGGAGGAGGTTTCGTCCCAGGGGGATCTCGCGCACCGCGTGGCGCTCCGCCTTGCGCCGCAGATGCCCGACCATGAGCGCGAGCGTGGAAAGGACCACGTACGCCACGAACGCGAGCAGAAACAGGATGCCGGGACGGTACGCGGTGGAGGCCAGCAGCAGCGCGAAGCTGAGCGCGTAGAGGCGTACGTCGTTGGGCGCGTCGAGCGACCTGAGCGCCTCGGCGCCCATGAGCAGCAGGAGGAGGTCCACCACCGGGATGACGACGTCGTCCCGGATCACCAGCACGTGGATCGCGGCCCGGACGACGAGCACCGCGGCCAGGGGCAGCCACACCCGCTCCAGTCGCACCGACAGAATGCGATCCGGGTGCCAGAAGAGCGCCGTGAGCAGGGCCACAGCCGCGAGCACCGCCGACACCGGCTCGAAGCCCGCGCCCCCGGCGAATGCGATCAGCCCCGCCAACGCCATGAGCACGGCCAGGCGCCGGTGCAGAAGGCGCAAGTTCACCCGGCGCTCCCCGCTTGGACCAGGATGCAGGCCTCCTCCTCGACCGGCGGCACGGAGGCCGGCGCGTCAGGCTCGAAGTCGACCCGCGCCAGCACGTCCAGCACCCGCTCGAGCTGTCCGGGCCCGTCGTCCGGCGGAACGAACGCCAGCCCCGCCGCGAGTGCGAAGGTATGGCCCTCCGCGGCGGCACGCGCCGCCAGGGCCGCGGCCACCTCGACGGCCACCTCCGCCCCCTCGCTCGGCTCGCCGCGCAGGTCGAGGCAGATCCAACGGGTGCACGCTCCGTCCCGCTCGTACTCGCGCATCACGGGCTCCCGCAGACGCGCGGACGACCGCCAGTGGATGTCGCGGGGATCGTCCCCCGGGCGGTAAGGGCGCAGGCTCCGGTACTCGCCACGGTACCCGGCGCCCCCGCGGGGCGGCGCCCCCGCGTGCGGGGCGCTGCCCGCTGGGGGGAGCGGCATCTGCACGGGACGGTCCGTGCGCGGCCACACGACCACCTCGCCGGAGAGTTCGACGTCGCGCTCCTTCAGGAACAACCCGAACGGGAAGGAGGTGGCGAGCGTGAGCGTGCGCAGGGGGTAGATGCCACGCCTGACGAAGCTGTTCAGGGATCGCGTGGTCGTCGTCTCTCCCGGAGCGACGTGCGCGAGGAAGGCGCGGCCCGGCAGCCCGTGCTCGACGAGTTCCACGGCCAGGCTGGGGAGCTTCGGCTTCGCGTTCCTGACGCGGTAGGTGATGCGCAGCTCCTGCCCCACCGTCACCGCGCGGGGAAAGCGGCGCTCCACCACCAGGCCACGGATGGCCTGCTCGGAGAGCCAACCACTCACGGTGATGAAGCCGAGCATGGCGCCGAGCAGGAGGTAGAGGAGGTTGTTGCCGGTGTTGAGCGCCGCGAAGCCGACTGCGAAGGTGCCGATGGTGAAGGCCAGCCCGCCGGGGGTGAAGCTGATGCGACGCCAGGCCCTCAGGCGCCTCCAGGCCTCTCGCGTCGCCCGTGCGGCCCGCAGGATGGACGCGAGAAGGCGCGTCACACCGGCGCCTCGACCTCCTCGAGGATCCCCTCGAGGATCTGTGCGGACTGCTCGTGGGCGTCGAGGGCGGCGCCGGACGTCCCCGCCGGAAGGATCCGGTGCGCGAGGCAGGGGACGACGAGCCTGTGGACGTCGTCCGGGATCAGGTAGGCGCGCCCCTGCGTGAGCGCGTACGCCCGCGCGGCCCGGAAGAGCGCGATGGCGCCCCGAGGGCTCACGCCCATGCGCAGGTGCGGGACCTGACGCGTGCGCTCGACGATCATCATCAGATAGTCGACGATGGCCGGATCCGCCTCGACCTGCTCCACGCGGTCCTGCAGCTGGAGCACCTGGACGGCCGACAGCACGGGTCGGACGCGCTCCATCACCGAGACGGTGACGGCCGACTCCGTGAGGATGCGCCGCTCGGCGTCCCGGTCCGGGTAGCCGATCGTGATCCTCATGAGGAAACGGTCGAGCTGGCTCTCGGGCAACGGGTAGGTGCCGTGATGCTCGAGCGGGTTCTGGGTGGCCATCACCAGGAACGGTCGGGGCAGGTCGTAGGTCGCGTTGTCGATGGTGACCCGGCCCTCCTGCATCGCCTCGAGGAGCCCGCTCTGCGTACGCGGAGGCGCCCGGTTGATCTCGTCGGCCAGGACCACGTTGGAGAAGATGGGGCCGGGGCGGTTCTCGAATTCACCCGTCTGTGGCCTATAGACGGAGACCCCGAGGACGTCCGAAGGCAGCAGGTCGGAGGTGAACTGGATCCGGCGGAACTCGACGCCCAGCGTGCGTGCCAGCGCGTGCGCCAGCGTCGTCTTGCCGACCCCCGGGACGTCCTCGAAGAGGACGTGTCCGCGGGCCAGCAGCGCGGAGAGGGCGAGGCGCACGACGTCCCGCTTGCCGTGAAAGACGGTCTCCACCTCCTGAACGAGGTGGTCCAGCATCTCCAACGACGGTCGCGCGTCCCGCGCAGGGGTGGCAGTCGAGGTTTCGGCCATGGATGCAGCGGCTCTGCGGGGCAGTGGTCCGAGCCGGAAATGGACGCGCCCCGTGGCGGACGCGAACGGGAGAAAGTATAACACTCAGGCCCCGAAAAAGGTTCTTGTACGGGGCCTGTTCGCCTTGACCCCATCTTGGGCGGCGGGTAGGTTCATGCCGTTTTTCCTGGGCGGTTTTCCCACCGACCGGCTTCTCTCGTGCCCAACCGGCCGGTCGGCCGCCCGCGTGGCACCCCATTCCCGGGTGCGCGGCATGCTCAGGAGCACAGCGTACACATGAAAAAGCACTGGCTGATCGGCGCGCTGGCCGGAGTGCTCGCCCTCGCCGGCCTCGCCTTCGTTCGGGTGCAGGACGCCCAGGAGGCCGCGGCCGCCGAAAGCCCGGACTCGTACCCGTCCGGGCAGCCCATCGCCTTTCCGCACAACACGCATGCCGGCACCGAGCCGGGGCAGTTGGGCATGGACTGCCAGTACTGCCACTTCTCCGCTGAGCGCTCCGTGGACGCAGGCATCCCGTCCGTGGCCACGTGCGTGGGCTGCCACCAGGTCATCCCCGGAGCGAACAAGCCGGAGGAAGTCGCCAAGCTAATGAAGTACTGGAACGACAAGCAGCCCATTCCATGGGTCCGGATCTACAAGATCTCCGACCACGCCCACTATCCGCACATGCGCCACATCGCCGCAGGACTCAAGTGCCAGCAGTGCCATGGCGAGGTCCAGACCATGGACGTGATCAACAAGCGCGATCCGGCCTGGGGAGGGGCGAACATGGGCTGGTGCATCTCCTGTCACCGTACCGAGGGCGCGTCGGACAACTGCGCCGTCTGCCACTACTAGGGGGGCGGCGCACAATGAGCGACGGCATCAAGCGGCGCGACTTCCTCAAGGTCCTCGGCGTCACCGGTGCGGGTGCGACCCTCACGGGATGCAGCACGCAGAAGGTCGAGCGGCTCCTCCCTTACGTCACCGAGCCGGAGGACATCACGCCGGGGGTCGCGACCTGGTACACCTCGGTGTGCGGCGGATGCTCCTCGGGGTGCGGTGTATGGGTTCGCACCCGGGAGGGGCGCGTCGTCAAGCTCGAGGGAAACCCGAAGCACCCCGTCTCGCAGGGCGCGCTGTGCACCAAAGGGCACGCCACGCTGCAGCACCTCTACAACCCCGACCGCTACGCGGGGCCGATGGTGCGCGAGAACGGAGCCCTGCGCGCCATCTCGTGGGAAGAAGCCGAGGCCATGCTGGCCGACCGGATCCGGAGCGCCGCCGGCAACGTGCTGTACATCGGCGGCCACAGCGGGCCGACGTTGTCGGGCCTGGTCGATCAGTTCGTCGGCGCTGTGGGCGGACGACGCGTCGAGTACGAGGCCCTTTCGGAGGCGCCCCTGCGCGAAGCGGCGAGGATCGCCTTCGGCGTGGACGGGATGCCCCGCTACGAGCTCGACCAGGCACGCTTCCTCATCTCCTTCGGCGGTGACTTCATCGACGGCGGCACGGCCCCCTTGTCCTACCAGCGGGGCTTCGCCCGCATGTCCGCCGTGGACGAGCACGGCTCCAAGGGTCGGTTCGTCTACGTCGGCCCGCGCCTGTCTCTCACGGGGCTGAACGCTGACGAGTGGGTGCCGATCCGACCGGGATCCGAGGCCGCCGTGGCGCTCGGGATGGCGTCCGCCATCGCCGAGGGGCGTGGAGCCGGAGGTCCGTACGCGTCGGTGCTCCGAGCCTTCGACCCCCCAACGGCTGCCGAAGCGGCGGGTGTCGACGAGGACACGATCCGCGAGCTCGCGGACCAGTTCGCCGCCGGCCCGAGCCTCGCGATGGGGCCGAGCGTCGGCGCGCACCATCGCAATGCCACGGCGGCGCACCTCGCCGCGCTGATCCTGAACCACGTGGCCGGCAGCTTCGGGCGCACGATCCACGCCTCCGGAGGCCCCCACTCCCCATCGCGACCCTACGCGGACATGGAAGAGGCCATCCGCTCCATGGCGGGTGGACAGGTCGGTGTGGTGATGATCCGGGGCGCCAACCCCGCGTATACACTGCCATCCGCTTCCGGCTTCGCCGACGCATACGGATCCGTCGGCTTCAAGGTGTCGTTCGCACAGGCTCCCGACGAGACGTCGGCCATGGCCGACCTCATCCTCCCCGACCGCCACTGGCTCGAGTCGTGGGGCGACTCGGTCGCGCGGGAGGGCGTTTCGGCCCTGCGCCAGCCAGCCATGCAGCCGGTGCCGCACTTCGACGCGAAGCAGTCCGGCGATGTCCTTCTGTCGGTCGCGTCGCGGCTGGGGAGCCCCCTCGGCGGCGCGACGTTCTATGAGTATCTGCGGGCCGCCCACCAGGCGCGGTTCAGTCCTCCCACGGGCGACTTCGACGCGTACTGGAGGGACGCGCTGCGCGACGGCGTCATCCTCCGGGAGACACCCGCACCGGGCACGCCGGAGCTGCGCGCGCCGGACACCGCACTCGCCTTCGACGCACCGGAGCTCGACGGCGACGGCGACCTGACGCTGCTCGTCTACCCGTCGGCGCGCTTCGGCGCAGGCGATTTTGCCAACGCCCCCTGGATGCAGGAGCTGCCGGACCCCGTATCCAAGATCACGTGGCACTCGTGGCTGGAGATGCACCCCGACGCCGCCGAGGCGCGGGGCCTGCGGGAGGGCGACATCGTCACGGTCGCTTCGCCGTACGGCCGGGTCGACGTCCCGGTGTGGATCTACCCCGGCCTGAGGCCCGACACCGTCGCCCTGGCCATGGGGGGCGGCCACACCGACTACGGACGCTGGGCGACGGACAAGGGCATCAGCGCGATGCACCTTTTGCCCGCCGAGGCTGAGCAGCCGTCCGGAGCCTTCGTCATGCTCGCGACGCGGGTGTCGGTGACGCCCACCGGTCAGCACCGACGTCTCGCCAAGGTCTCGGGTGCCGACACCCAGCACGACCGGCCCATCGCTCCGGCGGTCGCCCTCGCCGACCTGACGGAGGGCGCGCCCGGGGAAGCCCCGGAGGAGCACGGCCTCGAGGAGCTGCAGGCCGGTGGCGGGTTCGTGCCGGTTCCGGCCGAGGGCGGAACGCCGCAATCGTTCCCGCTCGAGGGCTCCCGCTACGGCCAGTATGCGGACGCGGAGAACCGCGCCCGCTGGGCGATGGCCATCGACCTGGACAAGTGCACCGGCTGCAGCGCGTGCGTCACGGCCTGCCAGGCCGAGAACAACGTGCCGTACGTGGGCGAGCAGCAGGTGATGATGGGGCGCGAGATGCACTGGATCCGCATCGAGCGCTACTACGAGCGCGTCGACGCCACGCAGGCCGGCGAGCTGGATGTCCGGCTCATCCCGATGCTCTGCCAGCACTGCAACAACGCCCCCTGCGAGCCGGTCTGCCCGGTGTTCGCGACCTATCACACGCCGGAGGGCGTCAACGCGCAGATCTACAACCGGTGCGTGGGCACCCGGTACTGCTCGAACAACTGCCCGTACAAGGTCCGGGTGTTCAACTGGTATCGCTACACGGACGCCGTCCCCGATCCGATGAACTGGCAGTGGAACCCGGACGTGACCGTCCGCGACAACGGCGTCATGGAGAAGTGCAGCTTCTGCATGCAGCGCGTGCGCGAGGCCGAGAATCGCGTGGTGCTGGAGGGCCGGGGCACGATCCCTCCCGACGGCGCGATCCTCATGGCATGTCAGCAGAGCTGCCCGGCGGAAGCCATCGTCTGGGGCAACATCCGCGACCCGGAGTCGCGGGTGGCGCAGGTCGCACAGGACCAGCGGAGCTACCGGGTTCTGAATGAAGAGATCAACACCCAGCCTGCCGTGAACTACTTGAAGAAGGTCACCTTCCACGAGGTGGCATCCGGAGAGCACGCATAATGGCCACGGCGACTACGGAGCGGGGCGCGCTCACGCATCCGGACGTCCAGACCCTAGGTGAGGTCAACAGCGACGTCCTCAGGGCGCTGACCCGGCCGGGGAAGGGGTGGTGGGCGCTTTTCGCGCTCGCGGCGGCGGGCGTCGGGCTGTTCTTCACCTCCTGGGGCTGGCAGGTCTACAATGGGATCGGCGTCAGCGGCCTGAACGCCCCGGTCGGCTGGGGCGTCTACATCACCAGCTTCGTGTTCTGGGTCGGTATCGCCCACTCGGGCACGCTGATCTCCGCCATCCTGTTCCTCTTCCGGGCGCCCTGGCGGCAGTCGATCTACCGGACCGCCGAGGCGATGACGGTGTTCGCCGTGATGACCGCGGGCCTCTTCCCGCTCATCCACCTCGGACGCGTCTGGCACGCGTACTGGCTGATCCCCTATCCCAACTCCCGCTTCCTGTGGCCGAACTTCAAGTCGCCGCTCTTGTGGGACGTGTTCGCCGTGACGACGTACTTCACGGTGTCGGCGGTGTTCTTCTTCCTGGGATCGGTGCCCGACTTGGCCGCCGCGCGCGACCAGGCGACAGGTTTGCGCAAGAAGCTGTACAACGTGATCAGCCTCGGATGGCGCGGCACGGACCGCCAGTGGCACCACTTCGGCAAGGCCTACATCTTCCTCGCCGCCCTGGCCGCCCCGCTGGTCCTGTCCGTTCACTCGGTG
>CAZPZU010000003.1:3304-3526 GCA_964591135.1 uncultured Gemmatimonadaceae bacterium | reverse complement strand
GCCATCGTGCCCGGCTGGCACGCGACGATCTTCGCGCCCTACTTCGTGGCGGGTGCCATCTACTCGGGCGTGGCGATGGTGATCACGCTCATCGTCCCGATGCGGAAGATCTTCGGGTTCGAGAAGTACGTCACCATCAAGCACTTCGACGCCATGGCGAAGCTGTGCCTCCTGACGTCGCTCATCGTGTTCTACGCGTACCTGACCGAGTTCTTCACGGCG
>CAZPZU010000003.1:0-3294 GCA_964591135.1 uncultured Gemmatimonadaceae bacterium | reverse complement strand
GTGGATCATGCTCTCCTGCAACGGACTGGTGCCCCTCATGCTGTGGTTCAAGCGGGTGCGGCACTCGATCCCCGCGCTCTTCGTCATTTCGATCTTCGTCAACATCGGGATGTGGTTCGAGCGGTACGTGATCGTGGTCACCTCGCTGCACCACGAATACGAACCCTACGCGTGGGGCATGTACCGGCCGTCGCTCACCGAGATGGGGATCCTCATCGGGAGCTTCTGCTGGTTCAGCTTCTGGTTCCTGCTGTTCACGCGACTGATTCCGCCGGTGGCGATCGCCGAGCTGAAAGAAGTGCTGCCCGCGCCGCTGCGCAGGCAGCCCAAGGAGGCCCACTGATGAGCGCCGCTCGAGAAGGCGGTGGAGGAAGCGGACCCGCCGCAGCCGGTTCGATCGGGTTGCTGGCTTCCTTCGATTTCCTGGACAACGCCGTCGACGCGATCGAGGGCCTGCGCAAGGCCGGCTTCAAGCGCTTGAAGGCCTACGCGCCCTACCCGGAGCATCACATTGAGGCCGCCATGGGCTACGGGCAGAGCCCGGTGCGGGTGTTCACGCTCGTCGGCGGTCTCACGGGCGCGGCGACGGGGTTCGCGTTCACCACGTTCACGTCCATGGACTGGCCGCTGGTCGTGGGCGGAAAACCCATCGTCTCGATCCCGGCGTACATCGTGATCGCCTTCGAGCTCACGGTGCTCTTCGGCGCCCTCGCGACGGTCATCGGGCTGTTCATCAACAGCAGGCTTCCCGACGTGAAGCCCAGCGTCGTCTACGATCCGGACTTCAGCGCCGGCCGCTACGGCGTGTACGTCGAGGCGCCGCCGGGGCGAGCGGACGAGGCGCGCAGGATCCTGCAGGCCCAGGAGCCGGTCGAGCTCCGCGAGGGAGCGGAGGCCGCCCATGCGTAACCTCCTGAGCGGTCGGGCGCGGCTGCTGGTGGCGGTTCTGGCCCTGGGTGCCCTGGGTGGATGCAAGCCGCTGGACGACACGATGGTGTTCATCTTCGGACGGAGCATGCGGGACCAGCGCTCCTTCGACCCCTACGAGAACACTCGTCCCGAGCCCCCGAACTCGTTGTCCTTCTCCTCGGGGACATACCCGGGGGCGCCAGACGAGATCGACATCGGGGAGCCGGACGGCACGCCGGTCATCCCGCTCACCCAGCAGGACATGCAGCCGATCGGAACCGGCAACGCCAAGCTCCAGAGCCTGGTGAATCCGATCCAACCCGACTCGGCGTCGCTGGCGCGCGGCCAGGTGATGTTCGACCGATACTGTGCGGTATGTCACGGGGTCGCGGGCATCGGGGCCCAGGCCGCGATCGCCCAGAAGCACCCGACGGTGGCGGCGTACAACCTCGCCGGGCCGGTCGTGCAGGGCTATACGGACCAGTACATCTACGGGATGATGCGTGTGGGTCGCGGACTGATGCCCGAGTACGGATACCGGATCACCGAGTTCGACCGCTGGAGGATCGTGAACTACGTCAGGACGCTGCAGGCCCGGTTCAACGCCAACCAGGCGGGGGGGGACTGACATGGCGCACAACTCCCCGGTTCCACGCGAGATCCCGCTCCGCTACCTCCCTCGGTCCAGGAGCGCGTCGACGCTCACCGGTGCGCTCTTCCTGGTGGGGCTGATCTCGTTCGCGATCCGTCTCACGCAGGATCCTCAGGCCGCGTGGGTCGCCTACACGTCGAACTGGCTGTTCTTCACCAGCATTTCGATAGGCGGCGTGCTGGTAGCGGTCGCGACCTGGATCACAAAGGCCCGGTGGAACTGGTCCATGCGTCGGGTCAGCCAGTCGTTCGCGGCTTTCCTGCCGGTCGCCTTCGTGCTGATGCTCCCGATGCTCACCTTGCGGGAGGTCTACTTCCCCTGGATCGAGGAGATGGCGCACGATCCGATCCTGCAGAAGAAGGCGGCCTACCTGAACATCCCGTTCCTCATCAGCCGGAACGTGGTGGGTGTGGCCCTGCTCTTCGGCGTGGGGCTCTATTTCGTCTACCTCGCCGTGCGTCCCGACATGGGTCTGGTGGCGGACGCCGGCGACCCGGACCCGGCCCGACGCACCTGGCGTGCGCGCCTCATGCAGGGCTGGTTGGGGCAGGAGCAGGAGGAGGTCGAGAGCTACCAGCGGATGACGCGCATCGCGCCCGCCTTCGTGCTGATCTACGCAGTGGTGATGACGATCGTCGCCTTCGACTGGGCGATGAGCCTCGCGCCCCACTGGAGCAGCACCATGTTGGGTCCCTGGTTCTTCATGGGGGCGTTCTGGGGCGGGATCGCCTCGACGGCGCTGTGGAGCCTCTACCTGCGCACGCAGCACAAGGACTTCCAGCGCCACATCGGGCTCCAGCAGCGCCACGACCTGGGCAAGCTGGCCTTCGCCTTCACGGTGTTCTGGACCTACCTGTTCTTCAGCCAGTACCTGGTCATCTGGTACGGGAAGCTCCCGTGGGAGCAGGAATGGATCATCCGCCGGTCGGGTCCGCCGTGGGGAGGCCTGAGCGCACTGGTGATCGTGCTCTGCTTCGTCATCCCCTTCGCCGGCCTCATCGGCCGCACGGCGAAGATGAAGCCGGCTTTACTCGCGACCTTCACGAGCGTGATCCTCGTCGGGCTCTGGCTCGAGCGCTACGAGCTGGTGGCACCCTCGCTGTACCACGAGGGCGACCCGATCTTCACGATCTGGCAGCCGCTCATCGGCCTCATGTTCCTGGGCCTGTGGATCGGCTCGATCCGCTGGTTCCTGTCGACCTTCCCGGCCATCCAGATCTGGCAGCCCATGTCGGACCCCGAGGCGCTGGAGATCGAGACCCGAGCGGCCCCCGTCTAGGAGGGTGATCGGAAAGGGGAGCACCCCGCGTTGGGAGCGCCGCGGCCCCGAATCCAAGGCGGGGCGACAACGCCATAGCCTAGGCTACGGCTAGGAGCTCCAACGAAGGAAGCGGGGCCGTGCCGCCCCAACCCACAGTCTCGTAAGGTCATATCAATCACGGTGTTGGGCGCATGGGGGTTTCGCCGGTGATGCTGCGTCGCTCCTCCTCGCCGTAGCGCTGCTACGACTCGTCGTCGCTCCTTGCCTGACCAGCGAAGGCCCCGTGCGCGCGGGGTACTCCCCTTTCCGATCACGCTCCTAGGTGCAAACCCCTCGCGTCGCTCCGCGAGGTGACTGAGGATGGCCGCAGGCCACCGCAGGTCAACAGCCGACCGTCGGCAGGGGGGCGATGCGGGTCTAGGCCCCTCGGGAGCTCCCCGCCCGGCCCTCACCCTCCGCGGGTCCCGAGGAC
>CAZPZU010000002.1:89688-151849 GCA_964591135.1 uncultured Gemmatimonadaceae bacterium | reverse complement strand
TCCGCCCGAAACGCCTCCACGGGATCCACTCTGAGGGCCTTCCAGGCCGGCAGAAGACAAGCGCCCAGCGCCACGACGAGGAAGAAGCCGGTCACCCCTGCGAAGGTGAAGGGGTCGGTGGCGCTGGTCTGGAAGAGCATTCCTTCCACCAGCCGCGTGGCCCCGACGGCCCCCACGATTCCGAGGACGGCGCCCACCGCCACGAGCGTGAGCCCCCGCCCGACGACCAGGCGCAACACATTCCCGGCGGTGGCCCCCAGCGCGACCCGAATGCCGATCTCGTGCACCCTCCGGGAGACGAAGTAGGCCAGCACGCCGTAGAGACCCAACGCCGCCAGGGCGATGGCCACGGCCGCGAACAAGCCCAGAACTGTGGTGACGGAGCGAGCGCCGGAGATCGAGCCGGACACGGCGTCTTGCATGGTCCGCGCATCGCTGAGCAGGACGTTCCGGTCCAGCTCCCAGAGCCGTGACTGAATGGGCCGAACCAGGCTCAGGGGATCGGACGCGGCCACGGCGAGTCGCATGGTGCTCCCAGGCAGCTGGGCATACGGGAAGAACATGGCGGGCCTCACTCCCCCCGAAAGGGACGTGCCCCGGTGATCCGCCACCACCCCCACGACCTCGAACAGGCCCGGCTCATCCCGTCCCATGTCCACGGCCACCTGACGGCCCAGTGGACTCTGCTCCGGGAACAGCGCGTCCGCGGTCGTCTTCGAGAGAACGATGACGGGGGAGGACCCTGCGACGTCGGTCTCCTCCAGGCCCCGCCCCTCGATCAGGGGGATCTCCATCGTCTCGAGGTACCCGGGCAGGATCACACGACGGTCTGCCCACGGAGGACGGGCATCCCCTTCCGGGGGTCGCTCCGGGTTCCAGACCGCGTAGTTCCCCGCCGGCTGGAGGAGGGGCAGCCGGCTCACCAGCCCCACCGACTCCACGCCGGGGAGGGCTTCGATGCCCGCCTTCAACTCCTCGAAGAACTGGATCCTCCGCTCCGGTTCCGAATACTGGTCGGAAGGAAGCGAGACCGTCGCGGTGAGGAGGTGCTCGATCCGGAAGCCCGGGTCCACACCCCTGAGCTTCGCAAAGCTCCTGAGGAGGAGTCCGGATCCCACCAGAAGGACCAGGGACACGGCCACCTGGAGGACGACCAGTCCGCTCCGGAACCGGATGCCGCCCCTCGAGCCGGCCTGTCGGCTACCCTCCTTCAGGTCCTCCGCGGGATTCGCCCGCGCCGCGGACAAGGACGGGATGACGCCGAACAGGAGGACCGTGCCCACGGACAGGGTCAGCGCGATGGTGAGCATCGTGATGGACGGCCCCCCCTCACGAATCCCGAGGAGATCCATGGACATGAACCTCAGGATGAGGCCTTGCAGCGTGACGGCAATCGCTACGCCGACCGCCCCGGCCGCGAGGGCCAGGATCACGCACTCCACCAGGAGCTGACGGGTCAGGCGGGCGCGGCCGGCTCCCATGGCGGCCCGGACCGCCAGCTCCGAGGTGCGTGCCGACCCTCTGGCCATGAGAAGGCTCGCCACGTTCCCGCAGGCGATGAGCAGGACCAGGACGATGGCCCCCGTCAGGACGAGGAGGCTCTGCCGGTGCCCCTCCACCATCGCCCCGTGAAGGTTGTCGAGCTGCAGCGCCTTGTTCCGGTTGGATTCGGGATAGGCCTCCTGCAGGCGGGCCGAGACGACATCGGCGTCCGACCGCGCCGCCTCCAGGGAGGCGTCCGGCCGCAGGCGGCCCACCAGCAGCCAGTTGTGGAATCGCCGAGTGCTGGGGTCGGAGTTACCGGGCCACGGGGGGACCCAGAGGTCCGTGTCATACAGGAAGCGGAAGCCGGCGGGCATCACGCCCACCACCGTGAGCGGGCCCCCGTCCACGACCAGGGTCCGGCCCACCACCTCGGGGGAGCCTCCGAACCACTGCTGCCAGAAGGCGTGGCTGAGGACGACCTCACCGCCTCCTCCTTGGGGGAGCTCCTCCATGGAGAAGGACCGGCCCAACTGCGGACGCACGCCCAGGGTCTCGAAGAGGTTGGCGGTGATGAACGTGAGCGCGGCCTGCCGAGGTTCACCCGTCCCGGTCACCGTGACCGTCGATGATCCCCCTCCCACGGTGGCCAGGCTCTCCAGCGACCCGACCTGGTCCCGGTAGTCCATGTAGTCGGGAAACGACACCCAGGGATTCACGTTTCCGTTGAACGTGGCGCGGCCGAGCACGAGCCGATCCGGGTCGCGGAAGGGAAGCGCCCGCCCCAACGCCGCGTCCAACACGGAGAACATGGCGGTGGTGGCCCCGATCCCCAGGGCGAGGGTGAGCAACACCGCCAGCGAGAACCCCGGCGTGCGGCTAATCGCCCGCACCGCGAATCGGACGTCCAGCCCGAGGTCGAATCCCCGCCCACCCGCCCTAGCCCCTCCCATGGATCCTCGCATGGCTCGTTCCTCCCTTCTCTCAGCCACCGCCGCCCGCACCACATCCCCGACGCCCCGGCACCAGAACCCGAGTAGACCTATCACTCCCCGCCGCTCGGCGATCTCATGGGAACGGGTCGCGAAATACTCGGCGATATCCTCTCCAAACCGATCCCTGAAACTGCTGGGGAACACACGAAGCAAGACGCGCCCCACCCGGGCGAGCAGACGCCTCACGGCTGCCCCCCCTCGAGGACCATGGCGTCCTCGGCCCACCGCACCAACGACCGCAGCCGTCGGGCCTCTTCGGCAGCCTTCGATCTCCCCTCGGAGGTGAGGGCGTAGGGCCGTCGTGGCTGGCTTGCTCCGGGATCCGCCTCGACCTCCACGATCAGCCCACGGTCCAGGAGCTGCCGGAGAGATCGGTAGAGCGTTCCCGGACCCAGCTCCACGGCCCCGCCGGTGCGCCGCTCGACCTCCTGCATGATGCCGTAACCGTGGCGTTGGCCCTCGGCCAGCGTCAGGAGGATATGGAACTGGGCCGACGTGAGTGTGAAGTCGGAGCCGGTCGGATCCGAGGACATGGCGGAGCCCTATCCAGAACGAGTATACCCACTGTGGACATAGTGGCCGACGTCGGATGCAATGTCAATGTCCTCCCCAGGGTCCCGCGGAGCCCGTCGGGGACGTATTTTTACGGACACGTCCATCCGGATGTTGTCGTACCCGTGCTCGTCATACCACAGGAGTGTCCAATATGAGAGGGGTGCTACGGTTCTTCATGGTCGGAGCGGCGGTTGCGTTCGCCGGCTCGTTCAGCAGCCTGGCCGCGCAGGAGAACGGGCCAGAGACGATCGTCCTCTCGGGAGCGCCCCTGGGTGACGTGACCTTCCAGCACGCGGCCCACCAGAAGCTCACCGAGTGCACCACGTGCCACCACGCCTCGCGCCCGGAGAAGCCCCTGACCTCGGAGCACGAGGCGTGCACGAGCTGCCACACGAATCCCCCCACCCCACCGATGACGACGAGCACCCGTGACGCCTTCCACAACCAGACCGCGAAGGCGGGCACCTGCGTGGATTGTCACGTGAAGGAGGCAACGGCAGGCAAGACGGTGCCGTCGAAATGCGGAGACTGCCACAAGAAGGGGGGTCTGTAGCGGTCGACCCCCGTCACGCGGACGGACGGTGACGGCGGGGATGGCTCCCTCGCCGTCACCCGCCGCCCGAGTGGCACTCCGTACAGGCCATCTCCGTCCAGGCGCCTCCGATGTCCACCGGGTGCCGGAACTCGAGGCCCTGCGGAGAGATCGTCTCCGACTCTGGGCCGATGCCCTGCCCGATGATGATGTGACAGACGGCGCAGGCGTGGGAGACGACCCGCCCGTCGGAGCTCCGGTGCTCCCCGTCGTGACAGCGGAAGCATCCCGGGAAGATCATGTGCCCGATGTTGTCGGGGTAAGCCCGCCAGCTCACGTCCATCTCCGGGAAGAAGTTCTCCAGGTAGACCTGTTGCGCCTCCGCGATGGCCTGGTCCACGGCGGCACTGTCCGCAACGTCGTGGTACGCCCCCCGGAGGCTGTCCGCGATGGCGCGCAGTGCCACCTCCGTGCTCGGGTACTGCGCGCTGAGGGCCGCCACGGCGCGCTGCTTGATCGAGGGGAGTGCCGCGCTCATCCGGCCCGTGCTCAGGCTCAGGTTCACCGCCGTCGTCGGTGCCAGGTAGTCGTGTGACGGCCGGTTGTGACAGTCGATGCAGTCCATCACCCGCGGCTGCGCCGAATCCACCTGCGCCGGCGTGAGTGTCGAGCCCTCGGACTGATAGATCGTCGTCTTGCCGGCCCGGTCGGTGATGCGCACCCAGGGGATCACCTGGCGCGCCGAGTCGGTGGCGATGTACTCCACCTTGTCGGCGATGTTCATGTGCCAGTGGATCCCGCCGACCCGGCCGCGCACCGGGTCTCCGCCCCCGATCTTCAGCAGCAAGCGGATGGTCCAGGCGGTGCTCGCCTCGTCCTCGAGGTAGTGCTGCTCGATGCGCTCGGCATTGCCGTAGAAGGCCCCGGGCCAATGACACTGCTCGCACGTCTGCTGCGCCGGTCGCAGGTTCTTCACCGGCGCCGGAATCGGTTTCGGGTACTTGTGGAAGAGCGTCGCGTACACCTGGTAGGTGCCCGAGAGCTTCGATCTCACGAACCAGTCCGCGCCGGGACCGATGTGGCACTGTACACAGGCGACCCGGGCGTGCGGGGACAGCCCGTAGGCGGTGTACTCGGGCTTCATCACGGTATGGCACGTCCGGCCGCAGAACGTCACCGACTCGGTGAAGTTGTAGGTCCGGTAGCTCCCGATGGCGGTGACCAGCAGGAAGGCGAATACCACCATGCTCCAGATCGCGAACGCCATCTGATGCCGCGGGTTGCCGAAATCGATCCGCAGATGCTTCGGCACCTCGCCGGGAGCGAGTCGGCGCCGGCGGCGCCGTTCCACCAGCAGGCCCAACACGACCAACGCGAGGCCCCCGACCAGGAACACGGGTGCGACGAGGTAGGTCAGGATGCCCAGATAGGGGTTGGCGAACCCACGTGCGGCGTCGATGGCGATGAGCGTCAGCGCCGCGAAGAAGCTGCTCGCCGCGAGGATGATGCCGACGGTGCTGATCGTGTTGTGGATCAGGCGCCGCGGCCCGGGCGAAACGTGACTGCGAGCCGGTCCGTTCATGATCTCGTACCCGTGACACGCCAGACGAGGCCATCCATGATGATGGACGCGACGCTCTGTCAGGCAGTATGAGGGAATAGAGCGCCGGCGTCGCCACTGGCGAAAGGGCTCGGGAACGCGCGGCCCGCCTTCGCCTCCGCCCAGGGAGACCGATATGAGCATCGACCCACGACGTCGACTCGGAGCGCTCGTCCTTCTTCTCCTCGCCGGGGCGAAGGGTGCGGAGGTCGCCGCCCAGGAGCCCTTCCGTTCCCGTTGCGGCGCGGGCGTCCACGAGGACGACCGCAGCGGCTGGATCTGGCTCCCTCAGGGCAAGATCTTCTGCCCGCTCGCCGCGGACCCGAAGGAGGAGCGCTCCTTCGTCACGTACCTGCGAGGGGACTTCGCCACCATCGCCAACCCCGAGCCGGGGACGGAGACCAACATCGGCGCCGTCGGTCTGGGCGACAGCTTCGCGATCTTTCGCATCGGCGAAGCCGACTCCGGAGATGGCATCCAGCTGGACCTGGCCGGCGCGGTCTTCAGCCAGTTCAACCTGGACGCCGCCTCCTTCGACCTGATCAACGCCGACTACCTCGTGGGGCTGCCTCTGACGTTCCGGACCGCGGGGTTCAGCGCGCGGCTGCGCGTCTACCACCAGAGCTCGCACCTCGGCGACGAGTTCATCCTCAATCGGAACCCGGAGCGCATCAACCTGTCCTTCGAGTCCCTCGAGCTGATCCTCTCGCAGGAGCTCGGGCCGCTGCGCGTGTACGGCGGTGGGGAGACGTTCTTCCGCCGCGAGCCGGACGACCTCGCCCTCCGCCTGGCCCACGCCGGCGCGGAGATCCGGCCCGTGGTCCTCTCGTCGGTCCGACTTCTGGCGGCGGTCGACGTGAAGGCGGTGGACGACGGGGAGTGGACCCCGGCCTGGAGCGTGCGAGCAGGCATCGAGATCGCGCGCATCCCGCATCCGGGCCACCCGCCGCGCGTGATCAGCCTCATCGGCGAGTTTCACGACGGTGCAGCGCCCTACGGTCAGTTCTACCGTGAGAACATCAGGTACATCGGGGCCGGCTTCAGTTTGAGCCGGTAGCGGGTGCACGGCGGCCTGAAACCCATACGCAACGGTAGAGGTCTCGATCCCGGCCGGCAGGGCGATGGGCTGCCGCCGGAGTCTGCCAGGGTCTAGTGGAAGAAGACGTACGCGATGGCGATGCCGGCGACGATCCCGACGAAGTCGGCGAGAAGACCACAGGGCACCGCGTGGCGGGTCTTCTTCACCCCCACCGACCCGAAGTACAGGGCGATGATGTAGAACGTCGTGTCCGTCGCACCCTGGAAGGTCGACGCCAGCCGGCCGACGAAGGAATCCGCCCCGTAGGTCTGCATGGCGTCCACCATCATCCCGCGTGCGCCGCTCCCGCTCAGCGGCTTCATGAGCGCGGTGGGGAGTGCCGGGATGAAGTCGGTGTTGAGGCCCATGGCGGAGACCACGCGACCGATGGCCGCCACCACGTAATCCATGGCGCCCGAGGCGCGGAACACCCCGATCGCCACCAGGATGGCGACCAGGTACGGGATGATCTTGATGACGACGGCGAAGCCCTCCTTCGCTCCGTCGATGAACGCCTCGTAGACGTTCACCCTCCGGATCATGGCCAGCGTGATGAACCCGGTGATGACGCCGTACAGGAGGACGTTCGCCACCAGGTTCGACACCGTCTGTACCTGGTCTTCGGGGAGACGGGAGAAGTAGACGATCGTCGCGCCCACGAGGGCGGTGAGGCCCACCAGGTAGGCGAGCACGGTGCGGTCCAGGAGGTTGATGCGCTGGACCAGCGCCACCGCGATCAGCCCGGCGAGCGTGGAGAAGAACGTGGTGAGCAGGATGGGCAGGAAGATGTCGGACGGGTTGGCCGCGCCGAGCTGGGCGCGGTACACCATGATGCTGATGGGGATGATCGTGAGGCCCGACGTGTTCAGCACCAGGAACATGATCTGGGCGTTCGAGGCCGTATCGGGGTCGGGGTTGAGCTCCTGCAGCTCCTGCATCGCCTTCAGCCCGAGCGGGGTGGCGGCGTTGTCCAGCCCCAGCATGTTCGCGGCGAAGTTCATGATGATGGAGCCGTGTGCGGGATGATCCTCGGGCACCTCCGGGAAGAGCTTGTGGAAGAAGGGCCGGACCAGCCGCGCCAGGACGCGCACCGCCCCTCCGCGCTCACCCACCTTCATGAGGCCCAGCCAGAGCGTCAGCACCCCGATGAGGCCGAGGCAGATGTCCACCGCCGCCTTGGCCATCTCGAAGGTGCTGTTCACCATCGTGGTGAAGATCTCGGTGTCGTGGAAGAAGATCAGGCGCACCAGGCCCACGACGAACGAGACCAGGAAGAACGCGATCCAGATGAGGTTCAGGACCACGGGTCGACTCCCGCCAGCAGCTCGGCGAGCACGGGCACGTGGTCGCGGACCACGGAGTCCTTGTCGGTCATCTCGAACTCGTACGTCACGACGGTGAGGCCGTGCTCGCCGCCCCAGGTGCCGAGCGAGCCGGGGGTCGCGTAGCCGACGTCGGGCACCAGGGGTAGGCCGGTCTTCCCGGCGATCCACGCGGCCAGGGGAGTCTGCCGGGCGTCGTCGATGCAGGCGAGTGGGGCGTGCAGGGCCACGACGGCCGCGGGTGCCAGTTCTTCGATGAGGCGGACGAGGGCCCGCGTCTCCGGCTCCGAGCCCGGGCCCGAGCCCGGGGACAGGACGACGTCGCGCGGCGCGTCCAGCGTGGAGCGGTGCATCACCGGGTCGGGAAGCCAGTCCCGGGTCGGGAAGTTGCGGTTCAGGTCCACCCCGTGGGCGTTGCCGCGTGTGCCCCGCACCAGGCCGTCCGGATTGGCGGCGAGCACGACCGCACAGTGGTGCGACGGCTCCGTGAGCAGACGGAGCGCGCGGGAAAGTGCGACGGTCGTCTCCCCCTCCTCCCCGTGGATCCCGGCGTGGACGATCAGCTTGCAGCGCTCCAGCGGGCGCCACACCTCCAGGGAATGGCCGAGCACCGACTCCCCGTAACGGTCCGGAGCCCAGGGAATCGTGCCGATGTCCTTCCGGGGCCGGAAGTTCATGCGTGCGGGCTCCCCGTGTTGACGACGAACCTCTCGAAGATCTCGTCGAGATGCTCGAGGACCACGTCCCTCAGCCGCAGGTCGGCACGCCGGACCGTGTCCCGCAGCACGTCCACTGTCAGCTCGCTCATGAACGCGGCCGCGACCGGCGCGCAGCTAAGGTGCCAGCGCTCCGGGGCGACGCCGCCACGGTCCCGGTCGTAGGGACGGAAGAAGCCGAACGACCCGGAGGCCGCGATCCGGGTGTCCAGCCAATCGTGCAGGGGCCCGAACATCCCCCCGGAGTCGACCTCCTCGGGGACGAACTCCACCTCGTAGCCATCGGGGCGCGCCGCGGCGTCGATGACGTCCACGTCCGTCCCCCAGTGATGGCGAGACGCCCCCGGCAACGCCGACCAGCGGAGGATGGCGAAAGCGAGCTCGTGCTCGCTCAGGGCCAAGATGTCGAGAGGGACGGCCGTGCTGTCCAGGACCGCCAGTTCGCCGCCGCATTTCCGGTTCCAGATCGAGAGCTGCCGGTCGAAGCCGCGGAAGCCGCTCAGGATCCGGAGGTCGAACCCCTCGCGCGCCGCTTCCTCGCGCAGCCTGCGGAACGGGCCGACGACGTCGCGATGCACCGGCGCCCCCAGGTCCTCGGCGTCCGCCGGTGCGCACAGATGCGTCTCGGTCCGTCCGGTCAGGATCGTCGGGTCCATGGGCGTGCGGAGAGCGTGGGGTGCCGCCGCGAAGACGACCATGCGCCGTCCCGGGGCGGGGGAGATCGGTCCAGAATAGGGTGGAGCCTCGACGGGCACTACCCCGGGCTGGGCGGGACAGCGAGCCGCAACGCCGAGCACCTCGCGGTCAGAACGTCCACCGCATCCCGATGGAAGGCAAGATCGGGAGCTGCGGATACAAACGCTGGGACCTTACCAGGTGGCCCTCCACCCAACGGGCGTCCTGCTCCAGGTCCATGGCGTTTTCATGGTTGAGGAGGTTGAAGACGTCCACGTAGAGGAGGAGCTCACCCCTGTTCGACCGAAACCTGCGTGATGCCCTGAAGTCGATCCGGCGGTAGGGCGTCAGGCTCCCCTGGTTCAGGGCGTCGTGGTAGCGAACTGCGAAGAGCTGGCCCCAAATCGTCTCGCCGACCCGGTACTCGATCTCGGTGAACGGCCAGGGTGAGTGGTAGACCCACCCCGCAGCGATGGACCAGTCGGGGGTGGGTCGAAATGCGACCTGGAGATTGACGGCGTGCCGCTGGTCGTAGGGGCGCGGAACCCATTCGCCCGAAACCACCTCTTCCACTTTCGAGAGGGCATAGGAACCGGACCAGGTGAGGCGACCTCCTCCCGGGCCCTGCACGTAGAGCTCGAGCCCCTCGGCCCTCCCCCTCTCCGGGTGGACGAATACCCGATCCGCCGGGGCCTCCTCCCACAATGCACCCATGTTCCTGGCGACCCTGCGGTATTCGGGAAGAGGGTCGGAGAGGAGCCTCTGATAGGCTTCGAGCCGAAGGAAGTACCCGCTCGCGAACCGCTGCTCCAGGCCCAGGATCCTGTGCTCCGCCTTCTGGGCCGGATAGAAGGTCACGTCGCCGTCGGCGGCCCAAAGCTCGCCGAGGGCCTGGGACTGGTAGTAGTGCCCCCACGCACCCCGGAGGGTGGCGCCGGACGTCAGCTTCAGGGCCGCGTTGATCCGGGGCGAGGCCTGCTGTTCCCCGGTGTAGGACTGCCGGTCGTAGCGGACGCCGGTCTCGAAGGTGAGAGCCTTCGTGGGCTGAAGGCGACCGGCCACATAGGCTCCGGTCCGGAAGCCGGACCTGGAGGTCGCCACGCTCACCGTGTCATGCCGGCGCCAGAAGTCCGGACCCTGGGGATCCGTCAGGTTGGGATCCCAGAAGGACGCCGCCCGAACGTAGTCGTAGTCGGAGACGCCCCACCTCAGGTCGACCCCCCACTTGAGCATCATCCTGGCCGACTTCCGAAACTGCCAGTCCTGGCGAAGACCCAGGTCCCAGGTCGTGTTCTCGTCATCGACGCGCAACACGGGAGGCTCTCCCGGGACCTCATAGTCGGTGCCCTCCCGGTCGCGGGACACTCGGCCGAGCGATGCCACTGTCCTCGCGGAGAGGGCCGGATTGAAATCGGCCTCCCATCTCAACCACCCGTAGCTGCTCCCATAGCGGGCGCGATAGACGGTGCTGTCCATCTCCACACCTTGATCGTCGTCGCCGGCGTGGAGGATCTGTGCCGAAACCCGGTGCCCTGGACGGAGCTCGTACTGCACCCCGGAGAAGAAGTCGTAGTAGGAAGGCCGGAGGTCTTCGTCGGAATAGAGATTCATGAGGTCGAAGACGAACCCCAGGAATCCCCGACGTGCCGAGGCCATCCAGGCTCCCTTCCCTTCGTGGAAGGTCCCTTCGTTCTTCACGATGGAGCTCATGAAGTCCAAGCCGATGGTGGTGCGGGGCGAGGCGACGGGTGGGTCCGCCATCCGCATGGCCAGGACACCGGCGGATCTCTCGCCGTATTCGGCCGTGAATCCACCGGTGACGAGGCTCACCTCGCTCACCGTCTCCACGTCCACGATGCTGAGTGAACCGTCCCAGTACTTCAGGTGGTAGGGCTCGTGGAGCTCCAACCCATCCAGCATGGTGAGGACCTCCGCAGCCCGCGCACCGCGCACGAGGGGTTGAGCCGAATAATCGGTGGACGAGATCCCCGGCAGCTGCCCCACCGCACGGACGATGTCGTTTCCCGGATGTGGCTGGGCCTCCAGATCCTCCCGCGTGAGAATCTGCCCGGACGGGCCCCGGGTCCGGAGCATGCCGAAGGTGCTGGGGGTCACGACGATCTCGGCAAGGCGAAAGGGTGCCACCGAAACGTGGATGGCAATCCGGGTCCGAGCGCCTCCCCGCACCACCACGTCGGATTCACCACCATCCTCGAAGCCGAACGCCGACACGGCGACGTCGTATCGCCCCGGAGCCAGCGACAGCGCGAAACGGCCTTCCCGATCGGTCTGAAGCTCCGTTTGTTTCCGTGGCGCCCCGTTGGGGTCGGCACCTGAATCCACCGCCGCGCGCACGACGACCGACCCCTCGGCCAGGGGCTGGTCGTCGGGGAGAATGAGGACCTGTCCTTCGAGCGCTCCCGGGGGAGCTTCTCCCGCCCCCGTCACGTGGACAGCCTGCCCGGACGCCAACGGCCACACGATGAGGATCTGGCGCGCTCGTTCTCGGTACTGGAGATCCGTGCCTTCGAGCAGCCGGTCCAGCGCCTCTCGGACGGTCAGCAGTCTGCATCGGCAGGTCACCAGCCGCTCCTGGGGGAGTCGGTCCGGGCTGAACGCGATGGCCACGCCGGAAGAGCGGTGGAGGGTCCGCAGCGCCACTTCGATGGTGACGTCTTCCACGTCCAGCCGCGCCACACGATCCAAGAGGGATTGGGAGACTTGGGCCCCAAGGGAGTGCGGCCCCGGTGCCGCCAATAGAATCGTCCACGTCAGCATGAGTCGAGCCACGCTCATCGGCCGTGGCACACCTGGAATCCTACACATCCCATCCTCCTCACGTCCTCGGGCCTACCGCCCGATCGTCACCCCCGACTCTCCCACCTGACACGAGGCGCTGGCCACCAGGCACACGGCCGAAATCACCTCCTCGAGGGACTCATCCTGGAACCAAGCCGTGATCCGGATCTGCCTCAAGGTCTCATCTACGATGGTCACGGGCCGTCCGAAATGCCGGCTCAGCTCCTCCGCTACCATCGACAGGGGAGTCGCCTGGTAGATCAGGAGGCCATCCGTCCACTCCAGCACGGACCAGATGTCGCTGTGGTCCACGATCCGGGGCGACGAGCCCAGGCCCACATAGGCGATCTGACCCGGGCCCACCTCCGCGAAACCCGACCCGGTCTCCAGGCGCACCCTCCCGTCCACCACCACCAGCCTGAGCTCGTCTCCCTTCGTGAGAACCTCGAACCGCGTCCCGTGCACCCTCAACTCTCCGATGTGCGTCCGGACCACGAAGGGAATCGGGTCCGGCGCTACGGCGAAGAACGCCTTACCCTCCAGCACAACCTCCCGGCGATCCACGGTGGCCGGAAACTCGACCCGGGTCTCGGGCATCACGCGCACCACGCTTCCGTCCGAGAGGCCCAGGGTCGTGATGTCTCCACGACTGGAGGAGGATTCCACGGGAAAGAGGCCATGGGTCGAAGCGCTCTCCTCCGGGTTTGACCGAAGGCCGAAGAAGATCAGGGCTCCCACGGCAGCAGCCGTCAGGCCATACCCCCAGGGCGACCGAAGCACGGCTCGCCGAGCCACCCGGGCCTGGCTCCGCGTCCTCCGGGCATCGCCCTCCCGCAGAATCTCTCTCAGATCGGGCGGGGGGCGTATCGCGGGCGCTTCCGGCTCGTAGCTCTCTTCCCAGAGACCGATGAACGCCCGGAACTCCCTTTCGTTCTCGGAGGACTCTGCGCGCCAGCGATCGAGCCGCCGGACCTCGATGTCCGTGGCTTCTCCGCGGAGCCACTTCACGATCAGCTCATCCATCGCTCGATCTCCCCAGTCCGCCGTTGCCGTCGTCCGCCGGAGACTTCGCCAACCCCTCCTGAGGGATGTCCGACAAGGCGTGTCTCAGATCCCTCATGGCCAGCCGCAAATGGTTCGAGACGGTCGGTCTGGAGACCTCCAGCACTTCCGCCACGTCCAGATGGGAGAGCCCCCGGAAGCGAATGAGCTCGAATACCTCTCTGCGGCGGGGGGGCAGGCTCTCCAGGGCCACTCGGAAGCGCGAAAGGAGCTCGGCGCCCGTGAGCTCCTCTTCGGGCGTCGGAGGCGAGGGGGCCGGGGCGCTGCGGTGATCGTACCGCCATCGCCGACGCACCTCGGCTCGGCGCCGGAGATCCAGCGCGACGTTCCGGCCAATCCGGAAGACCACGGACCGCGCCGAGCCCGCGTCCCACCGATCCCGATGCTCCCACAGCCTCGCGAAGGCTTCCTGGGCAGCGTCCTCAGCGGCCTCGACACAATCGAGGAAGGTGAGGAGGTACCTGACCAGCGGAGCCCAGGTCTCCCTGAGGAGGAGGCCGAAGGCCTCGGAATCTCCTGAACGGATCCGCTCCAGCTCCACGGGTCCACCTCCCTGAGGTCGGGACCGAGTAGGCTGCACCTACCACATACTCAACGCATGAACGGGAATGAATGACCAACGCCTCCGCCCGACCAGAGAACGCAGGCGGTGGCGGGTCGGTACCGGACTGTCAGGAGGGAGCGGGAGCCTGGGCTCGGAAGGCGGCGCGCTCGCAGAGCGCCAGGCAAGCCTCGTCGATCGCGAGGCGTTGCGTCCTCGCGATACAGGCCCAATTTGTCCCGCGAGCCACGGACGGAATCGCGGCCCTTCAACGCAACTCCAGGTTCGGAATCGATCATGCCCGACACCCCGAAACGCGACGCTCGCGTCGAGGCCAACAAGCGGACGGTCCGCCGTCTTCTCGAACGGGTGAGCGTCGGCGACATCGACGGCTTCCTCGAGGGGCTCGCCCCCGGCTACGTCCGCCACTGCCAGGCCATGCCGCCCGGTTCGCAGGAGATCCACGGACGGGACGGCATGCGGGCGTTCCTCGAGGCCAACAAGGCCACCTTTCCGGACTACCACGAGGAGATCGAGCATCTGGTGGGCGAGGGGGACTTCGTCGCGTGGCGGTCCCGGGGCCTTGGAACGATGCGCGGACCCATGGGCCCCTTCCCGGCGACGGGGAGGACGATGGACCTGGTGATCGTGGGGATGCACCGGTTCCAAGACGGCGCCGTCGCCGAGACGTGGACATCGTGGGACAACGTGGCGGCGCTGACGCAGCTCGGGCTGATGCCCCCGCCGGAAGTCGGCTAGCGAAGACCCACGCCGTCGGCTCGGCCCGCCGCGAGCCTATCCAGACCCCGGCGTGGTGGCGAAGGCGCGCAGGGCCCGGAGCCATTCCCGCGTCATGATCTCCACGACCCTCCTCCCCTTCTCCGCCGTGGCAAGCGTGGCGTCGCCGAAGATTCCCGTCTCGGAGTACTCCGGCGTCCCGGGCGTGCGCGAGAAGCCCCCCGGACGATACCCCGGCCCGACCTCACCGGCCGGCTGCCCGTAGTCGGTGGGTGCACGATCCATGTGCACCATCTCGGGACGCAGGTAGAGGACCACCGAGGTCTCCAGCTCGTCGGCGTGTCCGCCGGCGCGCTGCTCGGCCAGCTCCTCGACCTCCGCGGTCTCGAGATCGTCCCAGGAGACCAGCAGGGTGGGGACGCCGTCCTGTTGGTGGACCTCGCGGGCCGCCACGCCGATGGGCAGGCCGGTCGACCGCGAGATCCCCGTGTTGAGGAACACGATCCTGCGCGCGCCGTGGCGCACCAGCGAGTGCGCGACCTCCTGCACGTAGCGGCTGAAGAGGTCGGCGTCGGCGACTTCGGTGCCCGGGAACTCGCGGAATGCGGGGAACCACCCGTGCAGGACGGGCGGGGCGACCACCACGGGAAGCGAGTCGACCGCCGCCTGCATCAGATGCTCGAGCATGATGCGGTCCGTGGACATCGGCAGGTGGGGGCCGTGCTCTTTGGCGCCGGCGCCGAAGGGCACGACGACCAGGGGCGCTTCGCGGAGGCGGGCCTCCGCCTCGGGCCAGGTCAGGTCGCCGAGGTACGCGCCAGGTGTCTGCGCGAGGGAGGTGTGGGGCAGGGCCGTGGTCGCCGCGAGTGCGACGAAGGCGGCTGCGACCGAGCGCCCGGGGCGCTCGAAGAGCGACGGCATGGTGGACATGGCGGCCAAGATAGGCGCGCCGGTACGTCGACGCGATGCGCACCCTCTTTTGAGTCCGCCGAAGGGACCGCATACATTTCGGGCTCCACGCCGGGGCGTTCCCGCCCCCATCCGACGGAGTGGCATTCTTGTCCGACCCAGTGCGAGCACCGGCAGGCGAGGCTCACCGTTCTCCGCGAACCCGGCTGCTGACCGCGGCTCCCATCGTCTCGGCGCTGCTCGTAGTCGTGTTCGGGTTGCTGGTGCGTCTGAGCACGGCGCGCGAGGACGCGAGCGCGCGCCTGGTGGAGCACACGCACCAGGTGATCGAAACGAACGAGGCGATCCTGGCGCGACTGCTCGACGCCGAGACCGGCGAGCGCGGCTTCCTCATCACCGGCGACCCGAGCTACCTCGAGCCGTTCCGTAGCGCGGCGGACGACATAGCCACGAACATCAGCAGCCTGCGCGCTCTCCTCGCCGAGAGCCCGCAACAGCTGCCGCGCCTCGAAGCCCTGGACGGCCTCTCCCGGCGTGTGCTGGACCTCCTCGGTGAACGGATCGAGCAGCGCCGTGACATGGGCCTCGATGCGGTGCGGGATTCCGTGGCCTCCGGCGAGGCCAAGATCCTCATGGACTCGATCCGGGCCGTCGTGGGCAACATCGAGTCGAACGAGCGGATCCTCCTCGATGAACGGGAGCAGGATCAGGCACGGTTCCACCGAGTCGCCACGTGGGTCGTCGTTCTGGGGATGCTCCTCGCGGGTAGCCTCGCGGGCGCCATCGCCGTGGCGTTGGCACGCCACGCCGCCGCCCAGGGACGCCTCGCGCGCCGGCTCGACGAGCAGAACGCGATGCTCGAGGAGCAGAAGGCCAGGCTGAAGACTCAGGCCGAGGAGCTGGTGGCACGGACCGGAGCGCTCGAGGCGACGCAGCGCCAGCTCGTCGAGCGGAGGCAGGAAGCGGAATCCGCGAGTCGGGCCAAGTCCGAGTTCCTGGCGCGAATGAGCCACGAGCTGCGCACGCCGTTGAACGCGATCGGCGGCTACGTCGAGCTGATCGAGCTGGGCGTCCGCGGTCCCGTGACCGACGAGCAGCGCAGCGACCTCGGACGCGTCAAGCAGAGCAGCGCCCACCTCCTATGGCTGATCAACGATTTGCTGCATTTCTCGCAGCTCGAGTCGGGCCGTGTCGAGTTCAACATCGCTCCGCTCGACCCAGGTGACGTCCTCGCCGAGGTCGAGCCGATGATCGCGCCGCAGGCGAACGCGCGGGGGCTCGATCTCTTGGTCGAGCCACCTCCGCCGGGCGTCGTCATGGTCGCCGACCGCCCCAGATGCCGTCAGATCCTCATCAACCTCCTCGCCAACGCGTGCAAGTTCACGCCCGCCGAGGGCCGAATCACCGTGCGCTGCGAGGCCGACACCGACCGCGTCCGCATCCACGTGGCGGACACGGGGCCGGGCATTCCGGCCGGCGCCATCGACGAGATCTTCGATCCCTTCGTCCAGATCCTCGGGGACGCGCAGGAGCGCGGGCAGCGCGGCATCGGGCTCGGCCTTCCGATCAGCCGCGACCTCGCGCGCGGCATGGGCGGCGACCTCACCGTCGCCAGCGAGCTCGGCGTGGGCAGCACGTTCACGCTCACGCTGCCGCGGGCGCCGGTTGATTAGGGCGAGGCCGATCCGGAGGCTACCCGCGCAGCCCTGCCCTGGCACGACGGCACACGTTCCGACCCGGTAGCCGACGGGTGCACGGGACGTTGGAGAACCGGGTCGACTTCGGGGCGAGGGCCGAGCGCACGGCGCCGTTCGCCATCCAGGTATCCACAGGAGGGAATCCATGCGGTCGTTCACCTCGGGGGGGGCGAGCCCCGTCCGGGCTCTGTGTTCCGTCCTTCTCCGCTCGGTGCTCCCGGCTGCGGCGCTTCTGCCGCCGCTTCCCACCCCGGGGGCCTCCCAGGCCGATGGTGATCCCATCACGATGGGAACGTACCGGATCCTCCCTTCCCGGATCATGGACGAGGACCGGATTCTCCAGGTGCACCTCCCTGAAGGCTATGAGACAGCGGACATCGCCTATCCCGTGGTCTACCTGCTGTACTCGGACCGGATCGAGGAGTATTTCGCCCAGTTGGTGAACGATCTCTCGCTCCTCACCATCGACCGAATGCCCCCGGTCATCCTGGTGGGCGTTCCCAACACGCAGCGCTACCGTGACCTCCTTCCCTGGTCCCGGCCCGGAAGGCCGCCGGGGGAGGGCGAAGGACATGCGGACCGATTCCTCCGCTTCGTACGGGAGGAGCTCATCCCCTTCGTCGACGCCGAATACCGGACGGAGCCCTACCGCATCCTGGTGGGGCCCCAGACGGCGTCGGTCTTCGGCGTCTACACGCTTCTCGAGGCTCCCGGGACCTTCCAGGCCTTCATCCTCAACGACCCCTGTCAACTCGATGGACCGGAGCGGTCCCTGTGTCGCGAGCTCACGGCTTTTGCTACGAGCCCCCAGGCACGGGAGACCTTCCTGGCCGTGAGCGACGACGGGGATTCCCAGCGCTTGCGGGAGCTGCGCGAGGGCCTGAGTGCGGCAGCGCCGGGGTTTCGCTGGCGCATCGGCGTGGATCCCGCCTGGCCCTTCTTCCTGGCCCCGGTGCAGGCCCGTGAGGGCCTCCTGGATCTCTTCGCCGACTATACCTTCCCTGCACCGGACGGGGCGCGGAGCCTCGCCGAGATCCGCGCCCACTACGACGCCTTGTCGGCGAGGCTCGGCTTCACCGTCGAGGCGCCGGACCTGATCCTCTCCCGGGCAGCGGACGGAATGGTGGAGCGGCAGGAGTACCCCGCGGCCCTGGAGGTCCTGAAGCACCTGGTGGAGATCCACCCTTCCTCCCTGAACGGCCCCTGGCGGCTGGCGAACCTCCACCGACTCACGGGGGATACGGCCACGGCCATCCGCTACTACGAGGAGTGCCTGCGGCGCGACCCCAACATGACTCCGGCCCGCGAGTGGCTACGCAGGCTCAAGGGTGGAGGGGGAGGGCCTCTTCCATGATGAATGAACACCCGAGACTCGCGATTGCCGTCCTCCTGGTCACGGGGTGCCTGGCCGCCTGCGGCGACACCGCAACGCCTGAGACCATCGACGTCACCTACGAGACTGGTCTAGCGGGATTCCCGGCCCGCCTGGACTCCCTCCGCGTCCAGCTCCGGATTCCGGGGATGTCGGCTGCCCTCGTCCACGACGGGGAGGTGGTCTGGGCTCGGGGCTTCGGCCTGGCCAACGTAGAGACGCACCTCCCCGCGACGAGCGCTACGCCCTTCCATCTGGCGTCCCTGACCAAGCCTTTCGCCGCGACCATCGTCATGCAGCTCGTGGAAGCCGGCTCGGTGGACCTCGACGCTCCCGTGAGCGACTACGGCGTCGATCTGCAAAGTCCGGGCGTCATCCGGGTTCGCCATCTCCTCACCCACACGTCGGAGGGCACCCCGGGATCCGCCTACCACTACAGCGGGAATCGATTCGCCTACCTGGACCAGGTCATCCAATCGGCGTCGGGGCGGTCGTTCGCCGAGCTGCTCGTGGAGCGGATCCTCGAGCCTCTCGGGCTTCATCACACCGCGCCCAACCCTCGGCAGGTCGCAGCGTTCACCCTCACCGGGCTGGACCGCGACCGCTTCGTGGCGGAGATGGCCGCAGGGTACGAGCTGCGTGGCGCCGAGGTGCTCCCCCTCGAGCACCCGGACTACTTCGGAGCTGCCGCCGGACTCGTCGCTTCGGCGGAGGACGTAGCGGCGTTCTCCATCGCCATCGACGAGGGTCGCTTCCTCGATGCCGAGACGTGGGCGCAGGTCTTCACGCCCGCCACCTCCAACGGCGGCGCGACCCTTCCCTACGGTCTGGGCTGGTTCATCCAGTCCTATCAGGGGGCGATGCTCCAGTGGCACTACGGGTACTGGTCGACCAACTCGTCGCTGATCGTGCGGGCGCCGGGGAAGAGTCTGTCCTTCGTGGTCCTGGCCAACACGCCGCGGTTGAGCGCCGCGTACGGAGGACTTGGGAGCGACAACAACGTTCTGCGCTCCGACGTCGCCAGGCTGTTCGTAGAAGCATTCGTGGTAGGAGACGAGCCGCTCCCCTAGTCCACGCTGGCGGCGAGGGCGTAGCGAGGGCCCTGCGCTCGGCCAGGACTCAGGGACGGTTCCCCTCCGGCGGCTCCTCCGGGCGTCCGGAGGACCGGAGCTTCTTCCGGTCCGGCCCACTCAGCAGGGCGTCCGTGAAGTCCTGCCGCTCCTCCAGGAGCGACACGCGCCCGTCGAGGGTCTCCAGCAGCTCCCGCACGTGTCGGATCTCGTCCAGGGGCTGAGGCTCACTCTTCTCTCGAGCCATCGCCTCGAGCAGCATCGCCAGCCGACTCGACAGGGGTTTCAACAGGATGACACCGGCCACGGTCAGCGTGACGAACACGAGAACGACGACCGGAGCCAGCAGGGAAAGCGTATCGGGGTCCATGTGATCTCCCGGGAGACCTCAGGTTCGCAGGGGATACGACGCGCAGCCTCGCACGAGACATCGACTCACGCTCGTCAACGTCCGGGGGCTCGGGACACTACCGACGGTAGTCGCTGGACCCCACACGCGTTGTGGACGCAGGACGATCCGGCAGGTCTCCGTCTCGAGCTCTGATCTACAGGGAGGCGTCCCATGTACAGCCGCCGCGCCCGCCGCCTCAGGATCTGGTTTCTCCTCGCCGCCTCGGGACTCACCGTCTGGGTTTGCGTGGGCGTCCTGGGGAACCGCAGTGGCTACACCGACGCCCTCTTCGAGCCGGACTATACCATCGTCCACGCCCCGGCCGGGGGTCCCCTGGCGGACGCGGGCTTCCAGCCCGGGGACTCGGTCGTCAGCGTCGAGGGGATCCCCGTCGTCGACCTCGGCATGTACTCGCGCTGGCCCCGGTCCCTCGCCCGGCGCCCCGGTGAGTTCATCACGATGGTGGTGGATCGGAACGGGGAGCGGA
Organism: uncultured Gemmatimonadaceae bacterium; assembly: GCA_964591135.1. Taxonomy (GTDB): domain Bacteria; phylum Gemmatimonadota; class Gemmatimonadetes; order Longimicrobiales; family Gaopeijiaceae; genus SZUA-318. The sequence continues at coordinate 131,828 of CAZPZU010000002.1, read as the reverse complement.
TCTCCGGCGAGGTGGTCTACCGGGAGCGCCCCAGCGGCTCCCGCAACATGCAGGTGGGCGGCCTTCTCGTGGGCCTGTCCTTCATCTGGTTCGGCGTCTGGGCCCTCTTCGTCGCACCTTCTTCCCACGCCCTGCGGCTGGCGGCCATGGGGTTGGCCCTGGGTCTCGCGCTCCCGGGCCCCGACCTCGGAAGCTGGAACGGAGTGCGGGACCATATCCAGGCCGCGGCCATGGTCCTGTGGGCGCTCCTCCTCCTCCGGTTCTTCCTCCTCTTCCCGAACCCGAAGAAGATCGCGACCCGAAAGGGGCTGACGGCCGCTCTGTTCCTTCCCTGGGTGATCCTCCTCGGGTGCCTGGCGGTGGAGTTGGCCTACCATCCACGGTTCTACCACACGTTCGGACCGCTCTACGGCCTCCTCGTGGCAGCGTACGTCGTCATGGCCCTGGCGGTGATGGTCCACACGGCGGTGAAGACCCCGCAAGACGAGCTGCGGATCTCCGGGATGAGGCTCGTGCTGGCCGGCGTCGGCCTGGGTGTGGGCGGGGTGGCGCTGTGGATGGTCCTCGCCCTGGTCCCTTCGATCTCCGTGCCCGGCTCGGGTTGGCTACCGGTCCTCGTCGGCGCGATTCCGGCGGGGATGGCGTTGGGCGTGAGGAGTCAGGTACGACGGAACATCATTCCACGTTGAGCGCGGTGACGGGATCCACGCGGGTGACGCGCCAGGCCGGCACGAGGCTGGCAGCGATCCCGACGAGCGCCAGCGTGGCGACCACCACGCCGAACACAAGCGGATCACGAGCCTGCACGTCGTAGAGAACGGCCTGGAGCGGCCCGGTTGCCAGGCCGGCGATCACCAGGCCGATCGCGAGCCCCGTCGCCAACTGGATCACGCCCCTCCGGAGCACCAGGCGCACCAACTGCCGGCCCCGGGCGCCCATGGCCATGCGTACACCCATCTCGTGGGATCGTCTCGACACGGAGAACGACATCACCCCGTAGAGCCCCACGGCAGCGAGGAAGAGTGCAGCGACGCCCAGAGTCATGAAGAGGCTCCCGAAGATCCAGTAGAAGAAGGTCTGGCGCTGGATGACCTCGTCCATGGAAGCCACCCGGAAAATGGGCAGGTTCGGGTCGATGGCGGCCACGGCAGCCCGCACCTCACCGGTGAAGGACGCAGGTGCGTCCTGGGTACGGAGGGCGGCGTTCACGAAGTTCCCCACCCCGCTCTGGGAGATGGGAATGTAGAAGCCGACGGGGCTGGCGGTGTTGTTGCCGATGCCCTCCATGTAGAGATCCGGCACCACGCCCACCACGGTGAGCCAGTGCGCGGTGGTGTCCCGTACGCCCATGCGGATGCGGCGGCCGATGGGGTCGTCGTCGGGGAAGAAGCGCCGGGCGAACGAATCGTTAACCACGGCCACCGGCTGGGACTCGCGCCGATCCGAGGCCGCGAAGGACCGACCACGCAGCACGCGGACCTGGAAGGTCTGGAAGTAGCCGTCGGTGACGATGCCCTCCCTCGCCACGGGGAAATCGTCGTCGGTGGCGTAGCTTTGCCCTTCGACCTCGAATACCCGCGTGCCGTTCCCCGCGGCCGGCAGTCCGTCGGACAGCGTCGCTGCCTCGACCCCGGGGATCGCCGCGAGTCGGGGGAGGAGGGCGTCGTAGAATCGGACGCGCGCCGCGGTGTCCGGATACTCGAGCGCGGGAAGGTTGACGGCCGCCGTCAGGATGTTGCCCGTGGTGAACGGCATGGGCACGGTCCGGAGCTGGATCACGCTGCGCACCATGAGGCCCGACGCGACCAGGAGCGCGCACGAGATGGCGACTTCCGCGACGACGAGGCCGGCGGTGAACCTCCCCATGCGCAGGCCCGACCCGCCGCGGCCCTCGTCCTTGAGGGTCCCCACGACGTCGGTGCGCGACGTCTGGAGGGCCGGCACCAGGGACGACGCGACGCTGGCGAACAGCGTGGCCCCGAGGACGCAGAGGAACACGCGGTGGTCGAGATCGAAGCGGATCCAGAACGGAGGCGGGTTGACCCGCATCGCACCCTTGAACCATTCGAGGCCAGCCAGGCCCAGTCCGAAACCCAACACCCCACCCACCAGGGCCAGCACGAGCACTTCGGCCATCAGCTGCCGCACGACCACGCCGCGCTCCGCACCGAGGGCCGTGCGCACCGCCATCTCCCGCGTGCGCACCGACGCCCGGGCGAGAAGCAGGTTCGCCACGTTCGCACACGCGATGAGAAGAACTCCCAGGACGGCCCCGAGCATGGTGAGCAGCAGTGACCCGATCCCTCCGCCGGCCAACTGCTCCGTGAAGGTCTGGACGGCGACGCCCAGTCCCCCGTCGCTCTCCGGGTACGCCTGGTCCAGGCGGCTCGCGATCGCTGCCATCTGGCTCCGCGCCTCCCGCATGGAGACGCCCTCCCCCAGATGCGCCACCACCATGAAGCCGGGTCCCTGACCGCGGGGCTCCGGTCCTGGATCGGTGGACAGAGGCAGCCATACCTGCTCGGAGTTGGGGAAGGCGAAGCCCTCCGGCATCACGCCGATGATGGTGCGGGTGACACCGTGGGCCAGCACGGTCTTCCCCAGGACGTCCGGCGAGCCGTCGAACCGATCCTGCCAGACGTCGTAGCCGATGAGGATGACCGCGTCCTCACCCGGGCGGGTCTCGTCCTCGCGGAAGGTGCGGCCGAGGACCGGTTGCACCCCGACGACATCGAAGACCTCCCGTGAGAAGAAGCCGCCGGTCAGCCGCTCGGGGGGGCCGTTCTCGACGGCGAAGTTGACCGGGCCCACGCTCATCGCCCCGAAGGCGTCGAAGACGGCCTGCTGGGTCTGGAAGTCGAGGAAGGCGTGGGCCCCGATCCCCATGAACCTGAAGCCGCGCGCCGGATTGGTGCGTCCCACGAGCACGATGCGGTCCGCGTCCGGGAACGGCAGCCCCTTGAAGAGCGCGCCGTTCACGATGCTGAAGACGGTCGTGGTGAGGCCGATGCCCAGGCCGAACGTGGCGACGGCGGCGAGAGACAGACCCGGGCGCTTGACGAGCATCCGGACACCGAAGCGGAGATCACTCAGGAACGTACCCATCACCGCGGTCCTCCCATCCCTGGTTCCCGGCCCCATCCGGCCGAAACCCGCGTGTCGTCTCGGTCCGGACGGACCAGGCCCGCCCGGGTTTCGTGATCCAGCCACAAGAGAAGAACGGTGGGCGGGGGTCGGCACTACCGGCCCCTACGCGAGCACCGCGGCTCTCCCACCGCCGTGGGCGTCCGCCCGGGCGGGATCGTCCCGGGGCTATTCGCTCCTGAGCGCGCGCACCGGGTCCACCCCCGAGGCCCGCCTCGCCGGCACCAGGGCGGCAACGAAGGCCACGCCCGACAACAGCAGCGGGATGGTTGCGAACGTGATCAGGTCCGTGGACGCGATGCCGTAGAGGAAGCTCTTCAGGGTCCAGGTTACCGCGGCCGCGAGGACCACGCCGACGGTGCCTCCCACCAGCACCAGGCGCATCCCACCGCCCACCGCCATGCGCACGACATCCCCGGCGGAGGCGCCCAGCGACATCCGGATCCCGAGCTCCCGCGTGCGCTTGGCCACGGCGTAGCTCACCACGCCGTAGATGCCGATGGCCGACAGGACCAGCGCCAGTCCGCCGAACACCGACAGCAGGAGCGCCGCCATGCGCGGGGGAAAGAGCATGAACGCGAGGTGCTCGTCCATGGTCTTGGCCTCCATGACGACCATGTCCGGATCCACCTCCCGCAGAACCTGGCGGCTCGCCGCCAGCAGCTCCTCGCTCGACCCCCGTCCCCGCACCACCACCTGCATGCCGATGAAGCTCTGCCGGCCCGGTAGCTCGTAGACGTAGGGGCGCGGAGCCTCGCCGAGCGTCCGCACCTTGGTGTCACGGGCCACACCCACGATGCGCAGCGGATCGCCGGCCGTGCTCTCGATGGTGCGGCCCACCACGTTCTCTCCGGGATAGAAGCGCGTGACGAAGGCCTCGCTCACCACGACCACCGGGTCGCCGTCCTCCTCGCTCTCCAGAAAGCCCCTGCCCTGGAGGATGGGCACCCCCAAGGTCTCGAAGTACGAGGGCGACACGTTGGCCTTGTCGATCTCATGGGCCCCGTTCGGGGAGTCCGAAGGCACGCCGGGCAGGATGTAGCTCCGGGTCTCGATCCCCGTTCCCAGGGGGAGGCGGTCGGCCATGGCGACGGCGGTGATGGCGGGGTGCGCCAGGAGGCGCTCACGGTACGTCTCATAGAACCCCTCCACCTTCTCGGGAGTGTCGTAGCCCGCCATTTCCGCCATGGGCCACACCAGGGCCGCCGGCCCGACGTAGAACCCCGGGTCGATCTGCTGGGCCTTCTGGAGGCTCCGCAGGAAGAGACCCGCCCCGATGAGCAGGACGAACGAGAACGCAACCTGCACCACCACGAGGCCGTTGCGGAGGCTGAACCGACGGCGACGGCCTCCCCCGGTGCCCTCGTTCTTCAATGTGGGTGCCACGTCGGGGTTGGTGGCCTGGAGGGCCGGCGCGAGCCCGAAGCCGAGGCCGGCCAGGAGGGACACACCGGCGGTGAACCAGAGCACGTGCCGGTCCAGCGGGACGGAGAAGCTCACGGGCACGGGGAGCGGCGGCTGGAAGCTCAGCAGCAGGTGGAGGGTCCAGTCGGCCAACACCACCCCTACCACGCCACCGAGAACCGCCAGGAGCGTCGCCTCCACCATGAGCTGGCGCACGAGCGCCCCCCGTCCCGCCCCCAGGGCCAGCCGCACGGCGATCTCCTTCCGCCGATCCTCGGCCCTTGCCAGCAGGAAGCTCGCCAGGTTCGCGCAGGCGATGAGGAGCACCAGGCCGACCACGCCGAGAAGCAGCGCCGCCACGGGCTTGAGCACCCGGTCCACCAACGGGTGGAGGGCCACGTCACCGGTGGGGAGCGCGGACATGCTGCGGTGCTCGTTGGAGTCGGGATAGCGCTCCGCCAACGCCGCGGAGAACGCCTGCAGAGCTGCGTTCGCTTGATCGACGGTGACCCCGGGCCGGAGTCGTGCCTTGAGGAACATGCTGCGGCTTCCGCGGCGGTCGAGCTGTCCCTGGAAGCCCTGGAGGTCGCCCGTCATCATCAGGGGGAGGTAGAGCCCGCTGACCAACACGGGCATCGAGCCCGTGAACGTCTCGGGCGCCACGCCCACCACCGTGTAGGGTCTACCGTCCAGCCGCACGGTCCGGCCCAGAGCGCCCGGGTCGCCGCCGAAGCGCTGCTGCCAGGTCCGATACCCCAGGATGGCCACTGGATGCGTTCCCGGCGTTGCGTCCTCCTCGGGAAGGAAGGAGCGCCCCAGCGCCATGGGTACGCCCAGGGCCTCGAAGTAGTCCCAGGAGACGAGCTCGCCGAACACGATCTCCGGCTCCCCCCCGAGGTCCATGCGGGAGATGAACGTCCGGGTTCCAACGACGTCGGAAAACACGTCGGTGTTCTCCCGGAGGTCCATGTAGTCGGGATAGGAGGACGTCGAGTAGGCGTAGCCGTTCGACTCCGACGTGTAGACCTCCACGAGCTGTTCCGGGCTCTTCACCGGAAGACCCCGCAGCAAAACCGCGTTCACCAGGCTGAACATGGCCGTGTTGCCGCCGATGCCCAGGGCCAGAGACAGCACCGCCACCAGCGTGAATCCAGGGCTGCGCGCGAGGCGGCGCACGGCGTACTTGAGATCCTCGGGTCGCATGGGCATCCGGCTCCAGAAATCGGGTTCTTCGCTCCCCACGGCGCGCAAGCGCTGCGGGCGGTTTCGCTCCCACGTCGGCCGCATCGCACGGAGACGCCGGGAGATCCGGCGCAGCGCGCCGGCACGCAGTCCCACCACCTGCCCCCAGAACCACAGGTCGGCGAGAAGCCGCCCCGCTCTCGGCACGACCCGGGTTCGGTACTCTTCCTCCAGGTCACCCACCACGGCTTCCGCCACCTCCTTCGGGAGACGGATCCCGAGCAGGAGCGTCGCGAGACGCGGAGGCGGACGGATGCGGTCAGGCGACATGGGTCTCGCCCTCGGAGATCATTTTGACAAAGTCAATAATCCCTACGGGCGGTTCTCCACGGGGGTTTCGCGCAGGCTGCTGGAGGTTAGCGCCGGGCCGCCAGGACCCGGCGGAGGAGCTCGTCCACCTCGTTCCACCCGAATCGATAGGTCCCTGCGTCGACCCGATGAACGACCACGATGTCCAGCGTGGGAAACACGAAGATCGCATGGCCCGCCCCACCCAGGGCCGCGAACATGCGCTGGCCGTGGTAGGACGAGGGCTTTCCCACCCACCACATGTACCCGTAGTCCCACGTGCCCCCCGCGTCGGAGTATGGCTGGGTGCTTCCGGTCACCCAACTCCCGGGGACGATCTGCTCTCTCTTCCAAACGCCGCCCCGGGCCATGAGGAGACCGAAGCGCGCCATGTCCCGGGCGGACATGGCGAAGGGGTAGGCCGGATGTTCGGACACGGGTTCGTAGAGGTAGAAGCCGTCGGAGGCCTGGAAGTCCTCCATGCCCAGGGGAACGGCCAGGCGATCGTACAGGGCGTGGAAGAGATCGTCTCCAGCGACCTGGTTGAAGACGACGCCGAGCACGTTGAAGTCCCAGTTGTTGTAGTACCAGAACGTGCCCGGCGGATGGCTGCCCCGAGCCGGGCGGGCGTCCTTCATGGATTGGGACTCGGCCGCAGCCTCGTGATACACGCCCGAGCGCGCCTGGAGGAGCTGTTCCAGCGTCGCCTGCTTCTCGATGTCGGTGAGGGTCGGCGGGATGTCGTCCAGCCCCAGATCGGCCAGGGTGAGGGACAGATCGATCGCACCCTCGGCGACGTAGATGCCGTACAGGGCGCTGAGGAAGCTCTTCCGGGCCGATTGGACCCAGTGGACCCGATCCGTGGCGCCCCATTCGGCGACGACGAGCCCGCGATCCACGACCATCACCGCGTCTGACCCGATCTGCTGCGAGTATCGCCTCGCACCGTCGAGCCCGGCCTCCGACCACCCGAGGGCGGCCGGTGAAGGAGCCGGGGTCCAGCTCGCTTCCGGCCAGCATTCGCCTCCGCACACCTCCGCAGGGTCGATGAGGTCGACGACCTCGGCGGGCGATCCGCAGGAGAGCGTCCCCGCGAGCACGAAGCTCTCGACGAGCGAGCCGATTGCCATCCGTCTTTGGATACCCATGTCACGGAACACGCCAAAAGGCGTCGTCTTCAGTGGCTTCCCAGTGGCACCGTGAGCCCGACGAGCACCTGGAGCCCCCGGAACCGGTATCGGTGTATCTCGTGGTCGAAGGAGATCATCGCATCCGCGGCTCCGTCCGCCGCGGACATTGCCACGTCACCGTTCTCCATCAGGTTCGTGAGCCCCCACACGTACCGGCTCTCCACGAACCCGGCCACATGCCCGAAGTCGTGGCTCAGGCCTCCCCCGACCCCCGCGCTCATCTCGAGCCGCGGAGTCACGGCGTCGAGGTCACCTTCATAACGGATCCCGCCGCTCGCGGTCACGATGCGCGTGGACAGCACCACGGCGAACGTGGGGCCCGCCACGAGGTAGGGGCGCGTGGTCTCTCCGAACCCCACGCTCGCGAGCACCGGCACCTCCAGCATCGATGTCCTCAGCGTCGTGTTCCGGTCGCCCGGGACGTCGTGCGCCGACCCACCCTTCTGGATGAACATGGGTTCCGCGCGGAGGCCGAAAACGTCGGCGAGAGAAAAGTCCACGACGCCGCCGACGGCGTAGCGAGTTCGGCTCGAATGCGCGGCGTCGTCGTTCGGTGCCTCGTATCGCGTCCGGTTCACACCCGAGATCAGCCCCACCCTCACCTGGGCACCCGCCGGGCTGCATACGGGAATCGCCAACAGAGCACCCCAGAGAATGGTCGCGTGCTTCATGTCGGTTGCCTCCCCTGTCCGCAGTGGCTCGTCCCCCATCACCCGAGCCACAACGGATGGGGGACAGGAGAGCTACCGGACGCCGGACGTCCCTGCGTGGTGGGCCGTCACTCGCTTCGCAGCGCCTGAACGGGATCCACCCGCGTGGCGCGCCGCGCCGGGAGATAGCTCGCCGCGCCTCCCACCGCGATGAGGAGGCCCGCGACTCCCCCGTACGTAGCGGGATCCAGGGGACTCGTGCCGTAGAGCATGCCCCGCAGCAGCCAGCTCGCCCCCAGCGCCACGGGTAGCCCGGCCAGGACGCCGATCCCGACCAGGCGCACCCCATCCATCAACACCGTTCGACGCAGGTATGCCACTTCGGCGCCCAGAGCCATCCGGATGCCGACTTCCCGGGCGCGGCGACCCACCGCGTAGGAAAGGACCCCGTACAGTCCGATGGCGGCGAGCACGAGGCCGGCGAGACCGAAGGCGCCCGCGGCGCCGGCCGCCACACGGTTGGGCAGCAGGGACGTGCCGATGAGTTGGGCGTAGGACGAGTTCGTCTGGACGGGGATGTCCGCATCGAGGCTTCGGACGAGGTCGCGGAGCTCACGCCCGAGTGGTGGGCCACCTGGCGCTCTCCGTGCCAGGAGAAACATCTCGCCGGAATACCTGCGGCCGAGAGGCACGTACACCATCGCGCGTGGCGTCTCACCCAGGGTCCGGTACTTGCCGTCGGCGACCACGCCGACCACCGGCATCTCGTGATCGAGCACGTGCAACGACTTCCCGACGGCGGCTTCGCCCGGCCACAGGCGTTGCGCCGCGGTCCGGTTGATCACCACGGCCGTGCCGTCCGCTGCCTCCGTGGCGTCGAAGCCGCGACCCGCCACGGTTGGGATCGCCAGGGTGGAGAAGAAATCCGGAGTGACGGCGTCGAGGTCCACCACAATACCCGTCCGTCCCGGGTCGGCCTCTCTACCGGGGACCTCTACGACGGTCGCCCACGACGAGAAGCCCAGTGGTAGCACCTGGGCCACGGCGGCGTGCTCCACCTCCGGCAGCGCGCCGGCCCGCTCCCTCAGCTCCCGCAGGAACGCGACGCCTTCGTCCTCCGTGTACTGGAGGAGCGACAGGTCGAAACTCAGCACGTGTACGCCTCTGGGATCGAAACCGAGGTCCACGTCCCCGGCCCTGCCCAGCCCGCGAACGAGGATCCCCGCCGTGGCCAGGAGCACTACGGAGCCGGCCACCTGCGCGACGACGAAGGCGCTGCGCAGGCGACTGCCCCGCGCCCCGACCCCGGCACCTTCGTGGACCAGCGCGGAACGAATGTCGGCGCCGGTCGCCCTCAGCGCCGGCGCCAGACCGAAGACGAGGCCGGTCGCGAGGGCGCAGGCCAGGGTGAACACGAGCACCCCCCCGTCCATCGGCACGTCAAGGGCCACGGGCACCGGCGTGGGCAGGTTCACCGCGCCAAGCATCCGGGTGGCCCAGGTGGCCAGGACGACGCCTCCGCTCCCCCCCAGGAGGAACAGGAACACGCTCTCGGTGAGGAGCTGGCGCACCAACGCACCGCGGCTCGCGCCCAATGCGAGACGAACACCCATCTCACGACCCCGGCCCGTGGCGCTGGCCAGGAGCATGCCGCCGACGTTCACGCTGGCGATCAGGAGGACGACGTCGGATAGCGCGAAGAGGAGGGCCATGAACGCGGTGACGGGTCCCCGGATCTCCTCGAACAGTTGCGAATAGGGATCGAGGACGATGGAGCGGCTCTCCATCTCCTCGGGGTGCTGCACCCCCATCCGCTCCGTGATCATGTCGGCGGCCGCCCGAGCCTGCGCGAGCGAGGCGCCGGACGGTAGGCGCGCGATCAAGGAGAAGCGATGCACGCCTCGGCTCGCGAGATCGACGTCGGTGACGGCCTCGGCCATGGCCAGGGGGATCCAAAGAGAGAAGTCGTAGGCGGCGACGTGTCCCGCGAAGCCCTCTTCCGCGACCCCGATGACCGTGAACGTCGTTCGGTTGATGCTCACCGTCCTACCCACCACCGACGGGTCGGCCCCCATCCTCCGGGTCCAGTACCGGTGGCTGAGCACCACGACGGGAACGGGATTGCCCACCACATCTTCGTCGGGCAGGAAGAACCTCCCGAGGTGTGGTCGGGTCTCCAGGATCGAGAAGTACGATCCGGACACCGCCATGCCGCTCACCACCTCGGGCTCCGTTCCGGCGTCCGTGCCCACCGTGGCGGGGAAGAGATCCAGGGCGGCGACGCGCTCCAGGCCGTTGTCATCGTCACGGAAGTCCTCGAACTCCGGGTACGAGAAGAGCGATGTCTCCTGGTGCCTGGGGTCGAACAGGCGGACAGCCACGAGAGAGCGCGGCTCGCGGACGCCCGCAGGCGTCCTCGCGAGGAGCGCGTCCGCCACGCTGAAGACCGTCGTCGTCGCACCGATCCCCAACGCCACCGTGAGCGCCGCCGCCACAGTGAAGCCCGGCGCCTTCCTCCAGTGCCGAAGGGCAACACCGATATCCCGCGTGAGCGGTCCCATCGTCGTCCTCCTCCACCCATCTCTGTGTCGGCCGAGCGTACGGCCTTCATGGAACACGGCCCGCTCCCAGGCGCACCTCACCAGGACCTGAGCGACCGCTCCCCAGTACCAGAGAGCCGCGGCCGTCCGTCCCCTCCGTCCGACGATCCTGTCGTGGTCTTCGTGGAGATCCCCGAGCAGGCATGCCCGCTTCCCACCGTCGCGGATGACGAGGGCGAGAAGCCGACCCGCCCACGCGGGGGGCTCCGGGCCACGGTGAGGCTGATGACTCAAATGTCCTCCAGAACCTCGTCCATGCCATCCCACAGGCTGGCGAACGCGGCTCGAGTGTCCCGCAGAGCCTTGGCACCGGCCGGCGTGACCCTGAAGAAACGCTTCGGCCTCCCGCCACGCCCCGGCGCGGGTTCCCCCACGGTCGAGGCCAGGTAGCCCTTCGCCTCGAGGCGGTCCAGCGTCACATACGAGGCGCCGTGGGAAACGCGGCGTCCCGTGCGGTCGGCGAGCTCCTGGCGGATGGCCCGCCCGTAGGCCCCGTCCCCCAGCCGTGCGACCGCCAGGAGCGCCATCTGCTCGAGCTCCCCGAGGTATCGGTTCTCAACCATTGCTAAAATGTAGTATTGGAAGCCTGCGCCGGCTACCTCCCTACCTTGGCATCGCGCCTGGCTCAGGCCCCGAAGCGGCCGTATCCGCGCGGACGGTGGCCGCGTGGTGGGATGCGCGCCCCCCGTGCGCGATGCGGTAGTGGCGTCGGCGCTCGCACGTTGTTCCATCCGGGAGGACCGTAGCAGTGCACCGGATCACCTCGGTCGGCCACGGCCGGGACGGGGCGGCGAAAAGCGGGGTGGACGATGGTGGAACGAGGAGCGTGCAGAACGCTCGTGGGGCATGGTGGCATACGAGCGGTGGTGCTTTCGGCCCTGCTTGGAGCGGCGCTCTCCCCGAAGCCGGCGGCCGCCCAGCCTTCCCGGCAGATCGACGGGCGACCCCGGACGGTAGCCGCCGCCACCGCCGTTCGCGCCCAGGCGTCACCGGTCCTCGACGGGCGACTCGACGACCCCGCATGGAGAACGGCCCCGGTCATCGGGGACTTCACGCAAGTGGAGCCCAACGATGGCGCCGCACCCACCGAGCGCACTGAGGTGAGGGTCGCGTACGACCGTGACGCGCTCTACATCGGAGCGCGCATGTTCGACAGCGAGCCCGACCGGATCGCGAGCCGGCTCGCCCGCAGGGACGACGTCTCGGCGAGCGACATCTTCCGCGTGGCCATCGACTCGTACCACGACCACCGTACCGCGTTCAAGTTCCTGGTGAACCCGGCGGGCGTGCGCCTCGACGAGCTCGCCGCGAACGACGAGGAGCACGGGGACACCTCGTGGGACCCCGTGTGGGCGGTCGCGACGCGCATCGACTCTCTCGGTTGGGTGGCCGAGATCCGCATTCCGTTCTCGCAGCTGCGCTTCTCCGCTTCCACGGAGCAGCAGTGGGGCATCAACTTCAGCCGGGTGATCTTCCGCAAGGGCGAGAGAGTGCGGTGGAGTTGGGCACGCAACACCGAGCAAGGATATGCGTCGCTCTTCGGTCATCTGACCGGCCTCCAGGACATCCCGCAGCCGCGCCGCGTGGAGGTGTTGCCCTACACCACGGCCCGCGCGGACTTCGATGGTGCCGCCGACGCCTCGAATCCCTTCAACGATGGTAGCGTGGGCGCTCTCGGCGCCGGCCTGGACCTCAAGTACGGCCTCACCAGCGGCCTCACGCTGGACGCCACCCTCAACCCCGACTTCGGGCAGGTGGAGGTGGATCCGGCGGTGGTCAACCTGACCGCCTACGAGACCTACTTCGACGAGCGCCGGCCCTTCTTCGTCGAGGGCGCCAACCTGTTCCGCTTCGGTGCCGGGAGCGGTGGCTTCGTCTTCGGCGCGCCAGAGCTCTTCTACTCCCGCCGCGTGGGAAAAGCGCCGTCGCGCGTGGTGTCCGAGGACGGCGGGTACGTCGACAACCCGGCGGCCACGAGCATCCTGGGTGCGGCGAAGCTGTCCGGGAAGACGGCCGGATGGTCGGTGGGGGCGTTGGAGGCCGTGACGGGGCGGGAGATGGCCCGGGTCCAGCGAGCGGACGGCGCCCGATGGGAGGACCCGGTGGAGCCACTCGCGAGCTACTCGGTGGTGAGCCTGCGCAGGGACTTCCGGGGCGGCGCCACCGGAGTCGGCGCGCTGGCTACCGGCGTGCATCGCGCGGTGGGCGAGGACGTCTTCGAGGACCTTCGAGGAACCGCGTACAGCGCCGGCGCGGACTTCTTCCACCGGTTCGCGAACAACCAGTGGGCCGTCAGCGGAACGGTGAGCGGATCCCGCATCCACGGCGAAGCGCCCGCGATCCTGGCGGCCCAACGCTCGTCGGCTCGCTACTATCAGCGCCCCGACCAGAGCTACGCCCTCCTCGACAGCACGGCGACCAGCATGAGCGGCTACGCCACGTCGCTCCAGTTCGGAAAGGTCGCGGGCAACTGGGTCGTGGGGACCGACTTCTTCGCGTACTCGCCGGGCTTCGAGGTCAACGACGCCGGCTTCGCCTATTCGGCCGACCGCATCTTCCACGGCGTCCGCCTGACTCGCCGCTGGCTCGACCCCGGCCGGGTGTTCCGCTGGCGTGAGGTGGATGCGACCTGGGCCCAGAGCTGGAACTTCGGCGGCGTTCGGCGAAGTCGGAGCGCGTACCTGGGGTTCAGCGGCGAGCTCCTGAACTACTGGAGCCTCTTTGCGAGCACGAACATCGTCTCGCGGGGGCTCGACGACAGCAGGACCCGGGGGGGCCCGATGATGGTCTCCCCGGCGTCACGGTCGGTCGGCTTGTCGCTGTCATCCGACCCCCGCAAGCGGATGAGCGTCGGCCTCAGGGGGTACTACGTTCGCAACGAGTACGAAGGGTGGGCCTCCGATGCAGGCGCGGAGTTGACGGCGCGCCCCACGAGCGCCGTGGAGGTGTCGGCCTCCCTCGGCTTCGACCAGACGCACGCCGTGGCGTTCTATGTGGACCAGGCCGTGGACCCGACGGCGACGGCCACGTACGGAGGTCGGTACCTGTTCGCCACCCTCGATCAGAAGAACCTGACCGGGACGTTCCGCGCGAGCGTGGCGCTCTCCCCGGAGCTCACCATCCAATGGTACGTACAGCCCCTCGTCGCGACGGGCGACTACGGGGGCTTCAAGGAGCTGGCGCGAACGCGAAGCTTCGACTTCCTGCGCTACGGTCTGGACGAAGGCTCGACGTTGACCTTCGACGAGGCCACGAACAGCTACGGGGCGGATCCCGACGGCGGGGGGCCCGCGGAGCCCATCGAATTCGACAACCCCGATTTCCGCCTGCGCTCGCTGCTGAGCAACCTGGTGCTTCGATGGGAATACGTCCCTGGTTCGACGCTCTTCCTCGTGTGGAACCACGGTAGCTCCGGGGACTCCACGGATCCCACGTTCCGGGCCTTCCGCGACCTGCGCGAGATGTTCGGCGACACCATGCGCAATACCTTCGTGGTCAAGGTGAGCTACTGGTTGAGCCGGTGAGGTAGACATGCTCGAAGTCCTGAGGCCGCTCGAATGACGCCGCTGTCCTTCTCATAACGGGGCTAGGATGCGATACCATCACCTCGGAATCCCCACGGCGACACCGCAGGAGGGGGAGACGTACCTCGAGAAGCTCAAGACATTCTGCACGGACCACGAGAGCAATCCCTTCGGCATCCAGTGGATGCGCTTCGAGCCGGACTGCCCGCTGCCCGATCTGGTCAAGACGGTTCCTCACGTGGCATTCGAGGTCGACGACCTGGCCCGCGCTCTCGAGGGCCACGAGATCCTCATCGAGCCCAACAGCCCGTCGGACGGCGTGATGGTGGCCTTCGTGGTGTGCGACGGGGCTCCCGTGGAGTTTCTCGAGTTCTCGACGAATCGATAGGCGCCGGAGACCCGAGGCGCCCGGACCGAGCCACGCCGCCAGGACGAGCGCGCTCGGTCCGGGGTTCTCTCGACAGCTACATGGTGGAAAGGAGGTAGCGAGCCAGGACGGGCCCGATGTCCAGGTGACGTCCGTTGCTTTCGTTGCCTCCCGTGGTGACCACCACCATGTCGAGACGGGGGAAGATCACGATCAACTGGCTCCCCCAGCCGTTGGCCACGATCATGGGCTCCATCCCGCCGCTGCTCGGAAGCTCCCCCAGCCACCAGAGATCGCCGTAGCCGCCGAGCGGCTCGCCGGTCTGGAAGTGGAGCTTGGTGAACTCGTCGATCCACGCCTCGCCGATCACCTGCTTCCCATTCCAGCGTCCACCGTCGGCGACCATGGTGCCGATCTTGGCCATGTCCCTGGGCCTGAGCTGCAGGCTCCCGTCCATGAGGTCGTATCCGTCGACCTTGCCGTATTCCCAGTCGTACGCCTGGATCCCCAGGGGAATGAAGAGGACCTCCTTGGCGAACACGTCCGCGTGCTTGCCCGTCGCGTTGTAGAGCACGCCGGCCAGGAGATCCACGTTCGCGCTCACATAGTCCCACCTGGTTCCCGGGGAATTTGCGACCTTGCGGCTGAGCACCCTCAGGAAGAAGTCCTCACCCGTGCCGTGGACACCGTCCATCTCCTCGCGCGTCCAGTCGAGCCCCATGGACATGCTCATCAGGTGATGGAGGGTCTCCTTCTCCCAGCCCGGATCCACCACCGACGGCTTCATGGGGAAGAACTGCAGGAGGGGAGTGTCGAGTCCCGAGATCAGCCCACGGTCGAGAGCGGCACCCACGAGCAGGCCGGATACACTCTTGGTGACGGATGCGATCGGGTGCACGTCGGCGGTGCCGTAGCCGTGGAAGTACTCGTCCATCACGAGCTTGCCGTCGCGAACGACGAGGAGCGATTGGATCAGCCCCGCCTCATTCTGAGCGACTGCGTTGACCAGTGCTTCCAGGGCCCCTCGGTCGAGGCCCACGTCCTCTGGAGACGCTACCTGCCAACCATCGTCCCCGGCTGTCGGCTCGCGGTACGTATACGGGCCGGCCCCGGCCAACGCCCGGTAGCCCGGGAGACCCGACGGATCCGACCAACGGAGCTCCATCTGGGATCCCGGCTGTCCTCCGAAGCTGAGGCCGCCCCGGATGCGTCCCTTGTCGAGCTCGACCCGCCCCTTGTACGTCGCGTTCGTGCTCTGAATGAACATCTCGATGTCGGGGGCGTTGTACGACGCCCGCGTGATGGGGAGCTCGGAGCTCTTCTTGCCGGCGTGCAGGACGTGCACCACCCCGAAGAGGGAGTCGGGCACCGAGCCACGGAGGTCGAAGAGGAACTGGTCCGCTCCGCCACTCCCGACCCAGACGCCCTGCGTGATGTCCGTGGGTGCCTGGGAGGTGGCGTTGCCGCATCCCATGATGACAATGAGCGGCAGAGCCAACATCGCGAGCACACGCGCCCCCGTGCGGCCGATCCTGGAGAAGGCCAGCCACGCGAGGCCCGACACGAGCAGGAGGCCCGCACCCCAGAGCGTCGGCACGAAGCTCCCACCGAAACCCTCCGCCATGACCTCGGGCGACAACGCCGGGGCGGTGACGACGACGCCCATGAGCCTGTAGAGTGCATCGCACTGGCCCAGGAACCCCAGGGCCGCAGAGACGAATCCCCAGAACAGGATCGCGCTTCCGAGGCCGGCCATCTGGGCCGGATCACCCTTCCGGCTCGTCACCGTCCGTACGAAGGCCCGGACGATCAGCACGGCAAGCACGGCCGTGAGCGTCGCAAGTGGAAACGCCCAGGGACCTGCGTAGCCTATGATCCGCAACATGTTCCACATCCTCCCGTTGGACCGCCACCACCCTTGCGCACCTAGTCCGCCAGGAGCGCGGCCGCTTCTTGGTGTTCGATGGACACGACTCTTGTGAGCAGGAAGAACCACACCAACCCAGCGAGGAGCCCGAGGCTCAGAGCCAGGATCAACAGTGCGAGGGAGTGCTGGAGCCACTGCATGGTCACGACTCCAGCCCGAAGAGGCTCACGCGCGATGGAGCGGACCGAACCGACGCCCGTGAACCACACACCGCCGAACGCCAGGAAGACCTGGAGAACGGAGAGGCCGAGCAGGGTATCGAGACCGCGACGCAGTCGCCTGGGCCGATGGTCGCGGAGGAGAAACAGGACGTAGGTCTTCCACCCGCTGACGATGAGCGCGCCCAGCGCCGTGCACCCGACGGGCAGGAACCAGATTCCCGCCGCCCTGGACATCGGCACTGCGTTGAGGAGGGCGCCGCTGAGCAGCACGCCACCCAGGATGAGGAGGACGAGCAGAGCCCGCTCCCACCTCGGCCCCGCCCGGTGCGCGAGCGTATCGACGAAGCTGCGGAACCACCCGCCGTGAACCCGCCCAAGGTCCTGAATCGCCTCGCTCGAGAGGTCGATGTGGGCCAGAGCCTCCTGCTCCGCCTCCTCCTCGGAGAGACCTCGTTCGAGGAACGATTGGAACAGAGCCTCCAGGTCTCCCGAGATCTCCAGCAGGATCCGTGAGCGCGCCGGCTGAGGCAGGCTCAGCCGGTCGCTGAGGTCACGAAGCACAACCGTGAATCGGCTCATCCTTCCGTCCTCCCGATGACTTCGAAGAGACGTTCCGCGAACAGTCGCCAAGCCTCACGCTGCGCGCGCGCGTACTCCCGCCCCTTCGCCGTCACCCGGTAGTGCCGGCGCCGCCCCCTCTGCCCCTCGTCCGACCACGTCCCCTCGATGAGGCCGTCCTTCTCGAGCTTGTGAAGGATCGGGTACAGGGTCCCATGCTTGAACTCGAAGAAGCCGCCGCTCTGCTCCTCCAGGTCGACGGCGAGTTGGTAGCCGTGTCCGGCTCCCCGCTCCAGGGCCGTCAGGATGAGGACCTCGTTGCAGCTCGGGGTCAGGGTTCGGATCTCGAGGATGGGTCGTTTCACCGGCACGCAGGGTATTAGGGCGAAGTTCGATATATCGAGCTTCTATACTTTGGGGCACGGCCGTTCGAGGGTCAAGGGAGCGATGGCGGGGCTACGGTCCGGAGACCACAAGACTGAACTGATCGAGGGGCTCGACGAGCCCCCGCCTCCTCTACTCGCTGCGGAGGGCCGGTGCTCCTGGGGGTGGTCGCCCGCTCCTTCCTGGTCCTCCTCCAGGTCTCCTACCTGCCGGCGATACTCGGGGTCACGGGCCTGCTCACGGGTGTGGTCGTCCTTGCGGCCTATCTACCTGCTCGTCGTGCCACCGGGATCGAACCGGTCGTCGCGCTGAAGCTCTAGCAGATTCGACAGCCGCACGGGGTGCGCGGCCTACCGCTTTTCAACGAGCCTCTGAAACCGCACGTCGTCCCGCAGCGACGCGAGATCCGGGTCCTGCGCGATCCATTCCAGGTTGCCGAATCCCATCTCGATGCACTCCTGGAGGGTCGCGAAGGCCCGGTCGCGCTCGCCCTCGACCGCGTAGAGACAGGCGACGTTGTATCGAACCCCCGCGTCTTCGGGGTCGATGGCCAGCGCGCGCTCGGCCCAACGCATGCCCTCCTCTCGCTGCCCGATCCGACAGCTCGCGACGGCGCGCATCGTCGCCGCGCGGGGATCGTCGGGGCACAACTCCAGGTGCCGCCGGGCGACCTCGAGCGCACGCTGGTACGCCTCGAGGGCGTGGTCGCGCTCCCCCATCGCCTCGTACGACTGCGCGGCGAAGAACCGTGCCTGGTAGTCCTCCCGCACCCCTGCGGCGTCCTCGAACAACGCTGCAGCCTGGGCGAGCGCCCCTCGCTGAAAGCACTGGCGCGCGTAGTGATACCGCGCATCGAACTGCCCCGCGTCGAGCTCGATCGCCGTCCGGAACTCGACGGCTGCCTCGTCGTAGCGGCCTTGTTGCGACAGCGCGAAGCCACGCGACGCATGCGCTTCCGGTAGGTCGGGATCCAGCTCGACCGCCCGTCGGCTGGCCAGCTCCCCCTGCTCCAGGGCCGACTCCACCGACGGATAGTAGACGTGGAGGAGGGAGGAGCAATCCGCTACGCCCGCGTGCGCGAGCGCGAAGTCCGGGTCGACCGCGATCGCCTGCGCGAACATCTCGCGGGCGTACTCGAGACTCCGCCTGCGCGTCTGATGGAGGTAGTGCCGCCCCCGCAGGTAATACTCGTACGCGCGCACGTTCGACGTGGGCATCCGCGCCAGGGCGTGTCGTTCCCGATCGGTGAGAATGACCTTGAGCGCCGACGCCACCTTCTGGGCGATCTCGTCCTGGATGGCGAATACGTCGTCGGTTCCGCGATCGAATCGCTCCGACCACAGATGGTACCCGTCCGCGGCCTTGACGAGCTGCGCCGTGATGCGGAGCCGGCCGCCAGCCTTGCGGACGCTCCCCTCCAGCACGGTCGCCACCCCCAACTCCTTCCCGATCCCTCGGACGTCCACGCTACGCCCCTTGAACGCGAATGCGGACGTGCGTGAGGCCACCTGCAAGGCTTTCACCTTGGTGAGCGCGTTGGTGATCTCCTCCGCCAACCCGTCGCTGAGATACTCGTCCTCAGGGCCCGAGCTCATGTTGACGAAGGGCAGCACCGCTATGGACGTGGGAGGAGGCGCCGTCCCCTCGTCGACGTGCGCTCCCTCCTGCTCCCCCGATGGCACCAGGGATGCCACCCGTGTGCCGCCGTCTCCGATGTTGGATGCAGCCGGAGGTGTCGGCGGTGCAGGTCGCGTGCGGATGTCATCCACCAGGGCTCGCGTCTCGGGCGCGGGCTCGAGATCCAGGTCCTCACGGAGTCGCTTGGCGAACACCTCGTACTCCCGGACGGCTCCAGCCCGGTCGCCCACGCGATCGAGCAACCCGATCACCTGCCCCAGCACCGCTTCGTCCAGCGGCGCGAGTTGCAGCGACCGCCTCGCCCAATGCGCGGCGGCGGCTGGGGCTCCGGCCGCCTGCGCATCGGTCGCGAGCTTCCAGGCCGCACGGCGCGCCTGTCGTCGTAGATCGTCGCGCCGCAGATCGAGCCAGCGCTCGAACATCGGGGCGCCCGAGATGTGAAAGCCTTCGAGAAGGTCCCCACGGTAGACATCGAGCGCTTCCTCGGCTGCGCCGCGGGCCAAGGCCTCTTCGAACGACGCCACATCACAGCCGAAGAGGTCGACGGCCAGCCCGACCTCTTCATCGCCCCGCGTGGAGAGGACGCCGCTGCCCAGAGAATTTCGCAGATGGTAGAGCGACTGCCGCAGGGCTGCGCGCGCGCGCTCCTGGTCCATCTCGCCCCAGAGCAGGCCCACGAGGGTGTCGCGACGGTGGAAGCCCGCCGGCGTTGCGGCAGAGAGATACGAGAGCAGCGCGAGGAGCTTGGGACGAGCGAGCACGGCTCCGGCGTCGATACCTGGAGGTCCGGCGATATCTGCGCGGCCGAGCAGTCGAAGTCTGGTAGCGGGCAACGGGTGCAGTCCGCGCGCTCTTCGCCGTCACCTGCCAGGTGACGGCAAAGAGGCAATCAAGATACGTCCCTCGAATACGTTGACCGACAAGCTAGACGCCCGTTGTGGGGCGGGCAAACCGCAAGGGCAGGTCGATCCTCGCTCGGCATTGCGGATGAATCGCAGCCCGATTTGTGACTGGTGCCCAGGGATGAGAACTCGAAGAACGGGGGGGGACGTGAAAGCGATTCTTGCCGAGATCCGGGCAGGGCGCCGGGAGGCCTTCGAAGATTTCGTCCGTGAAACCTGGGACGACCTCGTCCACTATCTGGAGTGGATCCTCCCGTCGCGTGAGGACGCGGAGGATGTATGCCAGGAAGCGTTCATCCGGGTGTGGGAATTGCGAGAACGGTGGCACGACGGGTCCGCACGTGCGCTCGTCTTCCGCATCGGAAGGAATCTCGCATTCGATGACCGGCGACGAGAGCACGTGCGCAGGGACTGGGCGGCCAGAGAGGCGGAGGCAATGCGGCTTGAGGAGCAGTCCGCCGAATGGGCTGAAGCCTCGGAGATCGAATGCCGATTCCGGCAAGCATTGGAGGCGCTCACGCCAGGTAGGCGCGAGGCGGTCGAGACAGTGCGCCTTCTGGGATTGACCCATCAGGAGGCTGCCGAGATCCTGGGCATCTCGCGCCAGACCGTCGCGAACCGCATGACCCTCGCCCTGGCGGATCTGCGGATCCTGCTGGCGGACGTGCTGCCGGGTCTGGAGCCCGGTGGCCCTTCCGGGAGACGCCGGGAGGCCGTGGGGGGGTGAGAACCGCCACGCTCCTGGTGCCGACGATCTTCATGATGCTGGGCGGATGCGGCGCCGGATCGAAGGCCGACAGCCTTCCCCCCGATGACTCCTCCGTCGCGGAAACCGTCATCGGTATCGTGACGGACGGCCTGGAGCGCCTTCGCCTGGGGGATCCCACCGGGATAACGAACGCCTGCACCGACGATGTCACCTACTACTCGGTGGAGTTCGACTCTTTGCTCGTGGGTCGCCAGGCTCTGGTGGACATGTACGGACCACCGACCGGTCAGACCTCCTTCGATCATTTCGATCTGATCAACCCAACCGTGCGCGTCTATGGTGACGTGGCCGTGCTGGCGTTCGATTTCGCCTCCTACACAACTGCGGACGACTCCCAGTTGAGGACGCGCTGGCGCAGCACGCAGGTGCTCGCGCGGGTTCATCCCGGCTGGCGGATCGTGCACATCCACTGGACGCTCCTCGAGAACAGGCTGGGGCTTCTCGAGCTCGACGCCACGTTTCCGCAGGGCCTCGGGTTCGTGAGCTCAGACACGCGCTTTTGGGCCACCCTTGACCGGCGACCCCGCAGTCACTCCCCTCTCAGCGCCACGACCACATCCACCTTGGTGACCCG
This sequence comes from uncultured Gemmatimonadaceae bacterium, assembly GCA_964591135.1. Lineage (GTDB taxonomy): Bacteria > Gemmatimonadota > Gemmatimonadetes > Longimicrobiales > Gaopeijiaceae > SZUA-318. The sequence goes on along the minus strand of CAZPZU010000002.1, from coordinate 110,506 downwards.
CCTGGCGGGCACGATCGTGGCCACCAGCGCCGCCGCCGCCAGCGTTGCCGTCACCCCCGCGAACACCCAGGGGTCGCGCGGACCGACCTCGTACATCAAGAATGCCATCCGTCCGGCGGCCAGGAGCGCCACACCGAGGCCGATACCGAGGCCGAGCGCCAGCTGGATCAGCCCCTTCCTCATCACGAGGCCGACCAGGCCACGCCCCTCCGCCCCCAGCGCCATGCGCACGCCCATCTCCTGGGTCCGTTGGGTCACCGCGAAGGACATCACCCCGTAGAGGCCAATCGCGCCCAGGAAGAGCGCGACGATCCCGAACAACATGAACAGCTTGCCGAAGACGGGATAGAACCACGTCAGGCGCAACATGATGCCGTCCATGGGCAACACCATTTCCAGCGGCAGGTATCGGTCCAAGGAGCCCACGGCGTCCCGGATGCTCGTGAGCACGGCCTTCGACGGACCGTTGGCCCGCACGGTGAAGTAGGTGTAGTACGGGTCCGTTTCCGCCTGGCTCAGCGGTACATAGATGCCGTCCGGGTCCCCGCCCGATCCGAACATCTCCATGGACAGGTCGGGAACGACGCCCACGACAGTCCTCCACAGCGCGTCGTCCCGGCCCGTCCTGACCCGGTCGCCCAGGGGGTCCCCGTCCAGGTGCGTCCTGGCGAAGCTCTCGTTGACGAGGGCGACGGGCAGGGTACCGGCGCGGTCGGCGTCGGCGAACACCCTTCCCCGAACGGCCCGAACACCGAACGTCTCGAAGAAGGTCGGCGTCACCCGCCCCAAGCGCGCCCGCGGGAGGTCCTCGTCCGCCGCGTAGGTCCGGCCCTCCAGCTCGAAACCCGTCGAGCCATGGCCCATGCCGGGCAGCCCGTCACTGAGACTGGCCACCACCGCTCCTGGGATCGTCTTCACCTTCCCGAGGAGCCGCTCGTAGAACGCGCTCCGATCCGCCGCTTCCGGATACTCCTCCTCGGGCAGCGCGAATCGCGCGGTGAACACGTCCTCGGTCCGCCAAGGGAGGGCCACCGTACCGAGCTGGGTCACGCTCTTGGCCATGAGCCCGGCCAGGATGAGCAGGAGGCACGACATGGCCACCTCGGCGACGACGAGGCTGGAGGTGAACCGTCCCTGGGTCAGATCCCTGGAGCCCCTGCTCCCGGCCTTGATGGCCTCTCCCGCCTCCGTAGCCGACGCGCGTAGAGCCGGCACCATTCCCGCAAACGCGCACGAGAGGACCGTGGCACCGGCAACGAACAGATATGCACGGAGATCGCGATCGAAAGTCATCCAGCCCGGGATTTCGTCCGCCCTCCCTCCGGCGGCGGCCATGACATGGTCGAAGGTGGCCTGGAACCAGTCGAGGCCCACGAGTCCCAGCCAGAGTCCGATCCCGCCTCCGACCACCGACAGGATGAGCACCTCCGCCAGCATCTGCCTCACCAGGCGGCCACGGCCCGCCCCCAGCGCCCCTCTCAACGCCACTTCCCGAGTCCGAACCGACGCCCGAGCCAGCAGCAGGTTGGCCACGTTGGCGCACGCGATGAGCAACACACCGAACGTGGTAGCGAGCATCGTATAGAAGAGCGCCAGGTATTGCGGAGGGACGATGCGCTCCTTGAGCGACCGCACCAATACGCCGACACCCGCGTCGTCCGCGGGGAACTCACTCTGCAGGCGCGCGGCTATACTGCGCAGCTGGGCCTCGGCTCGCCCCCGGGACACGCCGTCCGCAAGACGGCCCACCACCATCCAACGGTCGGGATTCCCCGGGTCGCCCGAGGCCACCGGGTCTACGGTCAACGGAATCCAGAAGGACTGCGTCTGGGGAAACATGAAGCCTTCGGGCATGATCCCGACGACGGTCCTCGGCTGTCGGTCCACGTACACGGTCTTACCCAGGACGTCGGATGCCCCGTCGAAGAGGCTCTGCCACAGCTCGTGGCCCAGGATGATCACACCGCCCTCGCCCGGTCGCTCCTCCTCGGCCCGAAAGATCCGGCCCAGGATGGGCTGCACCTTCAGCGCCTCCAGGACGCCGGCAGTCAGAAAACCTCCGCTGCGGCGCTCCGCCCGACCCTCCTCGACGGACAGGTTGCCTCCACCCCAACCGTACGCGCCCAGGCTCTCGAACACCGTCTGGCGCTCCCGCCACCGAACGAAGTCGACAGCCGTGAACCCCAGGTCGTCGATGCCCTCGGTGGGCTTGGTGAGATCCACGGCCAGGATCCTGCCCGAATCCGGATAGGGGAGCTCCCGGGGGACGAAGCCCTTGACGATGTTGAAGACCGTCGACGTGAAGCCGATGCCCAGGCCGAGGGTGACGATCACCGTGACCGACAGGACTGGATATCTGAACAGCATCCTGAAGCCGTAGCGCAGGTCCTGGACAAGCGTGTCCAGGCCGAGCCCCGGCGTGTGGGACGGGGCCTCCCCGGGGGGCCTCCCCCGCCCGCCCATCCTTCGGAGGCTCGGCCAGAGCGACGCCATCGCCTGGCCCCAGTACCACCGTCTCGCCTCCCGGGCGCCGCGACCCTGGCGCAGCATGCCGGCGAACTCCCCTTCCAGATCCTCGAGGATGAAGGTCCGATCCTGCTTCGGGGCAGCCAGGTACAGGAGCGCTCTCGCCGCCCGCGGCGGCCGGGCTCTCACAGAGCCTCCAATTCCGCATCCACGTGGATCCCCTCCGTCATGCGGTCCATCATCTCCCGGGCACGGCGCAGCGCGGCGCCACCTTCCGAGGTAAGAACGAAGTACTTCCTCGAGCGGCCTCCGGGGACCGGTTGGGGATCGGAGACCTGGGCCGTTACGTAGCCCTTCCGCTCCAGGCGCTCAAGACACGCGTACACGGCGCCGATGGCCACGCGCCGACCGGCCCTTCTCTGGATCTCCTGGCGGACGGTGACCCCGTAGGCGTCGTCCTTGAGCCGGAGAAGGGCCAGTAGGACCAGATGCTCGAACTCACCCAGGTGCGCTCCCTTCGACACATCCTCTCCCCTGTCCACAGTGATGTTCTGCAAAGGTGAAGAATAATAGTCACCTTTGCAGAACATCCGCCAGTGCGACGGCCAGCGCCCCCTCGACACCATGTCGATCCGTTCTTGTCGGTAGTCACGGGGACGGGGCCTCCGCTTGCGCGCGGCGGGACGAGGGTCGTTCATCATGACGATGGAGCGCCATCGATGAGCCCACTCCCCGCCCTGGACTGGGGCGCGCCCCTGAGTCCGGCGCGCTTCCTCCGCCGTCCCAACCGCTTCGTCGTGCACGCCGAAATGGGAATACCCCCGGAAGCCGCCACCGAGGTGGTGGCCCACCTCCCGGATCCCGGCCGGCTCCGGGAGCTGCTGGTGCCGGGAGCCCGCATGGGCCTCCGACCCGAACCGCCGTCTCCGACACGGAAGACCCGCTGGACCGCCATGCTGGTCCGGGACCCGGCGGACCAGGCCTGGGTCTCGGTGAACACGACCCTCCCCAACCGTCTGGTGCGCAGGGCCCTGAGCGACCGCGCCCTGGGCGAGCTCTCCGGCTGGCGGTTGGTGCGCCACGAGGTCCCCTGGGGCCGGTCCCGCATCGACTTCCTCCTGCAGAACGACGCCGGCCGGAAGCTCTACCTCGAAGCCAAGAGCGTGACGCTCGTGGAGGACGGGGTCGCCCTCTTCCCCGACGCCGTCACCGCCCGGGGCGCCCGCCACCTGGAGGAGCTCATCGACGCCGTGGAAGCGGGCCATGAGGCGGCCGTGCTCTTCGTGCTCCAGAGGACCGACGCGTCGCGGATCGTGGCGGCCCGGTCCATCGACCCGGTCTTCTCCGACGCCCTGGCCCGCGCCGAGGCCGCGGGGGTGCGGGCGCTGGGGCGGAGGTGCTCGGTGACGTGGAAGGGGATAGAGCTCGGAGAGAGGGTGCCGGCGGGAGCAGGCTGAAGCGGAGCGTCGGCTCACCGGGGGGCTACCCCATCGAAGAACGCCTCGTGCCCCCACGTGCCCGCGCGGGCTATACTGAGCGCATCCCGGAGATACACGAAACAACAGAAGGTCCCCCCATGCTCAGCGCACTGGCCCTCGCGATCCTCGTCCAGGTTCCCCAGACCCCGTCCCTCGCGCCCGGCACCAGCTACGATCCGGACGTCCCCACGGTGGAGCGCGTGACGGGCCACCCCGTCACCGAGGCCATCACGCCACCCGAGGGCGTCGTCGCCTACATGGAGGCGCTCGCCTCCGCGGTCCCCGAGCGCACCAGGCTGCTGCACACGGCCACCACGTGGGAGGGGCGCTCCACCGTGATGCTCGTCATCGGCAACGCCGAGCGCATGGCCCGCCTCGACGCGATCCAGGCCGACCTGAAGCGGCTCGCCGATCCCCGGGGACTCGACCCGGCAGAGCGCGACCGTCTCGTGCGGGAGCTGCCGGTGGTGGTGGCGATGATCCACGGTGTGCACGGCAACGAGGCCAGCTCGAGCGGCGCGGCGATGATGGAGGCGTACCACCTCCTGGCGGCGCGCAACGACGAGCGTGTCGACCGGATCATGGCCGAGTCGCTCGTGCTGATCGATCCGATGCAGAACCCGGACGGACGCGCGCGCTTCATCTTCCAGAACACCATCGCCGGAGCGCGCTGGCCGGATGCGGACCCCCTCGCCGCAGAGCACGACGAGCCTTGGCCGGGGGGACGGGTGAACCACTACCTCTTCGACCTCAACCGGGACTGGTTCGCGCAGACGCAGCCCGAGACGCGAGGTCGGGTCGCAGCGCTCCTCGACTTCATGCCGCACGTGGTGGCGGACCTGCACGAGATGGGCGGCAACTCGACGTACTATTTCCCGCCCAACGCGATTCCCGGCAACACCTGGACCACCGAGGCGCAGAAGGAGCTCAACGACGTCTTCGGCCAGGCGATGGCCGCGGCCTTCGACGCACGCGGCTTCCAGTACTTCAACCGCGACACGTACGACGCGTTCTTTCCGGGCTACGGCGTCTCGTGGCCGATGGCACAGGGCGCGATCGGCGCGACCTATGAGCAGGCGTCCGCCCGCGGCCTCGTCTACGCGCGAAGCGACGGCGATCAGCTCACCTACGGGGACGGCATCCTGCACCACGTCACCGCGGCGCTGACCACGATGGACGCCGCCGCCCGTAATCGGGAGCGCATCCTGCGCACGTTCGCCGACTTCCGGTCGAGCGCGGTGGAGATGGGCCGCAGCGGCACCCGGGAATACGTCCTGCACTCGGCGCACGACCCCGGCATGGCCGAACGGCTGGCGCGCACCCTCGCCGAGAACGGGATCGACGTGGGCCGCGCCACCGAGCCCGTCCGGGTGGGCGGCCGCACGCTGCCCGCGCAGGGCACGTTCATCGTTCCCATGGACCAGCCCGGGTACCGCCTGATCCGGAACCTGCTCGATCCGCACACGCCCATGGACTCGGCGTTCGTGGCCCGTCAGATCGAGCGGCGAGCCAACCGCGAGCCGGACCAGATCTACGACGTGACCGCGTGGAGCCTTCCCCTGCTCTGGGACGTGGAGCTCGTCCGCAGCGAGCGCGGCACCGGCGCCGCGACGACGCCCGTGAGCGCCGCGCCGCAGGACGCCGGAGAGGCGAGCCTTCCCGCCGCGCAGGTGGGCTACCTGTTGCCGTGGGGCACGAACGGGGCGGCCGCCGTCGCGGAGGCGCTGCGCGAGGGGATCCGCGTCCGCTCCGCCGGCGGAGGCTTCCAGCTCGGCGGACGGCACTTCGGCGTAGGCACCGCCATCGTGCGCGCCTCGGACAACGGGCCCGACCTGGCGCGGCGCTTGAGCGCCATCGCCGGGCGGCACGACGCCGAGGTCGTTCCCGTCGACCACTCCTACATCCGCGAGGGGACGTCCCTCGGCAGCGGCCGGACACGCATGCTGCGCGAGCCTCGCATACTCCTGGTGTACGACGAGCCCGGCTCCACGAACTCGGCCGGCTGGACCCGCTACGTGCTCGAGCGACGCTACGGGCAGCGCACGACCGCCGTGCGGGCCTCAACCCTCGGTCGCGCCGTGCTCTCCGACTACGACGTGATCGTGTTCCCGAGCGGTAACTACGACGGCGTGGTGGGCGAGGGCCTCCGCGGCCGGCTGCAGACGTGGACGAGGGACGGGGGCACCGTCGTCACCATGGCCGAGTCGACGCGCTGGGCCGCACGTACGGGCCTGTTGTCCACGACCGCCGAGCGCCGGGGGGGACGCCCCGAGGAGACGGCGCCGAAGGCTCCGGGCACGCCTGAGCAGCCCATCGACTACCTCGAGGCGATCGCGCCGGTCGACGAGGCGCCGGAGCAGACGCCCGGCGCCATCGTGGACGTGATCCTGGACACCGATCACTGGCTCGCGGCCGGAACGGACGGCGAGATCGGCGTGATGGTCGAGGGCTCGCGGATCTTCACGCCGATCACCCTCGACCACGGCACGAACGTCGGCCACTACGCGGATGTGGACCACCTGGTCCTGGGCGGGATCGTGTGGGAAACCGCGAAGCTGCAGCTCGCGAACAAGGCGTACCTGATGATCGAGCCGGTGGGCCGTGGCCAGATGGTGGCGTTCGCGGAGGAACCCAACTACCGGGCGTACGCGGAGGCCACCGAGCTGCTCTTCATGAACGCGGTGCTGCTCGGACCGGGCCGGTGAGGCCGCCTCTCAGAAGCGTACGCGCAACCCGACGACGCCCGTGACGTAGTCCTGCAGGTCGATGTCGATCGGCAGCCGGAACGACAGCTCCGGCCGACCCCGAACGTGCACGAGCCTCAGGAACACCGCGAGGTCCTGCTGCGTCCGCTGGTCGAAGCTCCCCGTGCCCGTGAGCCGGAGGGTCCCGGCGACCCGCCCGCCGGCCTGCACCGCGCGGGTGAACCCGAGCCCGATCTCCGCCCGGAAGCGCGCACGCACGTCGGTGTCCGCCTCACCGTGCGGGGGCAGCGCGACTGCACCCAGCTCGAGATCGGCCACCGAGCCGTCCCGGAAAACGATGTGAGGGACGACCGCCAGGCTCACCCCCCAACGTCCCGGCAGGTACCGCTCCCGATGCACCAGGTCGGAGAGGAGCGCCAGATCGGTCGCGAAGTCGTCGGCGCCCATCTCGCGTGAGAGCGGAAGCGAGATCAGAAGCTCGAGGGGGATGCCGCCGGGCCGCGCCCACCCCCCGACGGCCGGGTTCGCGAGCGTCGCGCTGCGGGTGCGACCGGACGTGGAGTAGGCCAGCCCACCGCGGACGATCCACCCCGCATCGACGCCCCGCGGGACCCGCCCCTCCAGGGCGAGCAACCCGGACACGAGGTCGTAGTTCTCGCCCATGAGCGGCTTCGACACCACGACCTCGAGCGAAGGCCTCGTGGCCGGCGAAGGCCCCGGAAGCTGCCCAGACAGGACCCGGGGAAAGGCGAGCGCGAAGGCGAAGAGCACGCCGATCACCCCGGACGAGCGCCTGCGGGAGGCCGGCCGACGGTGGGTCGTCATCGTGCCTCGACCCCGGTGAAGAAGGCGATCATCTCGGCCGTCGCGTCGAGGTTCCGACTCAGCTTCCCCGTGCTCTTCGGCCAGGGCCCGGTCGGCCCGGGCCACGTGTGCCCTCCCCCGTTTACGCGATCCAGCTGGACGCGGACACCCGCTTCGCATTCCGGGTAGCGCTCGATCGACACGGTGGTGCCATCCCGGTTCGCGTCCGCCCGCGTCTCCTCCGCCGGCGTCGGAGCGCACCCCAGCACCTCCACCCACGTCGCGACCGTCTCGGGCACGGACAGGATAGGCGCGCCCGACCCGAAGCCGCCGTAGAGCATGACGGGATCCGCGTCGCCGTGGATGACCATCACAGAGACGGGAGCGGCCGGCGTGCATCCGTCGGCGACCCCCCGGACGGGCATGCCCGCGACCGCGACGATCCCCACGGGCGCCCGTTCGCTGGTGCAGGCGTAACGATGGGCGAGCTGGGCACCCTGCGAGTAGCCCGCAACGTACACGCGGGCCGTGTCGACGGGCAGCTCCGTCGCGAGTTGCCGGACCAGCGTGTTCAGGAACGCCACGTCGTCGACGCCCACGAGCTCCGCGGCGGTACAGCCGCACCCGGTCGCCCACTCGCCGCCGACCCCGTCCGGGTACACGGTGATGAAGCCGGCCTCGTCCGTGCGCGCGTCCGCGGCGATGCGGGCCCGGAAGCCGTGCCCCGTGTCGCCGGCCCCGTGAAGCACGATCAGCAGTGGGCGACGGTCGCCCGCCGCGATCCCGTCGGGCACGCGCAGATCGTACGTGCGGTCGTAGAGGCCGGCGTGCACCCAATGGCCCACCTCCCCCTCGCCCTCCTGCTTGGAGAGGTCGATGGCCGGTGTCGTTGTCGAATCCGCGCAGGCGGTCGCACCGATCAGGAGCGCGAGCGACAGGATGCGCCATGCGACGCAAGGATCCGCTGGGTTGGTCATCGGCCACCCCTCCACGTTCACCGCCCATTCTGCAGAAGTCGTCGCTCCCTGTACGCGGCGCGTCGAGCCGCCTTACCGGCTGCGAAGCTCGAGGCGCGGTGAGGCCGACGGAACGCGAGGAGCTTGCCGCGCGCCGTCCACTTCCGGATCTTGGTTGGCCGCCCGACCAGGATGCCGGAACGGGCCAACGACGACGCGGCGCCGACGCGCATCCGGCGCCAGCCGGGAGACGACAAGTGACATCCGACAAGGGCAAGGCCGACCGGATCCTCGATGCGGCCCAGAGGGTCCTGGCGTCCCAGGGATTCGCGGGCACCACCATCGCCAGGGTAGCGGCCGAAGCGGGGGTGAGCCGCGGGCTCCTCCACTACTACTTCAAGAGCAAGGAGGACCTGCTCGCCCGGATGCTCCGGCGGAGCACCGAGGAATCCTGGCGGATCATCCGCGACCTCGTGACCCGGTCCAACTCCCCCGAGGAGCTCGCCGACAACGTCACGCACGCCATGCGGGAATACTCCCGCACGCACGGAAGCGCGCTCAGCCTGCTGGCCGAAGGGCTGGCGGTGGCCCGCAACCATCCCCGGATCCGCGACGAGATGACCGCCCTGCACCGGGAGGGTCAAGCGATCTTCTCAGAGGCGTTCGAGGCGCTGGGGAGCGACGGGAAGGTGGAGATCTCGATCCCCGCCCGGGGCCTGTCCACCGTCCTCATCGCCCTCTTCGACGGGCTCGGCCTCGAGCTCCAGACCATCTCGGGCCTGGGCGAGGACGAGGAGACGTGGGCCGCGTTCCGGGAGAGCGTCCGGCGCCTCGTGAGCTGACGGTCGACGAGTCGGTTGGTGGGGATCGGAGGCACGGCCTCACCACACCCCGGGCACGAGCCGCTTCGTGCGCTCCACGTAGGCCCGGAATTCCGCGCCATACCGCTCGGCCAGGTACGCGTCGAGGGTGGGCACGTGCACGAATACGAAGCTCGCGGCCATGAGGATCGGGACCAGCAATGCGCCCCAGCGGCCCGCCACGAGAGCGAAGCCCGTGAACAGCACCAGATCGCCGAAGTAGTTGATGTGCACGGCGCGGGCGAAGAGGCCGTACGTGTACAGCCTGCCGGCATGCTCCGGGCTCTTCTTCCATGCCATGCGGCCCCACTCGGAGGCGGTGTTCAGCCAGGAGCCCAGGACGTACAGCACGATGCCGGCGACGCCCACCGCCCCGAGACGGGCCGCGCTCGAACCGCCGAGAAGCGCCAGGCTCCCGTGGATGAACGCCAGCCAGGGGATCACTGCGGCGACCTCGCGCCAGTCCATCCGTCTGCGCAGGAGGACGAAGCTGGTCAGTGCGAAGCGCAGCAGGTACACGACCGACATCGACGCAAGCAGAAGCCGACGGTCCCACGAGCCCGTGTCGAAGCGGAAGGGGCCGATCCGGTCCAGCGTCTCGAGCCCGTCTCCCAGAAGCAGCCAGACGACGACGGCGACGACGCCGAGGTGCGCGCAGAGGAGCGCGAGCGGGGGCCCGAATGCCCTGGAATGGTTTCCGTGCACGATCTCGCCTCCTTCGGACTGCAAGCGCGCGGCCACAGCGCCCCACTACCCGATTCAGTGTATGCGAAGGGCGAGGCCGACGAACGCGACCGAGCCCCGCTGCTCAGGGCCTCCCTCCCAGACGCCCCGCTCGCCGTGGAAGGCGTGCACGCCCACGCGTAGCCTGACCGGCCCGTCCAGCGCGAAGAAGGACACGCCCCACACGTGGCCGAAGTCGGCACGCCCCGGTGTGGACGCCACCACGTTCCCCCCAGTCCGCGCACCCAGCCAACCGCCACCCGAGACGGCGGCACCGAACGTCACCTCGAACGGCGCGGTGCACGACCGGCTCCACGATAGCCGCCCCACCAGGTCGGTCAGGACGTACTCGGGCTCGATGGGGTGCGACCCCGCGGAGCTCTCCAGCCCGTGGTCGACGGCGGAGCGGAGCCAGGTCAGGTCCCAACCCACGCCTACGTGCTCCAACAGGTCGACCTCGGCGAACGCGCCGACCTCCGGCTCCGAACGGGTCCGCCCGCCGGAGAGCTGTGCGGCGTTCCGGCCCGCCTGGAGGCCTGCCCAGGCCTGCTGGGCACCGAGTGCCCCGGGGAGGATCGCCAGCGACACCAGCAGGGACGAGACTCGGATCATCGGGACACCCTCCGGGGGCCGGGATGGAAGAATGCGCGGACGGTGGCGGCGAGGGGCACCGCGAACAGGAGAAGCAAGCCCGTGTTGAGCACCGCGTTGGCCATGGCACCACGCAGGACCGAGACGGTGGTGTCGGTCAGGTACCAGCAGATCAGGGGGACGGCCAACGCCGGCCACGCCCACGACTCACGCCGCCGGAACGGGCCGCGCAGGACGGCGACCATCAGGAGTCCCCATCCTCCCATCACCGAGCCCGTCACGCCGAAAACCCAGGCGTGGTAGGCGGCCGCCTCGGGCGGAACGGGGGCATTCGGCCAGAACGCCGGATCGACGTACCGGTTGACGAGCGCGTCCACCGGCCCCGAGGCGGGAAACGCCGCCAGGAGGAAGCCCGCCGCGGCGACGCAGACGGCCACCAAGGTGAGCCATGCGTCCCACCAACCCCTCCCCCTCGATGCTCCCATCGTCACGCCAACGGCTTCCTGGGTGCAGAGGACGGCCAGAATTTGGTTGGCCGTCCAACCTATACGAAGATGGCACCTCGAGCGCGGGTGTCAACCTCCGGGAGGTGGCGCTCGCTGCGGTGGGCGATGGCGTCGGCCGCGGCCGACGTGCTCATACGGCGGGACGCCGGTCATCGGGGCTGGCGCGGTAGCGACCTTGCTCTTCCCCGGGCGCGGCGGTATTCTCTCCCTAGACCCTCTAAGGAGAAGGCCATGCCCACCGAACGTGGAGACCTGCTGCGCGGGACCCTGGAGATGCTCATCCTCCGTAGCCTCGAGGACGGGCCCATGCACGGGTACGGGATCACGGAGCGCCTGCAGCGCGTGTCGGACGTCCTGACGGTGGACGAGGGCTCCCTCTACCCCGCCTTGTACCGCATGCAGAAGCGCGGCTGGCTCAAGTCCCGCTGGGGACGGAGCGAGAACAACCGCAAGGCCCGCTTCTACTCCCTCACGGCGGCGGGCCGGAAGCAACTCGAGGCCGCCGCGTCGAGCTGGGCCCGCTTCAGCGAAGCGGTGGGCAGGGCGATGGAGGCTTAGCGGGCCCGTGCGGCGCCTGCGCCTGTGGATCGTCCGACTCCTCCTTCGGGACGAGCTCGCGAAGATCGAGCGCGAGATCGACGAGGAGTTCCGCTTCCATCTCGACATGAAGACGGACGCCCTCGTCGCGGGAGGGATGGACCCCGACGAGGCCCGGGCCCGGGCCGTTCGGTCCTTCGGGGACAGCGAGCGGTTCCGCGAGGCCGCCACCCGCTGCCTGGCCGAGATCCACTCGAAGGAGCAGCGGGTGAGTCGCCTGGGATGGCTGGGTCAGGATCTGCGCGACGGCCTGCGGCAGTTGACCCGGCGCCCCGGCTTCACGGCCCTGGCCGTCGGCACGCTGGCGCTGGGGCTCTCCACCAGCACGGCGGTGTTCGCGTACGTGAACGCCTACTCGAGACCCTTCCCCGGCGCCGACGCGCAGGGGCTCCAGCAGGTCTACCTGTCGTCCGAGGAGAACCCCTACGGAGCCCTCTCCTACCCCGACTTCGAGGATCTGACCAGCCTGGCCGGTGGGCTCTACGGCGTGGCCGGGGTCGGCCAGACCCTCTTCGCCGCCAGCGTGCGACACGACGATCTCACCGAGGTCGTCTTCGGGCAGGGTGTCACGGGCAGCTTCTTTCCGGTCCTCCGCGTGGCGATGTCCCTCGGCCGAGGCCTCTCTCCCGCCGACGACCGGCCCGGGTCCGAGCCGGCGGTGGTTCTCTCCCATGCGTACTGGGTGAGACGGTACCGGTCCGACCCCGAGGTGCTCGGCCGGACCATCCTGCTCAACAATCAGCCTTATGCCATCGTCGGCGTCGCGGGCCCCGAGTTCCTGGGCTCCAGCGCCGCGTTCCGCCCACAGGTCTGGCTCCCCTTCGAGCAGTACATGCGCGTCTACTGGGCGCGCTCCGACACCCGGGTGAACAGGGATGCCGGCGCCGTGTTGCCCATCCTGCGGATCGAAGAGGAGGGCACGCCCGCCCAGGTGCGGGACGCCCTCGCTACCCTGGCCGGGGGATTGGACCGGGAGGCACCACTCGCAGGCGACCGCACCCGGACGTTCCGGCTCGAGCCCGCGACGTGGATCAGCCCCGCCACCCGGGAGGCCGAAGCCTCGACGACACACATCATGCTGATGGCGGCCGCCTGCCTCCTCCTCCTGGCCTGCGCCAACGTGGCCAACCTCGTGCTGTCGGCCGGCGCCCGCCGACAGCGGGAGATGGCCCTGCGCAGCGCCATCGGAGCCTCTCGATGGAGACTCGTTCGACAGCTTCTGGCCGAGAGCCTCCTGCTCTCCACCCTGGCGGGCTTCCTCGCGCTCCTCGCGGCGGGCCCCGTGGGCGCTCGCCTCAGCTCGTACTTCGCGCGCCCCAGCGTATGGGGCGACAACGTGCCACGGGAGATCGTCGTCGATCCCCGCGTGATGATCTTCGCCCTGGCCGCAGCCGTGCTGACCGGGATCGTCACGGGCGTGGTCCCCGCGCTACGCGCCTCCGGCCGGAACCACGCGTCGACGTTGAGCTCCGGGGGAACGTGGGCCTCGTCCGGACGCTCCGGGTCGAGTGCGAGGATTCCGGGAACGCGTGACCTTTTGGTATCTACCCAGATCGCGCTCACGGTGGTGCTCCTGTTCGTGGCGGGACTCGTGCTTCGGACGCTGGACGCGGCCCAGCGGGTGGACGCCGGCTTCGACGTCGAGCACACGCTGGCCAGCTACGTGAGCACGAGCAGCATGGGCGTCCCGGCCTCGGAGCGTCATCGCTTCTTCGAGGAGCTGATCCGACGATTCCAGGGGCTCTCCTGGGTGGAGGGTGCGACGGTGGCGGAGCAAGCGCCCCTCTCGGGCCACCCCGTCCAGGAGCTCCGCGGTGAGAACGGAGGCGACCCCGTAGTCACCACGATCGCCCGGGTGTGGCCCGGCTACTTCGGGGTGATGGGCATGGAGATCCTGCGCGGCCGCGCCGTGGAGCCCACGGACACCGCCGACGCCCATCCGGTGGTGGTGGTCAACGAATCCCTCGCACGCAGGCTATCCGCGGACGGGGACGCCGTGGGCCGGACACTGTGGTGGCCGGGGGACGAGGATCAGCCCGACAGGGGCTTCGATGTGGTGGGGGTGGTCCGCAACGCCCGCCAGACCAGCTTCCTCGACGAGCCCGAGCCCGTAGCCTACTTCTCCCTGCCCCAGCACTACTCGGCGCCGGGCAACGCCTTTCTCGTCAAGGTGGCGGGCGACCCCGCCGCGGCGGTCGACCGCATGGAACAGGAGCTGCGTGCGGTGGACAGCCGCATCGCAATCGTGAACATCCTCCCCTACACCCAGGTGGTGCGCGGCTTCCTCTACACCCAGCGCATGAACGCCGAGCTCTTCGGCGTCATCGCGGTGCTGGGACTGATCCTCGCGACGGCGGGAGTCTTCGGCGTGGTGGCCCTCGCCGTGGCACGCCGGCGCCGCGAGATCGGAATCCGGGTGGCGGTAGGGGCCGACCGCGGCTTCGTCACCCGTCTCGTGCTGGGCACCGTCTCCGGCCCCCTGGCCGTCGGCCTGCTCTTCGGCCTGGGCGGGGCGTTCGTCGCTACGCGCTTGGTGCGGAACCTGCTATGGGGGGTCGCCCCCACGGATCCCGTCGCGCTCGTCGCCGGAGGCGCCGTCCTCCTCGGCGCCGTGGGGCTGGCCGTTGCCGTCCCCTTGCATCGCGCCCTGGAGGTCGACCCCGTCGCGTCACTCCGCGCGGAATGACGTAGAGCCGTTCAGGGCAGGACTTCGGCAGGTCGCCCGGATCCCTACTCGCTACGTATCCCCGTCATGGGGTCCACCCGGGTGGCCCGGTAGGCCGGCAGGTACGTCGCCACCAGCGACACGAGTCCGAGCAGGGCCGCCACCGCCACGTAGACACGCACGTCGAGGGGACTCACGTCGTAGAGGAGCCCCCCGAGAACGCGGGCCGATGCGAGGGCGAGCCCCAGGCCCAGGAGCACGCCCGGCGTGGTGAGGCCCGCGCCCTGACGCAGGACCATCCACAACACGGAGCTCCGGCTGGCTCCAAGGGCGAGGCGGACGCCCAACTCCCGCTTCCGCTGGGAGACGGAGAAGGACATGACGCCGTAGATGCCCACGGCACCCAGCAGCAGCGCGAACCCGGCGAAGATCCCGAAGAGGGACATGGCGACATGGAAGCTGTCGAGCCGGGCCTCGGCGATGTCCTCCATGGTCCGGATCTGGTAGATGGGCAACTGGGGATCCAACCCCTCCACGACCTGTCGAATCGCCGGTAGGGTCTCCCAGGGATCACCCGCCGCGCGGACCAGCACACTTCGGTCCCGGTCCACGTCCGCCGACCAGGAGAAATAGAACGCGGGAGGCGCGGGCCGCGTTGCGCTGCCTCCCATGATGTCCCCCACCACACCCACGACCTGGAAGCCCTCGTCGGTCCATCTCGGATCGATGAGGCGGCCCACGGGGTCCTCACCCGCGAACAGCTGGCGGGCCAGGGTCTCGTTGATCACCACCGACCTGATGAGGGTGTCGGCGAACTCCGAGGCGTCCAGCCACCGACCGGCGACGAGGGGCACGCCGGCGGCGTCGAGGTAGCGCGGGGTCACGCTGCGGATGGAAACGAAGTGGGCCGCCCGCTCCTCGTCTCCGTAGACGTACAGATTGGTGATGTTCGTCCCCCCCAGCAGCGGGAGGCGGTTCACCAGCCCCGCCGCCTCGACGCCGGGCACCTTGTCCAGCCCCGCCACGAGATCGCTCCAGAAGGTCTGGACCGACGCGGGATCGGCGTACCCCGCTTCGGGAAGCGAGACCTGGAAGGTCATGACCCGGTCCGCCTCCTTCACGCCGAGCTCGACCCGCTGCAGGTTCCACACGCTGTTGGTGAGGAGACCCGCCCCCGACACGATGATCACCGCGAGGGCCACCTCGGCGACCACCAGGCTCTTGCCCAGGCGGTTTCCGTGAACCGAAGCGCCCCGAGCCCCGTCCTTCAGGTGCTCCTGTAGGTGCGACGTTCGCGTACGCAGGAGGGGGACCATGCCTACCAGGACGCCCACGACCAGGGACGTCGAGAGGCCGAACCCCAGGGCGGCACCGTCCACGCCGATGTCGCGGGCCCGGGTCAGGGATCCCCCGAACAGCGCCAACAGCGCGTCGACGCCCAACCGGGCCAGGACCAGGCCGACCGCGCCGCCGACGAGCGACAGCACGAGGCCCTCGCCCAGGAAGTGGGGGATCAGCGCGCTCCGCTCAGCGCCCATTGCGCAGCGTACTGCGAAGTCACGCCGCCTGGCGTCCGCACGGACGATGAGGAGGTTGGCCACGTTGACGCACGCGATGAGCAGGACCAAACCTACTGCGGCGCCGAACAGGAGCAGCGATCCGGCGTTCCTACCCACGATGAAGGTCTCCAGGGGATCGGCCCACGTGTGCCAGTTCTCGTTGGGCCTGGGATACGCTTCGACGAGCCCGGCGAAGATCCCCTGGAGCTCGGTGCGGAGGCCCTGGAGGTCGGCCCCGGGAGCCATCCTCCCGACGGCGTTGTAGTTCCGCCATCCCCTGGGGATGTCCGCGCCGATGTGCTGAAGGGGGACGAGGAGCTCGGGGTCGCCCCGGAACACGAAGCCCGGCTGCATCACGCCTACGATCTCCGCGGGCGCCGCGTCCACGGTGATGGTGCGACCGATGATGTCGCGGTCGCCGCCGAAGCGGCTCCGCCACGACTCGTAGGTGAGCACCGCCACCCTCGAGGCGCCGTCGACGTCGTCCTCGGGAAGCAGGTCCCGACCCATGATCGGCGGGGTGCCGAGGACGTCGAGGAAGTCGGACGTTGCGACGAGCGCGAGCACACGCTCGGGCCGCTCCTCGGTGGCCATGTTCACGCTGCGGTACGTGTAGGGGGCCATGGACTCGAGGAGCTTCGATCCGGCCTTCAAGTCCATGAGATTCGGGAAGGACTGATCGATGCCGGAGGGTGCCAGATCCGGGTGCCCATCGGAGAGCCAAACCAGGCGGTCGGGCTCTGGGTAGGGCAGCGGCCGGAGCAACGTTCCCTCGATCACGCTGAAAATGGCCGTGTTGGCGCCGATGCCGAGCCCCAGCGTACCGATGGCCAGAAGGGCGAACCCGGGCTGCCGGGCCAGGGTGCGCGCCGCGAGCTTCATCTCTCGAATCCAACTATCCGCCGTCATCTTCGTCCTCCCCCGTCGTGCGTCCCTGTGAACCCTCGCAGCGCCCCTCACGGCGTCGCCCAGAACCTCGATCCAGAACCTCATCCTGCGCACCGGGCCGCCCCGGTAGCGTTCTTCCTGACTCTGGAGCTCCAGGAAGCCCCGGAACTCCGCCTCGAACTCCGCGCGGAAGTCCCTGGGATAGAGTCGGGCCAGCAGTCCGCCGAGCCGGCTAGCGCGCGACCCGGGCATTCTCGGATCCGGGGGGTCTTCGGTCACGGTGCCGTCTCCGTTGCCGGCCGGATGGCCTCCCGCGCGAAAGCCACGTCCGCCTCGAGACGGCGAACCTCGGCCCGCAGCACCCGTTCGCCCAGCGCCGTGATGCGGTAGAAGCGCCACCGGGAGCTTCCCGCGGCGTCGGCGGTGGGTGGATCGCACTCGACGATCAGCCCCTTCCCTTTCAGGCTGCCGATGGCGTGGTAGAGGGTACCGGCCCCCAATCGCACGACTCCCTCTGTGCGCTCCTCCACGGAGCGCTTGATGGCGTATCCGTGGCTGACGCCCCCCTGGAGGGTGACCAGCACGTGGAACGCCACGGGCGTGAGCGGAAGGAAGGACTCGGCTTCGGTGGAGCCCATGCGAGCGTCCTCGGACTGGGGATCATCGAGATTTGATCATCGAAGTTCGATGATGCCTCTGTCTCCTGGACGGGATCAGAGTCCAAAAGGTTGCGACCGCCTACTCCACGACGACTGTTTCTACCGGTCGACCCCGTCGCGCCCCTCCGTGCGGAGCGACGCAACGAACGCCGCCCACAGGTCCTCCACGCTCCCCCCGAAGTGCTCCCGGAACGGACCCGAGAAGGAGCGCTCCTCCTGGATCCGCAGGATGAAGCCCGGGAATCCCACGGGGTCCCGGGCGCGCAGGAAGTCCAGGAACATCCTGCTCTGCCGGTGGAGCATGGGACCCGGAAGTCCGTAGCTTCCGGCCCGCTGGAGGCTCCACAGTCTGCCGGTGGAATCTGGGCGCAGCGCGGGCCCCTCCAGGATCGCGGCCACCGCTTCCTGCCTGCTGATGCCCTCCCCACCCGCGCCCGACACGAGGTCGGCCAGTGCCTCCTTGAACCAGGGGGGCATGCGGCCGCGGTCGGCCACCACGCCGACGCGCTGCCTCAGATGCAAGTGCGACATCTCGTGCATGAGGCTCTCCCTGTGCACGTCCTGACCCTGCCAGTCGAACGCGGAGGGCGCAATGAAGACCTCACCGAAGCGGACCATCCCCCGGATGGGTGCTCCCGACGGGAGGCCGATGAACGCGTTCAGGCTTCCCTGCGTGGCGCACACGTAGACGGTGAACGCCTCCCGGAACGGCGCTCCTTGTGCCGATTCCACGGTGGCGATGGCCGTGTCCAGGAAGGCTGCGATGCTCCGCGCCATCTCCTCGGCGCCTGGCTCGAACCGGACGCGGGAATCGGCAGCGAGGGGTGCGAAGTCCTGCTTGGACTTGATCAGAGCGGCACCGACGGGCGTGCGGCCGAGCCAGAACCCGCCGAGGGACAGGACGAGGATTCCCCCGCCCAGAAGGGCGCGACGACGGCTCATGTCCACTTCCTCCACTCTCCCGGGGAATCAACGGGTACCGTGATGCTAGTGCACCATCATTAGATTGTCTATGGATACGACTGCCCGAGCACCGCGCCGTTCCCTCGGACAGCGCTCCGCCGGACGGTCTTCAAGGGGCCTTGAACCATCCCACCCCCCATCCTATTTTCCCCTAGCTTGTCTAAGGCGTGGAGCGCCTACGGTCCGCAGGGGCGGACGGGGAGGTGGAGGATGGGAGGGTATCGGATCGTTCGCGCAGGGCTGCTCGTAGTCGCCCTGGCATCACTCGCCTCGGCGCCCGCCGCCGAAGGGCAAGCCTCGTCGCCAGCGACGGAAGCGCGCCGTGAGGGGATCACCGTCCTCCGCGCCGGACTCGACGCCATGGGAGGGCTGGAGCGCCTCGAAGCGCTCCGCTCCGTTCGTCTCCAGGCGGAGGTCACCCAGTACCAGGTCGGTCAGGCGCCGCGCCCCGATCAGAGCACTACGCGCTTGGGAACGTCGGTCTACGGGTTCACGCGGGACCTGCGGACCGGCGCCTGGTACCTGGACTCCTCCACGGATCGTGAAGCTCCCGGGCCCCGGCTGCGCGTCGTCAACGGCCGGGACGACCGCTTCCAGCACGACCTGCGCAACAACGCCATCATCGAGATCCCCGAGGGACTCGGGCTCGAGGTTCTCTCGGAGCGCCTGCCCTTCGCGGCGTCGGCACTCCTGGACGCATGGCGCCGCTCGGAGACCGTTCGGCGCCTCCCGGCGGGAGAAGGAGGAGCCGCCGCGCTGACCTACGCCGATTCGGTGGGACGCCAGATCGCGCTGACCTTCGGCGAGGACGGGCTCCTGCGCACCGTGGAGACCGTCGAGCACCACGGGCAGCTCGGAGACGTGCGCAAGGCCAGCACCTTCTCCGACTACCGCCCGGTGGACGGGCTGATGCTCCCGTTCGCGGTCGTGAACACGCTGGGGACCCTCGTCACCGTCGAGTCGGCCATCTACGACGTGGCGCTGAACGCTCCCGTGGACCCGGCCCTCCTCCGGCGACCCGAACGCGTCCCGGCGGCTCCGGCGCGCACGCAGCCGACCGTGGCCGGCGGAGCGCAGAAGGTCGAAGAGATCGTCCCCGGTGTCTACCAGATCCTGAACGTGACGCCGCTCTACAACGTCATGCTGGTCCGGCAGGACGAGGACGTGCTCGTCATCGAGGCTCCCGGTGACGACGACGCCTACGACCTGGTGCGCGACTCGGCGAGGAGCGTGCTGGGAGGACGTGACATCACGACGCTGGTCCTCACCCATCACCACTTCGACCACACGTCCAACCTGTGGCGCTACCTGAATGCGGGCACGAAGGTGATCGCGCCCGCCGGGGACGAGGCGTTCGTGCGCTCGGTGGCCCGCGCGCCGCGCCTGGACGTCCGTACCGATTCCGCGTCCGAGCCGGACCTGGAGCTCGTCCGGGGACGTCGTATGGTCGGGACGGGCCCCAACCGCTTCGAGCTCATCGACGCGGGGCCCAACCCCCATGCCGACGAGATCTTGATCGCGTACTTCCCGGAGCACAAACTGCTCTGGGTGCCCGACATCTACGGGTATCTCCCGGGCTTCACGCCCCCTCCCCTGCTCCTGTCCTTCGCCGACCGCCTGGAGGCGCTGGACCTGGACTTGGAAACCATCGCCACGGCCCACACGGAGCTGTCCAGCGTGGCCGAGCTCCGGGACATGGTGGCGCGGGCGCGCGCCAGCGCCGGTCAACCGGGAGGGTCGGACCGATGAGGCGAACGAAAGGAAGGGGACAGAGGGTCATCGCGGCTCTGGGTACGCTCCTGGGCTGCTGGGTCGGAGGGCTGAGCGGCCAGCAACGTACGGACGTATCTGGGGCGAACCCCGGAGAGCCCCCCCGCGGACCCGACGTGGTGGTGCGGGCCGTACGCGCCGGGACCCCGCCCCGCATCGACGGCGTCCTCGACGACCACGTCTGGGCAGGGATCGAGCCCGTGTCCGGCTTCCGCCAGCGGTGGCCCGTGGATGGTGCGCCGGCCTCGGAGCGCACCGAGGTCCGCATCGCCTACGACGACCGGGCGATCTACTTCGGCCTCGTCATGTTCGACTCGGAGCCGGACCGCATCATGCGCAGCATCCTCCACCGCGAGGGGCGCATCGACAAGGACGACCGGGTCATCATCGCATTGGACACCTACCACGACCGGCGCAGCGCCTACGTCTTCGAGCTCAACCCCTTCGGCACCCAGGGTGACGCCCACTTCACCAACGAGCAGCTCGTCTTTCCCAACGACTGGATGTGGGAGGGCGTGTACGAGAGCGAGGCGCGCATCACCGACCGCGGTTGGGAGCTGGAGGTGGCCATCCCGCTCAGCACGATCCGCTTCGAGGAGAAGGACGTCGCGACCATGGGGGTCGCGGT
>CAZPZU010000002.1:0-89588 GCA_964591135.1 uncultured Gemmatimonadaceae bacterium | reverse complement strand
GACATGGTGCGCACCATCGGGCACGTTGCCTTCACCCCCCGCTTCCCGGGCAGCCGATGGGCCCGGCAGCTCCGCCTCGAGCTCACCGGCACGTATGTCGAGGGGCAGGACGGACGGAAGCAGTCGGACGAGCTTGTGCAATACACCCAACTCAACTTCCAGACGGGGGACTACGTGCTCGTCGGGCTGACCCACAGGTTCGAGCAACTGGACGAGCCCTTCGCCATCCGGCCGGACGTCGTTCTCCCAGGCGGCGCGTATCCCTACAACTACGCGGGCATCCTCTTCCGCACCAACGACAGCAGGGCACTCTCCGCGGGCGCGGTGACGCACGCGGGGGAGTACTGGAGCGGCACCTGGTTCCAGTACGGCGGGAACGTCACCTGGAAGACGGGTCCGCACCTCGAGCTCACGGGTAGCTGGGACCGGAGGGAGATCTCGCTCCCCGTGGAGAACGGCGACTTCAACACCACGATCCTGGGCCTGGACGTTTTGGCCGCCCTGAACAGGAAGCTCTTCGCCAACGCGCTCATCCAGTACGACGACGTGTCGGAGACGGTGCAGGCAAACATCCGCGTGGACTGGATCCACACCCCGGGGAGCGACCTCTTCCTTGTGCTGGACACCGGGTACTTCGCGGGGGACCTCCTCGATCCCAGAGCCGACCGGTGGACCCGCCGCACCGGGGTGGTGAAGGTCACCTACCTCAAGGCGTTCTGAGAGCACGAGGAGGGCCGGCAACCCGATGAAACCCCCGAGCCGACCTTTTCGTCTATATAGCTAGACAGACAACATAGGTTGGCAGTATCCACTCATGAGGCAGGCTGCGTGACAGCAAAGAAGAAGGACCTCCCCGTCGGAGCCGTGATGATCCTCCACGCCCTGGCGCGGGGAGCGGAATACGGCTTCGACATCATCGAGGAAACGGGGCTCACCAGCGGGACGGTGTACCCCACCCTCGATCGCCTGGAGAAGGACGGCCTCGCCCGCTCGAAATGGGAGGACGCGGATGTGGCGCGCCGTGAGAAGCGTCCTTCCCGTCGTTACTTCAGCATCACCGCCGGCGGGAAGGCCGCGCTCGTCGAGGCGCTGGACCGATATCGGTCTCTGGCTCCGGTGACCATCGACGGGGTGAGGTATCCATCCCGGGTCGGGACCACATGAATCCGCGGCTCCCCGCGGCGGTGCGCGCAGTGTTGCGCGTGGCCGGGTTGCTCGTCCCACCGCGCCGGGCGGCTCAGTGGCGGCGGCAGTGGGAGGCGGAGCTGGTGCACCGGCGCTCCGCGCTGGGATCGGATCGCGGTCTGGTGCGCTTCGCGCTGGGATCTTTCGGACACGCCCAGTACGTGGGGCACGACGAGGGGATGACGATGATGAGGGGTGTGTTCGTGGACCTGACCTTCACGGTTCGAGCGCTCGTGCGCCGGCCCGCCTTCCTGTTCCTGAGCCTGGCGACGCTGGCCGTTGGCATCGGCGCCGTGACCACCGTGGTGAGCGTGACCGAGGCGGTGCTCCTGCGCGGGCTTCCCTTCCCCGGGGCAGACGGATTGACAGCGCTCTATTCGTCGAACCCCTCCGCGGGCATGGACCGGTTCAGCGTGTCGTATCCCGACTTCGTGGACTGGACCGGGCGCGCCGACCTCTTCGAGTCGGCGTCTTTCTACAGCCTCGCGGACAGGGACCTCTCCGGGCAGGACGAACCTCGACGCCTCATCGTGGCCGCGGTGCACACGGGTTTCTTCGAGACCCTGCGGAGCCGGGCCGCCCTGGGACGTCTGCTGATAGGCTCGGACCACGATTCGCAGGCCGAGCGCACGGTCGTCCTCGGCCATGGCCTCTGGGCGCGTGCCTTCGGCTCGGACCCGGGAGTGATCGGTCGGACGGTGCGCCTGGACGGCGTTCCCCACACCGTGGTGGGCGTCACCGCGGCCGGACAGGAGTGGCCCCGGGGCGCGTCCGCCTGGATCCCCCTCCAATACGGGACCACGCCTCCGGAGCAGGTGGATCGCCGAAGCAACCACCAGTGGCAGGTCGTGGCTCGGCTGAGGGCGGACGTCACTCCCGCCTTCGCATCCGATCAGGTGCGGGCCATGGCCCGCACCTGGTACTCGGCCAACGAGGCGGGGATGGAGCAGACCATCGAGGCCGTGGTCGTTCCTCTCCGTTCTGCGGGGGCCCCGAGCGAGGCCGCCGTAGGGCTGGCGGTGATGGGCACCGCCGTGCTCCTGGTGCTGCTGATCGCGTGCATCAACCAATCCAACCTCCTGCTGGTCCACGCCTGGGGTCGGGCGAGGGAGCTCTCCCTGCGTGCCGCCCTGGGTGCCGGACGTGCCCGACTCGGCCTACTCCTCCTGGGAGAGAGCGCACTCCTCGCCCTCACCGGGGCTGCGCTGGGCATCGGCCTCGCCCGACTCGCGCTGGCCGCCCTCGGGACCCTGGTACCCCAGGGAGCGGGCGGAGACATCGACGCCCGTCTCAACGCCTTCGTGGTGGCCGGCACGGTGGGAATCGCCCTGGCTTCGTCCCTCGTGGCGGGGCTCGCCCCCGCACTCAAGGCGTCCCGGTTCTCGGTGGCGGAGTCCTTGAGCGAGGGCGGAGCCCGGACCGGCCAGGGCCGCTCCGGCGCCCGGCTCCGCCGAAGCCTGGTCGTGGTGGAGATCGCGCTCTCCGTCGTGCTCCTCACCGGCGCCGGCCTCACCATCCGTACCTTCCAGGCTCAACTGGAAGCCGACACCGGGCTGGACTCGGAGGGGGTCCTCGTCTTCGACGTTCGGCTCCCCGGTGCCCGGTATCCCGACCAGGCCCTGGTGACACAGTACCTCGACGCAGCCGTCTCCCGGCTGGAGGCGACGCCTTCCATCGTCGCGGCCTCGGCCACGTCCAGCCTCCCGTTGGGAGTGTCGCGGTTCAACACCCGCCGTGCCTTCCTCTTCGAGGGCGCACCCGAGCCACCCGGCGGACCCGATTTCGGTGCCCTCTGGATCGAGGCGGACCCACGCTACTTCCCCACCCTGGGCGTGGAGCTGCGGAGGGGTCGGAACTTCACCACCGACGACGTGTCGGGGACGGAGCCCGTCATGCTGGTGAACGAGACCATGGCGAGGCTCATGTCGCCGGAGCAGGAGATCCTGGGACGCCGCATCCGTTCGTGGAGGGACGAGGACCTGCTCAGAGAGGTGGTGGGGGTCGTCCCCGACATTCAGCTCGGCACCCTCGCCGGACGAAGCGAGCCAGCCGTCTTCGTGCCGAGGGCACAGAGCGACTCCCGCGCCATGTCCTTCATCGTGCGCAGCGCCGGCGATCCCGACGCGGCCGCTCCCGCCGTGCGGGCCGTCATGAGGGACCTGGACGGTGACGTGGCGCTGGACGGCATGCGAACGCTGGAAGCGGCACGCCGGGACGAGCTCGCGGGCGTCCGGATGGTCACGGTGATCTTCGGCGTCTTCGGCCTGCTGGCGCTGGTTCTGGCGGTGGGCGGAGTGTACGGGCTGGTGGCCACGTCGGTCTCCCAGCGCACCCGTGAGCTGGGGATCCGGATGGCGCTGGGAGGCACCTCGGGGAGCGTCCGCTCCATGGTCATGTGGGAGGGGGCGTGGTTGGCCATGGCGGGGCTGGGGAGCGGCCTGATCCTCGCCTTCGCCGCGGTGAAGGTGCTCTCGTCGGTGTTGGCGGGACTGGTGCTGGTCGACGCGTGGATGTTCCTGGAGGTGGCGGCTACGCTCACTTCCGCGGTGCTTCTGGCGAGTTGGCTGCCCGCCGTGCACGCCACGCGCATCAGCCCGGTGGAGGCGCTGAGGTCGGAGTAGACGCATCAACTCGAGTTACGTGGAGGGGTGGAAGATGACGTGGACAAGGTGGACATGGGTGATGGGTCTGGCCGTGGCGGTGCCTTGCGCCGCGCAACAGACCCTCGAGTTCTCCGGCGGGACTTGGACCGCCACGGCGTCGGACGCGGTGGTGGAGGAGTACCTGGGCAGGGAGGCGCTGCGCCTGCGCAACGGCGCCGCCATCCTCACGGGGGTGGAGTTCCGCAACGGCGTCATCGAATACGACGCGGCCACCACGGGGCACCGGTCCTTCGTGGGCGTGGCCTTCCGTCTCCGGCAGGCCCCGCGGTTCGAGTACGAGCACTTCTACCTGCGGCCGCATCAGTCCGGGCGCTTCGACGCGACCCAGTACACGCCCGAGATCGACGGCATTGCGGCGTGGCAGCTCTACCCGGACTACAACGCGCCGGTGGACATCCCCTCCGGCGAGTGGATCCATGTCCGGCTGGTGGTGAGCGGTCGGCACATGGAGACCTGGGTGGGCGACGGCACCGAGCCGGTCCAGGTCGTGGAGGACCTCCGCCTCGATGCAGGACCCGGGGCGGTGGCGCTCACGTCCAACTTCCCCGAGGCGGGGTCGCTGGACATCCACCCCACGGCCTACTCGAACTTCCGGATCACCCCGACGGCAAACCCAGCGATCACGACGGAGTCGCCACGGACCGAGCCGAGCCCCGGGATCATCACGGCCTGGGCTCTCTCGCAAGCGGTGCCGGGGGAAGCCGGGCACGTGACCGAGTGGGATGCCGCCACGTTGGCAGCCCTGTCGTGGGAGGTGGTCCCCACCGATCCAGCCGGCCGGGTGAACGTCGCCCAGTACCGCTCGTTTCCCCAGGGCGCCCGGCAGGGCCGCGTCTATGCCCGGGTCCAACTCCATGCCGACGCGCCCAAGGAGGTCTCCATGGGCTTCGGATTCAGCGACCGGGGGAGCGTCTTCCTCAACGGGCGGCTGCTCTTCACCGCCGACAACACCTATCTGTCACGATCGGGACGCTACCTGGGCGTCATGACCGTGGACAACGACACCCTCTACCTGCCTCTGGCCGCCGGAGACAACGAGCTGGTCTTCGCCGTGACCGAGGCGTTCGGTGGATGGGGCTTCGTCGCCCGCCTGGGCGACACCGAAGGGATCCGGGTCGCGGCGGATCCCGGCGTGGGTCCGTGACCCTGCCCCGCTTCGGACGCGCGTTTCGGTCGCGGTCGGTGAAGAGGTAGGGAGAGGAGGACAGCCGCTCCCGTGCACCTGCACGCAGATCCGGGGAGGATCCCGCCCCGGGCCGCGGTTCCGGCGTCGTAGCGGCCCACGAACGGGCCGCCGAAACCTTTTGGGCACACCCCGCGTCCATATGTATGAATCACACATATGGTACTCCGACCGGGAGCTCCCTTGCTCAACCACGCCCTCAAGAAAGGATCCGCCGAGCTGCTCATCCTTTCCCTCGTGGAGGGGAAGCCGAGGCATGGGTACGAGGTCGCCAAACTCATCGAGGAGCGCTCGGGAGGACGCTTGAGCTTCCACGCCTCGTCCCTCTATCCGGTGCTCTTCCGGATGGAGAAGCGGGGGTGGATCAAGGGAACGTGGGTGGAGAAGGAAGGTGAGCGCCGCCGCAGGTTCTACCGTCTCACGGAGAAGGGGGAACGTGCGCTCGCCGCACAGCGGAGGACCTGGAAGGAGTTCACCGCGGCCGTGAGCCTCGTCGTGGAGCCGAGCCATGCCTGACTGGATGAGGTACGTGAGGGAGAATCTCCCGGGAGGGAGGTTCCGTGGGGAGCTGGGGGCGGAGATCCAGGAGGAGATCGCGGCCCATCTCGAGGACGCCTACCGGGAAGCCCGGAGGATGGGGGCCACCGAGGAGGAGGCCGAGGAGCGCGCCCTGGCCGAGGTGGGCGACTGGCAAAGCCTGGCCGATGCCATCACGAGGTCCCGGCGAGGCGCCACCGACAACCGAGTCGGGGAAGAGCTGGAAGCAGCAGAGGCAGCGCTGAGACGACGGGGCCGCCGGTGGAACGCGGTGGCCGACGTCCTCCAGGAGCTCCGCTTCACCCTCCGACGGCTACGCAAGGCGCCGGTCTTCACCGCCGTGGTTCTGCTTTCCCTGGGCGTGGGCATCGGCGCCAACACGGCCATCTACAGCGTGGTGAAGGGCGTCCTCCTGGATCCCCTCCCCTACCCCGACCCTGACCGGCTCGTCGCGGTGTGGAATACCGCCCCGGGGTCGGGTCAGGATCTCCTGCCCCAGTCCTTCGCGGTCAACGCGGTCTACGAGGACGACGCGCATTCCTTCGAGAGCGTGGGGATCTGGGGGGCAGCCACGTCCACGCTGACGGGCGTCGACGGGGTCGAGGAGGTCCCCGCCGTCGTCGTCACCCAGGGGCTCTTTCCGGCTCTGGGCGTCCAACCCGTCCTCGGTCGGGGATTCACCTTCGGGGACACTCAGGTGGGCTCCCCGCGCACGGTGATCCTGGCGTACGGGACCTGGGAGCGCAGGTACGGATCTGACCCGAACGTCATCGGTCGGACGGTGGTCATATCGGACATCCCCCGGGAGATCATCGGGGTCATGCCCGAGGGCTTTCGCGTCATGGACCGGGAGGCGGAGTTCTACCACCCCTATCGCTACAACAAGGCGGAGCTCACCGTCCAGCAATTCACCTTCCAGAGCATCGCGCGCCTCCGGGACGGGGTCACCATGGAGGACGCGCTGGCGGAGATGGAGCGGTTGGTCCCGCTCGCCATCGAGCGGTACCCCGGGGCCATGACGCTGGACTTCCTCCGCGAGATCAAGGGCGCTCCGGTTCTCCACGCCCTCAAGGACGACGTGGTGGGGAACGTGGGCAACGTCCTCTGGGTGGTCCTGGGTGGCGTGGCGATCATCCTGCTGATCGCGTGCGCCAACGTGGCCAACCTCCTCCTCGTCCAGTCGGAGGGCCACGAGCGGGCGTTGGCGGTCCAGTCGGCCCTGGGCTCTTCCAGGCGGCGGCTCGTCCTGCGCTTCCTGACCGAGAGCATGACGCTGGGCGTGCTGGGCGGCGGCGTGGGCATCGGGCTCGCCTTCGGCGGCCTCGAGCTGCTCCGGGCCCTGGGCCCCACCGATCTGCCGCGCCTCGCCGAGATCGACCTGGACGGCGGTGTCCTGCTCTTCACGTTCGTGGTCGCGGTGATGGCGGGCGTGGCGCTCGGGCTGCTCCCCCTGGTCCGGGCGTGGCGCCTCGATCTGACCGCGTCCCTCAAGGAGGGCGGGTGGGGCTCCGGGGCCGGCCGGTCCCGCGGCATGGCCCGCAACACGCTCGCGGTGGCACAGCTCGCCATGGCCATGGTCCTGCTGGTGGGCTCGGGCCTGATGATCCGCACGTTCGTCTCCCTGAACCACGTCAGCTCCGGGTTCACCGATCCGGACCACCTCCTCACGTTCATGGCCACGGCCACGAGCGCCGAGGTCCCCGACGACGCCGACGTGACCCACGCCCACGAAGCTCTGGCACGCCGGCTGGCCGAGCTTCCGGGCGTCGCGTCGGTGGGCCTCAGCACGTCGGTGCCGATGGATGGCCGGGCGGGATTCGACCCCATCTACATCGAGGACTTCCCTCTTCCCGAAGGCCAGCAGGCGCCCATCAAGCGCTTCAAGTGGATCGGGGGCGGCTACCATGAGGCCATCGGCAACCCGGTCGTCGCCGGGCGCGCCATCAGCTGGGAGGACATCCACGACCTGTCCCGGGTGGTCATGGTCACCGAAGGCTTCGCCCGCGACGTGTGGGGGGATCCAGCGCAGGCCGTGGGTCGCCGCATCTCCACCGGATACGGGCCCGGCGACTGGTACGAGATCGTGGGTGTGGTGGGGGATGTCCTGGACGACGGTCTGGATCAGGACCCCGTGGACATCGTTTACTGGCCTATGGCCATGAGGGGCTTCTGGGCGGAGATCGGGGGCCCCGACGCACTCTTCCTGCAGAGGAGCATGACGTACGTGGTGCGCAGCTCCCGGGTGGGAACCCCGGGCTTCCTGGATCAGGTCCGGGACGCCGCCTGGCCCGCGTTCAGTCGGGTGCGCATCATGGCCAGCCTGCAGCACGACTCCCTGGCGCGCACGTCGTTCACGCTGGTGATGCTGGGCATCGCCGCGGCCATGGCGCTGCTGTTGGGGAGCATCGGGATCTACGGGGTGGTCTCGTACACCGTGGGGCAGCGGACCCGGGAGATGGGCCTGCGCATCGCCATGGGCGCCGAACCCGGAAGGGTCACCCGTATGGTCCTTCGCCAGGGCTTGGCCCTGGCGTTGGTGGGCGTGGCTTTGGGTGTCGGTGGCGCCGTGGGGGCCACCCGCCTGATGAGTGCCGTCCTCTTCGGTGTCAGCCCGGTGGACCCGCTGACCTATGGAGGCGTTGCCGCAGGGCTGATGTCCATCGCGCTGGTAGCCACGTGGGTGCCCGCACGGAGGGCCGCGCGGGTCGATCCGATGGAGGCGCTGAGGACGGAGTGACGCATCTCCGTGTGTCCTCTCAGAACTCGTATCGCAACCCGAAGGTCGGCAGGAACGGCAGGAGTTCCTGTCCGGTACGCCGGAGGACCGTGAGCCGGCCCTGCCGGTAGCTTCCTTCGTAGTCGAAGGATGCCAGGTTCAGTCGATCGTACACGTTGAAGAGATCCAGGAAGGCGTCGAGGGTGTTGCCGCGGATCCGGAAGCTCCGACTCACTCTCACGTCCAGCCGGTGGTAGGCGGGTAGGCGCGTTCCCCGGACCGGGCCGAAGGTGCGGGTCCAGTAGTTCCACCCGTCGTCCAGAGGCTGCACGTCGTAGCTCCACGTGGTGGCCGGCCATCCAGTGTGGTACTGCCAGCTCACGGACACATTCCACAGTGGGTGAGGCCGATAGGCCGCGAACAACCCCACGGTGTGCCGTTGGTCGTATCGCCGCGGAATCCATGTCCCATCCACATGGTCCTCGGCCTGCGCCAGGACGTACGACGCCGACCACGCCCATCGAGGACCGGTCTTGCGTTCCAGGAGGACCTCGATCCCACGGCTGCGGGCGCGGTCGGGGTCGATTCGAATGCGATCACCGGCGGCTTCGGGGAAGACCTGGAGCTCCTGCTGCGCGTTCACGTATTCCGGGTGGGGGTCGGCCACCACGCGCCGGTAGGCCTCGACGCGGAGCGCCACCCCTCCACCCAACTTCCGCTCCAGTCCCACGGCCAGCTGCTCGGCACGCTCGGAGGGGAGGAACCTCGTCTCGCCATCGCCCACCTCCAATTCCTGAATGCCGTGGATCTGGTGGTATGTGCCCCAGCTCGCCCGGAGCGTTGTGCCCGGCGCCACATCCAGGGAGGTGAGGAAGCGCGGCGAGAGGTCCCTGTCCCCGGTGTGGGATGCACGGTCGTAACGGAGCCCCACCTCGGCGGTCCACCCTGGCCGGGGTCGGGCGCGTAGCGCCGCGTAGGCTGCGAGCTCGGTGCCGGTGGGCGCCATCTCAACGAGGGTGCTGTCCACGCGAACGCCGCGGGTATTTGTCGCCGTGACGAATGGAAGCCAAGCCTGGCTGGAGTAGTCGTAGTCCGCCCGCAGGCGCTTCGCCTCTGCGCCCACCTTGAGAAGGGCATCCGGAGTGAGCTCCATGCTCAGGTCGCTACGGACGCCACCGAAGCTGAACACGCGGTCGTCGCTGACCTGGACGAAGAGGGGATTCTCGTTGGGATCGTCGACCAATCCTGACCGGCTTCGGGTCACGCGCCCCACCCACCCCGTGGTACGGGCGGACACCACCGCGCCGGCCGCAGCGTCCCAGGTTACCCACCCGTAGCTGCTGTCCCAGCGGCTCGCGAGGTCGATGGTGTCGGGTCCCTCCGAAGGCGTCTCGCTGAAATCGAAGACATCTCCGGCGTGGAGTGCGTGGACGCTCACCACGTGGTGAGGTGCCACCTGATAGCGGACCTTCGCGAAGACGTCGTAATACTCAGGGGAGAATCGATCACCTTCGCCAGCGAGCGACATGACCAGGTCCAGGAAGCCCCGTCGCGCGGAGACCAGCCACGATCCGCGATCGTCGGCGAAGCCGCCCCGGCTCATGGCGGTCAGGTTGCTGATGCTCATCCCCAGGGTCGTGGCGGGCGCCCCCAGCGACGTGCGGGACGTCATGTCGAAGACCCCGGTGAGTCTGTTGCCGAACTCCGGGCCGAAGCCACCGGCGATGACCTCGACGCCTCCCACGGCGTTCAGATCGACGATGCCCAGGATGCCCTCGAAGTCCTTGAGGTGGTAAGGCTCGTGGAGCTCGAGGCCGTCCAGCCTCACCAGAACCTCCCGATCCGATCCACCTCGGATGGTGAGGCGGGTGGAGATGTCGTGGGAGGCTATCCCCGGTAGGCGGCTCACCGCCCGGAAGATGTCCTCGCCTATCTGGGGCCGGGTCTCGATCTCTTCCCGGGTGAGGGTGCGGACGGTGCCTGGCGACACGTCCTCCAGGAGCCCGAAGGTGCCCGGAGCCACCAGCACCTCGGGGAGGGGGATGACCTCTCGCACCAGGCTGAACGTCACACGCGTCGTGTCGCCCGCCGCGACACGAATCGTATCCGTCGCCTCGGTGCGCCACCCCATCGAGGTGACCACGACGCGATGCAGCCCCGGGGGCACGCCGCGAAGCACGAAGCGCCCCGCCCCGTCGGAGAGCACGGCCTGGCCACCGACGAGCTGCACCATGGCGTTGACCAGGGGCTCCCCGTCAGGGCCGGTGATGTCGCCCACCACCACTCCCGCGGTCCCGTCGCTTCGCGCTGCGCGGCGGTTGGGCACGATCCGGATCTGACTCCCGCTGGACGCCACGGACAGGTCGGTGCCCGCGAGTAGGTGCCCCAAGGCCTGCCCGACCGTAAGGTCCTGGCAGGCGCACGACACCAGTCGGGTCGCCGGAAGCAGATCGGGACTGTACACGAGGGCGACGTCGGCCGAACGCTGGAGCCGACGCAACGCATCCGTCAGCGGTGAGTCCCGCACCGTGAGGTTGGCTGGCCGGTCCAGGGCCGATTGGCCCAGGGCCGAGGTCGCCCCCACCAGCAGCCAGACTCCCGCCACCCCGATCCAGGCGATCCGGCGCCGCCAACCGGCGGCACACCGTACACGCTCTCGATCTCCCATCGTGCCCTCCTGGCTTCGTTCCCTTGATGCCGACACGTACGGAACGGGGGCTTCTACCAACGTGCTCGTGGGAGGGTATTCGAAACTTGCTGATGCCCGCGTCTGGCGCCATTAGTTCATCGGCTCCGCAGCGGGTAGGATGCCAGCCTCCCTCCCTCTCCTCCGCCAACGGAACCGACGTTGTTCGTGTATGCTGCCCCCGGAGGAGGCGCTGGAGTGATGAAGGCACGGAGCCCGGATTCAGACCGGGCGTTGGTCGAACGGATCCGTTCCGACGACGAAGCGGCGTACGAACGCCTCCTCCGTGCGTACTGGGCTCCCCTGGTCCGCTTCGCCCGGCGGATGCTTCCCGAAGCCGATGACCCTCAGGACGTGGTTCAGGACGTCTTCGTGCGTCTGTGGAAGCGAAGGACGGAGCTCAAGGTCGAGGGATCCGTGCGAGCTCTCCTCTTCACCATGGTTCGCAACGCTGCCCTGGACGAGCTGCGCCGCCACGACCGCCGTGATCGGGCGGCGGCGGCCTACGACGGTCCCGCATCGGCCGGCCTGCCCTCGCAGACCACCGCAGCGGACGAGTTGGCCAGGGCCGCCCGGGCCGCCGTCGCCGCCCTCCCCCACAAGCGGCAGGCCGTGTTCCGGTTGGTCCGGGAAGAACGACTGTCGTACAACGAGGTGGCCGAGATCATGGCCCTCTCTCCCCAGACCGTGGCCAATCACATGAGCCTGGCGATGGCGGACCTGCGCAAGGCGCTGCGGCACCACCTGCCGGAGGGAATCGCCCCATGAGGTCGTCGGAATCCGCGGCTCGGCGATTGGTAGAGACCTGGACCCTCCGGCGTGTCGTTCGAGGAGGCCCCCATCCCTTCGAGGCAGGCAACCCGTGGACGAGCTGATCATCAAGGTCCTTGCCGGCATGGCGACGCCCGCGGACGAAGTGCGGGTGGCGCAGTGGCGCACCGAGTCCCCGGAGAACGACGCCTACTTCCGAGTCATGGAGGGGATCTGGGCGGGGACGGCGCCGGCGCCCCAGGAGGATGCGCCTCCGGTGCCCGACGCAGCGTCGCTGAGGGCCCTGGCGAACACGGAGGACAACGCGGGGCGAGGGCCGGCGCCGGTGACCCCGCTGGCGTCGCGAAGGCCTTCCTCGTTTCTCCGATCCCTGCGGGTGGGTTGGGGCGTGGCGCTCGCGGCCGGCATTGCCGCCATCTTCTTCTTCGCGGGCCCGTGGGGCCGCGGAGGCCCCGTGGCGTCGTTCGAAGCGGACGATACCGGACCCCGAACGGTCACCCTCGAGGACGGGAGCGTGGTCAAGCTCGCCGCGGGGAGTCGGCTGGAGGAGTGGGGCGAATCCGAGACCCGTACCGTGACCCTTTCGGGGCGGGCCTTCTTCGCCGTGACGCATGATCCCAGCCGACCCTTCGTAGTGCGCGTGCCCGGCGCCGTGACCCGGGTTCTTGGCACCCGCTTCGAGGTAGCGGAGGGGGACGACGGAGACGTTCGGGTGGTCGTGGTGGAGGGGCGGGTAGCCGTCTCCAACGAGGCGGGACGCGTGGAGGTTCCCGCGGGCAGCGTGGCCCGCGCGTCGGCCGATGAGCCGCCCACTGCAGAGGCCGGCGACGACGTCTTCGCCCTTCTGGATTGGCCCGAAGGACTTCTGGTCTTCCAGGAGACGCCGCTGGCTCAGGTGGCCAGCGAGGTCGGGCGCTACTTCCATCGAGAAGTGGACGTGCGAGGCGATGCCCTGCGCGGTCTACGCATCACGGCCCTCTTCGAGGGCCAGAGCTTCCAGCAGGTCGTGACGGCGCTTTGCGACGTCAGCGGCGCGCAGTGCCGGCTCACGGAAGCCGGAGCGACGATCGCCGGGGCCGACTGAGCCGGAGCGCCGCAGCTCTCTCCCGCATCCTCGATCGACCCCTTGGTAGAAAGCCACCTCTCGGACGTGTCACCCCGAAAAAGGAGGAGGTGGCATGATGAAGAGCGAGTTTCTGATGGGATTGTGCCTGGCGGGAGCCGTGGTGTCGCCGGCAGGGTGCCAGGAGCTCGGACCGGGTAACGCCGGCTTCGGATTCACCCTGGCCGTCACGGAATACCAGATCCGCGATCAGGTCCTGAACCCCATTCGGCACCGGGGCACGTCACTCACACTGGAGTTGTTCCGCCGGAGCGGCGGGAAGGACACACGTCGCAGCCTCGGCTTCTCCCTTCTCGTGGATCCTCTCGGGGATCGGTACACGACCCGACGCTCGTCGTTGCTGGTGCACCCTCGGCTGGATTTCCGGACGGCCTGGAAGGTGGCTGAACTGGGGGGGCGCACATCGCTCTTCGTGGGCGGCAGTGCCGGGTGGAACACGCACTGGACCTTCCACGAGCAGTGGGACGAGCAGCACGTGCACTGGCTGACGGCGGCGCAGATGGGGGTGGACGCCGCGGTCGAGCGCCGGCTGGGGGGCGGGCGCTCGCTCCACTTCGAGGTGGGCGCGCCCCTTCTCGCACTGGTCTCGCGTCCGCCGACGCAGTTCGCTTACCGCGAGATCGATCACAGCCTGGGGTGGGTGTTCGGCGAGATCCACAGCCATCCCCGGTTGGCGACGCCTTCGGAGCACCTGGATCTACGACTGGGCATCACATACTCCGCCGTGCGCGACGGGAGGCTGCGCCACGCCGTGTTCTGGCGCACGACCTACGTCCGGAACACCGCTCCTACGTCGAGAAACGTGCACATCGTCACCCATAGCCTGGGCGTCTCCATGCCCTGGCCGTTCTAGCCCCGGGGCGGGAAGGAGGATGGGATCATGAACAGGACGTTGAAGCTGGCCCTGCTTCTCGGGATGTCGTCGATGTGCCATGCGTGTCTCACGGATCCGGATCTCAAGGTCGGCTACGAGGGCTACGAGCCCGAGACGCTCAACGACGGGTGGGAGATCTCCACACCCGAGGCCGAAGGCATGGACCGCGAGGCCCTGGAGCGAGTCTTCAGGGACCTCTTCCGGGAGGACCGCTACCCGACCGTCCGGGCGCTCGTCGTGGTGCGGCACGGCAGGCTCGTCGCGGAGGCATACGCTCGTGACCCAGGCGACCGGGATCGAATCCACAACGTGCAGTCCGTGGCCAAGACCGTGACCTCGCTCCTGGCGGGCATCGCCCTGGACGAGGGCCTGTTGCCCTCCGTGGACGAGCCCCTCTACGGGCTCATGCCCCAGCACTTCGACGGCGACCCGCGAAAGCGAAGCCTGACGCTGCGGCACGCCTTGACCCAGCAGACGGGGCTGGATTTCTACAACCCGGAGGATACCGGCCCGTTCATGTACTCCAAGGGAAGCAGCCTGGCCAACGTGCTGCACCGACCGCTGGTCTTCGATCCCGGAACCGATTTCTACTACTCCGACGGGAATCCCCAGCTGGTGTCGGGGGCCATCCAGATCGGGAGCGGCATGAGCATGGAGGCGTTCGCAGCGCAGCGGCTGTTTCGACCCCTGGGAATCGAACGCTGGCGTTGGGAGCACCACTCCGACGGCGTCACGTTCGGCGCCAACGGGCTCTGGCTGCGTCCACGGGACATGGCCAGGATCGGGCAACTCGCCCTGGAGGGCGGGATGTGGAGGGGGAGGCGCATCGTGTCCTCGGCATGGCTGGAGGAGTCCACCCGCATCCATGCCGACGGCGACTACGGGTTCTACTGGTGGGTGTACCAAGAGGGACGCTTGATCGCAGCCAGGGGAGCCGGCGGGCAGGCGATCGTGATCGCCCCCGAGTTGGACCTGGTGGTGGTGGAGACCTCGGATCCGGGGGCACACTCGTGGGAGCTGACCCCGGAGTTCCCCGATCTGCTGAATGGGGTGCTGCAGGCGGTACGGTGATCCCGCCATGGCGTGCCGCAGCCGTCGATGCCGTGAGGTGCCTGACCGTCTGATCTCGGCGGCGCACCGAGGGTCGGGGACGTCCCCGACCCTCGGCCTCGCCCGTCTCAGCGCTTCACCTCGAACGCGTCCCCGGGATGCTCCGCGGACAGTACCTGCGTCCGCACGCCCCACTCAGCGACCCGCGCCGACACCTCCCGGAAGAGGTCCTCCCTCCGGTTCGGATCCATGAGCGCGACGTAGCGGGGACGAAGGCGCTCCAAGACAAGCCCGAACTCCGCCGGATCCTCGCCCGGCTCCGGAATGGGGAGGAAGGCGACGTCCACACGGTCCGTCCAGCGCGACAGAGCCTCTACCTCCCGGGCGAAGGCTTCGGGGTCCTCGGCGCGGAAGCCGGCGTAGTAGACGACCAGGCCGTCCACATCCACCAGGTACCCCAGGGACGTCATCTCCCGGGTCACCTCCACCGTGCGCACGCGCGCGCCCGCGACGACGGTGTCGGCGTCGGGCGACAGATACACGGAGCGCGCGGAGCCCCGCCAGCGGTCCCCCGCGTTCTGGACGTAGGTGACGCTCTTCAGCGAATCCTCGATCTGGTGGATGTACGCGGGCTCCCCCGGCTCGCCGTGGTACGCCGTGAAGAAGGCCACCACGTCCATGCCGCCGATCTCGGCCGGCGTCAGGAAGCCGTTGGACAGGGACGGCTGCGCGGGCCTGTTCACGCCGAACTCTTCCGCGTCGAAGACGAGCAGCCGCTTCGCGGTCCGCACCGCCCAACCCCGATTGGCCAGGTACCAGAGGACCCCCTCCCCGTCGGCCACCGAACGACGCAGAAGGGACGCGCTGGGCGTCGGACGCGCCGCCGGATCCCCGGGATCTGCGCCCGCGGCGATGAGTCGATCCGCCACGGCGCCGTGCCCATACCGGAGCGCGTAGTAGAGCGGCTCCCTGCGGGCTCCGTCCACGGCATGGACGTCGGCACCGGCCGTCAGCAGCCGCTCCACCACGGGAAGGTGTCCGCCCAGGGCGGCCACGTGCAGAAGGCTCTGGCCGGTCGCGGTATCCACGCAGGCCGGCGAGGCCCCCCCGTCGAGGAGGCTCTCCACGACATCCGCGTGTCCCTTCTCGACCGCGAGGCGGAGGGGGGACCTTTCCCGGGCGTCCGGTTCGTCCGGGTCGGCCCCGGTCTCGAGGAGGACCCGGACAAGCTCGGCGTGCCCGCGGGCGGCCGCCGAAGCGAGGGGCTTCATGGGGTATCCGGTCGGTTCGTTGGGATCGGCGCCGGCGTCCAGGAGCAGATGGACCATGTCCAGATTGCCGAAGACCACCGCGACGTCCAACCGCTTCACGGGTCCCCGCACCGCGGCGTTCGGGTCGAAGGTGGCTCCGTGGGAGAGGAGCAGCCGCGTCATCGCGTCGCCCCCCCGCTGGCTCTCCACCAGGAAGGCATAGTCCACTGCGGTCTGGCCGGCTTGCTCGTCGCGGGCGTTCGGGTCGGCGCCGCGCTCGAGAAGCATGCGTGCAACCTCCACCTGCCTCGCCAGGACGGCCGCCTGGAGGGGCGTGCGCCCGCGGTCGTCCCGCGCCTCCATGAGGGCGCTGTCGGCGGCGAGCATCGCTGCGATGGCGGCCGTGTCCCCGGCGGCTGCCGCCCGGTGGATCTCCTGGGACCGTGTCTGCGCACCGGGAAACAGGAACGCCAGTCCGAACACCACGCCCGCCAGCTTCCGGCCTCTGCCGGATGCCGTCTTCATCGTCGTCCTCATCCTCATCGTCCCCTCCCCCGTCGGTCACGGTCGACGCGTCAGGGCACCCGCCACGGCCCCACGTCCGATTTGGACAGGCCACGGACCCGCCAGGGTTGCCCTCTGGCACGCGGAATCTTCCCCGGAGCCCGACCCGTTCTCCGTCCTTTCCCCTTGACAATCTAATGAACGGTCGGCTTTTTCCATAGATGATCTAATGAAGCGTCGTGGGTCGTCACGGGAGGTGGACGATGACGAGGACGAGGGCGGGAACACGGGTCGGCGCGCTGCTCCTCACACTGTCGGTCGCCGGGGCCGGTGCGGTACGAGGCCAGAGTCGTCTCACGTTGGCGCCACGGGTCGGGGTCGTGGTGAGCACCATGGAGTTCGCGGACCCTGCTACGGACGCCCAGACGGAGATGCTCGTCGGTGCGCAGGCGGGGATCGCGGTCGGCCGCGACCTCGGCGCGTTCTTCACCGGGGAGGTCGCGCTTCAGCTCTCCCGGGAGGGATTGGGCGGCGGCGGCGCGCACACCGGCGATCTGCGCCGGGACGAGCTGGCGGTGCCGATCCTGTTTTCCGTTCGGGCGCCGACGCGGATCTCCCCGCACTTGACGGCCGGCGTCACCGGGAAGCTCGCCCTCCGCTGCCGCATCGCCGGGGTCGCGGTCGTCGGTGATCTGTCCTGCGACGACTCCCTGATGGGCGCCCGGTGGAAGCGGCTGGACGTCGCTGGCGTCGCGGGCGTCGGCGTGGCACTCCCCGTGGGGCGCCGGATCCTGAGCGTCGATGCCCGGATATCCGGGGGCCTCCGCAACCAGAACGGCGGTGGGCTCATCCCCGGAAGCGTCCGCAGCGTCGCCATCGGCTTCTCCGTCGCGCTCCTGTCCCCCTGGGGATCCGCGGGTGGGGGAGGTGGATCGTGAGCCCCGGCGAAGCTCCCCGGCGTCTTGCCCTCGGCCTGCTCCTCCTGGCCGCCGCCTGCTCGGGCGATGCGCTATGGCCGGACGTCGGCGACCTCCCTGCCCCCGCCGCCCTGGACGACGGCTGGGCAGTGGACGCGCCCGAGACCCAGGGCCTCGACCCCGTCGTCCTGGGTCTCCTGGACCAACGTCTCCGCAGCCGGGACATCGGCGAAGTGGACGCGCTGCTCATCGCCAGGAACGGGGTCCTGGTCTACGAGGGGTACTTCACGCCGCAAACCGGCGTCGAGCGTCGGCACTTTCTCGCATCGGCGACCAAATCCGTGGCCTCCATGGTCGTGGGTGCGGCCGCGCAGCAGGGCCTGGTCGGGAGTTGGGACCAGCCCATCGCGGGCCTCTTCCCCGAGGCTGACGACCTCTTCGCCGCCGATCCCCGCAAGCGCGACATCACCCTGCGTCACGTCCTGACCATGACGGCGGGGCTGGGCTGGGACACCAAGGACGTCACCGACCGTGACCGCGACGACATCCACATCAAGGCGGCGCCGGACGCGGTGCGGTACGTGCTCGAGAAGCCGATGGTCCGGGAGCCGGGCGAGCGGTTCTTCTACAACAGCGGGTGCTCGATGCTGCTCACCGGTCTGATCCCGAACGTGAGCGGGGTGGAAGCGGACGTCTTCGCCCGGGACCACCTCTTCGAGCCCATGGGGATCGAGGACTACTTCTGGCAGAAGACCGACGACGGCACCGCCCGAGGGCAGGACGGGCTGTACATGCGGGGCCGTGACCTTCTCAAGCTCGGCCGGCTCTACCTGGACGGAGGGCGGTGGAACGGCGAGCAACTCGTCTCCAGGGACTGGATCGAAGCATCCTTCCGGGACTGGACGGACACGGATTGGGGCAACGCCCGGTACGGGTTCCAGTGGTGGGTGTACCCCCTCGAGCTTCCCGGCCGACCGATGGTCCCCAATGGCGTTCTCATGGCCTCCGGGTACGGCGGCCAGAAACTCTTCGTCGTTCCGGAGCTGGGGCTCACCGCGGTCTTCTTCGGATGCACGGCCGACGACAACGGCGGGATCAGCTACCAGTGCGGGGACGCCGACGTCGTGCCCGAGCTGGTGATGTGGAACTACGTGTTGCGGGCGGCGGCCGGCGGCTCAGGGCCATACCGTCCGCCGCCGGCAGTCGCTCGCCTCGCGACGTCTCTCGACGACGCTCGTTCCTTTTGACAGCACCCGGCGCCCGGTCGCACTCTCCCCCGGTCCACCCAGACCGGAGTCAACCGATGCGCACCCTTCGCCGAGCCCGCCGCCTCCCCGTCCCGTCGACGCTTCTCGTCGTCCTCGCGCTGGCCGGCTGCACCGTAGCCGCAGACCGGATGCGCGGCTTCACCGCCGAGGGCACAGCCGAGCAGCGGAGCATCGAGGAAGGGATCCTCGGCACGCCCTCCGGCGACCGGATGATGACGTATCACACGGCGCTGACGGCCGAACCGCACCACGCCGGTACGGCAGCGAACGAGCAGGCCGCACGCTACATCGCTGATAGACTGCTGGAGTTCGGCTTCGACTCCATCATGATGCCGCGCTACGAGGCGCTGCTCCCCTACCCGGTCGAGCGCGTCGTCACCCTCGTAGCGCCGGAACGCTACGAGCTCCGCCTCGCCGAGCCGCCGCTGCCCGACGACCCCGATACCGGGAAGGACGGCGTGCTCCCGCCGTTCAACGCCTACTCCGCGGACGGCGACGTCACGGCCGAGGTCGTGTACGTCAACTACGGCATCCCCGAAGACTACCGCGTGCTGGATTCGCTGGGGATCTCGGTCGAGGGCAAGATCGTGCTGGCCCGCTACGGTCGGAGCTGGCGCGGCATCAAGCCTCGACTGGCCGCTGAGCACGGGGCCGTCGGCGCGCTCATCTACTCCGACCCCGCGGACGACGGCTTCGTGAAAGGCGACACGCTGCCCGTGGGCAAGTGGCGTCCGAGCCAGGGCGTGCAGCGGGGCTCGGTGATGGACATGCCCACGTACCCGGGTGACCCGCAGACGCCGTTCCAGCCGAGCGTAGCGGGGGCGGAGCGGATCCCGCTGGACGAGGTGCCGACGATCCAGAAGATCCCGGTTCAGCCGATCTCCTACGGCGACGCCGAGCCGATCCTGCGCAACCTGGCCGGGGCAGGCGTCCCCGAGGCCTGGCAGGGGGGCCTCCCCTTCGACTACCACGCCGGACCCGGACCCGCCCGGGTACACATGCGGCTACGCTTCGACTGGTCGGTGCGCCCCATCGTCGACGTCATCGGCCTCCTGCTCGGCGACGAGGAGCCGGACACGTGGGTCATGGCGGGCGGGCACCGCGACGCGTGGACCTTCGGCGGGCGCGACCCGATCTCGGGCGCGGTGTCCCTGCTGGAGACCGCGCGGGCGTTGGCCGAGGAGGCCCGTGCCGGCCATCGCCTCCGGCGTACCGTCGCCATCGCGAGTTGGGACGCGGAGGACTGGGGGCTGATCGGCTCGACGGAATGGGCCGAGGAGCACGCCGATGAGCTGCCCGGCAAGGTCGCCGTGTACGTCAACCGCGAGAGCTACCACCAGGGCGAGTTCCAGGCGTCGGGGTCCCACGCGCTGCAGCCGCTCGTCAACGACGTGACCCGCGCGGTCGCCTTCCCCCGCGAGGAGGGGACCACGGTCCAGCAGCGCTGGCTCGGAAGGGCACGGGAGGGCACCGCCGATGCGGAAGAAGGTTCCATGGCCCCGGTGGTGACGGCGAACGGCGACACCGATGTGCGCATCGGCGCGCTCGGCTCGGGAAGCGACTACACGGTGTTCATCGACCACCTGGGGATTCCTTCGCTCAATCTCGGCTTCGAGTCGCCCAACGGGGTGTACCACTCCCGCTACGACACCCACCACTACTTCGTCACGTTCGGCGATCCCGGCTTCGAGACGGGTGAGCGGCTCGCGGAGGTCGTGGCGCTCTTCCTGGCGCGCATGGCGAACGCGGAGGTCCTTCCCTTCGACTACCGCGCCACGGCTGAGACGGTGGAGCGTTATCTTGACGAGGTCGAGGCCGAAGCCGAGCAGCGGGGCGTGGCCGTCGACCTCGCCTCGCTCCGGGATGCCGGCCGGGAGTTCGGCTCGGCCACGGACGCGCTGCAGGGGAAGGTCGAGGCGACGCTCGGGGCCGCCACGCCCCCGACGGAGGACGTGAGGGCACTCAACACCCTCATGCTCGACATCGAGCGGGGCTTCCTCACCGAGCAGGGTCTCCCCGGCCGGCCCTGGTTCCGCCACCAACTCTACGCCCCGGGCTTCTACACGGGGTACGGCGTGAAGACGCTTCCCGGTGTCCGCGAAGCGATCGAGAACGGCGACGCGCGGGAAGCCACCGAGCTGGCGGACCGACTCACGGCGTCACTGCGGGCCGTGAGCGCGAGGATCCGGGAGGTGCTCGGGTAGGGGCGAGCGCCTGGCTCCTGCCGAACCTCGAGCGGAACCGGGCACCGCGCCCCCCTCCTGTCGATCCCGGACCACAGGACACCGCTGCGACGGTGCAGCGGTGGACACCGGGGCATCCTCCCGCGAGGCAGGGAAACGCGCGGAATTCCGCACTCTCGCGGTCCGCGCCGCCTGGGTCCGACCGGGGCAGGGTTCTTGCCATCCTTCATGACAAAGGAGTGTGGAGGCCGACCAGGCCTCCGCACCATAGGCGATCTGCCAACATAGATGGACGGCCGGAGGCCATGGGGTCCTGGTGGACGAACACGGTCTCGCGGGCGGCGGTCGGCGCGCTCATTCCTCAGCGCAGCCAGCGCGAGCGCGCGGGCCGCCGCCGCGCCCTGGCCGCCGGGGTACACCCCCGCCTAGTCCGCCCGCAGCGCCTCCAGGAGATTCACCCTCACGGCCCGCACGGCCGGGAGGAATGCGGCCGCCGAGGCCACGGCGAGAAGCACCAGCGTCGAGCCGGCCAGAGAGACCGGGTCGGCCGGCGAGACGCCGAAGAGGAGCCCGCGTATCAGCACCGAGACGCCGGCACCGGCGATCAGCCCGAGGATCACCCCCGCTCCCACCATCCTCATCCCCTCGAGCATGATCAGCCTCAGCACCACTCCGCGGTCGGCTCCGACCGCCATGCGGATGCCGATCTCGTGGCGCCGCAGCGTGACCAGATAGGCCAGCACCCCGTACAGGCCAACCGCGGCGAGGGCGAGGCCCACCAGCGCGAAGACGCTCACCAGGCCCGTACGGAAGCGAGGCTGCGCGAGGGTGGAGCCGATGCGCGCGTCCATGGTCTGTACCTCGGCGACAGCGATGTCCGGATCCTCCTCGTGCAGGGCGGAACGGACAGAGGTCGCAACGGCCAGGGGATCCTCCCCGGCGGTGCGGATCGCCACCCGCAGTCCTTCCTGGGGAAACTGGTCTGTGGATACGAAGAACGCCGGCCTGCCTTCGTTGCCCAGCCCGGCTTCGTCCACCTTCGCCGACACGCCCACGACCCGGAACGGCCGATCCCAGAGGGTGACGGGCTGGCCCAGGGGATCCTCGCCGGGGAACAGCGCCGTGGCGAGCGTCTGGCTCAGGATGATCACGGGTTCGGACCCGGGCCCGTCGTCCTCCTGGAAGGGGCGGCCGGCCAGGATCGGGATGCCCAGGACCCGGAAGTAGTCGCGGCTCACGAACTTCCTCCGACCCGGGATCTGGTCCTGGTCCGTGCCCTCGCCGCGGCCCGGTCGGGAGAGCCCGTTCCAGGGGCCGCCTCCCGGTGTCACCGGGAGCCAATCCGCGGCCGCCACCCCCTGCACGCCGGGGATGGCCGCGATCCGTCGGATGGTCAGGTCCCACGCCAGCCCCAGCTCCTCCGGGGACGCGAACTTGTGGGCCGGGAGCTCGAGCCCGGCGGTCAGGAGGGAGCCGACCTCGAAGCCCGGGTCGACCCGGTTGATCGAGGACAGGCTGCGGTACAGCATCCCGGACGTGACCAGGAGGGTCATGGAGAGGGCCACCTGCGTCACTACCAGCGCGGATCGGGACCAGCCCTTCCGGGCCGTGCCGCCTCTCCCCGCCCCGAAACGGAGCGCTCCGGCCAGGTCGAAGCCGGCACCACGCACGGCCGGTAGGACGCCGAAGAGCGGCACCGTCAGGAGCGACACCAGGAGGGCGAACGACAGCACCGTGGGATCGACGCCGATCTCGTTCAGTCGGGGGATGGAGGCCGGCCCCACCGACCGGAGCAGCCGGCCTCCGACCTGCGCGACGAGGAGTCCGAGCGCCCCACCGATGAACGCCAGCAGGACGTTCTCCACCACGAGCTGGCGCACGACGCGGCCCCTGCCGGCGCCCAGGGCCCTGCGCGTCGCCAGCTCGTTGGTCCGAGCGGTGGCCCGAGCCAGCGCCAGGGAGGCCACGTTCGCACAGGCGACCAGCGGAACCAGGGCGACGATGCCCAGGAGGAGGAGGAGGACCGTCCTCGTGTTTCCGAACAGGACCGTGTGCAGCGGCTGGAGCCAGTGGTACCAGGCGGCGTAGTCCGGGTTGGCCGCCTGGATCCGCGCCGCCACGGCGTCCACCTGC
This sequence comes from uncultured Gemmatimonadaceae bacterium, assembly GCA_964591135.1. Lineage (GTDB taxonomy): Bacteria > Gemmatimonadota > Gemmatimonadetes > Longimicrobiales > Gaopeijiaceae > SZUA-318. The sequence goes on along the minus strand of CAZPZU010000002.1, from coordinate 66,545 downwards.
GCCTGGGCCGCGGCCAGGGACACCCCATCCTTGAGCCGGCCGACCACGAAGAAGTTGTTGTTGCCCCGGCCCTGCGTGGCCCGCTCACCTTCCCGGGTCGGAAGCCAGAGCTGCACCCCCGACGCGGGAAACGCGAAGCCCTCCGGCATGACCCCGACGACTTCCGTCGGTCGTCCGTTCAGGGAGATCGTGCGCCCCACGATGGACGGGTCCGCCCCGAAGCGCCCCTGCCAGAATGGGTGGCTCAGGATGGTGACGTCGGGCCCGCCGTCCACTGCCTCCTCCCACCGGAATCCCCGGCCCAGGGAGGGGGCGACGCCGAGGACGGAGAAGAGGTTCGGCGTCACCTGATTGCCGAGGACGCGGGTACCCTCCTCCGTCCCCGACAGCAGCAACCTGGGATAGAAGAGCTGGTACGCTGCGACGTCGTCCATCGCGTCCAGCGACGCCCGGTAGTCCCTGAAGTCGTCGTACGAGACGGAGTTCTGCCGCACCTGGTCGCTGGCCTTCCACAGCCAGACCAGGCGGTCCGGATGCGGGAAGGGGAGCGGCCTCAGCACCGAGGCGTTCAGGACGCTGAACATGAGGGTCACGGCGCCGATCCCCACTCCGAGGATGAACACCGTGGCCAGCGCGTGGAGGGGGGAGCGCCGGAAGGAGCGCAGCGCGAAGCGGAGATCCCCGACGAGGTCGGACATGGCCGAGTTCCTGGATCCGATCGGAAGCGATGGTAACGTGGGATCCGCGCGCGGCACCGGATGGGGTCGTGCCGGCCGGGCCCCTGCTCTCACTGCCTGGGTGGACACCCCGGGGCTCGGTTCAGTTGCCGCGTGGGCGGGGCCCCTGTTGCTGGAGGCGCGACGACTTCACCCCGACGATCCGCAGCAGCTCTTGAACTTCCGGCCGCTGCCGCACGGGCACGGGTCGTTGCGCCCCGCCCGCGCCATGGCCTCCTCGCGGTCGCGGGCGGCCACGATGCCCATGATCTCCGCCGGCGGGCGGCCTGCCCGCAGTAGATCCGCCATGGAACGGAAGTGCGGCGCCGTCGTGGTGAAGAACCCCTTGTAGCCGGCGCACAGGTAGTTCAGGCCCGGCTCCCCGTCGGGCGTAGTGGCGAACCGGTGCTTCGGGCACTCCCCGTTACAGAGGAAGCGCACCTCGCATTCACGGCAGTACCGCGGGAGCGTGTCACGCTTCGCCAGGCCGAAGGCGACCTGGCGGTCGGCATCCGCCAGGGCGCGCATGGGGGTGTCCAGGACGTTGCCCAGGCGCCATCCGGGATAGACGTAGTGGTCGCAGGAGTACAGGGTGCCGTCGTGCTCCAGGACCATGGCGTCGCCGCACGTCTCCGCGAACACGCACAGGGGCGGTGGCAGCCCCATCCACCCCGCCAGGGTCGCCTCGAAGAGCTGCACGAAGACCCGGCCCACGTCGGCCCGCACCCACGCGTCGAAGATCGCCAGCATGAACGTGCCGTAGTCCCGGGGATCCACGCTCTCCGGCGTAACGGGTAGGGCCTCGCCGTCGGCTCCCTTCCCTGGCGGCGCGGCGTGATCCAGCCCGAGGAGGCGTGCCTCGGCGTCCGGGCGGCGCTCCACCAGGGGGATGAACTGGAGGTGTCGGGAGCCGATCTCCAGGAGGAACCGGTAGACGTCCAACGCACGGCGGGCGTTGCGCCGGCTCACCACCGTGAGGGTGTTGAAGTCCGTACCGTGCTTCCGGAGGTACCCGAGACCGCGCATCACCTTGTCGAAGGAGGGGTGCCCTCCCTTGTCCGGCCGATTGGCGTCGTGGAGCTCCCGGGGGCCGTCCACGCTCAGTCCCACCAGGAACCCCTGCTCGGTGAAGAACGCGCACCACGTGTCGTCGAGGAGCGTGCCGTTGGTCTGGATGGCGTTGGCGATCCTCCGCCCGTCGGCGTGCGTCTCCTGGAGCCGCACCACCTCGCGGAAGAAGTCCAGCCCCGCCAGGGTGGGCTCGCCACCCTGCCAGGTGAAGGTGACCTCGGCGCCGGGCTGTGACGCGATGTACTGGCGGACGTACGCCTCCAGCACCTCCGGGGACATGCGGAAGGCGTGGCCGGGAGGGTACAGCCGCTCCTTCTCCAGATAGTAGCAGTAGCGGCAGTCGAGGTTGCACAGGGGCCCGGCGGGCTTGGCCATGACGTGGAATGGTGCCCGGCTCATGTCATCGCTTTTTCGCCTCCCGGGGGCTAGCATCACGCGATCTGGTGGAATGTGATGGAAGGGGTCCTTCCCTGAACTACCCGTTGCCCTAGAAGATGGCCGCCTCAGACATCTCGCGCCGCAGGTTCATCCGGGACCTGGGCGCCGGCGCCGCCTCCCTCGCCGTGCTCCCCGACCCGTCCTCCCGCCGTAGACCCCCGAGCCGCCCCAATATCCTCTTCATCATGTCCGACGACCACGCCTACCAGGCGATGTCGTGCTATTCGGGCAGGATCAACCGGACCCCCAATATCGACCGCCTCGCCGAAGGCGGCGTGCGCTTCACGCGCAGCTTCTGCACCAACTCGCTGTGCGCGCCCAGCCGCGCGGTGCTGCTCACGGGGAAGTACAGCCACCTGAACGGGGTGACCGACAACGCCGAGGTCTTCGACGGCAGCCAGGAGACCTTCCCCAGGATCCTGCAGCGGGCGGGGTACGCCACCGCGATGTTCGGCAAGTGGCATCTGAAGAGCGACCCCACCGGCTTCGACTACTGGAACATCCTTCCCGGTCAGGGCGACTACTACAACCCCGACTTCATCGAGATGGGGCGGACGACCCGGCGCCAGGGATACGTCACCGACCTCATCACGGACGATTGCCTGTCCTGGATCCGCGGACGCGATCCCGCGAAGCCCTTCTGCGCCCTCCTGCACAACAAGGCGCCTCACCGGAACTGGATGCCCGACCTGAAGCACCTCTCCATGTACGAGGGGGAGGACATCCCGGTCCCGGACACCTTCGACGACGACTACGCCACCCGGAGCGAGGCTGCGCGCGACCAGATCATGCGCATCGCCGACCGCATCCAGCTCGGCTACGACCTGAAGCTCGACCCGGCGGTCACGGGCCCCATTCTCGGCGAGCTGTTCCTGGAGCCCCAGTGGAAGGCCATCTTCGGACGCCTCACCGACGACGAGAAGCGCGTCTGGCGCCAGGCGTACGCGGCCCGCAACGAGGAGTGGAGGACGCTCCACCTGGAGGGCGAGGCGCTCACGCGCTGGAAGTACCAGCAGTACATCAAGGACTACCTGCGCTGCATCGCGTCGGTGGACGACAACGTCGGTCGGGTGCTGGACTACCTGGACGAGAGCGGGCTCGCGGAGACCACCGTCGTGGTCTACACGTCGGACCAGGGCTCCTACCTGGGCGAGCACGGCTGGTTCGACAAGCGATTCATGTACGAGGAGTCGCTGCGCATGCCGCTGATCGTCCGCTACCCGCCCGAGATCCGGCCGCGGGTGGCCGACGAGATGGTCATGAACCTGGACTTCGCGCCGACGTTCCTCGACTACGCCGGCGTGCCGGCCCCCGCGGACATGCAGGGCGCGTCCATGCGCGACGTGCTCCGGGGGCTGACCCCCGAGCGCTGGCGGCGGTCCATCTACTACCACTACTACGAGTTCCCCGGCAGCCCCGAGATCAAGCGGCACTACGGGATCCGAACGGAGCGCTACAAGCTCATCCACTTCTACTACGACATCGACGCGTGGGAGCTCTACGACCTGGAGGCGGACCCGCACGAGCTGCAAAACGTCTACGGGGACCCGCGCTACGACGCCCTGGTGGTGGAGCTGAAGGCGGAGTTGGAGGCCTTGCGCCGCCGGTACGGGGACACGGACGCGGACGAGCCCCAAGGAGGCGCGTAGGGCGCGCCGTCCGCGACGTTCAGCGCCCGGAGAGCGGCGCCTCGCGGAACGTGGGGAGGTACGCCGCCACATCGCACAACATCATCCGATCGAAGACGAACCCCCACGCGGGCATCGAGGAGATGTGGGGACGTCCAGGCCCGTCTCGGGTGTCGCGCGCGAGCGCGTCGAAGTCCCGCGCGGCCACGAGCGGATCGCGCGTGAAGTCCGCCGGCGGGGTGTCGAGCAGGGCGGCCGCCGGTCCCCGGCCGTCTCCATGGACCCCATGGCAGGAGGAGCAGTATCGCCCGTAGAGATCCCTGCCGCGGACGGCACTACCCGGCGCATCGGGCGGATAGGCCAGGACCGGAAGGTAGCTCAGGGCGGCCTGGATCCCCTCCACGGTGACCACCGAGCGAAGGGTACCTCCGTGCGCCGCGGCGAAACGCGCGGCCAGCTCGGTCTCGGTGAGCAGCGGGTATCGCTTGTCGCTCAAGTCCGGAGGACGTCCGGACACGCCTGGCAGGCTCGTGGTGTCCGCCCGTCCGCCACGACCGTGGCAGGATGCGCACACGTCGTCGAACACCTCCCGGCCCTTCGACTGTCGGGAAGTGAGCCGAACCGGAAAGGGTAGCTCCGCCACCTCCGCAGGGTCCCCTCGCGACGTCGAGCTCCGGAACGCCGCGTCCGATCCTCCGCACGCCACGACAGGCAGGCCGAGTGCCAGCAGGAGCAGAGCACGTGCGCGCATCGGGCTTCGTGCCTCGGAACGGGGAGTCTGACGGCGATCGGAGCCGGTCCTACCCCGCCTCGAAGCAATCCCCGGACCGGAAGCCGTCCGCACCCATAACCGGTTGCGCTACGATATGTTAGGGCACTGGACCGGCCAGGCGCCTCGGGTTGCCTATGGGGATTTGCCCCACGGAAGCTTGAACGGTTAATCTGTCAGTGGGTGGTTTGCCCCACCATGGGGCGCGAGATCTTCTCCCCACCGCAGCGTGCAGCGTCGATGACCACAGGGGATCGGGGGCCGGACGGCACCGAGGAGAGCTTCGGCCGGGGGTCGAAGCTGGGCCGCAGGCTCATGGGCTGGTTCCTCGCCCTGTCGCTGGTTCCTCTGCTCGTCTCCAACGGAGTCGGGTACGTCCGCAGTCGCCGCATCGCCGAGGGGCTCCTCGAACGATCGCTCGACGTGGCGTCGCTCCTACAGGTGCTCCACGTGCAGAACCGCATGGAGCGGCACATCGTCTTCCTGGACGCCGTCGCGGCGGGGAACGAGTTCCTCCGCGCAGGGTTGCGCCGGGCCGCGGGAGCGCGAGGGGGGATGGAGAGCGTGGCGAGCCCGGAAGAGGTGGAGGAGTATCTCGGGCGTCAGAGAACCGAGGGAGGCGGCTCCTTCCGCGACCTCTACCTCCTCGACCGTGTGGGCCACTTCCTCGCCTCGGCCCGTGGCGATTCGGTGGCCGGCAACTCCTACCCCTGCGACGGACAGATCCAGAGCGTGGCGCTGCTGCGGGACCCCGACGGCTCGCGCCCGCCCTCGCTGTGCATCGCGGTCCCCATCGTCGGTGCGGACGGCGGGGAGCTGGGCTTCCTCGGAGGAATCGTCCCATCAAGGGACATGGAGGACTTCCTCCGTTTTCCCCAGGACCAGGGCGAGCGCATCCGGACGATCCTCCTGGACGGAGACGCTCGCCCCATCTACTTCTCGGAGCGGGGCCCCGGAGAGAGTTACGGCGACACGTTCGAAACACCGCTCAGGGCATCCAACGACCATGCCCGCTATCTGAGCCACCTCCGCATGGACGTGGCGGGTCGCCGCCTCCAGGTTCCTGGTCTGCCCTGGACCCAGGTCACCGAGGTGCCCGAGGAGGAGGCCCTCAGCGCCCTCCGCAGCCTGGGGCGCACAAGCATGTACTTCGCCGGGGCCCTGGCCCTCGTCCTCGTCGCCGCCGCGTGGTTCGTCTCCCGGGGCATCGTCGCGCCCGTCGATCGCCTCGTCGCGGCGACGCGCCGCCTGGGTAGCGGCGACCTGGACGCGCGCGTGGACCGGACGAGTCGGGACGAGATCGGTGAGCTGGCGCGATCGTTCAACGACATGGCCGAGGCGCTGGCGGAGGCGTCCGCGCGCGTCTCGGAGCTCCATCAGAAGGAGATCGCGCGCGCCCAGCACCTCGCCAGCGTGGGGGAGCTCGCCAGCGGCCTCGCCCACGAGATCAAGAACCCGGTGGTGGCTATCACCCACGGGCTCGACCTGGTCCGACGCCGCATCGGGCCCAGCCCCGCGGTGGACCCCATCCTGGACGAGGTCGCGCGGGAGCTCGGCCGCATCGGTACCACAGTCCGCGATTTCCTGGCCTTCGCGAGGCCGGCATCGCCCAAGCTCGCTCCCTCCGACCTGAACGTCGTGATCGAGCGGGCCAGGCGGCTGGTGGAGGCGTCCGCGCAACGGAAGGGAGTGTCGCTGCACGCTTCGTTCCTCCCCGGAATGCCCGTCGTACCCGCTGACGACACACTCCTCCAACAGGCCCTCGTGAACGTCGTGCTCAACGCCATCGAGGCCACGCCGGCCGGGGGCGAGATCGCAATGGCTTCGACGACCACCGGGTCCGAAGTCGTCATCCGCGTCTCCGACACGGGAGCCGGAATCCCCCCCGCGCAGCTCGACCAGGTCTTCAAGCCCTTCTTCACCACGCGGCCACAGGGGGGAACCGGCCTCGGTCTCTCCATCACGCGGGAGATCGTCGAGCGGCACGGTGGCAGGGTGAGCATCGAAAGCCGTGAGGGAGTCGGTACCACCGTGGAGATCGCGATCCCCCTGCAAGGGCCTGCTGGCGGCCCCGGAGGCACATCCAACCACGGAGGCACGCAACCGTGAGTCGAGCGCGTGTATTCGTCTGCGACGACGAGATGCTCATACGCCTGTGGATGGAGGAGCACCTCGCGGAGGAGGGCTTCGAGGTCGAGTCCTTCGAGAACGGCGCAGGCGCCATCGCGGCCGTGCGTCGCTCTCCACCTGACATCGTCGTGTTGGATCTGAGGCTTCCGGACTGTTCGGGCCTCGAGGTGCTGGCCGAGGTCCAGGAGATCGCGCCGTCGGTGCCGGTCATCATGATGACCGCCTACGGCGAAGTGGAGACCGCCGTCGGAGCGGTGCGCGCCGGCGCCTATCACTTCCTCGAGAAGCCCGTGAACCTCTCCGAGATCCTGCTGCTCATCGACCAGGCGTTGTCGGCGAGCACGCTGCGTGAAGAGGTCGAGCGGTTGCGCGCAGGACACGAATGGCGTTTCTCGGACGTCACGCTCGTGGGCCGCTCGCCGGCGATGCGTCGCATCGCGGAGCGTATCTCTCGCATCGGGGAGATGGGATCCCCCTCGAACATCCTCATCCGAGGAGAGAGCGGCACCGGAAAGGACGTGGTGGCCAGGGCAATCCACGCTCGCGGACCGCGTCGCGCCCAGCCGTTCGTCGAGGTGAACTGCACCGCCCTCCCCGAGCACCTCGTCGAGAGTGAGCTGTTCGGGCACGAGGCGGGGGCGTTCACCGGAGCTCGCCAGGCGAAGCGGGGGCTCCTCGAAGTGGCAAACCATGGGACGGCGTTCCTGGACGAGATCGGCGACATGCCTGCCCCGGTCCAGGCCAAGCTGCTGCACTTCCTGGAGAGCCAGTCATTCCGAAGGGTCGGCGGCGTTCGAGACATCGAGGTGGACGTGCACGTCGTGGCTGCGACGAATCGAGACCTGACGAGGGCGGTGGAGCGTGGCGACTTCCGCGAGGATCTCTTCTATCGGCTGAATGTCGTTCCCGTGGACATCCCCGCGCTGCGCGAACGCCCGGACGACGTCGCTCCCCTGGTGACGCACTTCATCCGCTTGCTGAGTCGGGAATTGCGCCGCCCGGAGAGCACCGTGACCGCCGAGGCGTTGGCCACCATGGAGCGCTACGCCTGGCCGGGAAACGTCCGCCAGCTTCGGAACGTCATCGAGCGCATCCTGCTCTTCGAGGACACCCGGGTCATCGACGTGAAGCACCTTCCCGACGAGATCGTCGCGGCAGACGGGGAGAGAAAGGGCTATGCGTTCGTGTTGCCGGCTGACGGTGCGGACCTGGAGGACGTCGAGCGGCAGCTCATCCAGCAAGCGCTGGAGAGGACGCAGGGCAACAAGAGCGCGGCCGCCCGACTTCTCGGGCTCAGCCGCGACACGCTCCGCTATCGCCTGGAGCGCTTCGGTTTGGGTTGAGCCGGTGCCACGCACCCGGGGGAGCCGGCGGGCCTCGTGACGGTGGCAGTACGCGTCACGTTCATGGCCGGCCGTTCCCCCCCGGGCACCTCGGTCAGAACACGAGCCAGGTCATCAGATAGAGGGCGTTGTTGTCGGACGCGTTGCGCCCCGCCCCATCGTAGTTGTTGCTGGCCCCGTTGAACTTCGTGTAGCCCACGTACTGCGCGCCGAGGCGGGTGTTCAGCCAGGGCATGAACGAGAGTTGGAGCATGTAGCCGCTGCTGTTCGGGCTTCCCGTGGCGCTACCGTCCATCGGATCCGCCGGATACAGACCCGCGTCCGCGTCCCCCGAGGTCGAGAACAGCCCGGCCGTGAAGCCGACCCTCGATGCCGTGTAATAGGTGGCGTCCGCCCTGATCGTACGCAGCTTGCTCGCCGCCCGGTCTGCTCCTCCGTCGGCGAACGTGGCGTCGAGATGCCGGCTCTCGTGGATCCAGGTTCCGTGCGCGACCAACGAGGCTCCGCCCGGCATGGTCTTGTCGAACTGGGCATCCAGCGCGGCATCCGTGTACCGGTCCTGCGTGCCCTCGAAGCCGGACGGGACGAGGTGGGACACCAGACCGTACGTGCCTACCATGATCTGACCACCGGCGAGGGCGTGCTGGATCGCCACCCTCCAGTAGGGAGTGACGCCGTGGATGGCGTTCTCCGCCGAGGCATCCACGGGAATGGGGCCTCCCTGGAATGCGGACCGGTAGAGCGTCAGCTCCGTGTAGAGGAGGTTGTTCCAGAGCGCGTAGCCGCCGACACCCATCACCGTCTGACCCAGGTTGCCATCGATGAGCGTGGAGGCCATGGGCGCGGGGGCGACTTCGGATCCAGTGAAGGGGTAGCCCCACACCGGCGTGCTGTTCCAGACGTCCTGAACCGTGGGCGAGTTGTTGATGGTGAAGCCGTACAGGACGTCCTTGCCGCTCATGTTGGCGTGGCTCGCGAACCGGATGTCGGCGTTGTCGACGGCGATACCGCCCTCGGCGGGGTCGTAGGTGAGCTGCAGGAACGTGCCGATCTTGGGGGTGATGGCCTCTCCGATGAACAGGCCCAGCTCCTGGGGAAACGCCATGCTCGCGTTCTGCTGATCCGGAACGTCCTTGCTCACCGACGTGAGGGAGGAGATGACCATGGCCGAGACGGGTGGGATCAGGTCCAGCCGGAGGGAGGATCCGCTGCTGTCCGTGGCCTGGACGGTCTGCAGCATGCTCATGGTGTAGCCGTTCAGCTTGAAGATCCGGCCGAAGGCATTCAGCTGCGGGAAGCTGGTGTGACACGCGCTGCAGGCCAGGCCCGTCTGGCGCGAGAAGCTCGGAATCGGGTCCGACGGGGTCACCACGACGGCGGAGGCTTCGCGGCCGACTCCCTCAAGGTACTCGGAGACGCGGGCCTCGGTGCGGCGAGCGACCTCCGTCGACGCCGACGGGAGCGCGGGGGCCGGCGCGGCGGTGAGGGCCGCGAGGGACAACAGGGTGAGGGCGGTCATGGCCTCTCCTAACGTTCGGTGAGCGCCGGTCTGCTCCTGCACGTACGCCGACGACTCGCTGCGGGAACAGCTTCACCTGCCAGGGAGGCAATCACCGTACCGCGACCCAGCCAACTCCGTAACATCAATCCCTGATGGGTCTTGGGACGTATCGGGCACCGACGCGGCGGAACCGGTCGGGGTCATTTCCCCCATCGAAGCTTGAAGGACTCTCCTCCGGGTGGGGGTTTTCCCCCACCCCGCCTCGCGGTCCGAGCCCCGGGGTCGGCACCCTCGCGGTGCCAACCTCGCCGGCGGCGAAGCGAACTGGACGGGGCGGGCCTCGGTCCCTGTCTCCCGGGCGGGTCCCGAGGGTATATTGCGCCGCGCGTGACTCCGACTCGCCCGCAGAGGCTCCGCGTGCCCACCGATCCCCCGCGCTCCCCGCCCCTTCGGCGCCGCACCGTCCTGCGCCGCTTTCGGCTCGGTGCCTCTCTCGGTGCGGGTCGGCCGCTCGCGTTCGCGCCAGGAGCGCTCTGTGCGCTCCTGGCGCTGCACGCCCCTGCATCGGCCCAGGCGCCCGACGCGCACCTGGTGACCCGGTGGGCCGCGGACGTGGACACCGCGAACCCGCTCCCCGACTACCCACGGCCGCAGTTGACGCGCGGCGCGTGGCGTAGCCTGAACGGATGGTGGGATTACGCGGTGCGCGACAGCGTCACTCCCCGGCCGGACACGTGGGACGGACGCATCCTCGTCCCCTTCCCCATCGAGTCCCGGCTCAGCCGGGTCACGCGCACCGTGGCCCCGGACGAGCGGCTCTGGTACCACCGGACGTTCCAGGCGGACGCGGAGCGAAGCCACCGCCTCCTTCTCCACTTCGGTGCCGTGGATTTCCACGCCGTGGTGTTCGTGAACGGCCGCCGCGTGGGTGAGCACCGCGGCGGATACGACCCCTTCACCGTGGACGTCACGGACGCGCTGGCGGCGACGACGGATCAGGAGCTGGTGGTCTCGGTCACCGACCCCACCGACGACGGCGAGCAACCTCGCGGCAAGCAGGTGCGACGGCCCCACTCGATCTGGTACACGTCGGTCACGGGGATCTGGCAGACCGTGTGGCTCGAAGCGGTACCTGCCACATACGTGACCTCGTTGGACATCCGCCCCGACGTGGACTCGTCGCGCGTAACGGTGCGGGTGGACGCCGCCGGCGCCGAGGCCGGCACCGCGGTGCGCGTCGAGGCCCTCGCCGACGGCCGACGTGTCGCCGAGGGGTCGGGCCGCACCGGGGAGCCGCTGACGCTCTCGATCCCCGATCCGCACCTGTGGGCGCCGGGCGATCCGTTCCTGTACGACCTGCGGGTGCGCCTGGCCTCGGGCGACTCCGTGGCGAGCTACTTCGGCATGCGGAAGATCGCAGTGGAAGAGGACAGCACGGGCGTGCTCCGCCTCTTCCTCAACGGCCGCCCCCTCTTCGAGTACGGGCTCCTGGACCAGGGCTGGTGGCCCGACGGGCTCTACGCCGCCCCCACCGACGAAGCGCTGCGCTCGGACATCGAGACCACGCTGCGCATGGGCTTCAACCTGGCACGCAAGCACGTGAAGGTGGAGCCGGCGCGGTGGTACTGGCACGCCGACCGTCTCGGCCTCCTGGTGTGGCAGGATATGCCCAGTGGCGGGAACCGGACGGAGCCGGCCCGGGAGGAGTTCGGCGACGAGCTGCGGCACGTCGTGGACGCGCTCAGGAACCATCCCTCCATCGTGATGTGGGTGCCCTTCAACGAGGGGTGGGGTCAGCACGACACGGAGCGCTACGCCACGTGGCTCGAGGCATACGACCCGACGCGCCTCGTGAACGCAGCCAGCGGCTGGACGGACCGGGGGGTCGGCGACGTCGTGGACGAGCACGCCTATCCGGGACCCGCCATCCCCGAGAGGGACGGGCGCCGGGCGCGCGTCCTGGGCGAGTTCGGCGGGCTCGGCCTCCCGCTGGAGGGGCATACTTGGCTGCCCAGGGACAACTGGGGGTATCGGACCTTCACCGACACGGCGAGCCTCGGCGCCGCGTACCTCGCGCTCCTGGGCCAGCTGCGCTTCCTGGAAGGCGAAGGGCTCGCGGCGGCCATCTACACGCAGACCACCGACGTCGAGGTGGAGGTCAACGGCATGATGACGTACGACCGTGCGGTGGTGAAGCTGCCCCCGGCGGCCCGGGCGGCGGCCGAAGCGCTGTACGGCGCGCAACCTATCCTCCGGGCCGTGGTGGCCACCTCCCGGGGGGAGGGACAGGGCTGGCGCTACACCACCTCCGAGCCCACGGGCGACTGGACGAGCCACGACTTCGACGACACGGGCTGGCTCACGGGAGTCGGTGGCTTCGGGCGCACGACGGACTCGGGCACGCGGGTACGCACGCCGTGGACCACTACGGATCTCTGGATGCGCCGGAGCTTCGTCCTGCCGGCGGGGACCCTCGCGGACCCGCGCCTGGTGGTCCGCCACGACGAGGACGCCGACGTGTGGATCGACGGAACCCACGTGGCGGCGCTCGCCGGGTACAACCAGGCGTACTCCGTGCTCCCGCTGGACGACCTCGCCCGGAGGCTCCTGACGCCGGGCCAGCACACGCTGGCCGTCCACGTGAGGAACTCGCGGGGAGGTCAGTACATCGATGTGGGAATCGCGGAGACCCTTCCCCCAGCCGGAGTAGATCGATGAACCGCCCCCTCACGCTGCTGCTTCTCGCGGGCGTCGCCCTGGCTGCGGCTTGCGGCTCGGGCGCGCCCGAGCCCACCACCGGTGAGGGGGTCGTGCGCGCGATGCACGACCGCTACGCCGACGTCTGGTACCGTACGCTGCGCTTCCGCCAGACGGTGGTGCGCACGGCGGCCGACGGATCGCACCCACCGGACGCGGTCTGGCTGGAGCACGCGGAGATCCCCGGCAAGCTGCGCATCGACCAGGCCGCGGACTACGACGGCAATGGCGTGATCTACTCCGGGGACAGCCTCTTCGTGTTCCACGAGGGCGAGCTGGTGCAGCGGGTGGCGCGGCGAAATCCCCTCCTGATCCTCGGGTTCGACGTCTACCGCCAACCGGTGGCCCGGACTGTCGAGGTGCTCGGCTCGGAGGGCTTCGACCTGTCCCTCCTGCACACGGACAGCTGGCAGGGGCGGCCCGTCTACGCGGTGGGGGCCGCCGAGGGCGACCAGACGGCGCCCCAGTTCTGGATCGACCGCGAGCGCCTCGTGTTCGTGCGCCTCATCAGGCCCACCGGCGGGCCCGAGACCAGCCTGCAGGATATCCGCTTCGACGACTACAGACCCCTGGGCCAGGCATGGATCTCGCCGACCGTCCACTTCCTTGTGGACGGACACGAGGTCATGCGAGAGGAGTATTTCGACATCGAGGCGGACCCGACCCTGCCGACGGGCCTCTTCGATCCGGAGCGGTGGGGCGGCGAAGAGGGAGACTGACCCCCTTGACCACCACGGGTGCTCGATCCATCTTCATCTAGATGGTCTACAGAAGATGATCTAGAGGAAAACGATGGCCAAGCAGCGCACGGACCTCCTCCAGGGCACGCTCGACCTCCTGGTTCTGAAGATCCTGTCCCTCGAGCCGATGCACGGGTGGGGAATCAGCGAGCGGATCCAGGAGTGGTCCGACGACGTCTTCCTCGTCAATCAAGGCTCGCTCTATCCGGCGCTGCAGCGGATGAAGCGGAAGGGGTGGATCCGCGCCGCCTGGCGCGTGAGCCCGAACAACCGTCGTGCCCGCTACTACGAGCTCACTTCCGAGGGTGAAGCGCAGCTCGCACAGGAGCACGACGCCTGGAGGCGCTCGGCCGGCGCCGTGGAGAAGATCCTGCGGGCGTCCGAACAGGGGGCCGGGTGAGCCCGGCAGACGACGGGAGGGGATGATGTCCTGGCAAAAGGCGGTGGGTGAGCGACTCCGGTCCCTGTTCCGCAAGGGACGGCAGGACGCCGACATGGACGAGGAGCTCCGCTTCCACATCGACATGGAGACGGAGAAGTACGTGCGGCAGGGTGCCACCCCCGCGGAGGCCCGGCGGCGGGCGCTTGTCGCGTTCGGCGGCCTCGACCGCTTCGCGGAGCAGACCCGGGAAGAGCGCGGAACGAGGCCGATCGAGGACTTCTTCCAGGATCTCCGCTTCGCGCTTCGACAGGTCCGGCGGAACCCGGGCTTCTCCCTGGTCACCGCGCTGACCGTCGGCCTGGGCGTGGGCGCCACGGTGCTGGGCTTCGTCCTGGCCGACACGGTGATCTTCCGGCCCCTCCCCTACCCGGAGGCGGACCGGCTCGTGCGCATCCAGGAGACCAATCCGGGGGGCGACCCGTACTCCCTGTCGGCTCCGAACTACCTGGACGTCGCGGCCTCGACCCGCGACCTCGGCGACGTTGCGGCCCTCGCCATGCGGCGCATGGTGCTGCTCGGCCACACCGAGCCCCTCCAGATCCAGGGCATGGTCGTGACCCCGGGCTTCTTCGAGCTGCTGGGAGCACCCCCGGAGATCGGACGGGCCTTCGCGTCCTCCGACGCATCGGCGGCGGAGGAGGGAAACGTGGTGGTCCTGAGCCAGGGGATCTGGCAGCGGCTGTTCGCGTCGGACCCGGGCGTGCTGGGGGCGTCCATCGATATCGACGGCATCCCCAGGACCGTGGTGGGCATCGCCCCCGTACACCTCCGGCCGCTGTTCGGAGAAGAGGTCTGGGTGCCCTTCGGGCCCGACCCGGCGTTCCCCCGGGGCGATCACCGGCTGGAAGCGATCGGCCGACTCGGGCCGGGCGCAACGGTGGCCGATCTGCGCGCCGCGCTCGGCCGTGTCGCGGGCACGCTCGGGCGGACGTTCCCCGACACGAACGGTGGATGGGGGTTCCGGGTGCGCACGTTCCCGGACTGGCTCGTCCCCGCGCAGGCGCAGCGTGCGGTGGGCGTCCTCTCGGGAGCCGGCATCCTCCTGCTCCTCCTCTCGTGCGCCAGCGTATCCACGCTCCTCCTGTCACGCGTGTCGGCGCGGCAGCGCGAGGTGGCGCTGCGCTCGGCGCTGGGCGCGAGGACGCTGCGCATCGTACGCCAGCTCCTGGTCGAGAGCCTGGTCCTGTCCGTTGGAGGCGCCATGGTCGGCGTCTTCCTGGTGGTCCTCCTGATTCCGATGCTGCGGAGCGTCGGCCCGGCGGCGCTACCGAGGCTGGACGAGGTCGCGCTGCACGGGACGGCCTTCGTCTTCGCGCTCCTGACCACGGTCGGCGCCGCCGTGCTGTTCGGGCTGGTGCCCGCGGTCCATGCGGCTCGCGGAGGGTTCGCCCGAGCCCTCCAGGGGTCGGGCCGGCCGGTGTCCCCCGGTGGACGGCGCATGAGGAGCGTGCTGGTGGCAGGACAGATGGCCCTGGCCGTGGTGCTCCTCGTGGGAGCGGGTCTGCTGGCGTCGACGTTCGTCCGCCTCGGGCGTGTGGACCCCGGCTTCAGCGCGGACGGCGTGCTGGCGGTTCGCATCGCGCCGCGCGCCGACCGATACCCCTCGGGCCAGCGCCCCGTGGGCGTCTTCTATCACGACGTGCTCGAGCGAATCCGGGCGATCCCCGGCGTGCGCGCGGCCGGCGCCTACAACGTGGTCCCCTTCCTCGGCCCCAGGCCGGCGAACCGTGTAGCGGCCAGGGGGCAGGCGGCGACGCTGGACGACTTCGTGGAGATCCAGTGGCGCGCGGCCACCCCCGGGTTCTTCGAGGCGATGGGGATCCCGCTCGTCCGGGGCCGCTACCTGGCGGAAGCGGACGACTCCTGGGACAGCTTCGTCGCCGCGGCGAACGCGGGCGAGCAGCCGCCGCTGCCGATCGTGATCACCTCCAACCTCGCCCGGCGTCTCTGGCCCGCGGGGGACGCCGTCGGCAGCCACCTGGTCTGGAACCAACCCCAGGGGGCTGACCTCGTCGTGATCGGCGTCGTGGAGCCCATCAGGGACATGGCTCTCGCCGCGGAGCCCGCGCCCATGCTGTTCCTCCCCGACGGGCTCGTGGCGATGCCCGAGATGACCCTCCTCGTGAAGACGGAAGCCGGCACGGGTGGCGTCGCCGCCGCCGTTCGGGAGGCGGTCTGGGCCGTGGACGGAGACACCCCGGTGCCCGAGATCACGCCGCTTGCGCAAGCGCTGGACGGAGAGCGGGCGGGCCCTCGTCTCAATGTGGGCCTGGTGGGAACGTTGGCCCTGGTCGCCCTGCTCCTGGCCACGCTGAGCCTGTATGGTGTGGTCTCCTTCGCTACGGCGCAGCGCACGCGGGAGATCGGGATCCGCATCGCGCTGGGCGCATCCGGACAGGCCGTGGTGGGCCCGATCGTCGCCCAGGCCTTGCGCGTCGCCGTCGTCGGTGCGGTCGCGGGCGTCGTCGGAGCGCTCACGATGTCGCGGCTCCTCCGCAGCGTCCTCTTCGGCGTGGAGCCAACCAATGTCGCCACGTACGTGGCGGTGGTGGCCACGCTGGCGCTTGCGGCGTCGCTCGCCGCCTACCTCCCGGCGCGGCGGGCGGCGGGCGTGGAGCCGAGGGAGGCGCTCGTCACGGAGTGAGGCGGACAGGGATTCGCCAAGGGCTTTCTTGCGGTTCCCGGCTGCACCGGAGAAGATTGGCACGTCGACCGAGAGACACGCTTCCCGGTTCCGCAGTCCAGGCCTCCGCCATGGCCTCCAGAGTCCGGCAAACCCTTTCTGAGCTTCGACGCCGGAAAGTGTACCGCGCCGCAGCGGTCTACGTCGCCGTGGGGCTGGCCGTGTTGGGGGCGGCGGAGTTGATCCTGGACCCCCTGGGGCTGGAGAACGCACGGCCCTACATCGTCGTCCTGGTCCTTCTCGGGTTCCCCATCGCGCTGGTGCTGGCCTGGACCTACGAGGTCAGGCCCGAGGCCCCCTCGGCACCGCGCGAAGCCGACACCCGCGACTCGGACGCTCCAGATCCCGCCTCCGCCCGGCCCCGTTCCATCGCCGTCCTTCCCTTCGACAGCATGAGCCCGGACCCGGGAGGCGACTACTTCGCCGACGGCATCGCGGAGGAGCTCACCAACACGCTCGCCCGCCAGGAGGGGCTCCGCGTCGTGGCGCGCACCTCCGCCTTCGCATTCCGCGGCGAGCGGGTGGACGTTCGGGAGATCGGGCGGCGCCTCGACGTCACCCACGTCATCGAGGGAAGCGTGCGACGCACCGAACGGGCGCTCCGGATCACGGCCCAGCTCATCAGCACGCGGGACGGCTACCACGTGTGGTCCGAGCAGTTCGACCGGACGCACGGCGACGTCTTCCGGATCCAGGAGGAGATCGCCGGCTGCGTGCTGCACAGGCTCCTTCACGACGCCGGGGAAGGGACTGAGCCGTCGGTCGCCACCGCCGAGCTCTCGGCCTACGACGCGTACCTCAAGGGGCGTCATGCGGTGGCGCACCTCCGTCCCGATACGCTCCAAGAAGCCATCGCGCACTTCGAGACCGCCATCCAGCGGGACGACCGCTTCGCGCCGGCCCTGGCCGCGCTGGCGGAGGCCTTGACGTTGCAGTCGATCGGATTCGCGGAGCGGCCCGGCCGGGAGACCATGCCCCGAGCCGCGGAGCTCGCGAACCGGGCGCTTCAGCTGGACAGCCGCCTCCCCGAAGCCCACTTGGCCCGCGCGCTCTCGCGCATGTACCTGGACTGGGACTTCGCCGGGGCGAAGGAGGGGATCGACCGTGCCCTCGAGCTCAACCCCAACTTCGCCGAGGCGTACTTGTGGGACGAGTTCTACTGCACGTACGTGCGGCACGACTTCGACGAGGCCATCGCGGCGAACCGCCGGCTTCACGAGCTGAGTCCCCTGGACTCCCGGGCCCGGGACCGGTACGCGACCATCCACTACGTCTTCGGGAAGCTCGACCGGGCCGAGGAGCTCATCCGCGAGGCCCTCGCGGAAGATCCCGACCATCCGCTGCCCCACCTGGCGATGGCGGACACCCTGTCCCGCATGGGACGGCTGGACGAAGCCCTCCACCACATGGAGGAGGCGGTGCGCCTCGGTGGCCGGGCTGTCGCCTTCCTGGGGATCCTCGGATACCTCTATGCAATGCTGGAGCGCCGAGCCGACGCCGACGCGGTCCTGAGCGAGCTGGAGGACCGAGAGCGGGCGGGCTACGTTCCAGGGTTCTGGCTGGCTGTCGCGTACGCCGGGTCCGGGAGGATGGACGAGGCGTTCGCCTCTCTAGACCGGGCGGTGGAGGAGCGGGACGCCAACCTCCTCTATCTCTTCTTCGCCCCCAAGTTCCTGAACCTGCAGGACGATCCCCGCTTCCGGGGGATCCTGGAGCGGATCGGACTCGGCCACCTCCTCCGGTTCTCGTGACTGCGCGAGGGGTACCGATTCGTCAGCGTCACCGCTCGATCGGCGCCCGCACCAGATTTCCCCACTCGGTCCACGAGCCGTCGTAGTTGCGCACCTTCGGGTAGCCCAGGAGGTGGTGCAGCACGAACCAGGTGTGGCTCGAGCGCTCGCCGATGCGGCAGTAGGCCACCACGTCCTGGTCGGCGGACAGCCCCTGTTCCGTCTCGTAGATCGCGCGCAGCTCGTCCGCTGCCCTGAACGTCGCGTCCTCGTTGGCCGCCCGCTTCCAGGGCACGTTGCGGGCGCCGGGGATGTGGCCGCCCCGGAGCGCGCCCTCCTGGGGGTAGTCGGGCATGTGCAGCAGCTCGCCGCTGTACTCCTGCGGGGAGCGCACGTCCACCAGGCGTCCCCCGCCCCGCACGTGCCGCATGACGTCGTCGCGGAACGCGCGGATCGGCGCGTCGTCTCGCTCCACCACCGGATACCCGGTCCTCGGCCGATCGGGCACGTCGGTGTCCAACGGCCGACCCTCGTCGATCCACTTCTTCCGTCCGCCGTCGAGCAGGCGCACGTCCGGATGGCCGAACAGGGTGAAGACCCAGAGCGCGTATGCCGCCCACCAGTTGAAGTTGTCGCCGTAGAAGACGACGGTGTGGTCGCGCGCGATCCCCCGCTCGGACAACCGGCGGGCGAACGCCTCGCCGTCCAGGTAGTCGCGCCTGACCGGGTCGTTCAGGTCCATGTGCCAGTCCACCTTCACGGCGCCGGGGATGTGCCCCATGTCGTAGAGGAGGACGTCCTCGTCGGATTCCACCACGACCAGGCCGGGGGTGTCGAGGTGCCTTGCCAGCCAGTCCGTGGACACGAGCACGTGGGGGTGGGCATACTGCTGGAAGCGGGGGTCGGGATCGCGCGGGGCAGGCATGGATCCTCCAGGGTGGCTCCGCCGTCGGTGTTCCGTGGAAACGATCCCTACCCGACTCGCCACCACCGGTTCACGGGGCGAGGGACGGGGCCGGCACCTCGCCACCACGCTCAACCGGAACCCACGCGCCGCCGCATACACGGCGTGATGCGGTGGCGGGTCATCACCTTGGTGATGCCGCCTCCCGCGTTGTCTTCGCGGTCCTGCTCATGGAGCGGAGGCGAAGACCGATCGACCATGCGTAGTACAAGCCCAGAAGGGTCACCGGGATGAAGCCCGCCACGTAGTAGCCCACCGCCATCGAGAGGGTCGGTCCGGTCGCTACCCCGAACACGCCGTGCACGCTGGCCAGCACCCCGGCCTGCATGGTGCCGATGAAGCCTGGGCCGGCGGGGAGCGCTTCGAACAGAGAGAGCGCGCACTCGGTGAACATCGCCGCCGTGAAGCCGAGATCGATGCCGAAGGCACGGAACGCGGTCCAGAAGCCCGCGGCCATCCACACCCAGAGGAGGAGTGACCAGAGCAGCGCCCGGAACAGGGCCCCGGGTCGACGCATCAACAGCAGGCCCGAGAGCACCGCCTCGAGTCGGCGGGCCGTTGCTTCACCCCACTCACCTGGAAACCGTGGCAGCCAGGCGTGCCCGACACGCGTGAGCAGCTCCGGGCGCAACGCCAGCAGAGCGACCGCCAAGAGGGCCGCGCACGCCACGAGGCTCGCCACGAATACGATGTCGCCGATCGGCCGCCCGAGGACGGTGGCGTCCACGGGAAAGACGGGAGACAGCAGCGTCACGACCGTGAGGATCACGATGGCGACAGCGTCGAGGATTCGTTCGAGCACCACGGTCCCCAGCGCCTCGGACATGGACACCGGGGCCATCCTGCTCAGAGCGAGCGGCCGGACGATCTCCCCGAGCCGGGCCGGGAACAGGTTCGTGACCATGAAGCCGATGTTCAGAGCCGCCCACCGGGACCGTAGCGTCGTCCAGGCGCCGACGGGCTCGAGCAGGAGGCGCCAGCGCAGGGCTCGAATGAGTCCCCCGCTCGTCGAGAGGAAGGCGGTGGCGACCAACAGGCCCGGGTCAGCCACCCTGAGCTGGTGGGCGATCGACGCCAGATCCGCGTCGCGGAAAGCCCACCAGAGCAAGGCCCCCGAGACAGCGAGCCCGACGAGCGTCTGCGGGCTGGGCCTCACCCGGCGCAGACCCGTAGAGCCTCGGCGTGGTCGGGCATCGTAGCTCGGCGATCGACCCGGGCGTTTCTCCGCTCGAAGCCGGGGGGAGTGTTCAGGCGCCGCTCGACACAGGAGGAGGAGGAGGAGGAGTAGGCCTCCTGGATGACGGCGATGCATCGGCAAGCGTCGAGCACGTCCTCGCCCGCGTAGTCGTTGCTCTCGATCGCGGTGTGGAACCGGTCGAACATCGCATTGAACCACGCGGTGTGGCTGGCGTCCATCCAGCTGGAGGAGACCACCCGGTGCTCGACCTGCCACGTCCCGTCGTCCCCCGTGCCCATGGGTTCACGCGTCGTGATCATGATGTCGTCATCCTGCGCGACGATCGCGCCGCGCTCGCCGTGGATCGTGTAGATGACGAGGCGAGCGCCGGCGGTCCACGTCATGTGCACGTGCGCGGTCCGGTCCCCGGGGAACACGAGCGTCGCGGAGAAGTCGTCCTCGGTGTCCCAACGCTCCGGCTCCCGATTCACCATCTTCGCCGTCAGCGAGGTCGGCCACGCGTCCAGCCAGTCGAACGCGAGGTAGAAGGTGTGGCTGCCGTGGTCCATGGCGATGCCACCACCCGACCAGCGGCGCCGGCGTCGCCAGTCGGGATTCCATTCCGGCACACCTTTGGCGTGGGTCGGACGGAACGTGTCCAGCGTGACCGACCGAACCCGACCGATGCGCCCCGACGAGATGATCTCATCGATGGCACGGACGGTGGGGGCGAACCTGTAGTTGTGGCAGGGGAAGACGACGCGCCGTGACGCGAAGGCGCGCTCCACGAGGGCCTCCGCTTCGGACGGGAGGGTGGTGAGAGGTTTCTCGCACAGGACGTGGATGCCGCGTCGCAGGGCCGCATCGCAGATGGTGAAGTGCTCGCTCGGGGGCGTGGCGACGTCGATGAAGTCGAGGTGGGTCCCGGAGCGGAACAGGTCCTCGACGGACGAGAACGTCCGCGCCGCTGGCAGGAGCTCCGAAGCCAGCGCCCGCCGCGCGTCGCAGCCGTCGACCACCGCCACGACATCCACGTCTTTGCGCTTCAGATAGGCGGGGGTGTGGCCCCGGGATCCGATGAAGCCGTACCCGATGAGGGCGCCCTTCAGCCGGCGCCCGTTGGTCGAGTGTTCCATGGATGTGGTAGTCTCGCAGTCCGGCGTCGCCGGGCAGAGGGAGGGTGGGTGGGTCACAGCTCGGCGAGGGCGAGGTCGAGGGCGTCGAGCGCTTCGTCGGCCTCGTCCACGGAGAGGATCAGGGGAGGGTTGATTCGAACGCGCGGGGCATAGGCCATGGACATCACGCCGCGGCGCAACAGAGCGTGGAACAACGCCTGGCAACGTGCGGCCGGCCAGAGCGCGCCGGATTCCTCGACGAGATCGAATCCCAGGAAGAGCCCCTTGCCCCGGACGTTGGCCACGCTGGGGTGGCGCTCAGAGAGGGTTACCAGGCCCCGCCGCAGATGCTCTCCGACCCGCGCGGCGTGATCCGTCAGGCCCTCGCGCCGGATGATCGAGACCGAGGCCGCGACGGCCGCGGCCGCCAGGGGATGGCCACCATAGCTGGAGCTGGAGAAGCTGGGCTTGGACCACGGTAGAGCCCGGGTGACGTCCTCCCTGGCGAGGACGCCGCTGACGGGAAAGCCACCGCCGAGGGACTTGCCGACGGTCATGATGTCGGGGACGACCCCGCTGTGGTCGCCGCCGAACATCTTCCCCGTTCGACCGAAGCCCGTGATCATCTCGTCGGCGACGAGGAGGGCGTCGTGTTCGCGCGCCACTTCCGCGACCGCGGGAAGGAACGTCGCAGGCGGAACCACGTTTCCGGCAGTGCCCTGCATGGGCTCCACCAGGATCGCCGAAAGGCTGCCGGTGGTCTCACGCTTGATCTTCTCCCGCGCGAATTCGACGCAGAGGAGTCCGCATCCGGGGTACGTGGCGCCGAACGCACAGCGGGCGCAGTCCGCGTACGGCGTGAGGTAAGCACCGGTGGGGAGGGGGCCGAGGCCGTGCTTGAAGTCGCTACCCATCTGGGCCAGGGCGCCTGTGGTCTTGCCGTGGAACCCGCCCCAGAACGAGAGCGTCTCGAGCTTGCCCGTGAAAGCGCGCGCGAGGCGCATCGCGCTCTCCACCGCCTCGGCCCCACCGGAATAGAACTGAAGGCGGGACAGCCCCTCGGGAGCGACCTCTGTCACCTCCTCGAGCGCGCGCACACGCGCCTCTGTGGTGAAGGACCCCGCGTGCGAGCGGTCGAGCTGTTCGTGAAGGGCGCTCAGGTAGGCGGCGTGGCCGTATCCGAGGGCGGCGACGCAGATGCTCGCCGAGAGGTCCAGAAAGCGATTGCCGTCGACGTCGATGAGGTCGCAACCCTCTCCCCGGTCGACGGCGATGCCGGCATGCGCGGCGATCGCCTGGAAGCCCGGGGCGAGATGCTTCGTTTCGCGCTCGCGCAGGCGTCTGCTGCCGGGGCCCGGCACTTCCGTCTGGACGCGGGACACACGGGTAGGATGGGCGTTCATTGCGCTACGACCGTTACTCCTTCGATGGGCTGGTATCCCCTGGATCGGCTGGATCGCCGCTCCGGAGAAAGCGCATGGACTCTGCCGAGCTTTGAAGCACGTGCTCGACGTCGGCCGCCCCGCCGGTGGTGCCGGGCACGTCGTACCGTTCGATTCGCCAGGCGTTTCCAGTCCCGGGGTCCACCGCCGTGGTGCTCTCCGTCGGTACCATGCAGGCGCGCAGTCGCCTCCACACGGCGCGCTTCTTCAGGCTTCGCTCATGGATGGACACGATGATCGAGCCCGTCCCGGGCGTCAGCAGGCCACGCGCTCGAGCGATCACCTCGGGAATCCGGCGCATCGGGTAGTAGTACAGCATCTCGTTGAAGACGATGACCTCGAAGCTCTCCACCGGTGCGTAATCGTCGAAGGAGGTCGCCATGAAGGTCCGGTCTCCGTGGCCGTCCTTCCTTCCTCGGCAGATGCGAATCGCCTCGCTGGAGAGGTCGATCCCCACGTACCGGGACACGTTGTCGGGCAGATGCGGCACGAGGGCCCCGGTCCCACAACCCACGTCGAGCACGCTCGACGCGGCGTCCTCTCGAGCGCGCAACAGGTCCGCGATGACACGGTGCCGCGGACCCTGCTCGATCGAGTCGAGGAATCCCCAGTGACCCTCCGCATAGCTCCTGTCCCAACGCCCCTTGTCGTTGCGCCAGAAGAGATTCAAGAAGCTCGCCATCGTTCGCCGCGCCGTCCGACCCAGGGAGAGGCTTCGGCTCACGAGCCGTTCCTCCGACCCGGTCGGTCGGCGACCCACTGGCGCCACGCCCACGCGCAGCCGAAGGTGGGGCATGCCGCGTCTTTTCGTGCTCCGACACGGACGGAGCCTCGCCAACGAACAGGGGTTGATCGCCAGCCGCGTCGAGCATGCGGGCGACGCATACGGGCTGACGCCCCTCGGCCGTGACCAGGTACGGCGGAGCGTCGCACGGGCGAAATCGAGGCGCTCCCTGACGTCGCCGCTCCTTCTGGTGTCCTCCCCTCTGCTGCGCGCCCGCGACTCCGCGGAGGTGGCCGCCGAGGTCCTGGGAGTGAGCCCGTCGGTGGATGAACGGCTGCGGGAGCGCGACTTCGGCGATCTCGAGTTGGGGCCCGACCGGGCCTATGCCCGGGTCTGGGAAGCGGATCTCGGCGATCCCACCCATCGTCGCTGGGCCGTGGAGAGCTTGACCGACGTGCTCCGCCGCGCCGGCGCCGTCGTGGAGGAGCTGAGTCGGGACCCACGTGTCGCGACCGTCGTTCTGTGCACGCACGGCGACGTGGCATCCACGCTTCTCTGCGCGTCACGAGGGGCTCCACTGGGGCGTCATCGAGAGGTGGGAGCGCTGAGGACCGGAGCCCTTCGAAGGCTCCGGTCCGTCGCGCCCATCCTACAGGTGTTGCGTTGCCTGCGCCTCTCATCCGAGCTCGCACGAGACCCCTGAGCCGAACGCCGCGGTCTCAGCGCGTGATGGCGATGGATCAGGCCTGAGCGGATGGCATGCGGACATCTGCGCCTCGGCAGGAGCTTGGTCGGTACGTCGGTGCGAGTCGGTTCTATCGCTCGGCCGCAGGGTCGAACGAGGCGGCACCTCGTCTCCTGACGCAACTATCGCACCCCGAAACTGTCGGACAGATTACAGTGAGGCTGCGGCCACCTGGCGAGCGGTGGCAAGCGGAAGGGCCCCGGGCGGCGTTCATACCTCGGCGCCACCCCTCTTCGGAACCCCTATGCTCCCCGGAGGTAGCCGAGGCATGCCCCTGCCCGACCGACTCGAGCGCATCGTCGAGCGCTTCCAGCGCGCCCCCCGGGAGCTGCGCGTCCAGGCGCTTCTCCAGTTCGCCAAGAAGGTCCCCCCCCTTCCCGAGGAGTTCCGCGACCGCGCCGGGCTCGAGCGGGTGCAGGAGTGCCAGACGCCGTTCTTCCTGGCGACGCGGGTCGACGGGGACGGCGCCGTGCACCTCTTCTTCGACGCGCCCGCCGAGAGCCCGACCGTGCTCGGCTTCGCGGGAATCCTGCGTGAAGGCCTGGAGGGTGAACCCTGGCCGGAGGTGATGGCCGTCCCGCCGGACTTCTACGCAACGATGGGGCTCGAGGCCGTGGTGTCCCCTCTGCGTCTGCGGGGGATGGGCGCCATCCTGGCGCGCCTCAAGCGCCAGGTCGGCGAGCAGGTGAGCGAATAGGCGACGCTCGCCGACAGGCGGAAGGCCGCGGGCGGAGGTGGATGAGGCGCTTCCGGTGGGACTAGGCTCCCCTCATGTCTTCATCCCCGCCAAGACCGACTCTGGCGTGAACGGCATCGTGAAGACCCTGCTCCCGCAGGCGTCGTAGATGGCGTTGGCGATCACCGCGCCGATACACACGATGGCCGGCTCGCCCCCACCCTGGGGCGCCAGATCGTCGTTGGCCACGAGAACGCTCTCGATCTCGGGGAGATCCGAGAAGCGCGGGATCCGGTACGTGTCGAAGTTCCGGTCCTGGATGTCCCCCCCGCGGAAGCGGATGTGCTCCATGAGCGCGTATCCCAGCCCCATGGTGATGCACCCCTCCATCTGCATGAGGGCGCCGTCAGGGTTGACCACGACGCCCATCTCCTGGGCGCACCACATGCGCTGTACGCGCACGGCCCCGGTCGACTCGTCGACGGAGACCTCGGCCACGTGCGCCACGTACGTCCCCGCGTCCAACCCGCACGCCACCCCCAGACCTCGTCCGCTCGGGGCGGGTGCCGCCTCCCACTTCGCGAGCTTCGCCACCGCCTCGAGGACGCTGCGCAGGCGCGGGTCGGTGGCGTTGTTCAGCCGGAACTCCATTGGGTCGATGCCCGCGTCCGCGGCCATGATGTCGATCTGCGACTCACGGGCGAACGTGTTCGTGTTCGCACCGGGGGCCCGCCACGCCCCTGTGGCGAAGGGATGGAAGTTCCGGGCCGAGTGCGACACCACCGCGACGTTCGGCACTTCGTACAGGACCTCCGAGCCCCGGGTCCCCGCCATGTAGACGTGGTAGTCCCACAGCCCGACGCGTCCGGCGGCGTCGATGCCCGAGCGGACCTTCACCACCGCTGCGGAGTGGAAGGTGTCGTAGAAGAACTCCTCCTCGCGGGTCCACAGGACCTGGACGGGTCGCTTGGTGATCCACGCGAGCCGGGCCGCCTCCACCGTCTGCCGGCCGACGGCCTTTCCCCCGAATCCGCCGCCCACGTAGGGGGTTATGATCCGGACCCGTGACGGGTCGATGCCCAGGGCCTCGGCGACGCGCCCCTGGTCCCCGAAGGGGCTCTGGGTCGACGCCCACACCGTGACGCGGTCTCCCTCGACCTGGGCCACGCTCGTGTGCGGCTCCATGGGCGCGTGGGCCACGTAACCGTCGTAGTAGGTCCGCTCGAAGAGCTTCTCGCACGCCTTCTCGCCGGCGGCCAGCCCTCCGGCTTCCTGGGTCGTGCGGCCGCTGGGGGCCGCCGCCAGCATGCGGTCCCAGATGGTGGTGTCGTCCACCGTGGGTTCGGGCGTGTCGAACTCGGCCTGGACGAGTCCCAGCGCCCGTTCGGCGATCTCGGGATCCTCGTGGAGGACCGCCACCAGCCCGTCCTGGTTCACGACCAGGACGCCGGGCGCGGCTTCGGCCTCGGAGGTGTCGACGCTCTTGAGCGTGGCACCGTGGGCGGGCGGCCTGAGGATCCTGGCCCGCAGCATCCCCGGCAGGCGCACGTCCCCTGCGTACTTCGCAGCGCCGGTGACCTTCTCCCTCCCGTCGAAGCGCTTGGGCGACGTGCCCATCACGGTGAAGTCCTTCACCGCCCGCAGGACCGCCTCGTGGTCCAGCGTCTTCTCGATCTTCTGGCCCCGGGCCAGCTCGCCGTACGTGACGCTGCCGCCGCCGCCCACCACCGAGACGACGCCGTCTTCCACCTGCAGCTGGCTGGCGGGCACGCCCAGCCGCTCCGAGGCCAGCTCGAGCAGCACCTCCCGGGCCTTGGCGGCGGCGGCCCTCAGCGCGGGACCGAAGACCCGCGTCGTCAGCGATCCCCAGGTCCCGGCGTCCCACACGCACCGGTCCGTGTCGCCCATGACCATGTCGACGGCATCCAGGGGGACGCGCAGGTCCTCCGCCACCATCTGCGCCTGGGACGTCTCGACGCCCTGCCCCATCTCGATCTTTCCGGAGAGCACGGTGACGCGGCCGTCCTCGCCGACGCGCAGGTAGGCGTTGAAGTCGGACGGGTAGCCCCGCTGCTGCTCCAGCGCTCCCGAGAGGAGGGTGCAGTCGCTCAGAGCCACCGCCACGGTGATGCCGCCACCGGTGAACTTCAGGAAGTCGCGGCGGTTCACGGCCATCGGGCCCAGATCGTTCCTGTTCATGATTCCCTCCTCACAGACGCGCGGCGGCGGCTTCGACGGCTTCCACGATCCGCTTGTGGGCACCGCAGCGGCACAGGTTCTGCTCCAGCCCGCTCAGGATCTCCGACCGGGTCGGATGGGGGTTCTTCTGGAGCAGGCTATGCGCCTCCAGGATCATCCCGGACGTGCAGTAGCCGCACTGGAAGCCGCCACGTTCGATGAACTCCTCCTGGAGCGGATGCAGCGTGTCGCCGTTGGCGAGCCCCTCGATGGTGGTGACCTCGGCGTCCTGGATGCCCGAGACCGAGGTCTGACACGACCGCACCGGGTTGCCGTTCACCAGCACCGTGCAGGCACCGCACTGCGCGATCCCGCACCCGAACTTCGCTCCTGTGAGCCCGAGATCCGTGCGCAGAACCCAGAGAAGGCGCCGGTTCCCGTCGGTCTCGAGCGTCGTGTTCCGACCGTTGAGTCGGAAGCGGATCGTTACAGGCGTCATGGGAGTCCTCCCGAAGGCGAGATGGGGATCCTACAGCGTCCCCATTCGGGCCCGATCCGTCCAGTCGGGAAGTTCTCGATCGGGCATGTAGGAACCTGCCGCCACCGCACGCGTCGTCCGGTTCATCCTTGTCCCGCGACGCCCGACGCCTCATAGTGCGCTCCACCGGTCGAACGCGACCCTCCCTCCCCATGAGACCGCCATGCGCCTCCGTGTCATGATCCTCCCGCTCCTGGTGCTCCTCGCCCTGACCGCCGCCGCAACGAATCGGGGCCGCATCGCGCGAGCGCCCAAGGAGGCGAAGGTCACGGGGGCGTGCACACCCTCCGGCAAGGCCCAGATCACCCCCCCGAGCATCGCGATGCGGCGATCGGACAACGTCGTGTGGGTCTCGGCGTCCCCGAACGCGACGTCGTGGACCATCACGCCGAAGGACACGCTGGATTGGCCGTTCGCCGCGCGCACCTTCACGGGAACGCCGGCGGCGCCGGCGACGACGCCGCAGCCTCTCGCCTCGGCGATCGAAAGGCATGCCTACCGTTACAACGTCCGGGTCCAGTGTGCGGACGGCACGAGCCAGGACATCGACCCCGACATCATCATCGGCGGGGAACAGTGAGCGCGTAGGGACGCAGGGGCGGCGGGTCAGCTCGCGTCCAGGGCCGACCGGCGTGCTTCCACCCTGGTGGCCTCGTCGTCGCGACCTTCCGCGCGGAGCAGCTTGGCGTAACCGTCCAGGATCTCGCCGAGGCGGGGGTGCTTCGGACCGAGGGCGTCCTCGATGATCTGGATGGCCCGGAGATAGCGCGGCTCAGCCTCCTTGTACCGCCCCTCGTCCCGGTACACGTCCGCCAGCACCCGTAGCGTCGTGGCGATGCCGGGCTCGTCGGGGGAGAGGGCGCGCTCCTTCAGGCGAAGCGCCTCCACCAGCAGTGGCTCCGCCTCCTTGTACCGCCCGAGCGCGGCGTAGGTCTCGCCGATGTTGGTGAGGGCGATGCCGAAGCGTGGATGGCCGGGCTCCAGCGTTCGTTTCCAGATGCTGTCGGCACGCTGATAGGCCTCCAGGGCCTGGTCGTAGTGACCTTCCATGAAGTACACGGCACCGAGGTTGTTCAGGCCGGTGGCCACGCCCGGGTAGTCCTCGCCGAACTGGCGCTCCCGGATGTTCACCGCCCGGGACCAGTACTGCGCCGCCTCGGGGAGCTGCCCCTTGTAGTAGGCCACCGCCCCCAGGTCCTGGAGGATGACCGCCACCGTCGCCTGGTCCGCTCCCGGGATCCGCTCCTCGATGTCCAGGGCCCGGCTCAGCAGGGGCCCTGCTTCGTCGGCATGTCCGCGGGACACGAGGGTTCCACCCAGTCCCAGGAGGGTCCGGGCAACCTCGGCGGAATCCGCGGCGGGCGCCCGATCCAGGATGGCCAGCGCGCGACGGAGGTTCTCCTCCGAGGAGGCCAGGTCGCCGCGCTGCTGCTGGACGCCACCCAGCTCGCGCAGGCTCTCCGCCAATTCTGGATCGTCGGCCCCCAGGTTGGCTTCGCGCAGCGCGAGGGCGCGCTTCAGCAGGTCGAGGGCGTCGTCGTAGAGCCCCAGGCCCTCGTACACGGTGCCCATGGCCGCCATCAGCCGCGCCTGCACGATGGGATCGTCGGCCAGCTCCCGTTCCACCCGCTGGGCCCCCCGGTCCAGGATCTCCCGAGCCGTGACCGTCGTCCCCCGGGACTCGCTGGGGTCGCTCACCTCGAAGAGGTCGATCAGGAAGTCGGACACCTGCCGCGCGGTCCGGGCCTCGGTGGCAGCTTGAGTCTGGGCCGCTACCGCGGCCTCGCGAGCCGCCCGCGCCCGCAGCATCCCGAGGGTCGCCGCCACGGTCCCTCCGACGAGCGCCAGCGCCGCGACCGCCAGGGCCGCCATGACCGTACGGTGACGGCGCACGAGCTTCCCCAGGCGATAGGCGGCGGACGGGGCCCGGGCCAGCACCGGCTCGTCGTCGAGGTAGCGGCGCAGGTCCAGCGCGAAGCCGTTGGCGGTCTCGTAGCGCCGGGCGCGGTCCTTCTCCAGCGCCTTCATGACCACCCACTGCACGTCCCCCGAGAGGGCCTTTCGCAGGCTCTCGGCACTCACGCCCCGGGACGTGGCGATGCGCTCCAGGTTCGGGACGGTCGCCAGTTGCTGGGTCGGCGTCGGGAAGGTGGTGTCGCGGGACACGAGCTCCGCCAGAAAGGCGGGAACGCCCTTGACGCGGGCATCCATCGGGACGGCTCCCGATAGCAGCTCGTACAGGATCACGCCCAGGGAGTAGATGTCCGCGCGGGTATCGACGTCGAGGTCGGACCCCTCGGCCTGCTCGGGACTCATGTACGCCAGGGTGCCGACGGGCACACCCATGCCGGTGAGGGAAGGCCGATCGCTCAGGTGCCACCCCGTGGCCTTGGCGATCCCGAAGTCGATGATCTTCGGCACCGCGCGCCCGTCCTGCTCGGTCACCAGGACGTTCGAGGGCTTGAGGTCGCGGTGGATGACTCCCTTCTGGTGGGCGTGCTGCACCGCCTGGCACAGCTGGATGAAGAGCTCGATGCGTTCGCGGTGCGTGAGGCGGAACCGGTCGCAGTACTCGTCGATGCGGAGGCCGCGCACCAGCTCCATGACGAAGTAGGGTCGACCGTCGTCGGTGACGCCCGCGTCGAGAACCTTGGCGATCCCGGAGTGGTCCATCACCGCGAGGGCCTGTCGCTCGGCCTCGAAGCGCGCGACCACCTCTCGGGAGTCCGTCCCCGGCTTCATCATCTTGAGGGCGACGCGACGGCGGACGGGTTGGAGCTGCTCCGCCGCGTACACGACGCCCATGCCCCCCTCGCCGATGACCTGGACGATGTGGTAGGGGCCGATGACCTGCCCCTCGGGGCTGTCGGGGGTGGGGTCCTGGCGTTCCGTCATGGCAGCCCCTTCAGTAGCAAGGGTTCAAGGGGGAGCGCCGGCGCCACGGGTGTCGAGCGGATCGCGTTCTCGATCGTCCCACGGTGCACGAGAGCACGGTAGGGCGCGGACACCGAAGCTACAAGCGCGATGGGCCGATGGCGAAGGGCACGGCCCTGGACTTCAGGTCGGTCGACATGTCTCGCTACATGCCCCCCACGTCCATGCCCCCCACGTCCATGTCCCCCACGGCCAGCGGGCCCCCCGAGGCCGGCGGCCCGACGCTCCCTCGTAGAGTCGCCGCCGCCCGACCGCGACCGATCCAAGGTATTGGTCCCCGCCATGAAGCCGATACTGACCTTCCAGGTCGACCCCGTCGTTCCGGCTCGGTTGAAGGTCCTCCGCGAGCTGGCCTACAACATCTGCTGGTCGTGGGAGCACGACACCATCGCTCTCTTCCGGCGCCTCGATCGCGATCTCTGGGAGGAGACCTACCACAACCCGGTGCTCCTCCTCGGCCGGCTGCCCCAGGAGCGCCTCGAGGAAGTGGCGCACGACGACGCGTTCCTGGCCCACCTGGACCGGCTCGCGTCCGACCTGCAGCAGTACCTGCAGTCCCCGTCCACCTGGTACCTCAGGACGTTCGGCTCCTCCAAGCGGCCCCTCGTGGCCTACTTCTCCATGGAGTTCGGGCTGACGGAGTCGCTCCCCATCTACTCCGGCGGACTCGGGATCCTGGCCGGCGACCATCTGAAGTCGGCCAGCGACCTGGGTGTCCCGCTGGTGGCGGTGGGGTTGCTGTACCAGAAGGGGTACTTCAGGCAGTACCTGAACAACGAAGGCTGGCAGCAGGAGCTCTACCCGGTCAACGACTTCTACACGATGCCGGTCGTGCCCCTCCGCGACGCGAAGGGCGACCCGCTGCACGTGACCGTGGATCTGGCCGGGCGCCCCCTCACGGCACGACTCTGGCACGTGCAGGTGGGGCGCATCACGCTGGTGCTGCTCGACACGAACATCCCGGAGAACCCCGATGACCTGAAGGGCGTTTCCGGCGAGCTGTACGGCGGCGACGGGGAGGTGCGGATCCGTCAGGAGATCCTGCTGGGCTTGGGGGGACTCCGGGCGCTGAAGCTCCTGGGACTCAAGCCCCACGTGTACCACATGAATGAGGGACACTCGGCTTTCCTCGCCCTGGAGCGCATCCGCTGGAACATGAAGGAGCACGGGATGTCCTTCGGCGAGGCCCGCGAGCTGGTCACCGCCGGCACGCTCTTCACCACGCACACGCCGGTGCCCGCCGGCATCGACGTCTTTCCCGCCAACCTCATGGAGCGCCACTTCGGCCCCTTCCGCAGTGAGCTGGGGCTGTCGTCAGAGGCGTTCCTCGACCTGGGGCGCATCCGGACCGGTGATCCTTCCGAGCCGTTCAACATGGCGGCGCTGGCCATCCGGACCTCGTGTTTCGTGAACGGGGTGAGCCGGCTGCACGGCCACGTCGCACGCCGAATGTGGCCCGCGCTGTGGCCCGGGGTACCGGAAGAGGAGATGCCGATCACCCACATCACCAACGGCATCCACGCCGGTTCGTGGATTTCCGACGACATGCGCTCCCTGTACGACCGGTACCTCGGACCTCGCTGGGCCGAGGAGCCGGGGGATGCGCGGCGGTGGCGCCGAGCCGAGCAGATCCCTGGCGAGGAGCTGTGGCGCACGCACGAGCGGCGGCGCGAGCGCCTGGTGGCGTTCGCGCGGCGGCGGCTCGCCGCTCAGCTCCGCCGACGCGGCACCGGTGCGGGGAGCCTGGCCGAGGCCGAGAACGTGCTGGACCCCGAGGCCCTGACCATCGGCTTCGCGCGGCGCTTCGCTACCTACAAGCGGGCCACGCTCCTGCTGAGCGACCCGACGAGGCTGAGCGGCATCCTGAACGCCCCCGGCCGGCCGGTCCAGGTCATCTTCGCGGGCAAAGCCCATCCCAAGGACGGACCGGGCAAGGACCTGATCCGCGAGGTCGTCCAGCTCGCCGGACGGCCCGAATTCCGCCACCGGGTCGTGTTCCTGGAGGACTACGATTCCGTGGTCAGCCGCTATCTCGTGCAGGGGGCGGACGTCTGGCTCAACACGCCGCGCCGCTACAAGGAGGCCAGCGGCACCAGCGGGATGAAGGCTGCCTTCAACGGGGCCCTGAACCTGAGCATCCCCGACGGCTGGTGGGACGAGGCAGCGTCGCCGCGCACGGGCTGGGCCATCGGACGGGGCGAGGACTACGACGATCCCGCGTACGGGGACCGGGTGGAGTCCAGCATGCTGTACGACCTGCTGGAGCGTGAGGTGGTGCCGCTCTTCTACACCCGCTCCAGCGACGGTCTGCCGAAGGGATGGATCGGCCTCATGAAGAGCGCCATGGGCGAGTTGTGCCCCGTCTTCAACACCAACCGCATGGTGCAGCAGTACGTGACGGAGGCCTACCACGTCGCACGGGACCGGGCCGCCCGCCTGGAGGCCGACGACTTCCGGCGGGCCCGCTCGCTGGCAGCCTGGCGGGACAAGATACGGGCTGCCTGGCACCAAGTGCAGGTCGTCGACGTGACCGCCGAGCTGCCCCACGATGTGCAGGTCGGGACCCGCGTCGAGCTGAAGGCCATCATCGACCCTGGACCGTTCCTGGCCGGCGAGCTGGCCGTCCAGGCCTGGGTCGGCGAGGTCGACGAGCGTCTCGAGATCTCCGGCGGACGGGCCGTGGGACTGACGTGCGATGAAGAGGCCGCAGGTCCCCGCCTCATCTTCGGGGGCTCGATCGAGTGCGTCCAGAGCGGCCGGCGGGGACTGACCGTGCGGGTGCTCCCGTATCATCCGGACCAGCCCGGCCCGTTCTCCGGTGCACCGGTGGTGTGGGCGCAACCGTCCTGACGGCGACCGGGGGGACCACCCTGCGACCGGACGTTCCCGGCGTCGTCGGGCTTCTCGGCTCACCCGCCGCGTGCGGTGAAGCTCCGACGCACTCCCGCTTGCGGCCCTCGGACCCGCGGCCCACCATCCCTCGACCTCTGCCCTCGGGTGACGACCTCAGAGCGCATTCGCGCGCCTTGCCATGACACGCTCCACGACGATCGTCCGGTCCCTCCTGCTCCTCGCTCTCGTTCCTCCCCCACCCGCTACCGCTCAGACATCGCTGGAATCGCTGGAGATGCGGGAGGGCCACCGTGAGGCGGCGGTCGCCCGGCGCGCCGAGCTCATGCGCCGCATGGAGGGCGGGCTGGCCGTGGTCACCAGCGCCGACCGCTCCCAGCCGAACCTGTACGAGTTCTACGTCCCGGACACGGAGAACCACGACTTCGTCTTCCTCACGGGGATCTATGACGCGGCCCCTCCGGGGTCGGTCCTCGTGCTCAACCCGGCCGGGTCCACGTACCGGGAGATCCTCTACACCGACCTCGATCCGGCCGAGGCGAGCCGCCTCTCGGGCGTCGAGCACGTTTTCCCGCGTGACCGCTTCCTGGAGCACCTGAGCAGCGCGCTGACCGACTACCGCAACCTCCGGATCACGCAGCTCCGCTTCAAGGAGGTGGCGTCGGACCTCGCGCGTGGTTGGGGAGACGACGGGAAGATCCTCTACGTGAACTACCCGCGCGTCACGAACCTCAACGAGCCGCCGCTCCCGCGCCTGCGATTCGTCGAGCGTCTGCGCGCGTCAACGTCGGAGCTGGACGTGCGCGACGCCGGGGATCTGCTGGACCCGATGCGCATGGTGCTGGACGACTTCGCCCTGAAGAACGTGCGCCGGGCCATCGAGATCACGGGCCAGGGCCTCATGGAGGGGATGAAGGTGGCACGGCCCGGGCCCACCACCCGCCAGGTCATGGAGACCGTGGACTACGTCTACCGGCTGCGCGGCGCAGACCTCGGCTTTCCCACCGGCGTCGCCATCGCCAGCCATCTCGACGAGGTGCTCCGCTACGAGAGCGCCCAGGAGGAGATGGCGGCCCGGGAGGGCGACGCCCACATCGGCGAGGGAGTGCTCGTGCACTTCGACACGGGCGCCCGGATGAACCACTACTCGGCCGACGTGCAGCGCACCGTACCCGCGGGCGATCGCTTCACCGCCGAGCAGCGGCGCGTCTACCAGGGCGTGCTGGAGGTGCAGAAGGCCGTGATCGCCGCGGTGCGGCCGGGCGTGACCTGGCAGGAGCTCCACGAGCTTGCCGTGTCCATGCTGCGGGACGCCGGCGGCTGGGACGAGAGCTACACGTACGGGATCGGCCACTACATCGGGATGGAGGTGCACGAGCACGGGAACTACGTCGAGCCTCTCCGGCCCGGGATGGTCCTGGCCATCGAGCAGGGCGCCATCGTGGACGGAACCCGGGTCGCCTTCGAGGACGACGTGCTCGTCACCGGGGACGGGCACGAGTGGCTCACCCGCTTCGTTCCCATCGAGATCGACGACGTGGAGGCGCTGCGCCGGCAGGAGCCCATGGTCCGCCCCGAGCTGATCCTCGGGGCCGCACGGAGGAACTGAGCGATGTCATACCCCACAGCGCGGTCCCGAGTCCGGGCGTCTCTCGTCCGCCTCGTCCTGGTAGCGGGGCTGCTGGTGCTTCCCGGGGCGCCCGCCCTGGCCCAGGGCGCACCCGCTCTCGAGCCGTTCGACGTGGGCAAGAGCGTCGTCGAGGCGGATATCGGCGGAAACGTGCTGAAGCTCTACGCCTACAAGCCGGCCGACTACACGGGAGAGGGCTTCATCCTCCTCTTCCACGGAGCCTCCCGGGCGGCGGAGGCCTACCGCGACAACGCGGCGGGGATGGCGGAGAGGTTCCGGACCATGGTGGTGGTGCCGCTGTTCGACGCGGAGCGCTTCCCCAACCGGCTCTACCAGTTCGGAGGCGTCTTCAGGGAGGACGGCACCCTGGCCGACGCGGAGGAGCGCACCTTCGCCTACGTGCCGAAGCTGGTGGCCTACATCCGCGCCCGCGAGGGATCGCCGGACCTCCCCTACGAGCTGCTCGGCTTCTCCGCCGGTGCCCAGTTCCTCTGCCGCATGGCCGCGTTCCTCGACACCGACGCGGAGCGGCTGGTGGTCATGAGCCCCGGCTCGGCCATGTTCCCCACGCGGGACCTGGAGTACGGGCTGGGCTTCGGGGGGCTGCCCGACGAGCTCGCCGACGACGAGCGCATCCGCCGCTACCTGGCGCTGCCCGTCACCGTGGCCATCGGCACCCGGGACACGGAGATGGCGCAGCTTCCCACCGGGGACGCCTACGCCCAGGGTGTCCACCGCTACTCGCGCGCCCTCCACTGGTTCACGTACGCGATGGATCTGGCCTACGAGCGGAAGTGGGACTTCAACTGGCGCCTGGTCATCGAGGACGGTCCGGGGCACAGCCCGCCGCGGATGTTCAACCACGCGCAGATCGGGAACGCGCTTTACGGGCACCGGGGGGTTCCGGCGGGCGGAAGGTAGCGTCGGCGGGATCCGCCTCGGGCTTCGCCCACCGGGGCATCTGCGCACGATGCCCCGCCTGGTCTCGGCGGATCAGGCGGGGCAAGCGGCGATGTCCGAGGCGTCGCGGCTAGGACGGGAATCCCGAGAAGACCAGTCGATACTGCCTCTTCGTCGCGTCGTACTCCGCCCTGAGCTCGCTCGGATACTCGACCCCGGACGGCAGACCCTGGACGGCGGGCACGTCGAGCTCGAAGTCCGAGGCCTGCAGGAGTCGCGCACGGGACACCATGGGCTCGAAGAAGATGGGTTTGCCGGCGTAGTAGCCCAGCATCATGCTGGCCTGGAACGGATCGGTCTCCTTCGTCTCCTGCTGCTCCATCGCGTGCATCCCCATCCGAGGCACGCACAGTCCGACGAGCGTGCCCAATCCCGGCACGTCCACGTCCGGAAGGGCGTAGCCGGCCGGCAGCTTCGAGGGCTTCGAGGCGTCGGCGCAGTCGATCGCCTGCACCTGGCTCGGGGTGATGTTGTAGAAGTGGAAGTCGAAGTGGGGCGTCATGAAGTGGGTGGGGGGATGGCCGTGCGCTTCCCAGTTGATCCCCATGTGATCGATCCCGAGCGCCTCGCGTGCTTCGGCCGGCAGCGCCACCGTCGCCAGCTCCTTGGGGGGCCACACCATCTCGGCGTCGGACGGGACCGCCTCGATCAGCGCCAGGGGGACTGTGGCGTCCAGCTCCACGGCCCTGTCCCCCTGCATCACCGCCCACGTGCACACCTGCGACTCCAGCACGGTGGCGCACGAGCGTGGCGTGGTCCGCGTGCCCGGACCGGAGAGCGCCGCGAGGGCGGGGACCGAAAGGACGAGCGCGACCGAAGTCGCGATACGTCTGGGACCCATGCTGACCTTCCTTTCCTGAGGATGAGCGCCGGCCCCACTCGATTACCGAGCCAGTCAGACCCGGGGGCAGGATCCGGACCGTCATTTTCACTAGACATGATGTTCAGCCAATAACGGACCATACGCTCGGGTCGGCGACTTGTCAACTTGGGCACACATGGTGTACAGTGAAAATATGACACCCGGCGAATCCACGAGACGGTACCGGAAGCGTAAGCGTGCCCAGGCGGAGGAAGAGACCCGGCGGCGCATCACGGAGGCGGCGGTGGAGCTGCACGGCACCGTCGGACCCGCGAACACCAAGCTCACGGACCTGGCCGAGCTGGCGGGTGTGAGCCGTGCGACGCTCTACAACCACTTCCCGACCCAGGTCGACCTGTTCACGGCTTGCTCGACCCACTGGGCGGCGAACAATCCCTTCCCGGATCCTTCGACCTGGGCAGCGATCACCGACCCCGCGCAACGCCTCGTCGGGGGACTGGAGGAGCTGTATCGATGGTACCGCGCGAAGGAGGGCATGCTGGCCAACGTCCTGCGCGACACCGCGCTCCTGCCCGCGCTCGCCGAGGTCATGGATGACTTCTGGGACGGCTACATGGAGGGGGTCGTGCGTATGCTGGCCCGAGGCTGGGCGGCCGGGAACATCGGGAAGACCGAGCTCAACGCGATGCTCCGACTCATGGTGGACTTCAACACATGGGGAAGGCTGACGGGATCCGGGCTGGAGGATGGCAAGGCCGCGGAGCTGGCAGCGAGCATGGTGATGTGCGCGCACCGAAAACGGGGGGCGGACGACCCGTGATCCCATCGCGGGCCCGCGCGATGCGACGGCCGCCCGCGACGCTCACTCGCCCGCCGACGCCTCCGCGTACGAGCGGATCCGCTGGAGCATGGCCCCGAGGCCGTTGGCGCGGGACGGGGACAGATGCGTGCGCAGCCCGGTCCGGTCGAGGAAGTACAGGTCGGCCTCGAGGACCTCGCGGGGCGGGCGGCCGTCCAGGACCCGCAGGAGGAGCGCGATGATGCCCCGGGTGATCATGGCGTCGCTGTCGGCCGCCAGGTGGAGGCGGCCATCCCGGAGCTCGCCCCGCATCCAGACCCTGGACTGACACCCGGCGAGGGCGTGCTCGTCGGTCCGGATCCCCACCTCCGGGACGGCGAGCGCTCGGCCCAGGCGCACCAGGTACTCGTACCGGGCCATCGCGTCCTCCAGCCCGCCCATCTCGGCGACGATCTCGTCCTGGACGGCATCGAGGGGTGGAGGCCGACGACCGTCTCCGGCGCCCGTCACGACCGGGCCCACTCCGGGATCCCCGTCTCGATGGGATTCGACGGGTCGTTGCTCCACTCGAACCACCCGCCGTCGTAGACCGAGACGCGGGGCCACCCCAGCAGCCACGCGTTGAAGAACGCCTCGCTCCCCCGCCATCCCGTACCGCAGTAGAAGGCGTTGTGCTTGTCGCGCGTCACGCCGATTCGCTTCCACGAGGCGTCGATCTCGTGGTACTCGCGGCTGGTGTGGTCCAGGTTGCGGTAGTTCTCCATGTGGTAGGCGTCGCTGCCGCAGTCCCCGTACACCGAGCCCGGAATCCGTCCTTTCTTCTCGATGTAGTTGTAGCCGCTCACCTCGCCGATGTACTCGGGCCAGCTCCGCACGCTCACCAGGTTCTTGTCCGGAGCCGCCAGGATCTCCTTCGCCTCGGGCAGGTCCACCGCCAGCTCAGGAGCCCCCGGGATCTCGGCCCCGAAGTCCTCCACGGGACGACGCTCGCCCTCCTCCGTGGTGACGTCGTAGCCCGCGTCGATCCACGATTGGAGCCCACCGTTCAACATGCGGACGTCCTTCACGCCGGCCCACAGCATGATGAACGCGCACCGGAACGCGCCGAGGTGTCCGGCGGCGCTCCCCGGGAAGGGGTCCGCGTTGTCGGGGAAGGAGAAGCGCCCGTACAGGACGACGGTCGTCTCCGCAGTGATGCCCAGCGCCCGGAGCGCGTCCCGGACCTCCGCGGGGGAGCGCCGGTTCCAGGTCTCCGGAGACTCCAGCAGAAGGGTGTCCACGTCCACCGCGCCCGGAATGTGACCCTGCTCGTAGTCGCCCCGGTTGCGGTAATGGGCGTGGCAGAGCACGACCCTCCCCCCGTCGTGCTCCGAAACCGTCTCCCCGGAGAGCGCCGCCTTCAGCCATTCCGGCGGCACCAGGTGCCTGTGCCGGGGCAGGCGCTCCATGGGGAGCCGATCGTCGGCGCACCACCCGTCGACAAAGTCGTGGTAGACGCGGACGCGCTCGTACCCGCCCCGCCCGAAGAGCCGGGCCACCCGCTCGGTCTCGTCCTCGTGGTAGCCGTAGACGACCACCGTGTGATCCGGACGGATCTCCTTTGCCCGGACGATCTCGATCCACTCCAGGTACTCCGACCACTTTGCGGGAAGGGCCCGGGCCCCCCTGATGTGGCCGCCCCTCGCCTCGTCGCGCAGCCGCCAGCCGTTGTAGGCGTCGATGGGACGCACGTCGACGAGCTGCACGCGGGGGTCGTCCAGGAGGGCATGTAGGTCCTGCGTGGACAGGGGGGTCGGTCGGTCGGTCATGGCGTCGGTGCTCTTCGAGAGTGGAGGGTCGGGGCGGGGTGTCGATGCTCCGGCGGTCCTCAATATGCCGGTGCCCGTGGAATGTTCTTCGGCGTGCGACGGTTCCGCCGGAGATGCACCTGGCGCGATCCTCCCTTTTGTCCCTCGAGGCCGAACGAGCCACATTGGAGGCGCGAGGGCGACCCCTTCTACAGGAGGGCTCGACATGCTCTCGCACATCCGGCGGGTCCCCGGCCGGACCAACCGCATCCTCGTGCCGGCATCCGCCGCCGGACTTCTGTTCTCGGTTGCACTCCTCGTGCCGTTTCCCGTGTCCGCCCAGGAATCCCCCATGATCCCACTCCCCGCCGCCGAAAGCGCGGGCGGCATGCCGCTCACGAAGGCGCTGGCGAGCCGGCGCTCCGTACGCGCGTTCACGGAAGCCCCGATCCGCCTCCCCGACCTGACCCAGATGCTGTGGGCAACGCAGGGGGTGACGCAGACGGCACCCACGCCGGCTGGCTGGAAGTGGGGTGAGTGGCAGGGAGGCCTGCGCACGGCGCCCTCCGCGGGTGCGCTCTATCCCCTGGAGCTGTACCTCTCCGTGAAGGCCGTCGAGGACCTGGAGCCCGGCCTCTACCGCTACGCGCCGCGTGAGCACGCCCTCGCCCGGGTCGGTGACTGCGGACCCGGGGAGCTGGCGGGCGCGGCGCTCGGCCAGCGTGCGGTTGCGGAGGCCGCAGCGGTGGTGGTGGTCGCCGCGGTCCACGAGCGTACCGCGCTCAAGTACGGCGAACGCGCGACCCGCTACGTCGCCATGGAGGCCGGCGCCGCCGCCGAGAACCTCCTGCTCCAGGCCACGGCCCTCTCCCTGGGCAGCGTCTACATGGGTGCCTTCGACGACGAGGCGGTTCGCAGAGTGCTGCGGCTGCCGGAGGGACAGGCGCCCCTGGTCCTGGTGCCGATCGGACACCCGGCGACGGGCGTGGGAGGACGGTAGTCGCTCACGGCCACCGGCGTCAGCGGACCTTCGAATCGGCTGGCGCAAACCCCTCGCGCAACCCACTGGACACCGTCGAGCCCTCGATTTATTCTACACTGTGCGTTCGATATCCCAAGAGCGACGGAAAGCGAAATGGGCCGGGCATTGGGCGGGTTCGAGCAGACGATCCTCCTCGCACTGCTGCGCCTCGGAGCGGGAGCCGACGGCGTGTCCATCCGGCGTGAGATCGAGAGCCGGACGGGCCAGGAGATCTCCACGGGCGCGCTCTACACCACTCTGGAGCGTCTGGACGCGCGAGGGCTCGTTTCCCACGAGCTCGGGGAAGCCACCCCGGTGCGCGGTGGCCGGCGCAAGAAGGCGTACGCGCTGGAGGAAGCCGGCCTGCTCGCGCTACGTGAATCCTACGACACGTTCAGCGTGATGGTGCGCGGCGTGGAGGCTCAGCTGGACGTGACCGGGGAGCCCGAGACGCCGTGAGCCTCCGGCGTCCACCCCTGCTCTCCCGCCTCCTTCTGGCGGTCTTCCTCCGTGGCCTGGAGCGCGAGGTCATCACGGGCGACCTCGAGGAGGAGTTCCAGCACCTGGCCGAGCGCGTGTCAGGTGTGGATCACGCCCGGCGGTGGTACCGGCGGCAGGCGTGGAGGGCGGTGGGCGGAAGGCTGCTGGCGCGCGGACGGCGCCTGGTGCGCATCCCCGCCGAGAAGACGATGTCCGGGCGATCCGGTAGGGCCGGCGCCCGGTTGGGCGGAAGGGTAAGGGGAGGGTGGGTCATCATGGGTGAGCTTTTCAGAGACGTACGGTTCGGGCTGAGGGCACTGATGCGGCAGCCGGGCTTCACGGGCGCGGCCGTCCTCGTCATCGCGTTGGGCGTCGGCGCCAATACGGCGGTGTTCAGCATCCTGGACGGAGTCCTGCTCCGATCCCTGGCGTACCCCGACGCCGAGCGGGTCGTGAGGGTCTGGGGCGGACGGGCCCTGTCGAAGTCGACCCTCGCGGAGATGCGTGAGAACGTGACCGCCTTCGAGGCGGTATCGGGGTTCTCGTCGGGCCGCTACGCCCTCACGGGTGAAGGTCAGGCATCCGAGATGTCGGGAGCGGAGGTCGCCCCGTCGTATTTCGACGTGATCGGGGTGCGCCCGGCGCTGGGACGCGCGTTCCTGCCCGAGGAGTCGGAGCCCGGCAGGGACGGGGTGGTGATCCTCGCCTACGACCTCTGGCGCGGGCCCTTCGCGGGTGCCCCGGACATCGTGGGTCGCACGATCCGACTGGATGGTGTCCCCCGCACGGTCGTGGGCGTCATGCCCGAGGGGTATCGCCCCGTCCGGCGCTCGTGGACCGTTTGGGTGCCGCAGACCGCGGATCCGACGGACTTCGGCGACTGGGAGGGGACGGCCGGAACGGTCGTCGTGGCGCGCCTGGCCCCCGGCGCCACGCCGGAGCGGGCGGACGCGCAGCTGGCACCCATCGCGCAGGCCATCCGCGACGAGAACCCCGACGTTTACGGCGACGAGTTCGTCGCGGCCGCCACGGTCACGTCGCTGCAGCGAGCCACGGTGGGCTCGTTCCGCACGACCCTGTGGGTGCTCGCCGGGGCCGTGACGCTTGTCCTCCTCATCGCGTGCGCCAACGTGGCGAATCTCCTCCTCGCCAAGGGCGAGTCGCGCGGGCACGAGCTGGCGGTCCGCAGATCCCTGGGGGCGAGTGGCCGACGTCTCGTCCGACAGCTCATGACGGAGAGCGCCCTGCTCGGGCTCCTGGGCGGCGGGCTGGGCTGCGGCTTGGCGTGGCTGACGCTGTGGACCTTCAGGGAGCATGTCGCGACCGCGTTGCCCCTGGGCGACCGGGTGGGCCTGAACGGGACGGTCCTCGGCTTCGCGCTCGCGGTGTCCCTCGTGACAGCGATCCTCTTCGGCCTGTGGCCCGCGCTGCGGGCGCTGCGCCCCGACCTGCGCGCCTCCCTCCGGGGCGAGGCGCGAAGCCCGGGT
Organism: uncultured Gemmatimonadaceae bacterium; assembly: GCA_964591135.1. Classification (GTDB taxonomy): domain Bacteria; phylum Gemmatimonadota; class Gemmatimonadetes; order Longimicrobiales; family Gaopeijiaceae; genus SZUA-318. The sequence goes on along the minus strand of CAZPZU010000002.1, from coordinate 24,267 downwards.
CGGGCCGGCGTGGGCCGGCCGGGCATGAGTCGGACCCTGGTCGCCTTCGAGGTCGCCATCTCGCTGGTCCTGCTCACGGGGGCGGGCCTTCTCATCAAGAGCACCTGGGTCCTGCAGCGCGTGGACCCGGGGTTCAGGAGCGAGGACCTGCTGACGCTCCACGTGAACCTCCCGAGCGGGCGTTACGAGGAGGAGGGTGCGCGCGTGGAGTACTTCCGCCGCATCGACGAGCGCCTGTCGGCGATTCCGGGCGTGGTGGCCTCGGGCAGCATCTCCTTCCTGCCCATGACGTCGCAGCACATGTCCACGCTCTTCACCGTGAAGGACCGTCCCAAGCGCGAAGGCTCCCCGCGCGAATATGCCATGGTGCAGGTGACCACGCCGGGCGTGGCCCGCGCGCTGGGAATGGACCTGCTTGGCGGACGCTGGATCGAGCCGTCGGACGGGAAGGACGCGCCCCGGGTGTGCGTGATCAACCAGGCGATGTCCAAGGCCGCCTTCGGAGACGACGACCCTCTGGGCGAGGAGATCCAACTCTTCGGATGGTTCAACGCCACCGTGGTCGGCGTGGTCTCGGACATGCGGGAGATCGGTCTCGCCCGGCCTCCCGGGCCGGGAGCCTTCCTCGCCTATGCGCAGCTTCCCGGCGTCGGCGCCATGTACGTGACCGTTCGCACGGCGGGCGCGCCGCGGGAGCTGATCCCGAGCGTGGTCGAAGCCGTGGCCGCGCTGGACGGGGACGTGCCCGTCTCCCAGGTCGCGTCCATGGACGATGTGCTGCGCTTGTCGATCGCCGACTCGCGGCTCAGCACCGCCGTCCTGTCGATCTTCGCCTTGCTGGCGCTCCTGTTGAGCGTCGTGGGCGTCTACGGCGTCATCTCCTTCACCGTGAGCGCACGCACGTACGAGATCGGGGTGCGGGCGGCCCTGGGCGCCCCGCGCGGCACCGTGGTGCGGGAGGTCCTTTCCGGGATCGCGGTGCCCGTGGCGCTCGGCATGCTGGCGGGCATCGGCGGGGCGCTGGGGCTGGCCCGCATGGTGGAGAGCCTTCTGTACGAGGTCCACCCGCGGGATCCCGCGGTGCTGGCCGTCGCGGCGGTCGCGCTCCTCCTGGCGGCGGTGGCCGCCAGCGTGGCCCCGGCGCGGCGCGCGGCTTCCGTCGATCCGGTAAGATGCCTGAAGGTCTGAAGCTGCCGGGCCGCAACGCGGCCGGACCGGTCGGGCTATCTTCACGCACATCGTCTCACGGAATCCAATCGGTTCGGAGACCGAAATGTTCTTTCGCAAGAAGCCCGCCGTGGAGCCTCCGATTCTCCACGCCTACGACGACGATTTCGACCAACTCATCGCCGAGCCCGGGATCACGGTCGTGGATTTCTGGGCGCCCTGGTGCGCCCCGTGCAGGATGATGGAGCCCATCCTCGGGGAGATCGCGCTGGAATGGGCCGAGCGCGCTGTTCGGGTCGTGAAAGTCGACGTGGACCAGGCCCCGGGCGTGGCCGGAGGCTTCGGCATCCGCTCGATCCCCACCGTCATCTTCTTCCGGGACGGCGAGCCCCTCTTCGAGATGGTGGGAATCGTGTCGAAGCCCGTCCTGGAGCGGGAGCTCGACGAGCTGGTCGCGGCGCCGCGGGAGGGCGGCCCCGCGTAGACAGCGGGAGCTCGCCCCCCGGGAACCAGCAGTGATCCGCCTCGTCAGGCCACACACGCTCCCTTTGACTGTCGAAAGAACACCGCCGGTCCGGTCCCGGTACAAGAGTCAGGGCGCGAATCAGACTGTAGACCCACTCGCGCGCCCCGGGGGAGGTGGTCATGCGTACGTCCACTGCAGTCCTTGCATGTCTCCTCGGCGCCGGGTGCGCCAGCACCCACGTCCAGCGGCTGGACGACACCGCCCGGCCGGTCCGGGCACCCGAGACCGTCACGGTGTTCACCGAAGCGCCTCAGCGACCCTACAGCGTCATCGCGGTCATCGAGTCGAAGAGCGGCTCGGCCTTCGACAGCTTCGATGACCTGCGCAGGGAGATGGTGGCGAAGGCGGCGGAGCTCGGGGGTGATGCCCTGATCCTCGGACCCGAGTCCACCGATGAGGGGTTCATCCTCACCGGCACCGCCATGATCCGCACCGAGGACCGGAGAATACGTGGCCAGGTCATCGTGTACGGCGGAGCCACGGGACTCTGAAGTCAGGCCCTGCGCGCCTCGATGGAAGATCCGCAGGCGTAGCTCGCCCAGGAGCGATCGATCGTCGACAGGATCCCTGCGAGAGCTCGTCTCATGGGCCCTCCGACCTGCGGGTTCCGGTGCGTCTCGCGCCGGGTCTGGCGCGACATCGAAGGAACGACCACGGGCCGGAGACCCTGACGGCCGAAACACGCCGACGCTCACGACGCTCTTGCCTCCGACAACCGTTTTCTACATTGTGAGCATCCGATATCTCACATTGTGAGAAAAGCTGCCACCGGACGAGGGGATGCGGATGAGGACGATGACGATTGTGGCGCTGGCGGGTCTCACGATCGCGGCGGACGGCACGGCTGCGGCGGCTCAAACCCCAGGCACCGCGCCGGTGGAGATCCCCCTGGAGGTTCGCGCCGGCCGGATGACGGTGCCCGTACGCGCGGCCGACGGCACCGAGCTACGGTTCCTGGTGACCACGGGCTCGGCCGTCACGGTGCTCTCCGAGTCGGGCGCGGCGCGCGCGGCGGGCCGGCCGCTGACCCTGGGCGGCGGAGTCCCCGTGGACATGGAGGGTAGCGTCACCCTCCCCGACTCCGATCTCACCGTGGACGGGGTGGTCTTGGACGGGCTGGTGAGCAACAACACCCTCAACGCCTTCGACGTCCTCTTCGACGCGCCGGGGGGCCGACTCGTGCTGAAGCCCATCGGACGTTCGGTGGAGTGGCCGGGCATGAAGCTGTCCGACCCCGTGCGCCTGCGGGTCTACCACGGAGTCGTGCTGGCCCTCGACGTGGAGCTCGACGGCATCGAGTACCCCGCCATGCTGGAGCTGGGGGCGCCGAAGCTCCTGGTGAACCAGCGGGTGCTCGACGAGACGGGGATCGCCGAGGGGGTCGCGGACGTCCTGAGGCTCGGCGCCACGACGTTCCACGGCGTCCCTGTCGAGCTCAGCGACCACCCGTCCATCGCCCGCTTCTCGCCCAACGGCGACGGCTTCGTCGTGGTGGGGACGCCGCCGGCGCTGGCGTGCCCCGTCGCCATCAGCTGGGTCCACCGCGAGCTCCGGACGTGCGTGCCATGAGCCAGGATTACCTGGGCGAGTTCGAGCAGATGGTGCTCCTGTCCGTCATGCGTCTCGGCGATCGCGCCTACGGGCTCGCCGTCAAGGACGAGCTGGAGTCCGTCGCGGGCCGGTCGCCGTCCAGCGGCGCGCTGTACACGACATTGGACCGCATGGAGAAGAAGGGCCTCCTGGAGTCGTACGCCGGCGAATCGTCGTCCGAGCGGGGAGGGCGGCCCCGGCGCTACCTGCGCCTCACGCCCGCCGGTCGCGCGATGCTGTCCGAGACCCGGAGCACGCTCCTGGCCCTCTGGGAGGGACTGGAAGGAGCGCTGGACGGATGAGCGGCCGCCATCCCCCACGCTGGCTGGAGCGCATCGCCGGGCGAGCGCTCCCGGCGGGCCTCTCCGGACAGGGCACGCTGGGCGACCTCGCGGAGGAGTTCCAGCGTCGGGCGGCGGAGTCACCGCTCCGCGCCCGGCTGTGGTACGCCGGCCAGACCGTCTCGATCGTCGCGTACCGCGCGTTCACGGGCACCGGTGCGGACAGCATGGAGACCCGCTCCGACCTGGTCGCGGACCTTCGCTGGTCCTTCCGCCTCGTCCTGAAGCACCCGGGCTTCGCCTTCGGCGTCGTGGCGGTGCTGGGGCTGGGGCTGGGCGCCAACGCGGCCGTCTACTCCGTCGTGGACGGCACCTTCCGAAACACCACCTGGTGGCGCGCGCCGGACCGCACCCTCGGCGTCTGGCCGGAGCGGAAATGGTCCTTCGGCATGATGGAGCTCTACCGGGAGGACCAGGCCGCCTATCGGTCCCTCGGGGGGTGGGTGGAGCTCGCGTACGCACTGCGCACGCCCGACGGGGCCAGCGAGAGCGTCAACGGCGTGGCCATCACCCCACAGCTCTTCCGCGAGCTCGCCGTGCAACCCGTGCTCGGTCGCGCCCTCGAGGACGACGACGCCCTCCTCGGCGTGGAGCCGGTCGTGGTCCTGGGCGAATCAATCTGGCGCCGCGCCTTCGGGGCCGACCCGGGCGTGCTGGGCAGCACCGTGGACATCAGCGGCGTCTCGATGCGGGTCGTCGGCATCCAGGGCTCGGCCGCCAAGGCTCCCGGCGGCCGTGCGCAGCTCTGGCTGCCCCTGGTCGTGGATCCCCGGGAGGACGACTACTTCAAGGCGACGAACCTGAAGCTGGTGGGGGTGCTCCGGGATGGTGTCACGATGGACGACGCCTATCAGGAGATCGACGCCTTCGACGACTACCTGGCGCGGCTCTTCCCCGCGTTCTTCACGTCCGATTGGGACGATGGGCTCGTTCGGATCGCGCGGGCCGACGCCTCCCAGCGACGCCTGATCTCCACGCCCCTCCTGCTCCTTCTGGGCGGCACCGTCCTTCTGCTCCTGGCGACGGCGCTGAACGTGGGCAACCTGCTTCTGGGCCGGGCGATCGAGCGACGCTCGGAGCTGGCCGTGCGCGCCGCGATCGGCGCGGGGCGCGGTCGCATCGTGCAGCAACTCCTGGTCGAGGCGGCGGTCCTCACCGCGCTGGGGGTCGGAGCGGGGCTCGCGATCGGGGCCGTGGGTGGCCCCTGGATTAGGGAGCTGTTCGTCGGACAGGCCGTGGTCGCGAGCAGCTCGGTGCTGTCCCCTTCCGTGTTGGCGTTCGTGACGACGGCCGCCGTGGGGGCATGGATCGTCCTGGGTGGCGTCCCGGTCGCCCACTTCCTGCGCGCCCAGCGGGCGGCGCTCACGCTCAGGCCCCACTCCGGCGTGCGGGTTCAGCGGTCGCTGGTGGCGGTGCAGGCGGCGCTCGCGACGCTCCTGCTGGTGTCCGCCACGCTCCTGGTCGGCACGGTGGACAACCTGCGCCGCGTGCCCCTGGGCTTCGACAAGCAGAATCTCCTCGCCGTCGAGCTGTCGCCTCCCGAGGACCGGGTCGCCGCGTCCACGACCGCCCGGGGTCTCTACGACGCGCTGGCGGAGGAGGTGGCGGGCATCCCGGGCGTCGAGGCGGTGGGCCTCACCGATCGCCTGCCCCTGGGTGCCCCGGCCCCGACGGCGCCCATCAACCTCGCCTCGGCGCCGGTGGATCAGGTGCAGGCCCCGAAGGCGCGTCTTCACGCAGTGGATCCGGGCTTCTTCGCCGTCATGGGCATGGAGGCGGTCGAGGGCCGCCTCCTGGATTCCGAGGACCGGAAGCGGGGCATCAGCGCCGTGGTGGTGAACGAGACTCTGGCGCGTAGCCTGTGGCCCGATGCGTCCCCCATTGGGCAGCGCATCGCCATCGACCCCCATATGTGGAGCACCTTCCTGCCCGTGGTCGGCGTGGCGCCCGACATCCGCTCCGACGACATCACGGCCCCACCCGAGCCGGCCATGTACGTGTCGCTGGCCGAGAGCCCCGCCAGGGACGTGACCCTCCTGGTCCGGACTCGTCGCGACGGTGCCGCCGTGATCCCCGCAGTGCGCCGGGCCGTGACGGACGTGGATCACCTGGTACCCGTGCGCTCGGTGATGTGGATGGACGACGTCGTGCGCGCCGCCTACTCCATCTCCTGGATCGTCATGGGGCTGTTGGTGGCCCTGGCCCTCCTGGCGACGGGGCTGGGCGCCATCGGGATCTACGCGGCGTTGACCCAGCACGTGGCCAGCACGCGCAAGGAGATCGGCGTGCGCATGGCCCTGGGCGCCGAGCCGGGCGAGGTCGTGGGGGCCGTGGTACGCTCCGGCCTCCTCATCGCCGGCGTGGGCATCGTGATGGGGAGCGTTGCCGCCGCGCTCTCGGCCCGCGTCCTGGAGTCCATGCTCTTCGGCGTGTCCACCCTGTCGGCCTGGGCCTACGCGGCTTCGGCCCTGGGGGTGTGCGCCGCGGCGGTGTTGTCGGCGTGGATCCCGGCCTGGAGGGCGGGCAGGCTGCCCCCGGCGGAGGTGTTGCGCGGGGAATAGCTCGGCCCTGGGCCGCGGATCACCTCACCCCCGTGCGGCCGCGGCAACCTCCGCCGCGCTTGGCAGCTCCTCGATCCTCCAGCACGTGGCGATCAGCTCCCGGGTGCGGGCCACGGACAGCACCCCGTCCGCCAGGTCCGTGAACTTCGCCTCCAGCGCGGCATCGCTCATGGGGCTCTCCACGCTGCCGACGGCGTGCTCGATGTACTTCTCGACGCGCCGGCCGTCGCGCAGCGTGATCGCCACGCGCGCCTGCTCCTCGTGGATGGCGGGGTCTACGGTGGCGACCACCCGGTCCCTCAGCGCCACGACCTCCTTGTCCCGGACTGTCTGGTCGGAGAACTGCTTCACCCCGGCCGCGCCGGTCACCAGGGCGGCCGCGGCGGCGAAGTAGATGCTGAACTTCCCCTCCAGACCGGTCTGCGGCGTCTTCTTGCCCGTCAGCTCGAGCACGAGGGGATGCACCGAGAGGTCGACCCGCTCGATCTGCTCCGGCGTGAGCCGGTGCTCGGCTCGGAGCTGCAGGCAGGCGTCGATGGTCGGGTGCATCACGATGCCGCACGGGAACGGCTTGTAGGTGTTGAGCAGGATCTCGTAGTGCTCGCCGAGCCCGTCGGTGATCTCCCCGAAGTCGCACTCGGTGCTGAGGACGTGGGCCCAACCGCTCTTTCCCTCGAGCGCCACCTCAGTGGACGTGAAGTCCCGCGACGCGAGCACAGCGGACAGCAGCCCGTTTTGCGCAGCTCGGCCGGGGTGGAAGCTCTTCGTCATCGTTCCGAACATCTCCCGTAGCCCCACGGGCTGGGTGGCCGCGAGGCCGAGCGCCCACACCATCTGCTGCTCCGTCAGGCCCAGGAGCTTGCCGCTGGCGGCGGCCGCGCCGAAGACACCCGTCGTCCCGGTGATGTGCCACCCCCGGTCGTAGTGCGCGGGATACACGGCGTTGCCGATCCGGCATTCCGTTTCCACGCCGAGCACCAGTGCGTGCGCGAAGTCGCGCCCCGACACGGGACGGTACTCCGCCAGGGCGAGGATCGCGGAGGCCACCGGGCCCGCCGGGTGGATGACGGTCTTGAGGTGGGTGTCGTCGTAGTCCAGCACGTGCGAGCTCATGCCGTTGAGCAGCGCGGCGCTCAGGATGTCCGTTCGCTCGGCCCGCCCAAGGACCGTCGCCTGCTCGGGCCCCCCGAAGGGGAGGAGCGTGGCCACGGCGATGTCGAGGGTCTCGTGGGGCGAGCCGCCAACGGCGCATCCGACCCAGTTCAGGAACGTGCGCCGCGCCTCCCGTCGCACGTTTTCCGGAAGATCGTCCGGGCGCGAGGACACGAGGTAGCGGGCGAGCGTGCGCGTGACCTCCCCCGGGGGGTCGGCAACGCCGGCGGCCTCCTGCCCTGCCGCGTGGGGGGTCAACCTGGTGGAAAGGGTGGACGGGACGATCCCGGCCAACGCCAGGGTCCCCACGAAGCTGCGACGGTCGATGTCGGTCATGATGGATCCTCCGGTCGGGGCCTCGCCGGGGCGATGGGCAGGACGACGTGCGACGGGTGCGTCGCGTCGTGGTAGACGGAGTTGTCCGCCGCGATCATGCGGCGGCTGCGGCCCAGCGGCTCGCCCGTGTTCGGGTTCAGGTCGAAGCGCGGGAAGTTGCTGCTGGAGATGTCGATGCGGATGCGGTGTCCCTTCTTGAACACGTTGGCGGTGGCGAAGGGCTCGATCTCGATCTCGTAGATCCGGCCCGGAGTGAGGGGCTCCGGCCCCGCGGCGCCGTTTCGGTAGCGGGCGCGGACGATGCCGTCCGTGATGTTGAGGTCGAAGCCCGAAGGGTAGTCGGCGCTCGGCGGATAGACGTCTACGAGCTTGGCCGTGAAGTCCGTGTCCACCGCCGAGGAGGATACGAACAACCGCACGGTGATCGGTCCGATCACCTCGACGTCCGCGGCGAGGAGCTCGGTCTGGAACACGAGGACGTCCGCGCGGGCCCGGAGCGGCAGATAGGGTGGGCGCGATCCGACGAAGCCCGTCTCGCTCCCTCCCCGCGGGCTGGTGAACGCACGCTCACGCTGGTCGTACCCCCCGCTCTTGAGGGCGCTGGAGAAGGAGCCCCCGATCGTCGGGACCGGATGGGCGGGGTCGTAGGTGTACGTCGTCGGAGGTGCGTCCCCCTCGGGCGGGACGGTGTCGAGCGTCCCTTCCGCGTGCAGGTAGTAGCTCGTGGGGCGCGTGCCCGGGAGGGGCCACGCGTCGGCGTCGCGCCAGTATCCTCCGTGGGCGAGCCGGCCTTCGGCGTCCTTGTGGCCGTCGCCAGTTCCCATGACGAACAGGCGGATCGGGGCCCATGACCCGACCGCGGTGTCCTTCCCCTTCAGTTGGTGGTCGAACCACTGGAGGTGCAGGTCGCCGGCGAAGTCGGGCATGGCGGCAGCGGGCCCGAACTCCACGTCGCCCGAGTACGAGCGCGCGTTCCCGCCGTGGACCCAGGGGCCCATCAGCAGGCGCTGGGGCGCGCGCTTCGACATGGACAGCGCGACGTAGTTCTCCAGGGTGCTGCCACAATAGGCATCGTACCAGCCACCTACGTGCAGCATGGGGATGTCGGCGGTCTCTTCGTAGTGCTCGCGCCAGTTCTTGCCGGGCCCCTTCCAGTAGGCGTCGTAGTCGGCGTGGGTCATCTCCTCCAGCAGGTACGCCTCGAAGTCCGGCGCCAGCGCCAGCGGGCTCAGGCCACGGCGCAGGGGCGTGACGCCGTACCAATTCTCGACGGGCTCCCCTTCGAAGGCGGCCCGGACCTCGGGGTGGTCCGCACCCGCCTGCGTGAACGCCCACCCCATCTGCTGCGCCAGCTCGAAGGCGCCGTGGTTGCGGATCTTCACCATCCACCCGTTCGACAGCCCCCCGAAGTTGAGCAGGAGGGCCTTCAGGTGAGGTGGTGCCGCCTTGGCCGCGTCGGCCTGGGTGTGGGCACCGTACGAGGTTCCCCACATCCCCACCCGCCCGTCGGTGTAGGGCTGGCTCGCGAGCCACTCCACGGTGTCGTAGCCGTCGAGCGGGCTGAGGTCGTCGTATTTCCGGAACGCGCCTTCCGAGGCGTAGCGTCCCCTCAGATCCTGGAGCGCCACCACGTACCCGTGGCGTACGAAGAACAGCGCGCGCTCCACGAGGCCAGAATCCTCCTTTCCGTACGGTGTCCGCTGCAGCAGGACCGGGAGACGATCCGTGACCGGGCTCCCCGCTCGTGTCGGGCGGTAGACGTCCGTCGCCAGCCTCACACCGTCGCGCATGGGAATCATGACGTCGTGGCCGAAGCGCACGGCATCGTACGGCAACTCCTGGGCTCGAGCGGGAGCGGCGCCCAGGGCGGCCGCCAGAAGGAGGGAGGTGCCGCGCAGGAAGGAGTGCCTCATCGCGTCTCCGAAGGAGGAACCTCGTGCCCACGGTACCGCGCGCATGGGCACGCACCGGCCATCATGACTAGCGGCGGGGCCGGGTGGTCGCCAGGGAGCCGCCGCGCATCCGCTACCCTGCGGCTCCGGTCGCCCGGCTTCGGAACTTCGGACCTCCAAGACGGACCGATGAGAATCCCTCCCCCATCCTTGCGTCATTCCAGAGGAAGGACAGGGATCGAGTCGGAACGTCCACACGAGCGAGACACCCATGCGCATCGCACTCTTCGCCGCCGTCCTTCTCTTCGCCCGCAGCGCGACGGCGCAGGACATCTCGGGCAGCTTTTCCGCCGCGTTCAGCGAGTTCAACGAGTTCGGCGTGCCCATCGTCGCCTTGCGCCTCGACCTGTCCTGCACCCTCGAATGCCCGCCGTCGTCGCCCAACCTGCGCTACGCGGTGTCGGGCGGTGCGGACGGACACTTCCTGGCGGAGCCATCGCAGAAGGTGGGGAACGTGAGCTACGGCTTCCTGAGCGCCGTCGACCCGAGTGGCAGCTCCACGTACGACTCCGAGGCCTTCCCTCCCGGCTCGAACTTCAACGCCACGGCCACGGCGGTCACCTGCTATTGCGGCAACGCCGTCGGGCAGGGCGGCTACATCGATCTCACCACTCCTGACGTCTCCATTCCGCCGTGGATCTTTCCGCCCTCGGAGGCCAGCACGGTCGGCGAATCGCTCTTCATCATGATCGCAGCCGCGCCACGCGGCTCCGAGACCCTGGACGTGGAGGTAACGGGCGCGGGCATCTCCCTGTCGAAGAGCTACTCGGCCGCCGAGGCGGGCGGCTCCGGAGGGAGCCCTGGTACCGTGGCGCTGGAGGTCACGGCCACCGAGGCGGGCACCGTGAAGGTGAAGGCGGTGGTTTCGCCAGCGGGGGCCGAGGCGACGAAGACGTTCGAGGTGACGGCCTCGAGCGAGGGCGGCGGAGCCCTCGGAGACGCTGGCGACGAGCCCGGCGGCCCTGTCGGGCCCACCGCGGCGGCGATTGGTGGCCTGCTGGTCCTGGCACTGCTGGCGGGCATGACCCGATCGCGAGCTAGGGAGGACTGAAAAGCACCCCCTCGAGCGTCCTGGCGATCCGTTCACGGAAACGCTCCCGGGTCCAGCCACGCTCCCCGATCAGAAGCCGGAACACGTCCGGACCGCCGAGCGCCCACAACAGGTCGGTAGCTTCCGCGGCCGTGAGGCCGGGAGCCAGCGCCCCGGCCGCCTCCCACTCGGTGACCAGGGACTCGGCGGCCGCGTGCCGGCGTTCCTCACCTTCGTTCCACATCTCCCGGAGGTCGGGCTCCACGCCCGCCACCGTGCGTGCGATCTGGATGAGATCCGCTCCCCCGGCGTAGAACCTGATCGTGAAGGCCAGCCGCTCGCGGAGCTGCCGCCGTGGATCGCCGGTGGCGGCTGCCACCGCCGCCCGCATTCCCGCCAGGTCCGCGTCGGCAGCCATCTCGTCGAGGAGCGCCATCAGGATCCCCTTCTTGGATCCCAGGGAGGCATAGACGGTCTGGACGGCCACCCCCGCGCCGTCGGCGATCGCCTCCATGGTCGCCCCACGGTATCCACGGGTCACGAACAGCCGCCGCGCAGCGGCGAGAATCCTCCTGCGGGTCTCCTCCGCCTGCTCGCGCCGGCGCGGGGATCGATAGGGGCGCTTGACGTCTGCCATTTTAGATATAGTGTACTCTATTGAAATGATGCGTACTCCAAGTATCGCATGCCGGACCCTCCCGACAAAGAGAACTCCCGTGAACGGATATTCGATCGCCCTCTTCGTCCACCTCATCTCCCTCCTCCTCGCGTGCGTGGCCGCGTCCCTGAGCACGTTCGCCGCGCTGCGCCTGCGGGGTGTCCGCAGCGTCGCGGAGGCGACGCCCTGGCTGACGCTCGTCGGGCGCGTCGTGCCGGCCTTCCCCGTCGCCGTCGCAGGGCTGCTGGGCAGCGGCATCTACATGACGCACGAGCGCTGGGGGTGGTCGATTCCCTGGATCGATGCCGCGCTTGTGGGGCTCGGCCTGATCGTGGTCCTCGGCAACGGCGTGGAGGCGAGGCATGGCCGCGTGCTGAGGAACGCGCTCGCGTCCTCGGGCATGTCTCCCCGGGCGCGGAGACTGCTCCGAGATCCCCTTGCCTGGAGCGCGAAGATGACCACGCTGACGGTGTCCCTGGCGGTCGTCTTCGTGATGACCGTGAAGCCGGCGGCCGTGGAGTGCGTCGCGGCGCTCTCCATCGCCGTGGTCGCGGGCCTGCTCGGCGCGGTGCCGATGTGGCGGACGCGGAGTGAAGCCCAGCGACTGATGGGGTCGGCTTCGTCCTGAGAGCGAGCGGGCATCGCCTCGCCTCTGGCATCGGCGGTCCAGTCCGTATACCTTGTACCTCAAGGTATAGCCATGACGAAACCCGTCCCCATGTCCAAAGAGCTGGTGGCAGCCTCGTCCCGGCCGATGGTCCTGTCCATCCTCGCCGGCGGGGAGAGCTATGGCTGGGAGATCCTCCAGCGGGTGAGCCTCCTTTCCAACGGCCGGGTGCAGTGGTCCGACGGGATGCTCTATCCCGTCCTGCGGCGGCTGGAGAAGGACGGCCTCATCGCCGGCGAGTGGCGGACCGCGGAGTCGGGCAGGCGACGCAAGTACTACCGGCTGAGCGAGAAGGGAAGGAAGCGGCTGGAGGAGGACCGGGCCGGGTGGCTCGCCATGTTCGGGACGCTCAGCGTGACGTGGGGAGACAGCCATGTTTGATCTCGACGGAGCGGTGCGGGCCTGGCGGCGGGACTTCGCGCGGGAGCGAGCGTTCACCACCGCCGACCTGGACGAGCTGGAAGACCATCTTCGGGCGGCCTACGAGGTGGAGCTGGACCTCGACCCGGGACTGGCTCCGGCGAGAGCGTTCACCTGTGCGTGCGAGACCCTCGGCACCGCGACCGACCTGTCCAGTGAGTTCGCCAAGGTGGAAGGCAAGGCGTGGCGACTGCTCGTCCGGACGGGATGGGCGGTGTACGGGCTCGCCTTCTTCCTCCCCGTGGCCAGGTACGGCATCACCCTCGGGCAGGGAGACGTCCACGACGGGCTGCTTCCGGGCGTCGAGGCGCTTCTCCTGGCCCTCAAGGGGGCCGGGGGCATTACGGGGATCTTCAGCGCCCTCACCAACCTGGTGATGTTCCTGACGTTTCGACGGATCACCGAAGCCGGCCGCAGCCGGGTGGGGCTGCTCGCAGCGCTCATGCTGGCCGCTACGGTCCTGAACCTCTGGTGGCTCTTCGCCGTGGATCAGGCGTCCGACCTGTATGCGGGCTACTACGCGTGGCTCGCGTCGTTCGAGCTCGTGGGCACCGGGTTGGCGCTGCGGGCGCGGGCGCTGCCGGAAGCCACGACGTCGGCGGACGTGATCGTCGCGCCCTGAGGTCGGCGCCGGACCGGACCCGCCGCTTCGCGGCCTTCGACGCGACGGTGGCCCCCACCTTCGCGTCGGCACCCATTCCAGGGCGCCTGCGGAATCGGTAGCGTTGGCATCTTCGACCCGCACCCGACCGCTCATGGAATCTCCTACCGCCGACTTCCGCGCGCAGCACGACGCCATCGCCGTCGTCGACTTCGGCGGACAGTACGCCCACCTGATCGCCACCAAGGTCCGGCGCCTCGGCGTCCTCGCCGAGATCCGCCAGCCCGAGGACCCGATCGACGCCTTCCGCGGCTACCGGGGAATCATCCTCTCGGGGAGCCCGTCCCTCTCGTCGCACGGGGAGGATTCGGACTACACGAAGGCCGTCTTCGACCTCGACGTCCCGATCCTCGGCCTGTGCTTCGGCCACCAGGAGATCGCGAAGCACTACGGGGGAGAGGTCATCCATGGGGGCCGGGAGTGGGGACATGCCGACCTGCACATCGTGCGTGAACATCCCCTGTTCGCCGGGCTGGGGCCGAGCGAACAGGTATGGATGAGCCACTTCGATTCGGTCGCGGCGGTCGGCCCGGGGTTCGAGGAGCTGGGGTACACCACCTCGCAGAACGGCGCCCCGGACCATCGATTCGCCGCCATCGGCTCGGACGAGCACCGCCGCTACGGCTTCCAGTACCACGCCGAGGTCGATGACACGACCCACGGCGACGTCATGCTCGGCAACTTCGTCCTCGGGATCTGCGGGGCGAAGCCGACCTGGTCGATGGAGGCCTTCCTGGCCGAGGAGCGGAAGAAGCTCCGCGAGCGGGTGGGCGACGAGTCGGTCTTCCTCCTCGCCTCCGGCGGGGTCGACTCCACGGTGGCGGCGGTCATGCTCAAGGAGGCGCTCGGGCCGGCGCGGGTTCATCTCCTCCATATCGACAACGGGCTGATGCGCAAGGACGAGAGCCGGAACGTGGTCGAGATGTTCGGCCGGCTCGGGCTCGGGGACCGTCTCCATTTCGTGGACGCCTCGGACGACTTCCTGCGGGCGCTCGAGGGGCTCACGGAGCCCGAGGCCAAGAGGAAGGTGATCGGAACCACCTTCATCGACGTCTTCAACCGGGAGGCGGAGGCCCTCGGGATCCAGGGCCACCTCCTGGGCCAGGGCACGATCTACCCCGACACGGTCGAGACCGGGGGAACCAAGCGCGCCGACACCATCAAGACGCACCACAACCGGGTCCAGGTCATCGAGGAGATGATCGCCCACGGGAAGGTCGTCGAGCCACTCGCCGACCTTTACAAGGTAGAGGTGCGCGAGCTCGGGGAACGGCTCGGGATCGCGCCCGAGGCGCTCTGGAGGCACCCCTTCCCTGGGCCGGGCCTCGGGGTCCGGTGCCTTTGCTCGGACGGGACTCCGGACACCGCGGGCCTCGAGCGGCTCGTGCCGGAAGTGGCCGAGGCGGCGAACGCCTTCTCACTCCAGGCGCTGGTGCTGCCCATCAGGTCGGTGGGGGTCAAGGCCGACCTGCGGGCCTACGAACACCCGGTCCTCCTGAGCGGCGAGGCGGAGTGGGGCACCCTCCTCCGGACGGCCTCCACCATCACCGCCAACGTCCTGGGGATCAACCGCTGCGTCTGGAACCTGGCTCCCGGCCACCCCGGCTCCGCCCGCCCGGTGAAGGGCTACATGACGCGCGACCGGCTCGACATCCTGAGGGAGGCCGACCACCTCGTCATGGAAGGGCTCCGCCGCCACGGGATGTACGACGACATCTGGCAGTGTCCGACCGTCCTGGTCCCCCTCGCCCTCGGGGAGGAGGGCGGCGAGACCATCGTCCTGCGTCCCGTCTTTTCGGCCCGGGCCATGACGGCAACCCCGGTCCGGCTCCCCGACGCCCTCCTGGACGAGATCCGTGCTTCGATCCTGGCGCTCCCCGGGGTGACGGGCCTCGCGCTCGACATCACGTCGAAGCCCCCGGGAACCATCGAGTGGGAGTAGGGCCGATCCCGGGGCGCTACGCTTGAGGCTGCGGCGCAGCCGGCGTGAGCCCGTGGCGGATCATGATCTCGGCCATCCTCGCCCGGTCCGGCGGCCCGCCGGCCGCCGCGTTGAGCACTTCGGCCGCCTCGCGGAAATACTGCGGACCGATCGCGGCCGGTGTGATCACGCACAGCGCCTTCGCGTCCCGGTTGCCGTTGTTGTCGAACCGGTGAATGGCGCCGCGGGGAATGCAGAGCGCCTGACCTGGCCCGACGTCGATCCGTCTCCCGTCGACGGTCCAGCTCAACACGCCCTCGAGACCGTAGATCGTCTCCTCGTAGTGGTCGTGGCTGTGCGCCGGGGCCGCCAGGCGTTGCGCGCTCGGGACCGTGAGCTCGAACACCGCAACGCTTCCGGTCGCGTTCTCCCCGGTGATCAGGAATCGGACGCCGAGCGGCCCGAGGCGGATGGTCTCGTCGGATGGATCGACCCGGAGGTCGATGGCCTGGGATGTCATCTGCTGCTTCCTTTCGTTGACGACGTGGAAGCGGTAAATTCTCTTTACCGTTACCCAGGATAGTACATTCTGTTTACCATTACGTCAATGCCTCCATCACCGACTCCCTCGCCGACCCCACCGGGAAAGATGCTGCTCGGAGCCCTGCTACGGGTGCCGTCCCAGGCCATTCACCGACGGATCATCGCCGAGCTCAACGCGGCGGGCTTCGAGGAGCTCCGGTTGCCGCATATGGCGGTGCTACAGTTTCCGGGCCCGGACGGGGTCCGCCCCATCGAGCTCGCCGCGCGCGCAGGCATGAGCAAGCAGGCCATGAACCAGCTCCTGCGAAGCCTCGAAGGTCTCGGGTACATCGACCGGGTCGACGCACCGGACGAAGGCCGCGCTCGCCTGGTCCGGCTGACCGAGCGCGGACACGCCGCATACGCGAGGATCCACGACATTCTCCGGGACATCGAGCGCGAATGGAGGGCCGAGCTCGGGCCTGAGCCCTTCACCGAGCTCAAGGAGCTGCTGCTTCGCGTCTGGGAGAGCCCGTTGATCCGCTAGGGAAGCTCTGCAGAGCTTCCCTAGCGCGTGCCCAGACGTCAGCCGTTCAATCGAGGGGGTCGAACGTCGACGGTCGCCTCGGGGCAGGCCGACCGACGAGGTCGCGGCGCCACTGCTTGAGGTGCTCGGTGGGCGGCGCGGTTCCCTTCCGATAGAAGTTGAAGTCACAAGGATCGCCGCCCTTCGCGAGCGTGCACGGGCGGCGGAACTCGGTGTGCGCGCGATCGAGGATCGGTGGGTAGCCGGCCAGGTCGTGGTCGCAGCCCAGCTTCGCCAGCTCGGAACTACCGCGCGCATCCGGCTACGGCCGCCCCACCACCGCCACCCGTCCGTCGGCCTGTGCCACGAGCAGCTCCGAGCCACGCGCGGCCAGCCCGACGGGATGCTCGAGCCCCGGTACGGCGTACGCCGCCAGCACGGTCCGCGCCTGCAGATCGATGACGAGAAGCGTTGAATACGCGCCGCTGATGGCGTACAGCCTTCCGTCGCTCACCACCGCCCCGGTCACCAGGTAGTCCGCCAGGGTCCGGCCCGGCGCTGCCAACGTCAGCCCCTCCGCGAGCGTCGGCTCGAACTCCGAGGCCAGCACCATGTCCTCCCGGGCGAAGCGGGACACGACGAGCTGCCGGTGTCGGGGATTCGGCACGCTCACCGTGATCAGCTCACGGGCCGCCGGGTCGTAGGCGAGGGACAGGACGTACATCTGGTGCGCGCGCACCGTCTGGAAGCGCCCCAGGCCCAGCTCCCTCACCTGGCCGTCCGTCGATCGGAAGTGCCGCCACTCCAGGCTCTCGTCGGCCCCCGGATCAGGCACCAGGAGGGCGTAGGTCTTGTTGGTGGACAGTACGGCCAGCGTGTCCCCGCCGATGAACGCCGCGGCGGCGAGGGGGGTCAGGTCGACGCTGAACCCCCGGTCCAGGACCACGCCGTGCACGATCCGCCCGAGGGAGCCGTCCAGCAAGTAGGCCCCATACCGCTCGGTCACGGCCAGGAACCGGCCCGTGGCGGAATCCCGTGCCAGCCCGCTCAGCGCACCTTCGAGGGGTACGTCGATGCGCTCCCAACGCTCGATGGCGAGCGAGGTCAGCCCGACCAGGGGTCCGTGGGTTGGATCCGGGTCCGCGGCGGCAGGCTCCGGGGCGGGAATCGTCCACGCCCCGCGCAGCGAGATCCTCGGTGGCTGCAGCTCCCCGAAGGACCGAACCCAGTGGCGCGGATTCAGGGAGAGGCGAACGGGATCCGCCTGGCCGATGAAGGGAGGTGGGCCCGTGGAGACGAAGGCCTGCAGCGCGTTGGCGGTGACCACCACGACGAACAGGCCCCCTGCGAAGCGCCCGACGGGTCCGAGCTCGCGGACGCCTTCCTCCGGTGCCATGCGGCGCATGAAGAGCAGCAGCACGCCGATGACCGCCAGTACCGTCACGTGGATCACCCACGCCCAGACGTAGGTGTGCACACCGAAGATGGCTGCGCTGAAGCCCTGACCCACGTCCCGGGCCAGGTGGAGCGCCGAGTGCCGAATGGCCATGAAGGTGCCCCACGCGCCCAGGAGGATGGCCATGCCCAGATAACGCGGCCGGGGTCCGTAGCGGATGACGAACAGACCCACGAGGGCGATGAGCACCATGGACGTTCGCTCGGCCCAGCACAGGATGCACGGAGAGTCGCCGTGCAATACGCCCAGGAGGACGGCGGCCGTGACCGGGCCACCCATGAGGACGATCACCACCCAGCACAGGATGGACCGAAGCCTGCTCTCGGAGAGGCTCATCAGAGGTTCACCCCCGGCACCAGGGACCCGTGCGTGCCGACGAGGAACAACAGCGCCATCAGCAGGCAGCTGATCACGAGGAGCCGGAAAGCGAGGCGCTCACGCTCCGGTCTGCGCAGGACGAGCCATGCCGCCCAGAGAATCAGGAGGAAGTTCAGGAATTCCATGACAGGCCGGGGCCGGCAGCCAACCCGTTGTTCGGCGGACCGGCGGATGGCTGAGCCGCGATGGTCCCGCCGGGGAGGGCCGGTGATGTGTGGAACTTCGACGCACCGCCGGAGGGTGTCAAACGCCCTTCCGCCAGCCGCATTCGTCGATCATCATCCACCGTCATCGGGCACGGGTAGCCACGAGATGGAGACTGCACATGGACGACGCCGACGAACCTCTCGAGGACGATCACCGCGAACGCGAGCGCTCCGGTCCCCCATCCGAAGACCGGGTGCGCCTCGAGCTCGGGCTTTTCGCGGAGCTGATCCAGGACCTGGCCACGAAGGACGCGCTGTTGAGCGCCGTGCCGTTTCTCCTGGGACGGCTGGGCGACCTCCGGCGCCTGCTGTTCGACTACGAGGTGCGCGGAACGGAGCGACTGTTGCCGATCGAGGATCCCAACGAGCGCGAGGCGCGCCGGATCATCCGCGAGGTCGAAGAGCGGACACGTGAGATGAGGCAGGAGTGGGGAGAGTCATGGAAGCCGGACGATCCCGACGCGGACGGCGGCGAGGACGACGGGACGTCCGCGTGACATCTGCGCGCGGGGGCGAAGCGCCTTGCCGGGCCCACCACCCCCCACCCAGCTTGATCCCCCTTCCCTGCCCGAACAAGGCGGGGGCGATGGCGACAACCGTGGAGGCAGCATGGAGCCGAGGTTCGATCTCGACGGAACGGTGCCCGAAAACGGCGTGAACCGCCGCGAGTTCCTTCATGGCGCAGTTGCCGGCGCCGCCGCCTTCGCGCTGACGAACCGCCTCCCGCTGGGTAGCCTCGCTGCGCAGGAGGACCCCGTGCTGGCGCAGATCGCGGCACAGCACGACGCGACGCTCCGTAGGCTGCGGGACTGGATCGCCCTGCCGTCGATCGCGGCTGAAGGCAAGGGATACCCCGAGGGTCCCGAGTACATGGCGAGGCTCGCGCGGGACGCCGGCTTCGACCACGTCGAGATCGTCCCGACGAAAGGCAAGCCCGGCGTCTTCGCCACGCTGGACGCCGGCGCGCCGACCACGCTGGGCCTCTACTTCATGTACGACGTGAAGCAGTACGACCCGTCGGAGTGGAGCTCGCCCCCGCTCGAGGGGCGCCTGGTGGATCGGCCCGGACTGGGCAAGGTGATCATCGGGCGTGGCGCGACGAACACCAAGGGCCCGCAGACCGCCTGCCTCGCCGCGCTGCACGCCCACAAGGCGGCGGGTCGCAAGCCGCCCGTGAACTTCGTCCTGGTGTGCGAAGGAGAGGAGGAGATCGGCTCCCCCAGCTTCCGTGAGATCGTGTTCAAGCCGGAGGTCGAGGCGGCGCTGCGCCGATGCGCCGGGGTCGTGATCCCGCTCGGCAACCAGGATCCGGACGGCTCGGTCACAATCAACCTGGGCGCCAAGGGGATCGTGGAGCTGGAGCTGGTGTCCACCGGGGAGAAGTGGGGGCGCGGACCGAGGCTGGACGTCCACTCGAGCTACGAGGCACAGATCGACTCGCCGGCCTGGCACCTCGTCCAGGCCCTCAACACGTTGGTCGGGCCCGACGGTCACACGCCGGTCGTGGAGGGGTTCTTCGACAAGGTGAAGCCGCTCGGCGCCCGGCAGCGGCAGATCCTCGAGGAATCGATCCCGAAGCGCGACGAGGCGGCGACGAAGAAGGCGCTCGGGGTGGAGCGCTGGTTCGCCGACGAGTCGTGGCACGACTCCCTGGTGCGGCTCGTGTCGCAGCCGACCATCAACATCGAGGGACTCGTCGGCGGCTACACCGGCCCCGGCGGGAAGACCATCCTGCCCCACCGCGCCGTGGCCAAGATCGACATGCGGCTCGTGCCCGACATGACGGCCCAGGGCACGCTCGAGCTGCTGAAGGCGCACCTCGCCAAGCACGGCTTCGGGGACATCGAGGTGAACATGACCGGCGGCTACGATCCCACGCAGACCGATCCCGATTCCAAGCTGGTGAAGGCACAGATCGCGGCCTACCGGAACCAGGGCGTGGAGCCCGTGCTGTGGCCTCGGCTGGCGGGATCGTGGCCCGGCGTGACGTTCACCGGGGCGCCGCTCCAGCTGGCCGCCGGTCAGTTCGGGATGGGGATCGGCGGCGGGGCGCACGCGCCCGACGAGTGGTTCCTGATCGACTCGTCGAACCCGAAGGTGGCGGGGATGGACGGCGCGGTGCGCTCGTACGTGGAGCTGTTCAGGGCGCTGGCGTGAACGGGCTCCCGACCGTTGGAATGGAGCAGCCCGACATGACAACGTCGGTTTCGCTCGCCAGGGAGCCGGGCGAGGGACACTGGATCATTCCGTCGTGGTGAAGCTGAAGGTTTCGGTCTCGGTGCTGAACTCCGTGATGCCCGGGGCAGTGGCCGCGAGCCTCCAGTAGTACGTCGTGGCGGGCTGTAGGCTCGTGACCGTGTAGCTCATCTCCCCTCGGGCCTCGGCGTCCGCATCTCCCGTTGGACCGGCGGGGCCCGAGCCGCAGGCTCCCGCCGCCACCAGAGCCAGGAGAAGGAGGGCCAGCCCGGCACGCCTCCTTGTGATCCAGGCCGGCACCGCCGCCAGCAGCAGAAGGAGGGAAGCGGCTGCAGGGAGGGTCGCGTCTTCCGTACCCGCGAGCGCCACCCTGGGTTGAATCGCCGGGCACGACGGCCCCGGGTTCCCGGAGGTGGAGATGCAGAGTCGGTACTGGCTGGCCAGCTTCCCTTCCCACCTCAGCTCCACCTCGGGCCCGGTCACGGAGGACTGGAAACCGGGGCTCAGGAGGCGGACCTGGGAGAAGAGGGGCGGGATGTCGTAGTCTCTGGCGCCCTTGGCCAGCTCTTCCTCCAGGTCCAGCGTCAGGTACTCGTGGAAGTTGTGGTAGTGGAAGACATGAACCCGGCGGGACGGCAGGTCGTAGATGACCGAATACTGGGTCGGGTAACTCCCGTTCTGGTGTGTGGCGTCCAGGACCGAACCCAGGAGGAAGGGGGTGACCGCATCGGCCGCGCCCAACATCTGGGTGGCCTTCTCGTAGCGCCCGCACGGATACCCACCGAGATCCGGCCGGGAATGGTAGAAGTTGGTCAGGACCTGGAACGACCCCTCCTTGAGCAGGATGCTGTCCCCCTCCACGATCATGGAGTTTCCCCGAGCGTCACCCACGAGGTACTGGGCGCGGTACTGGTCCTCGCAGTAGAAGGCCTCGAAGATCTCCCGGGCTTCCTCCACGCCTCCTGCCTCCTCCATGACCTTCACCATGAGGGGACCGTCGTGGAGCGTCTTCGTGGCCTCGGAGCGGGGCATCTCCAGATAGGGGGATCCGGTGGCATCCCAGAAGAGGCCCTCGTCGTTCATTCCCGCTTGAGGGAACCCTGCTGCGAACCCGAACTTGATCCACCCGTGCTTTCCTCCCTCCTCCGGGATGATCCAGAATCGGCTGAGGGGGTCTTGCCAGTCCTCGTTCGCGGCGCCCAGGACGGTCTGTCCGTCGCTGGCCAGCATTACGGTGCAGGAGCCCACCGCCCGGGGTCCGGAGTGCGTCCGGATCCACCGGAGGATCAGGTCCATGACCTCCGGGGCCAGCGTCTCCTGGATGAGAGGATACTCCGGGGGAGCCCCCGTCTCCGCTGTCTGCATGAAGTGGTTGAGGCCCGGAAGGACGACCACCCGGTCCCTGCCCGAGCCCGTATCCAGAGCGTCACGCATGGCCTCCGCGTTTCGCTCCGGCGGCACCTGCACGTCCTTGCCACCGAACACGGCGAGAACCGGTATGCGGATCCCCGCCAACGCCTTCCCGGGGTCGAAACGGAGGTTGAACATGAACTCCGGAGACACGAGGTGGGCAATGGCCCGGTCGATCCGTTCAGGGGAAGGCGGGGGGGTGAGCTCACCGTAGAGTGACCGGAGGCGCGCTTCGGTGGTGGAGGAGTCCTCCGCCTCCATGAGAACGCCGAGGACCCTGGCCTGGAATCGGGCTTTCGCGTCGATGGCGCCGTCGTCCAACCCCATGGAACGGCCCACGGACGCTTCGTACTGGAGGTTGTATTCCAGACCCGGGAGTCCTGGTGTACCCAGGAGGATCAGGAACGCCAGCTCCGGGGCTCGTGCGCCCACCAGGCTGGCTACGATCCCACCCTCGCTGTGGCCCAGGAGGCCGATGTGGTCCCGGTCCACCCGTGGATCACCCTCCAGGAGCGCCGTCCAGCCGAGCACGTCACCGGTCATCTCCTGCGGAGAGGCTCGCCCCGGGTGGCCACCGGATTCTCCGACGCCGCGCTCGTCGTAGCGGAGCGTGGCGACACCATTCCTGGCCAGGTGCCCGGCGAGGAGAGCAAACGGCTTGTGACCGAAGAGGGTGTAGTCCCGGTCGTGGCTTCCGGCCCCCTGAAGGAGGACGACCGTCGGGCACGGACAGCCACGGGTGGGGAACGTGAGGGTGCCTGCCAGCTCGGGACCCCGCTGGGAGGCCGGGAGAACCACCTGAGCGGAGTCCCATCCGTTCCCCGCCTCCGCGGCCGACCCTCCACCCCCATCCGCGCTCGTGGCCCTGCCCGTCTCCTGCTCCTGCTCCGAGCCCTCGCCGCCCTCCCCCGGCGCCCCCGCACATCCGGTCACCACCAGTAGCATGCACCACACCGCACCTCGCACGTCCGCGTACCGCATCGTCCAACCTCGCCTGCCCGTTCAGGGCTCGTATTCGAAGACCTCCTCGATCCCCACACCGAAGACCCGGGCGATTCGGAAGGCCAGGGCAAGGGAGGGGAGGTACCCTCCCTTCTCGAGCGCGCCGATAGTCTGCCGAGTGCAACCCGCCCGCTCGGCCAGCTCCTCCTGCGTCATCTCACCGGCGGCGAACCGGAGGCGACGGATGTGGCTCCGGATCTTCCCCTCACCCATCGCCGCCCGTCCTCGCATCCAGGATCAGCGTCGTGACCGCCGACGCCACCGAGGACAGGATCACGCTGCCATAGGCAAGGAACCACATCCATCCGACGGGCACCCAGCCCTTGGCCTCATAGGCGGTCCAGAGACCGATGCTGAAGACGAAGATGCCCACGAGCACCATGACCAGAGTGGCCTGATTCGCCCGGGCCAGGATCATGGTGTCCCGTTCGTCGGAGATGGGTGGCGTCCCCTTCCTGTGACGGGTGATCCAGAGGGAAAGCCAGGTTCCGACGAACCCGAAGGCCAGGGCGCCGGCCCCGGCCAGGTGACGTTGCGAATCTTCCGGTAGGGTTCCGGGGCCACCGCCCATGAAGAACGTCACGCCGAAGCCGATCCCCGCCAGCGTCCAGATCACCGCACCCAGCCATGCTCGCTTCCGCGTCTGGGTCATGTCCCCGAGGCCCATGCGTCCTCCTCCGTTGATGCCACCCGGTCCCGGCCACCGCCACATCGGCCGCATCAGGTTGTCCCAATGTAAAACACAGTTAACACAATGACAAGTCTATTTAACCTACTGTAAGCTAGACGTGACATCCGTTGGGTGCGTGGACGAGACCTTCGGGACGGTTTCTCGGTAGTCCCCACGCCACGGCCGATACGTTGGGGCGGGTGGGATCGGGCCCCCGGGAGTACAGGGGTCCCGACAGGATCTTCCCCTTGCCGGGAGACTCGCCGCTGCTGGTGGACCTGGGGAATGGGCGCCTGACGGTGCTGACCCCCGAAGGCGACTTCGTCGACTGGATCCCCATGGCCCTGAGCACCCCGGAAGGGCGGACGCTCGGCCTTCAGCCCGGCTTCGTGGACGGGGCCGGCAAGCTCTACGCCCGGTCGATCCGCCTTGGGCTCACCGCTCCTCCGGACCCCACCAACTGGACGGAGATGAAGTTCTGGCAGGCCTACGTCGGCTTCAGCCACTAGTGGACGGAGAGCCTGAACTCCACTCTCTCCACGGCCTGGACGGGCATGGACAACGCGGAGCTACAGGCCCCTGGGTCCCTCCACAAGGCGGGCTCGGCCCACCTGAACCTGCTCTGGTTCCCCTGCGAGCTGGCCTCCGTAGGTGGCGAGATCATGTGGGGCAGGCGCGAGAACAAGGACAGGGCCAGTGAGAGGCCGTGCGCCTGAGCTTCATGGTGAAGTACAAGTTCAACCGATTCCGCGCGATGCAGGACGGCTCGCGCGGCAGACGCGCAGGACACCGCTCGGTTCAGTTCACCCGCGGTGCGATGTCCTTGCGGCCCACCGGCCGGAAGCCGAAGAGGCCCCCGACTCGCCCCTCCTATGAGGCCGCATTTGTCAAGTCCCCGTCATGGTACGCGTTGATGGCC
>CAZPZU010000001.1:0-169178 GCA_964591135.1 uncultured Gemmatimonadaceae bacterium | reverse complement strand
TCCTGCGCTTCCTTCGGGAGCACGCGGCCGAAGGTCGCTGAACAGCGCCGAAGGAGTATGGTGAGCGATGGCGGCTGGGCGGTCGGAACGAGCCGGGAGTGGCTCTTCCGGATGGTGGTCCGCCGACCCCGGTCCGTCCAGTTCGTCATCCTCGCCCTCGCCGTGGGTCGCAAGGAATGAAGGCAGGACCGGACAACGATGAGCGATCCTCCATCACGCACCCACCTTGGACCACCCGCCGACGCTTCCTCAACTGGCTCCGCGGCACGGCCGCAGGGGGCCTGCTGGTGAGCGTACTCTATCCGCTCGTGCGGTACATCGTCCCCCCCGCCTCCGCCGAGGCCGTCACAAACGCCGTGACGCTGTAGATCGATCCGCAGAGCGTCGCACCCAATTCCGGGCAGATCTTCAAGTTCGGCAACGAGCCCCGGATCCTGATCCGAACGCCATCGGGCGACCTCCGGGCGTTCTCGGCCGTGTGCACGCATCTGGCCTGCACCGTCCAGTACCGCAGCGCCGGCGGACATGGCGTTCGCGGCCGCCGTCGAACGCGATCCCGGCACGATGAACGTGACCCTCGCGGATGATGTCGCGTGGGTCATGTCGACGTCGCGCACGACCGGGACCTTCCGGGATCCCGCGCGGTGCAGCCCGTGACCACGAACGTAGTCGTTGTCGCGGCGCCGACGTCAGTCGAGGTGTTCATGGGCGCCGCGCCCGATTAGCGTACCGATGCCGTTCCGACGGATTCCGCGGAGGGCGGACCAACCGCTGGTCTGGAGGACTCACTGCGATGGGGGTGGAGCGCGTAGGCTCGCCGGACCCGGCTCATGGTCCGGGACAGGGCGGCCCGGAGCGTCACGTCATCTCGGTCGTCGTCACGACCTACAACCGGCCCGAAGCCCTGCGGGCCGTGTTGTGGGCGCTTCGCGATCAGCGCGATACCGCCTTCGAGGTGATCGTGGCCGACGACGGATCGGGACCGGACACCGGGGAAATGATCGGTCGCATGGGGCTGTCACTCCCCTACCGCCTCGAGCACATATGGCAGGAGGACCGTGGGTTCCGTGCTTCCGTGGTCCGAAACCGGGCCATCGTGGCGGCCGGAGGCCCGTACATCGTCTTCCTCGATGGTGATTGCGTGCCGCTGCCGAGCTTCGTCGAGCGCCACCGATCGATGGCAGAGAGAGGTCACTTCGCCAGCGGAAACAGGATCCTGCTGCAGGAGGATCTGACGCGCGTGGTGTTGGAGGAGCGCGCGGCGGTCCAGCGGTGGGCGATGCGCGACTGGGTCCGGGCCCGCCTTCGCGGCGGCGTCAACCGCCTGCTGCCCTTCGTCAGGCTTCCCGACCTTCGCCTCCGCAAGCTCAGCGCGCGCAGGTGGCAGGGTGTGCAGTCCTGCAACCTCGGCGTGTGGAGGGCCGACCTTCTCCGCGTCAACGGCTTCGACGAGCGCTACACCGGGTGGGGGCGCGAAGACTCGGATCTCGCCGTTCGCCTGATCAGGGCCGGGGTACGGCGGAAGGACCTCAGGTTCGCGGTGCCGGTGCTGCACTTGTGGCACCGGGAGTTCGACCGGAGTCGCCTGACGGCCAACGACGAGCTGCTCGGGCGCGTGTTGGAGTCGGACACGACGGTCGCTCCCCGCGGCATCGATCGTCATCTGTGACGTGGCCCGGCGTGCCTTCGGATACGGCGCGCTCCTACTCCTCTTCCCCGCCCACATTCGACTCTCTATGGGGTTCCACCGGTAGCCGCACGACCACGAGTGCCCCCCCCCCGGCCCGGTTCTCCACGGAGGCGTGCCCGCCGTGGGCCTCGGCCACGGCCTGGACGATGGGCAGACCCAGGCCGGTGCCGTCCGCGGCGGTTCCGTGGGTGCGGGCGACATCCTCGCGGAAGAACCGCCGGAATGCCTGCTCCGGCTCCCTGAAGCCGGGGCCGGTATCCTCCACGACGAGGGCGAGCTCCTGGCCGCGGAGGCGCACGCGCACGCCGACCCGCCCGCCCGGGGGCGTGTACTTGATCGCGTTGTCGGCGAGGTTCCACACGGCCTGCCCCACGAGGCCCGCGTCCACGTAGGCGACCGTGTTGCCCTCCGCGTCCAGCGTCAGCTCGATCCCCTTCTCGCGCGCCTGCCCGTCGAGGCGTTCCAGCACCCTCCCGGCCACCTCTGCCACGGACGTCGGCTCGGGGCGGAGGTGCAGCGCCCCGGAGTCGGATCGGGCCAGGACCAGGAGGTCCTCCGTGATGCGCGACAGACGCACGGCCTCCTCCAGCGTGCTTTCCAGCACGCGCCGGTACTCGTCGGGCTGGCGCTCCCGGCGCAAGGCCAGCTCCAGCTCGCCCCGCATCGCCGTGAGCGGAGAGCGCAGCTCGTGGCTCGCGTCGGCGGTGAAGCGTCGTTGGGCCTCGAATGCGCCCTGGATCCGGCCCAGCATGGTGTTCAACACGTCCACCAGCCGCCGATACTCCCGGACTTCCGCGTACGCCTGGATGCGCCGGTCCAGGGAGCCGGCCCGGATGACGTCGGCCTGATCGATGACCTCGTACACGGGGCGCATGGCCCGACCGGCGAGCCAAGAGGCGCCCAGGAACGCCGCCCCGCTCATCAGGACGGTGAGGGCCGCGAGGAAGAGCCCGACGCGCAGGAGCATTTCGTTGCGCGTCTCGAGGGGAGCGGCAACCTCGAGGACGTGGCGCTCGTGCGCCATGCCGAAGCGCTCCAGCGGGTAATAGAGCGCGCGGATCGGCATCCCGTTCCACGAGGCCTCCGTCCAGACGAGCGTCCCGGCCGCGGCGCGGGCCAGATGCTCGCGGTCGAGCGGGAGGTCCGACGTCATGTATTGGCTGCGGAGCAGGCTCACCCCGTCGGCCTGCCAGACCTGCGCGTACCGGATGAGGTTCTGCAGAGAGGCCGCCTCGTCGGGCGTGAGCTCCCATTCGTGGAAGTGCATCTCGCCCGACGGCCGATCCGTGAGCGACGCGGCTTGGATCGAGGCGACGTTCAGGATCGACGCGTTCAGCTCGCCGTCGAGGATCGAGCGCAACGCGAAGAAGGTGACCGCCGCGATGGCGGCGAGACCCACCGCCATGGCCGCGGCCGCCCGCAGCGCGAGCTGGAAGCGGAAGGAGCGGCTCACTCCGTTCGACCCTTCTGGAAGAGGTAGCCCACGCCCCGCACCGTATGCAGCAGGGGATCCGGACCGGCTTCGCGCAGCTTGCGGCGCAGGTGTCCCACGTGGACGTCGACGACGTTGCTCATCGGATCGAAGTGGAGGTCCCACACCTTCTCCAGGAGCTCCGTACGCCTGACCACGCGCTCGGGGTTGAGCATGAAGAACTCGAGGAGCTGGAACTCCTTGGGGGTCAGGTCCAGGCGTGATCCACCGCGAGACGCGACGTGCTTCACCCGGTCCAGCTCCACGTCGTCGTAGAGGAGGCGATCCGGGCGCGCCGACCCGCCCCGCCGCAACAGCGCCCGAATCCGGGCCAGTAGCTCGTCGAAGCCGAAGGGCTTGGTGAGGTAGTCGTCCGCCCCGGCGTCCAACCCCAACACCACGTCCTCCCGGTCATCCCTGGCCGTGAGCATCAGGACGGGAACGGTCTTCTCCTTCGAGCGGAGCTCGCGCACGATCTCCAGCCCCGACTTTCCCGGAAGCATGATGTCCAGGAGGAGCAGGTCGTACTCGTGGACGTGGGCCTTCATCAGGCCGTCGGTCCCGTCGTGGGCGACGTCCACCGAATAGCCCTCTTCCCGGAGGCCCTTCTCCAGGAAGCTGGCGACCTTCTTGTCGTCCTCGACGACCAGGATGCGCATCGCTCCTCCTCCGGCGGTTCCACGGGCCACGCAACGCCCGGCGGGAAACATAGTGGGCTCCACGCCCAGGCCGGGCCACATGAAGAAGCCTTCATGTTGGCTTCATCATCCGTTCACGATACTCTGCAATCTTGAAGAAGGATTCCGATTCCGTCCCGGGAGGATGCCCCGCCGCCGCGCCCTGCCCCTTGTGGCCCGCCGGTGCCTCCCGGGACGCTCTGTTTCGAAGAGCGAGCAGGCCCCCGTGTCTGGCGCGCTCATCCGGAGAGACCCGTGAGAGCCATCGTCCTGCCCTCCGTCCTTTTAGCGCTGACCGCCTGCGGCCGCCCCGACGCGCCCGCGGCTCGGACAGCCGACGCCCTGGGCGGGCGGGAAGCCGCCGCGAGCTCGCTGGCGTCCACCCGGGCGCTGCCGCCGGTCCTGGTCTACAAGACCGAGGGGTGCGGCTGCTGCAATGCCTGGGTCGAGCACCTGCGTGCCGCCGGCTTCGAGGTGGATGCGCGCAACGTCGACGACATAGCCTCCATCAAGGCCGGTGCCGGCATCGACCCCTCCGTCTCCTCCTGCCACACCGCGCTCGTGGACGGCTACGTGGTCGAGGGGCACGTGCCCGCAGAGGTCATCGAACGCCTCCTGGCCGAGCGCCCCGACATCGCCGGGCTCGCGGTGCCGGGGATGCCGGTGGGATCGCCCGGCATGGAGGGAGATGGCGCGAAGCCGTACGAGGTGCTCGCGCTCGATCATCAGGGTCGTACGAGCGTCTACGCGAAGATCGACCCCCGCTGAGCTCGAGCGGGGCGGAGACCGGCCCTCGACCTGACCCGGAGCGGTCCACCAGAACGTCTTTTCAGCGTTGCCGATCGACGGGGTGTCCCCACATCTTGATGCCCCCGAACGACTTCGCTCGAAAGGACGATCCGCATGATCCTGCCTGCGGCGTGGCGCGCGCGCGTCCACCGTTTCCTCTTCCTCTGCGCCCTCGGCCTGATGGCCTCTCCCGCGGCGGCACGTACCCGCGGCCCCGCGCTCGCAGGCCGACGCCCTTCCCGGGAGACGCTCTCCGGCTCGGTCCACGACGCATCCGGTGCGCCGATCGAAGGCGCGCGGGTCCTCCTCGTTGAACTCGACCGCGCCGTGCTCACCGACGCCCGGGGCGCCTTCCGTTTCCCGGAGGTCGCCCCCGGCCGCTACACACTGGAGGTGCGGCGCACCGGCTACCGTAGCGAGCTGGTGTCGGTGGACGTTCCCGGCTCCGGCAGCGTGGACGTCACGCTGAAGGAGGCGCCACTCCCCCTCGAGCCACTCACCGTCACCGTGGCACGTGGGCCCCTCTCGCCCAGAAGCTCGCCGCTGCCCGCGTCGGTTCTGGGCGAGGACGACCTCGACCGCGACGTGAGCGTGTCGCTGGCCCAGACGCTGACACGCCTCCCAGGCGTCCGGAACCTGAGCACGGGTCAGGAGATCGGGAAGCCGGTCATCCGCGGGCTGTCGGGCTCCAGGGTCCTCGTCCTGTCCCAGGGGCTGCGGCTGGAGGACTACGCGTGGAGCGACGAGGACGGCCCGGCCGTCGACGCGGAGATGGCCGACCGCATCGAGGTCATCCGTGGCCCGGCGACGGTGCTCTACGGAGCCGACGCGGTCGGCGGCGTGGTGAACGTCATCCCCCGCCCGATTCCCGACGCCGCGGGAGGCCCCGGATTCACGCGGGGCGAGGCCGAGGCGCACTTCGCCTCGAACAACCGGGAGGCCGGCGGTGTGCTGCGGGCCGAGGGGGCGTCCGGCGATTGGGGCTGGCTGGCCATGGCCACGGGTCGCTTCGCCGAAGCGCTCCGCACGCCCGTCGGGGAGCTGGACAACACCGGGTTCCTGTCCTTCAACGCCGAAGCCGCAGCCGTGAAGCGAGGCCCCTGGGGCACGCTCACGGGTCGCTTCGTGCACAACGGCGGCGAGTTCAAGCTCCTGGAGGAGGACGCGCCGGCCAACGAGCAGCCCGGCGCGCAGGAGGCCGGGCCGGAGCGGAAGCTCAACGACGAGCGCCTGCAGCTCCTGGGCAACTTTCCCCTCGGGGCGTCCCGTCTGGAAACCCGCGTACAGGGACAGCTCCACCACATGGTGGAGATGGAGGACGACCCGGAGGCGCTGGCCCGGGGCGAGCGCATCGAGGTGCCCGTGTTCGACCTCACGCTGACCACGGGTCTCGGCGAGGCGCTCCTGCACCATTCCCTGGCGACCGGCACGTCCGGGACGATCGGCGTGACGGGAAAGCTCCAGCACAGCGCCACCGACGGCGTGATCCCGCTGGTTCCCATCGCCGACATGATGTCCGGTGGCATCTTCCTGCTGGAGCGGGCCGACGAGGGGCCGGTCACCCTTCTGGCCGGGGTGCGGGGTGACCTGGCCCAGATCGATGCCGTAGGCCACTCCGCGCGTCACTTCGATGCGTTCACCTGGAGTGCCGGAGCCGCCTGGCACCTCACCGGGTCGGTGTCCCTGACCGGCAACGTGGGCACGGCGTGGCGAGCGCCCACCCTCTTCGAGCTGTACGCTTCCGGGCCGAGGCTGGGCGAGGCGCGCTACGAGATCGGGCGTGCGAACCTGCACAAGGAGACGTCCCTGAACCTCGACGGCGGGGTGCGCTGGGAGAGCGATCGCGTGCGCGGGCACATGGCCGTCTATCGGAACAAGTTCGACAACTTCCTGTTCATCCAGCCCACCGACGAAATCCGCGAGGGCTACCGGGTATTCAACTACGAGCAGGCCGACGCCCGCCTGCAGGGCGGCGAGGGCTCCATCGACGTCGAGGCGACCCCCTGGCTCACGCTGAGCGCCCGCGGCGACTTCGTCCGCGGCACCAACCAGACGGTGGACGAGCCGCTGCCCCTCATGCCGCCACGGAGCGTCACCGGCGGCGCCGAGGTCCATGGAGCCTGGCCCTCCACGGAAGACTGGACGTTCGTCGGCGCCGAGGTGCAGACCGTGGCCAAGCCCGACCGGCTGAACCCCTTCGACGTCCCCGTGGATGGCTACACGCTGGTGAACGTGAGCGCGGGGTGGCGGGGCGAATGGATGGGTCGTGAGGCGGGCGTGGACCTGCGGGTGCGCAACGCCGCCAACACCTCCTACAAGGACTTCCTCAGCCGCTACAAGGCGTTCGCCCTGAACCCGGGCCGCGACGTGGTGCTGCGGGTGCGGATGGAGTTCTGAGCGGACCCGGCGCACCGGCGGGTCGCCGGGTGCTCGCGCGCCCGGCGGCCCCTACATCTCCTTCAGCAGCCCCACCCTGAGGGCGAAGCGCACCAACTCGGACCGGTGGTTCAGCCCCAGCTTGTCCATGATCCGTGAGCGGTACGTGTCCACGGTCTTGGGGCTGATGAAGAGCTTCTTGCCGATCTCGCGCGAGCTGTAGCCCTCCGCGGTCAGCGCCAGGACCTCCTGCTCGCGGGTGCTCAGGTCGTGGAGGCTCGCGCCTTCCTCCGACTCCGACGCCTTGTAGCGCTGTAGCAGGAGCGTCGTCGCCTTGGGCGGGAGATACACCTCGCCCCGCGCCACCACCTTGATGGCCTCGATCAGGTCGTTGTCGGCGCTGGTCTTGGTGAGGTATCCGCTCGCACCCGCCTCGACGACGGGGACGAGGTACTCCTCCTCGGCGTGGACCGTGAGGACCAGGACCTTGGTGTCGAGCTCCAGCGCGGCGATGCGCCGCGTGGCCTCGAGGCCGTTGGAGCCGGGCATGGACAGGTCCATGATCACGACGTCCGGCTTCAGCTCGCGGACCCTGTCCACCGCCTCGTCTCCCGACGATGCCTCCCCGACGACCTGCAACCGTCCCTCGGCCTCGAGGAGCGCCTTGATGCCGGCGCGGAACATCGCGTGGTCGTCGACCAGGAGAATACTGGTTCCGTCAGACATTCCGTGCCTCCACCGCCGAGGAAGGGAGCTCGACCCGCACTCGGGTGCCCTCTCCCGGTGTGCTGTCGACCGTGACGCGCCCACCGATCATGATCGCCCGCTCCTGCATGCCGACCA
Source organism: uncultured Gemmatimonadaceae bacterium (assembly GCA_964591135.1). Classification (GTDB taxonomy): domain Bacteria; phylum Gemmatimonadota; class Gemmatimonadetes; order Longimicrobiales; family Gaopeijiaceae; genus SZUA-318. Next base: position 161,332 of record CAZPZU010000001.1, on the reverse strand, counting down.
GGCCGAGCCCACCGCCCTGCTCGGCGGCGCGCTCGGCCCTGAATCCCCGCCCGTCGTCCTCCACTTCCGCGGAGACGATCGAATCCTCCACGCGTACGGTCAGTCGCACCCGCGCGGCGCCGGAATGTCGGGCCGCGTTGCTCAGCGACTCCTGGACGATCCGGTAGAGCGCGAGCTTGGCCTCGTCGCTCAGGAGGTGGTCCACGGCGTCCAACCGGGCCTCGACCTCGAGGCCCGTCGACTCCCGCAGGTTGCGCAGGTGGGCGTGGAACGCCGAGATCAGGCCCACCTCCTCGAGCTCCGGAGGGCGGAGGCCGCGCGCGATGCGCTTCACGCCCTCCGCCGCCTCGAGAATCTGCTCTCGAAGCTCCTCCAGCGCGAGATGGCGCCGCGCCGGGTCCGACTCGAGGGCGAGCAGGCGGACCCGGAGCATGAGTGTCGCCAGCCGCTGCGCGGTATCGTCGTGGAGCTCCCGGGCGATTCGTTGGCGCTCCTCCTCCACGGAGCGCAGGGCCCCTTCGGAGAAGTCCTGCAGCCGCTTCCGGTCAGTGATGTCCCGGATCGAGCAGATCACCCGCTGCTCACCCTCGGAGGTCCACGGGCTGAGGCTGATCTCGACCGGGAACTCGCTGCCGTCCCGGCGCCGGGCGGTCAGCTCGAGCCCCACCCCCATCGGACGCGCGTGGGGATTGCGCAGGTAGCGCCTGCGATGCTCACGGTGCGCCGCTCGGAAGGCATCCGGAACCAGCATCTCGACCGGCTCCCCCACCAGCTCCTCGCGGGCGTAGCCGAACAGGGCCTCGACGTGCGGGTTCAGGTCGCGGACGATTCCCTCGTCGTCCACGACCATGATCCCGTCCGGCGAGGCCTCGAAGACGGCCCTGTATTCGTCTGCGCTCAGCACCCGCTCACGGCTCCAATCTCGCCGTCGAGGTGTGGAGAAAACCCCCACAGTTCCTACGGCGCATTTCCCACCTCGGGGGGCGCGAAGTCCCTGACAGCCCCGAGGACCTGCCAACGCAAGAATTTACGCAAGTCGGCGGGTCCCGCGAGACCCACGCCTTCCGTACCCCTCGCGGGGGGTGAAAGAACCCCCTGATTCCAGATAGATCCGACCACCCTCTCCGCCACGGAAGAAGTGACGAACCGACAGGCGACGCCCACCCCTCCCGAGGCGCCGGGAAATACCGGTGCACCCGGGGAAACCATCGGGAAGCCCTCGCGGCTCCCCGGTGTCGGGCGGTTCCTGCGGTTGCCCCTCTACTGGAAGATCGTCCTGGCCAATGTCGCTCTCCTGAGCGTGGCCGTGGTCGCAGGCGCCGGCCTGGCGTCCGGCGTGGAGGGGGTGGTTTCCGCCCCCGTCACGACGGCCTCGCTGGTTGCCGGTGTGGCGGTGATCGCGGCGAGCATCGCGGTCAACGCCTGGCTCGTGCGGATCGCGCTGTCTCCCCTGAAGCTGCTGGAGCACGCGGCTCTCCGCGTCGGAGGCGGAGAGACCGACGCCCGGGCCTGGGAGTCTCCGCTGGCGGACTCTCGCCTGCAGCGGGTGACGGAAGTCTTCAACGAGATGCTGGACTCGCTGTCGGCCAACAGGACCCGGCAACAGGACCTCGCGCGCCGGGTCCTCGAGTCCGAGGAGCGCGAGCGCCAGCGCATCGCGCACGAGCTCTACTCCGGGACCGCACAGACGCTCGCGGGCGTCCTGGTGCGGCTGCGTATCGCCGAGCGGCACCTTTCGAGTGGCGCGAATGGTTCCATTACCGAGATCCGCGAGGAAGTGGTCAACGCCCTCGAAGAGATCCGAGGTGTCGCTCGGCGATTGCGGCCACCCGAGCTGGACGAGCTGGGCGTGAAGGTCGCGCTCGAAGCCCACGCCCGCTCTCTCGGCGAGGGACGCCGGATCGAATTCAGGTTCCAGGGCGAGGTACCGCCCATGTCACGCGAGTCGTCGCTGGCGCTCTTCCGCATCGTCCAGGAGGCGTTGAGTAACGCGGTCCTCCACTCCGGCGCCGACGTGGTCCAGGTGGATTTCAGCTGCGGCGGCGACTCGGTGGTCGCGGAAATCATGGACGACGGCCACGGATTCGACCTCGGTACCGCCCTCGCCCACACCGGGCAGAGCCTTGGGCTCTTCGGCATGCACGAGCGTGCTGGTTATGTTCAAGGTGAGTTGTCCCTGGAGTCCGGACCCGGCAGAGGCACCCGCGTTCGCGTGGTCATCCCCTTCGCCCCGATACGGGAGCCCGACCAGAGAGACGGAACCGTGGACCGGCTGGTCGACGGTCTTGTCGAGAGCGCAGAGCTCGCCGCCGCCTCCGCCCCGAACACCCAGAGCGGCTCCGTTCCTTTCTGAAAGGGACGCAAGCGGCGGAGCGTCTCCGCCGTCCGACCCTGCGCGGAGGAACCCATGTACCGGCAGATCATGGTACCCCTGGACGGCTCGCGCTTCGCCGAGTCCGCCCTTCCCCTCGCCCTTTCGGTCAGCCGCCACACGGGCGCACGCCTTCATCTCGTCACGGTCCAGGAACCCATTCCCTCCTTCGCGTACGACGAGTGGGAGAGCGCAGCCGAGGAGTGGACGCAGAGCTATCTGGACAACGTCCTGGAGCGTGCCGGGGGTCGCGCGGGGGGGGAGGTCACGATCAGCCGTCTCAACGGTCACGTGGTCGAGGTGCTGGAGCAGGAGGCGGAACGTCTTTCGGTGGACCTGATCGCGATGGCCACGCACGGGCGTGGAATGTTCTCCCGGGCATGGCTGGGAAGCGTCGCCGACGCCTTCGTCCACCACACGACCCGTCCCGTCCTGCTCGTGCGGCCCGAGGAGGAGGGGGAACCGGACCTCGCGGCCACCGTGGAGTTCCAACGTCTGCTCGTCCCCCTCGACGGCACCGACCTGTCCGAGAGCGTCATCGACCGCGCCGTCGAGTTCGGGGCGCTCTTCGACACGGACTACCACCTGGTGCGCGTGGTGCCCTATCCGATGCAGTTCAACAGCCCCTACCTCCCCCACACGATGCAGATGAACCAGCAGTTCGTGGAGGAGGCCAGGGTCTCGGCCGAGGACTACCTGCAGGACCACGTCGACCGGCTCCGGGAGCAGGGCCTGCGGGTCGACCATACGGTCGTGGTGGTGGCGCAGCCGGGCCATGGGATCCTCGCCGAAGCCGAGGAGGCCGGGTGCGACTTCATCGCCATGGCCACGCACGCTCGCACGGGGCTGAGCCGTGCCATTCTGGGGAGCACCGCCGACAAGGTGCTCCGGGGAAGTCACATGCCCATCCTGCTGTACCATCCCGCAATCTGACCGGTCGCCGGAAGCTTCTCCGGCGGGTGAGGAGGTGGGCCATGCTCACCGTACGCGATATCATGCAGGCGCCCGTGGTGACGGTCTCCCCCGAGACGACCGTGCGGCAGCTCTCCAGGATCCTGGCCGACGAGGAGATCAGCGGGGCCCCCGTAGTCGGAGATGAGGGCGAGCTCCTGGGCGTGGTCTCGGCCACGGACGTGGTCCGTCTGGCGGCCGACGACGCGGAGGTCCACGTCGCTTCGGCGGCCTCCCTCGACGATCCGACGCTCATTCCGGATCCGGACGGACCGGAGGAAGTGGACCCCGACCCTTACGGATTCTTCCTGCCCGAGGACTCGCCGCTCACGCGGGAGGGGTTCTTCGAGCAGTTCGCCGAGACCGAGCTGGACGCGGTCCTGGTACGGGACATCATGACGCCGGTGACGTTCTCGGTTCGCGCGGACGCCACGCTCCGCGAGCTCGCCGAGTTCCTGGTGCGCGGCCGGATCCACCGGGCGGTCGTCGTCCAAGGTGACCGCCTCGAGGGGATCGTCACCTCGGGCGACGTGTTGCGCGCCGTCTCGGAGGGGCTGCTCGGGTAGCTGCTCCGTCTGGCCGCGGAACGGCCGTCGTGGTAGGGTGCCGGGCGGGACCATGCTCCGCCACGGCGAGGCGCGCGCGCAGGGCGCGGTCCCGCCGGCTCATCCCAGAGGAGGTCGCATGCCCGCCGCCCGGCTCTCTGTCCCCACGCTCGCGGTCCTGGTCGTACTCGCCGTCGGGCGGCCGTCCTCCGCGCAGGACGCACCCCAGACGCAGACGGACGACTACACGCGCTACGAGCTCGAGGCGCCGGGGAGCGGCGCGTTCCACATCCTCTACGACGTGAGCGCCACCACCGCGGGCGCGCGCTTCTTCTACAATGGGATCCGGGCGGGCGCGGAGGAGGAGGTGCACCGCGTCGTCGACCTGCACACGGGCGCGCCCCTCGCGTGGGAGGTCGTCGACGGAGCGCACGCCCGCGCCAACGGGCATCCGCGCGCCGACCTCGACGGGAGGTACATCAAGGTCACGCTCGCGCGTCCGGTCCCGGAGGGAGGACAGGGACGGGTGCGCATCGACAAGACCTATGTCGACGGGAAGAGCTACTTCACGGATGGCGCCGACGTCGTCTTCGACCGCTCGCTCGGGATCCGGCGCAACGCCGTCGTTCTCCCGGCCGGCTACGAGCTCGTGGAGGCCGACTACCCCGTGCAGGTGGACACGGAGGGGGACGGTCGGATCCGCGTGAGCTTCATGAACCCCGGCCCCGGAGCGGTGGATTTCCGCGTCCGCGGGCGCCCGCTGCCGGACGGCACCCGCAACGAGCGCCGCACCTCGACGGCGGAGCCCGTACCCACGAGCGGCGGGGGCGCCCCGGCCCGCGCCCGGGTGGGATGGACCTTCCCGGAGCGCGCCTTCGAGGACCGTGATATCACGTACTACCTGCAGCAGCCCGAGACGCATTCCTTCCGCCTCTTCCACGACTACACCGAGTCCCGCCCGGGCGTGGACCGCTACCTGAACGTGGTGCGCTCGGGGTCCTCCGCGTCCGACCCCGAGGCGTGGAACCTGGACACGGGCGAGCGCCTCCGCGTCGAGCAACTTCGCGGGTCGGAGCTCGCCGCGCGCGGGATCGAGGTCGGCGAGGCGGACGCCAGGACCGAGGTCGTGGCGATCTGGTTCGATCCCGTCCGGGCGGGAGCATCGACCCGCCTGCGGATCTGGGAGACGTACACCGACCCGGGGCGGTACGTCCTGGCCGACGACGAGCTCGTTTGGGATCGCGCGTTCGGTCGAGCACGGAACACGGTCGTGCTCCCCGAAGGCTGGTACCTGACCGCCAACGCGATTCCCGGCGTCGTCGACCGGACCGACGACGGACGCATCCGGATCCGCTACGAGAATCCGAGGCCCGACGAGATCCAGGTCTTCGTGAAGGCGCGGCGGCGGTAGCGGAGGGAGGTCGGAGCCTGCAGCGGTCCGCCCGTCTCAGCGGAGGCCCGCACGGATCCGGGTGCCGAACTCCTCGCCGGCCCCGAGGGCTTCCCGCGCGGCCGCGTCGACGCGGAACCGCCGGCGCGCCTGCTCGATGCCGAGATCGGTGTCGAGAAGGCCGTGGTCGAGAGCGAGCTTGTCGGAGAAGCCGGGCAGCAGCACACCCCACCCCCACGGGAGCGGATCGGACACGACGCGGTTCACGTGATCGCGCAGGTTCGTGAGACAGTTGTCGAAGAGGGTGTTGTAGTACTCCGGGTGGTCCTGGAGGGCGGTTGCGCGACCGAGCATGTCAACGAAGAGCGCGCGTGCCTGCTCAGGGGTGGCGTTGGACGGGTAGAGGAAGAGCGTGTCGCCCCGGGCCGCGCGCTGCCCGATCAGGTCGGCTTCCGTCCCCACGACGTACGTCATCTCGAAGGCCCTCGTCATTCCGCCCAACAGCGTGTAACGCTCTCCGTCCTCCCGGCGCGCCTCGACCGAGACGGCGACGAACCGGCCCCCCTCGAACTCGAAGCTGACGAACCCGTGGGCCAGGCCGCGGAAACGGTTCGCGAAGGGCGCGAGCACGAACCACACGCGCCGAGCGGCGGCGAGGGAGTACGTGTCTTCGCGGTAGCGCTCCTCGAAGTGCCCATCCGGGAAGTGGCGGAAGTCGCGCAGATCCCGAATGCGCACCTCGTCCCCGTCGATGGTGACGCGGGCCGGGCGCGCGTGGTCGGCGGCCCAATCCCGGTCGTTGCGCGGAGCGCCACGCGACAGGAGAAAGACGGCCAGGCCCGCCCCGACCACCAGGATGCCTCCGATCAGCACGATCCGCACCGGCTAGCCGCCCCGCGGCAGGCGCAAGGCGAACCACAGCAACCTCAACGGACTTCCCCTTTCTCCGTGGGGTCTTCCAACCTGCGATCTTCCAGGTCGAGCGTAATCAATGTCACGCCCTGCGGGTCCACGTCCACCTCCCCGTGCCGCGCGGGTGGGCTCACGGGTTGAACCAGTAGCTCGCCTTCACGACCAGGACGTTGTCCGCGGGCGTTCTAAAGAGCGCGCGCAGGTCGCGCCCGAGCGCCAGGTCGTCGACGGGCGCTACGTCGGAGCGCTGGTGCTGCCACACCAGGAAGAGGGTGGAGCCCGGGCGCCACTCCCACCGCAGCACGACGCTGCCCCTCAGGCTCCGCTCGTTGAAGTCCTCGTCCTCGATGCTGAAGGGCGGGACGGGCCCCGGGCCGTCCGGGTCGATCACGAGCTCTGTGCCGTCGCGCACCACGGTCCCCACGTCGTCGCCGTAGCGCAGGAAGTCGAACGTGCGGGGCGCCCTCAGCTCCTTGACGCCGTCGAAGGCGGCGCCCGCGATGAACGGCTGGACGTACGCCTCGAGCGTGAGTCCGGGGCGAAACGTCCAGTTGAGTCTCCCTTCGAGGGCGACCGTCGTCTGCTCCAGCTCCGCGAAGACGTAGCGGCGCCCGAACGTGTGGGAGGCCGTGGGGTCCTCCACCGAACCGAGATACTGGGCCACCGCACGCTCCCGGCTGAGCTCGGGCCCCAGCGTGACATTCCAGGACGACGCGTCGCGGAGCCCGATGCCGACATCGATCTCCCAGGTGTCGCCACCCGCCTCGTCCCAGCCGTGGGAGACGTCGGCCTCCACCGTCCACGCCTTGCGGGAGTCCGAATCGATGCGCAGGGAGACCTCGTTGCCTGAAATGGCGCGAGCGAGCGGACCGCCCCTCGTCAGGCGGTCGTCGAGGCCGGAGAAGGCGTGGTCGAAGCCGACCTCGCCGCTCCAGTAGCTCAGCAGCTCACCCTGGAGCTCGGAGGAGACCCACGCCCCGAGGAAGTCGCCGCCCTGGTTCCAGTTGCCGTCGGCGCGCACGTCGACGCTCCACTCGCGGAAGACATCGCCCGGGCGGTTTTCGACGTACCGGACGGAGCTGCCCGTCTCGATGCGGTCCGCGTCGCGCTGGTATCCGAGGTCGTTCACCTCGAACCCCGGGCTGGTCCCGCCCACGTCCATCGACCCGCGCCAGTGGAGGCCCGCTTGCTTCTCCAGTTGTGCGTCGAAGGTGTAGCCGGCCAGCGAGGTCGCGGTGGGGTCGAACGTGAGGTGGTCCGCGTCCGGGCGCTGGTAGTACCGGGCGGACGAGCGCTGTGCCGACGCGATCGCCCCCGGGGCACCGGCGATGCGGCTCCCCGCCACCTGGCCCGATACGGCCCAGGTGCGGTCGCCCCACTCGTGGCGGAAATCCGCCCCGGCGCTGTAGGCGCTCGCACGGGTGCTGGCGGCGAGCGGGAGGGCCCCGAGTCGACGGTTCACCCCGGTGATCATCCCGCCCATGACGGTCCGTCCCTCCGCCAGATTGCGCTTGAGGCGCGTGACGAAGTAGTTGGACAGGGGCGCCACCACCTCTCGCCGTTCTCCGCTCACCGCGCCGGTGAAGCGGCCGACCTCCTCCGCGGTCACGGCCTCCAGCAACCCTACGGTCCACCCACCGGCCGTGCGCCCCGTCACCTTTGCGGCCCCGAGGATCGTCGCCGCCTCGGGCACGTCCTCGTACAGCGCATCGGGGGAGCCTCCGCCCCGCGGCCCGCCGCCGATCCGACGGGAGTAGAGGAGCTGCGTGGCACCTTCCCATCCGCCGCCGTCACCGAACTGGAAGATGTCCGCACCCTCGACGAAGAAGGGGCGCTTCTCCTCGAAGCGCGTCTCGTAGGCGGTGAGGTTGACCACCGCCGGGTCCAACTCGACCTGGCCGAAATCGGGGTTGAACGTGGCATCCAGCGTCAGGTTGGTCGCGAGGCGGTGCTTGAGGTCGAGCCCCCCGGTGGCGAAGTAGTCCGACCCGTCTCGATAGGGATCCGGGAACGGCGCGTCGGGGGGCGTCTCCACCGGGATGTACTCGGCGCGGCCGACCACGTACGGCAACAACTCGAGACCGCCTCCCTGCTCCAGGTCGGAGAGGCCCGTGAGATGTCCGTAGCGGGCGATACCTCCCCGCTCGCTCTTGGGCGTGAACGCGAAGACCGCCTCCTCCTGCCGCCGGCCGATCGAACGTTCGAGCTGCAGGCCCCACGGCTCGTCCCCGACCTGGTCGAAGCGCAGCTGACTGAAGGGGATGCGCATCTCGACGGTCCACCCCCCGCCGTCGACCGCGGTCTCCACCTCCCAGACCGGGTCCCAGGAGTCGTCACCGTGGTCCGCCTCGCCCCCGGAGAGGATCCCGTCGCTGCGCACGCCCGACGGGTTCACCATGAACTGGTAGGCCGTCAGATGGTCGTGATAGCTGTCCAGCACCACCGAGAACCAGTCGGAATCGGGCATGTACACGTCCCGGCGCGCCAGCCGCGTCGAGACCGGTGCGCCGTCCGAGAGTCGGGCGCCGACGTAGAGGCTCCGCCGGTCGAAGAGGATGCGCACCTCCGTGACCTCGCTGGCAGGCCGCCCCTCCTCCGGGTCGTTCTGCGTGAACCCGGTGATCGCATCCGCGGCGCCCCACGCCGCCTCGTCCAGGACCCCGTCGATGCGGAGCCCGCCCTGAAGGCGCACGGCTTCCGCCGACGGAAGAGCGGGCACGGAAGGTGTCTGCCCGGCGGCGGGCGCGTGGAGCGGGAGAACGAGCGGGAGGAGGAAAACGAACGGAGTGCGGCGCATGGGGTGGTCGCTTCGCTCGGGGAGAGGTCGCGAGACCTCCCGGGAAAGCTAAGGGACCCCCGCACGAGACCGTAGGGCCCGTGCGGGGGTCCCCGCGATCACCGGCGCTGGCGATCAGCCTCCGTGCCGCCGCTTGTCCCTCGGGATGTCCACCGTGCCGTCCACGCCACTGTAGCGGATGCCGCCGCTCCCGTCCGAGCGCACCTCGAAGCCGCCCCGTACGTCACGGACGCTGATGGAGCCGGAGCCGTCGTCGTCGACGACGACGTTGCCCTGCACGGCCACCGCGCTGATCGAGCCGGAGCCGTCCCGGAGGCGCACCGTCCCGCCGATATCGGACAGGTCGATGCCGCCGGAGCCGTCGTCCACTTCGACGTCGCCGGAGACATCGCGCACGTCGATCCCACCCGACGAATCGTCGATGCGCACGGCACCGTTCACGTCGTGGACGTCGATCTCGCCCGAGGAGTCGTCGATGCGCAGATCCCCGGTGCCCGAGACCTCCATGCTCCCCGAGGAGTCCTCGAGGTCCACCGCCATGTCGAGGGGGACCTCGACGGTCAGGTCGATGCGGGCGTAGTCGTTGCCGCGCCAGTTCCCCCGCCGCCCCTGGTCGGGGTAGTGGGTGGCGAGCTCGAAGTTGCCACCGTGGCGTTCGAGCGTGATCTGCAGGTCTTCGAGGTACGCCTCCTCGGACGCGCATACCCGGCCGACGGCCTGGATGCGGTCCAGTCCGGGGCGCCCCTCCACCCTCAGCTCACCCGACCCCGCGCTGAGCCGCAACAGGTCGCTCGCCGAGGCCTCCACGGAGACTCGCCGCTCGACCTGGTACGCGCAGTCCCCCGAGCGCATCGGCTCGATCTGCAGGTCGAAGTCGGGAATGTCCACGTCCACGTCGACGTTCACGTCGACGTTCCGCCGTGCGTGGGGATGATCGACGAGCATCCCGGCGGCGTAGTCCCCGCCGAACCCAACGAGCCCGTACCCCATGAACAGCGCCGTCACCCTCATCGCACGCAACATCGCCCCTCCTCCCGCTGGACCTTCGATCCGGATCTCCGTTCCCCTCGTTGGACGTATGGGACGGCGGCAGGGTTGGAACCGTGCGACGACGCGCCGTCGCCGGTGTGCGCATCCCCATCGTCCGACGCTGGTGGCTACATTCTCCGACGGGATCCGTGCCCGCCGTGTTTCACGCCCCGCTGCCGACCCGCGCGCCACCGCGCCGGCGGCAGGGAGTCCTCCGTGGAGGAACGCGGCGGCCCGTCCGGAGGTTAAAGGGAGACCCCTACTCGACTTCGACGCCGGATCGGACGCTCATGGCCCGCACCTCCGCCGTAACCCTCCTGCTCGCCCTCGCGCTCGCGCCGCTCCCGGCGTCGGCACAGATGATGCCCCAGGGCGGTGCGTCGCGCGGGTGGACGCCCGCGCAGATCGGCGTTCGCTTCGGCGCCACGAGCGTGTCCAGCAACTCCGTCCTGGGTGCGCAGCTCTGGATCCCCCTGATCCCGTCGGGCCACGTGCAGCTGATCCCCAACGCGGACGTCACGTTCCTCGCGGGCGGCTTCAAGGAGTATCAGCACGGAGTGCAGGCCGTGCTGGTGAGCGGAGGCGGGCGCGGCGGGCTGTTCGTCGGGGGAGGCATGACCTGGCGCAACACGATCTACGACGGTCCCGATCGCGAGACGAAGCGCTGGCCGGACCTCGTCGTCGGTCTGCGCACGGGACAGATCAGCTCCATCCCGCTCACCGCGCAGATCCAGATCCGCTGGGTGTTCGTCGACGGCCCGATCAATCCGCGGATCCTGACGTTCGGCGTCAACGTCCCGCTGTGGGGCTGGGGACGCCGGTAGGTCGGACGCGACACGGCTCGCCGGGAGCCCACTTGGGCGGCGCCGCCCGGCGGCAACCGATCCGATCCCCGCTACTCCCCCGTGACGCGCACGCCGTTGGCGTCGGCGTCGAAGAGCATCCCCTCGTCGGCGTCCACCAGGATTCGTCGCCGGTCCGCGAGGGTGGGCACCACGACGTCGAAGGACACCAGACCGAGCGCCCCCTCCGGCGGCCCCGACGCACCCTCGCCACCCCACACGTTGAGTCCCACGTGATGGTGATAGCCCCCCGCCGCGACGAAGAGGGCGCCGGGATACGCGCGCGTGGTCACCTCGAAACCCAGGCGCGCCACGTAGAACGCCTCGGCGGCCGACAGCGACGACACACGCAGGTGCACGTGCCCGACCACGGTCCCCGGCGGCAGCGCCGGCGCCGGACCCGGTGAGGCCACCAGCAGCCCGGGAACGTCCAGGGGCTCGGTGGTCATGAAGATCCCACCTTCCACCGAGTGCCACACGTCCCGCGAGCGATCGCAGTACAGCTCCAGGCCGTTTCCTTCCGTATCCGTGAGGTAGGCGGCCTCGCTCACGTTGTGATCCGCGAAGCCGTCGAAGCCCCACCCGCGCTCGCGCACGCGCCGGATCATGGCCGCGAGGGCGGCGCGTCCGTCGAAACGGAACGCCACGTGGAACAGCCCCGTCGTGCCCGGCGGACGACGAGGTGCCCCCGGAACCCCGTGCAGAATCAACAGAGGAAGGCCGTCCTCCGTACCCATCGCGGCGGTGGCGCCGTCCTCCGCCAGCACGGAGAAGCCGAGCACGTCCTGATAGAATCGGACCTCGCGGTCCAGGTCGCCGACGCGGAGCTGGACCGTGCCGATTCGGGTATCGGGAGGAAGCAGAGGGGGGGCCATCTCGCCGGGATTATCGACTCCCGCGGATTCCGGCGCCAGCCCGACACGGCGTCCTCCTTTCAGAGGTCCCATGATGATGGTAAGCTGACGCGCCCGGTCTCGTACCTACGTCCGGCCCCCCCGACCGGAATCTCCACCCGTCACCCGCCATGTCCCCGCTACGACGGCTCGCCATCCCGCTCGTCCTCGCCCTGGCCGCGCGCGCCGGCATACCGACACGTGCGGCAGCCCAGGCCCCCGGGTACCCGCCCGTCGACAACCGACAGATCTACGCGGAGTATCACGCGGAGGTCCTCGATCAGCTCAACAAGCTCATGGCCCGATGGGGCGAGGCGTGGGCGGACGACGACGCCGACGACGTCGCCGACCTCTACTGGGAGAACGCGGTGCTGATCGTGCCGGGCAGTCCGCCCTTCCGGGGACGGGACGCGATCCGGACGCATTTCGCGGCGGTCCTCCCCGAAGAGGGAGACGTGGAAGCGTTCATGTTGGACTTCGACGCCAGCGGGGGCATGGCCGTGGTGTACGGCAACTACCGGCTGAGCACGGCGGGCGAGGACCGCACCGGTCCTCTCGTGACCGTCTACCTCCTGAAGGGGCGCACCTGGAAGATCCGATCGCAGGTCTTCACGGGCGGGTGACGGGTCCGGGCGTCAACTCCCCGACGCGACCTCCGGAGGCTTGCGCGTGAGGATCACGAAGTCGCCCAGCCCTTCGTGCTCGTCCTTCTTCCAACCGTCGATGTCCTCGGCGGGCGTGAGCACGATCGTCAGGATGCGCGTGCCCGGTCGGTAGTCGGAGACCCGTTCCGGGATCCCCGTGCCACGCTCGACGTGGAAGGACCCGGCATAGTGGATCACCAGCGCACCCAGGTGTTCCTGGAGGGCCCTGGCCACCGACTCACCCATCGCGGCGTCCCAAAGCGCCTGGGCCTGGAGCGCGTTGCTCATGTCGTGGACGGGGGGCGGGGGCGCCTCTGCCTCGGGCTCGGGCCGTGGCTCCGCAGGCGGTTCGGGGGTGGCTTCCTCCGCGGGTACCGCGGAGTCCGGCGCGGGCCCCTGCGCGTCCTTCATCATGTCCGCCATCAGCGCGTTCCACTGGGCGGTGTAGGCCTCCGACGGCCCGGGATAGGGCAGCGGCGGGAGGTACGAACGGGCCAGGTCGGAGAGCGCATACAACGACCCGGGACCCAGTCGGCTGACCCGGTTCACGTATCTACGGGGAGCGTTGGCCGCCACCACGGGGATCTCGTGGGCCCGCGCGAACTCGACCATGGGACGGTAGTCGGTGTCGTAGCGATCCCACGGCCGGGCGCTCTTCTGGAACTGGTCCTCCGTGATCAGGCCGTGCAGGTATTCGTCCACGATGTACTGCACATCCCGCTCGAACATCTCCATCGAGAGCACGACCTGCCGCCCCGCACCCGCGGTGTCGCCGAGCGCGCCGACCCGCTGGGCCGAGCGGACCAGCAGCTGCGTCTCGACACCGTGGCCCACCACGTCGTCGTGCGTCTCGCCGACCAGGACCGCCTCGGCGTCCGCCATCGCCGCCACGACCTCCGCGAAGGACCGGGATCCACCGATGCCGTCGTAGACGCGGAAGTCGGCGCCCTCCACGACCATCCGGGTCGAATCGACCGCGGGATGCTGGGCACGGGCCGAGACGGGCGCGAGAAGAACGGCCACGGACGAGGCGAGGAGCACGCTGCGCTTCACCACAGGACCTCTTGTGCTGGACCGGAAAGAGACACCGTCCGCCGGCCCCCGGGAGGGAGCCGGGCGGACGGAGGGCAGCGGGAATCTAGGGACAGGCCGGTCCCCGGCCAACCGAGCGCGGGGCGCGGGTTTTCCGCCCGTGGTGGCGCACAGGCGGCCGCCGTAGGTTGAGAGCCGCCGTCCGCCCCCTGGACTTCCCGAGGACGCGCGGGCGGCGCGCACCGACCCGAAGCGAGAGGGACCCTCCCATGACCTGGTTCTGGCTGGCGCTGCTCGGCGGCGTCGTCGTGATGGTGCTGTACGACGTGGTTCAGACGCGCCACGCGATCCTGCGCAACTTCCCCATCATCGGGCACTTCCGGTACTGGCTGGAGTCGGTGGGTCCCGAGCTGCGCCAGTACATCGTGACGTCCAACGACGAGGAGCGGCCCTTCTCCCGCGACCAGCGCAGGTGGGTGTACGCATCGGCGAAGCGGGAGAACAACTACCTCGGGTTCGGCACGGACAACGAGATGGAGCTGTCGCCGAACTACCTGATCATCAAGCACAACACGATCGGCTGGCCGGAGGACCGGCCGCACGCGGAGGGCTATCCGCTCCCCTGCGCGAAGGTCCTGGGCCGCCACCGGGGCCGCCGGAAGGCGTTCCGGCCCGCTTCGGTCGTCAACATCAGCGCGATGAGCTTCGGATCGCTCTCCTCCCACGCGGTCGAGGCCCTGAACCGGGGCGCCGGGATCTGCGGGTGCCTGCACAACACCGGGGAGGGCGGCATCTCGCGCTACCATCTCAACGGCGGCGAGCTGATCTGGCAGCTGGGTACCGGCTACTTCGGCGCGCGCACGCCCGACGGCGGCTTCGACCGGGCGAAGTTCCTCGATAAGGTGGAGACACACCCGGTGCGTGCCGTCGAGATCAAGCTCTCGCAGGGCGCCAAGCCCGGGCTGGGCGGCGTGCTCCCCGCCGTCAAGGTCACGGCGGAGATCGCGGAGATCCGCGGCGTGCCCCGCGGCCAGGCGGTCCTCAGCCCTCCGGGGCACCGGGCGTTTCGCGACGTTGACGAGATGCTCGACTTCGTCGAGGACCTCGCGGAAGCCTCCGGCCTGCCCGTGGGCATCAAGTCGGCGGTCGGGGAGCTCTCGTTCTGGAGGGAGCTCGCCGAGCGCATGGCCGGCGAGGCGCGCGGCGTCGACTTCATCACGATCGACGGTGGAGAGGGCGGAACGGGCGCGGCGCCGTTCGCCTTCGCCGACCACGTGGCGCTCCCCTTCAAGATCGGCTTCAGCCGGGTGTATCGGGTCTTCGCGGAGCGGGGGATGCACGGCGACGTCGTCTGGCTCTCGTCGGGCAAGCTCGGCTTCCCCGAGACCGGCCTGCTCGCCTTCTGCCTGGGCGCCGACATGATCAACGTCGCGCGCGAGGCCATGATGGCGATCGGCTGCATCCAGGCGCAGCGCTGCCACACCGACCACTGCCCCACCGGGGTGGCGACGCAGAACAAGTGGCTCGTGCGCGGCCTGGTGCCCACCCACAAGGCCGCGCGCCTGGCCAACTACGTCATGACGCTCCGCAAGGAGCTCCTCAGGCTCAGCCACGCGTGCGGCGTGGAGCACCCCGGCTTCCTCACCTCCGACCACATGGAGATCCTCGACGGCTCGTTTCGCAGCCGGCCCCTCTATGACGTCTTCCACTACAAGGAGGGGTGGGAGATCCCGTCGGAGCGGGACCGGGAGGAGGTGCTGCGGGAAATGCGGACGGGGGTGGAAGCGACGGCGTGAGGGGAGCCCTCACTCCTCCCAGATCCTCCTCAGATACCGCTCGGGAGCCAACAGGAAGTCCCGCACCAGCTGGACGGACTCGAGCTCGCCGAAGGGGACGGCCCGCACCGGCGACTCGTCGAAGCTCAGGATCGTGGCTCCCGGCACCGCCATCAGGATCGGGGCGTGCGTCGCGACGACGAACTGCGAGCCAGCGTCCACGGCGTCCTTCATCATCGCGAGGAAGGCGAGCTGGCTCTGGGGCGAGAGCGCGGCCTCGGGCTCGTCCATGAGGAAGAGGCCGCCGGGCACGAGCCGCGCGCCGAACAGGCGCAGGAACGACTCCCCGTGCGAGCCCGCGTCGGGATTCTCCCCGTAGCTGCGGGTGAGCCCTTCGATCGAGGCCAGGTGCGTGCTCCTCGCCTTCGAGCGGCCGAGCTCGGAGTGCCCGACCATCTCCCGGTCCACGCGCGCGATCTCGGCGCGGTGCTCCGCCATCATGCGACCGACCTGCTTCTGGAAGCCGAAGAAATCCTCGGCCCGCAGGAAGAAGCCCCGGTGCGAGCGCCGGCCGCGCCACGTCAGCCTGAAGTGGCCGGCGAGCCGCCGCTGCGGCTCGAGCGTCGGATCGTCCGCCAGGCGGGTGGAGCCGACGGCGGGGAGTCGCGCCGCGATCGCCAGCGCCTCAAGGAACGTCGACTTCCCTGACCCGTTCTCCCCGACGAGGAGCGTCACCGGGGTCGCCACTTCGAGCTGCGTCAGGCCCGCGATGGCGGGAACGGAGAAGGGAAAGCCCCCGGAAACGCCTTCCTCCGGGCGCTCGTACCGCACGAGCGCCAGCTGGGGCCCGGATGTGGCGACCACGCGCCGCGCCTCTACCTCATCGGCGTCCATCGGTTGTTCTCGCGGTCCACGTCGGGGAAGCGCTGCTCCGGGTCGAGCACCACGCTCGTCACGTGGCCCGGGATCGACACGCGCGCGGTGGCCTGCCCGTCGTGCCAGGCGTCCACCGGCACGGTGGTGCGCGTGCGCCCGCCGGTGTCGGACGTCACCTCGACGATCACGGGCATGGGGATCTCGCCGCGATCCTCGAGCAGGACCTCCGCTCCGTCGTCGGTCGCACGCACGCCAACCACGGCCTGGTCGAGCACGCGCGTCGTGTACATCCACGGATAGAAGTACCAATCCAGGTCGCGGCCGGTGACGTCCTCGAAGGTCCAGAAGAGGTCGAGCGGGCCGGGGTGCTTGAACGCCCACCTGCGGATGTACGTGCGCATGGCCTGGTCGAACACCTGGGGTCCGAGGATCGTGCGCAGGGCGCGGAGGACCGTCGCAGGCTTGCCGTACGACGCGGTGCCCCGGTTCCCGAAGGGCCCGTAGAGGTCGGCCGCGCGCATCGACGGAGTCTCCTGGTCGCTGCCCGCGATCCGCAGGTAGCCGTTCATGGTGTTGAGGCCGGAGTCCACATTCGGGAAGAGCTCGGGCGTCGCGATGTCCTCGGCGAACGACGCCAGCCCCTCGTCCATCCAGGCGTACCTCCGCTCGTTGGATCCGACCACCATGGGCCACCACATGTGGGCCAGCTCGTGGCTGATCACGCTGTACAGCGAGATCGGCGTACGCCCGCCGCCGATGATCGTGATCATCGGGTACTCCATGCCCCCACCGATCACCCCCTCGTTCACGGTCATGTGTGGGTAGGGGTAGGGATACCAGGACGAGTGGGTCTCGATCGCGTGGCGCGCGTATTCCGCGGCGTGGTCCCAGTTGGGCCGGCCGGGGCGGTACAGGGTGTAGATGTTCGAGGAGCGGGCCGTGCCGTCGTCGGCCCGGTACTCCGCGACCGTGCCGTCCCACACGTACTGATCGGACCCGCCCCACGCGAAGTCGCGCACGTTCTCGGCCGTCCAGTGCCAGGTGAGCGTCCCGTCCTCCCCACCCGCGGCCGTCGCGCTCCCGTCGTCGAGCTCGGCTTTGCTCACGATGTGGGTCACGCGATCCCGCGTCAGCGTACCGAGACGTTCGATGGCCTGCGGCGCGAGCACCTCGTCGGCGTTCTGCAGCACGCCCGAAGCGCTCACCAGCCAGCCGGCTGGCGCGGTGATCTCGACGTCGAAGTCGCCATACTCCAGGTAGAACTCCCCGTCGCCCAGATAGGGGTCCCTCGCCCACCCGCGGAGGTCGTCGTAGACCGCCACCTGCGGGTACCACTGCGCCAGGTAGTACACATGCTCGCCCTCGCGCCCCATGCGAAACGTCCCTTCGGGCACGACGAAGCTCCAATCGATCGTGAGCTCGGCCGTCCCTCCGGGCGGAATCGCGTGCGGGAGCGGGACGCGCTCGGATGTCGACAGCGACGCAGCGCCTCCGGAGGGGGCAAGAACCACGGGCGCCCCCTGGACCACCATGCGCTCCAACTCGAAGCCGCCGGTGACCGGTGCCGCCCGGTCCCGCGGGTTCCCCGGGGCGAAGACGTTCTGCGGGAGGTTCAGCCAGATCTCGTCGAGGGTATCGGGCGAGCGGTTGTGGTACGTGATGGTCTCCGAGCCCGTCACACGCATCTCCTCCGGGAGAAGACGCGCGCGCACGCGGTAATCCACCTCCTGCTGCCAGTAGCGGGAGCCGGGCTCTCCCGTACGGCTGCGCGTGTCGGCGCGGAGCGCGGCCAGGGCGGCGTGGGGCACGGGGAGCGTATCCGCAGGGGCGGCGGCCGCCAGGGCGACCGTCAGGAGGAGAGGAAGCATGGCATGTCGCGTCGGGGCGCGCGTGGGCGCGCCGCGTTGGGTCGTCACCTCGGGACCAGGCACATTGACCCGGCGCCTCCCCGAGGGCAAGGACGCCCGCCCCCTCGCGGGGCCTGAACGGGGCGGGCTCGTCCCCTCGCTCCCCCAGCCTACAGCTGGTCGAGCTCCTTGCGTGCGCGGTTCAGGATCTCGCGGATCTTCTCGGCCTCCTCCTCGAGATCCGCTCGGGCCGCGGCCTTGAAGGCGCTCTTGGTGAGCCTTCCCCACGAGCTCCAGATCTCCGCGGACTCGGGACCCATGTGCACACCCCACTCCTTCCAACCCCCCGCGCGCTTCCAGATGCGCGCCACCGCCTCCTCGTGCAGGCGCAGCTCCTCGCGCCCCGCATCGGTGAGCTCGTACACCTTCTTCCCGTCCTGCTCGTTGGAGTGCACCAGGTCCTCGTCCTCGAGCTGTTGCAGCACCGGGTACACGGTGCCCGCGCTGGCGTGATACATCCCGCCCGAGCGCTCCTCGAGCCGCTTCATGAGCTCGTAGCCGTGCGCCGGCCCGTCGTGCAGGAGGGAGAGCAGCGCCAGGCGCACCTCTCCCTGTCGGAAGAACGCGCGCCGGGGTCCGCGGCGCCCGCCCTTTCCCCGCGTGCGTGGTCCGAACCCCACGTCCCAATCGAAGAGCCAGTCGAAATCCATGCCGCGTCCTCTCGTTCCGCAGAACATCGTCATTCCCTCCCCCGTTCCGTTCGCTACGTTACTTACGTCCGATCTTCGGTACAATAGATCGTAGAGTGTATCGTACGATACACTCTACGATAGGACGTACGCAAGAGTTCGCACGATCCGGCGTCAACGTGGACTCCCTCGGCAGGGCGCGCATCGAGTTCCTGTTCGAGCAGGGCAACGTGACCCCCGCGCTGCCGTAGCCCCTACCGCGCCTTCAACTCCTCCAGCTCCTCGAGCGTGCGCGGCCAGTCGGCACCGAGCAGTCTCGACAGTCCCCGGTCGGCGAGGACCTTCCCGCCTGTCTGGCAGACGGCGCAGTAGTTGGTCTCCCGGTCGGCGTAGCGGATCCGCTGGATCGGGGCACCGCATACGGGGCACGGCTCCCCGTAACGCCCGTGCGCTCCCATCGCCGGGTGGAACGCCGTGATCCTCTCCGGGAACCGGTCCCCGAACTCCTCGCGCAGCCGCTCCGTCCACTCCTCCAGGGAGCGGCGCGCCATGTCGTAGAGCCTGGCCGACTCCTCTTCGGTCAGGTTACGGGTCAGCTGTAGGGGGGACAGGCCCGCGAACAGGAGGATCTCGTCGGAGTGCGCGTTGCCGATGCCGCTGAGGACGCGCGGGTCGGTCAGCGCCCGCTTCAGCGTCCGGTTTTCGCGCGTGATCACTTCACGGAACGCCGTGAGGGAGGCGTCCAGCACCTCCAGGCCGCCCGGATCGAGCTCGGCCAGGGCGGCCTCCCCGGACACGACGTGCAGCGACGCGCGCTTCTTCGTCGCCTGCTCCGTGACCAGCAACGTTCCCTCGGGGAAATCGAAGGCGGCGTGTGCGCCCTTCTTCGGCACGGCCGCGCCCCTCTTCTTCCAGTGGAACCGCCCGGAGATCATGAGGTGGAAGACCAGGAAGAGGCCGCCCTCCATCTCCCACACCACGCGCTTGCCGAGGCGCCGCACGCCTTCCACGCTCCTTCCCTCTGCGGAGGAGAGCGGCGGGTCCCACGTGCGCAGGAGCGACGGCGAGCGCAGGCGCACGCGTTCCAGGGGACGGCCGACGACCGCCCGCTGCAGCCCCTCCAGGTAGGCCGTGATCTCCGGGAGCTCGGGCATGAAGCCGCCTGCCGGCGCCGGGGGTCGCCTCAGCGACGCCGCACGAGCACCGTGGCGATCTCCCACGGTGCCAACCGGATCGAGGCCCGCGTCCCGTCGCTCGCGGACCAGTCATCGTCCGCGGCGGGACGCTCGAGGAGGTCGGCCCGCCGCCAGGCGAACCCCCACGGGAGGTCGATCGTCGCGGTCGCCGCGTTGCCGTGGCGCTCGACCAGGCGCAGGACCAGGTCGTCCCCGTCGTCCTCTGCGACCTTGAGCGCGCCGAGCTCCACACCCGGGCCCGCCACCCGCACGAACGGTCGAGCCCGCCCCTCCCCTCCGTGCGCAGAGACCGCCACGGCTCTCAGCGGCGCGTTCAACGCCTCGGCCGCGGCCTCGGTGTCACCCGATCTCCAATCGCCGTCGTGCACGACCAGGTCGTACCTGAAGGCCTGCCCGCCCATGTCTGCTTGCGGGTCGGGCCACTTCGGGGACTTCAGCAGGGTCAGGCGGAGCGTGTCTCCCCGAACGTCGTAGCCATGCTTGGAGTCGTTGACGAGGCTCACGCCCCATGATCCGTCGCCCGCGTCGATCCACCCCTGCATGGACACCTCGTAGCGGGCGCTGTCCCGGCGCGTGCGCGGCACCGCGGGGCGCGCGATCGCTCCGTACGGGATCTCCGCCCACACGCTGTCGAAGCGGAGCGCGAGGGGAAAGGACGCCTTGAGCAGCCGATGATCCGCCCGCCAGACGCCGCGCGTCTCCACCGCGAGCCGACGCTCCCCGTCCGGAAGTTCCAGCCTCTGCACGAAGCGCCCGTCGGCGTCGGCGCGCACCACCTCGACGGACGTGCCGAGCGCGTCGCGCACCGGCTCGCCGACCCGCACCGTATCGGCCATCGGCCGCCAGGGCGCGTCGGTGTCGTCGATATTCCAGGCGTCCCATTCGAGCGGTCGGTCCTCGCGCGTGGCCAGGCGGTTGCCCCCACCGCCCGGCTGGAGCACGTCTCTCCCCGAAGCCAGGTCTACGATGCGCGCGATCTCGCCGGTCCCGCGGTCGACCTCGACGCGCAAACGCCCGTTGTCGAGGATCGCGCGCGAGGGCGTGGCCAAGGGACGGGCGTTGCCTGGGAGTGCCGCCCTCTCACTCGCCACGAACACGATCCGCCCGCCGGTCGCCGGGACGTCCGGCACCCGCACGCGCAGCGAGTCCGCCCACACGGCGGAGGGAAGTGGCCGCCCCTCACCATCCACGACCGTGGCCGCGCCGTCCGCCCAGGGGATCGCCACGACACCGGCTCGAGCGTGCCCCGACGGGTTGAGCACGAGGAACGGCTCGGCGCCCTCGACGGGTGGGCGGGTGTCCAACGTCGCCGCGATCGTTTCGGCGGCCCGGTCAAGCGTCATGTCGGCCGATCGCTCCGCTTCCCGGTAGGCGTGCGCGGCGTCGGCGTAGATGGCACCGATCCCCGAGCCGGGCAGCAGGTCGTGGAACTGGTTGAAGAGCGTCGTGGTCCAGGCGGCGGTCAGCGCCCCGCGCGGATAGTTGTACCACGCGTCGGGCGCGGCCACGAAGGACGCGTGCGCGGCCGCCGCCTCCGCGGCGCCCAGCAGCCCCTCCATGTGGCGGTTCCACCTCTTCGTCGCCGCCTGGCTCGTGTAGACGCCGCGGTGGTACTCCAGGTACAGCTCGTCGTCGATAACGGGCGCCGCTCCCGCTCCCGCCTCCATGCTGCCGAGGGCCTCGGCGGGGAGCACGCCGCGCAGCGGTGGGAACGTGGGGATGCGCGCGAGCTCGCGGGCCCGGTCGAGCATCTCCATCGTGGGACCGCCTCCGTGGTCACCCACGCCGTAGAGGACGAGCATCCGTCGCGCGGCCGTGCTGTCCCTCGACGCCTTCCACTCCTCGGCCAGGCTCCTGGGCTGCAACTGGTGCGTGTAGCCGTAGGGGATGTACGTCAGGATGCGCGTCCCATCGCGCCCCTCCCACCAAAAGAGGTTCTTGTCCGCGCTCCACGCGTCGGTGTCGTTCCAGCGCAGCTTCTGCGTGACGAAGTAGTCCAGCCCCGACTTCCGGAAGATCTGTGGAAGCGACCAAGCGTAGCCAAACGTGTCGGGGATCCACGCCACGCGGGCCGTCGTGCCGAAGAGGCGGGCGTACGTCCGCTGCCCGTAGAGCGCCTGGCGCACCAGCGCTTCCCCGGAAGGGAGGTTCGCATCGGCCTCCACCCACCACCCCCCGACGGGCGCCCACCGTCCCTCCCGCTGGAGCCGCTGGATGTCTCGCAGGAGATCGGGCTCGTATGCGTCCAGCCATTCGTAGTAGGCGGCCGCCGAGGCCGCGAAGGTCGTCCCCGGGTACTTCGCGAGCAGCTTGGCCGCGGTCCGCCACGTGTCGCGCACGACGTCGACGGTCTCGTCCCACCGCCACAGCCAGGCGGCGTCGATGTGGGCGTTCCCCACCACGTCGATCGTGTCGGCGCGGATCTCCCGCGCCGCGGGCTCCAGGCGCCGCATCCACTCCGACACTATCGTGGCGTACCGGACCTTGTCCGGCTCCATCGATACGGCGAGGAGCGTCCGAGCGACCTCCCGGTCGGGTTCCTCCGGGACCGCGTCGTCTCCCAGGAAGTAACGAGCCCAGCGGACTCCCTCGGCGACCTCCTCCCACCCGGGGTCGGGGACGATCAGCCGCGGCGGGTCCCACCACGGCCCGGCGGGGTCGATCTCGACCGCGAGGGTATCGCCCGCCGCGCAGGGCCCGCACAGGGGCACGCGTCCGGACGCCCCCGCCGCGCGAGGCTCGCCGCCCACCCGAACGGTCGAGCCGGTGGCAGCGAACTCCGCGACGTCCAGCTCCAGGTCCAGACCGGCCAGGACGGGCGGGACCGACGCCCGGAAGGCGAGGGCGCGCGCCTCGCGCACCACCGTGGGGTCGACCCCGTGGGAGCCCGGCGCCGGAAGCGGGCGCCAGGCGCCAGCGTCGTCCCTCCATCGCCATCCGTCGACGTCGATGGGCCGCGCGAGCACGCGCAGGGCCAAGCCGGCGTCCAGGTCGCGGCCCGATGCCTCCCCCCCCTCGGCGCGGGCCTGGACTCCCCCCTCGCCCGCCGCGGCGGCGGCGACCAGATCGCTCCACGTCGTCGGGAGCTCGGCCTCCGAGACCACACCGTCGGATGCGGCCGGCAGTTCCGCCTCGCGGGAGCCGACGCGGACGCGCACGGCACCGCTCAGCCCTCCCCAGCGCGTCGCCCGCGCCGTGACCGGCACGCGCAGCGCGCCCGTCCCGGCCTCGAGCACGGCGGACGAAGCCACCGCGAGCGGGCCCACCGTGAGCGCGGGCCCCGGGCCGGTCGCCGGCGCCACACCCGGAGGTCGTGTGGCACCGAGGCGGATCGCCTCGGGTGCGCCCCCTCCCAGCGCGAGGAGTCGGGCGCCCAGCGCGAACTCGCCCGACCGGTTGACCACCTTCATGAGCAGCCGGTTCGCGCCGGCCGCGAGGCGCACGGTCACGGTGTCGGTACCACCCCGCAGGCTGCGCGCAACCTCGCGGTCGAGGATCAGCGTTCCGTCCAGCCATACGCGGACGTCGTCGTCGGACTCGAAGCCGAAGCTGACCGTGCGCTCGTCGGGGCTCGTCACCCATGAGAATGCGTACGCGACGGCCTGCTCCAGCGGCGGCTCGCCGATCGCGCGCTTGAGGTCCATCTGGCCGATCGTGTCCGCCGTCCGCGCCAGCCACATGCGCGGCCCCACCGTGGCCCCCGGAAGCGGTGCTGCCGCCGCCTCGCCTTCGAGGTAGGGGTGGCTGAGGCGCTCCGGTCCCTCCTGCGCGGGGAAGGTGCCCAGGACGAGCCAGGCGGGCACCGGTCGATCCTCCTGTGCGAGGAGCGGCCGGGCGGTTACAGCGAGGAGCAGGAGGATGGAAAGACGGAGGCGTGGGTTGTGCATGGGCGGTTCAGCGCAGGGGGAGCACGTCACGGGTCACGAGCCCCCAGTAGTCGTCGAAGCCTCCAGCCGCGAGCGTGGCCACCGGCTGGAGGACCTGCGTGGCGTAGTACCCGGGGACGGCGGAAGGATGACTCCGGCGGTAGCTGGGGAAATAGCTGCGGATCACGACGGCCTCGTCCTCCGCGGGGAGCGACGCCACGTTCCGCAGCCAGGCCTCGAGCTTGCCCTCCCCCCAGAGGTAGAACTCGACGTTGGAGACGTAGGCCGCGCTCAGCCGCAGCCCCATCTCGTGCATGACCTCACCGATCTCCCGCACCGCGTGCGCTCCGGCGAGGTCGCCCACCACGGGGACGACGCGCCCGGCCAGCTCCAGCCGGCGTACCGTCGTGTAGCTCTCCGCGTCGGCCAGGTACGAGGCATGTCGCCCTTCCAGGTCGGTCTCGAGCACCAGCTGTCGGTAGGTGGGATAGTAGGGTCGCGGCGGGCGACCGAAGCTGCTGAAGCGGAGTCCCGGACCGGCGTCCACGAACGCCTGGTGGAAGCGCCGGATGGTCGCGCGGTCCTCCTCGGACAGCGGCACGCCGAACGACGTCACCGCGCGCTCCACCTCGGCTCGCCCCCGGGCCACCACCGTCGAGTCGGTCGGGGCCGCGTCGATGAAGGCGACGACGTCCTCGACCGGCCGCGGCCTCCAGGCCTCCGGGTCCGGCGGGGGTGCCTTTCCGAACAGCCCCGCCAGGAACTCGACGCGCGTGGGCGCCCGCTCGATGAGCGCACGCAGGAGCAGGTGCTGCAGGAGGTTGTCCCTCCGGATGTCCACGATGAACGCAATCTCGGGACGGATGCGCGCGATGTAGGAGAAGTTCTGATCGGGCCCCACCCCCACGTACGCGCCACCGCGCACGCCGCGACGGGCCAGCGCGCCCATCACCTTCAGGTAGCCGCGCTCGTTCGAGATCAGGTTGTCGGTGTCGAAGTATCCGCCCGGCTCGGAGATGCGGGCGACCAGCGCCGCGACCGCGGAGTCGGACAGGGCCTCCGGCGATTCGCCGGCAGACCGCGCGGGTGCCGCCGCGGGCCCACACCCGGCCGCCAGCGCCGCGAAGAGCAGGATGAGAACGGGGCGGCGGGCCACGGGCGCTCCGGTGGTGGCGGGGAGGAGGGATCGCGCGGCCAAAGAGGCGACACGCCGACCGGACCGGCAAGATCCCTGAACGACCGCCTCCCAGCTCAAGGCGAGGGTCCGCCGATGTGCTCGCAGGGATGATCCCTACATGCGGTCAGCGGCCGCGGCGCCGCGTCAGCGTGATGTCGTCCGGCGTGTTCGGTACGCCGTCCGGACCGCTCGACCCCACGGTGAACCCCCGCCGGTCCGTCTTCAAGTAGTAGACATTGCCCCACGGGTCCTCGGGAACGCCGGAGTAGTCCCGCCTCAACCACCCTTCCCACCCCGCGGGATAGGACTTTCCCACGTTCAGCCGGGCTTCGAGCTGGTCCGCCATCGACTCGAGGCGTGACGGAACGAGCTTGCCTTTGAACTTGTCCATGTAGGGCGCAGCGGCTTCCTGCATTCTCGCGCGCGTCTTCGGAATCGCCATGCCGGTGGCGAACAGCAGCAGCAGAATGAGGATCAGCTTTCCCAACATGGTTCTCCGGGAATCGCGTTGGCCTGTGGGCGTTCACCTGGTCCCAACCTGAAGGGGGCGGGACCGAAGAAGCAACAGTGACGCGAGGCCGGCCCGGCGATCGCCGGGCCGGCCTCGAAGTCCCGAAGGGGCGGGAGCCGGAAGTCAGCCGCTTTCGCGGATACGCTCCACGAGTCCCTCCCAACCCTCCTCGAAGGGCGAGGAATCGCCGGTGTACCCCGCCTGGCGATCCACCTTCAGCTGCTGGCTGTAGATGTGGTCTCCGACCTTCAGCGTGACCGTGTAGTTCCCGGGCTCGGCCAGGGGAGCGCCGCCGCCACCACGGCCACGGAAGAAGGAGCCCAGGCCGCCGCCCGGGTTCACCAGATCCGCCAGGGTACGCATCTGCCCGTAGTCGAAGCCACCCCCACCACTTCCCGGCGGCGTCTCACCGGGCCGCTCCTGGAAGGCTTCCGGATCACCGCCGCCACCCCGCCGGCCTCCACCGCCGAACATCGCGAACGCCTCGTTGCGGCTGGTCTGGCCGGTGATGACACCGACCATCCGATCCAGGAACTGGGCGTCCCAACCCGCCTCTTTCAGCGAGTCAGCCACGACCTTGGCCCGTTCGGCGATCCGTGCCCGTTCCTTCTTCTCCCACGGAGACGGCTCGGCCTGTGGGGGTGCCTCGCCGCGGAAGTCCCAGGTGATCTGGTGGAGCCCCGCCGTGGCGGGCCCGTTCAGCTTGCGGAAGACCTTCCCGTCCGGCCCGGTGATCGTGATGTCCACCTGGGGTCCACGGGGCGGCCGCGCCTGGCGGGCCCTCGCGCCCGGACCGCCCGTGGCTCCACCGTCGTTGCCGGGGCCGCCACGCTCCATGGCGCCCGACGCTGGTTGCGCCTGGTCGGCCAGCATCTTCGCCGTGTTCTCGCCGACGAAGTAGCCGATCTGGGCTTCGGAGCCGGGCGTGGGCCGCTCGAACCACTGCTGTCCGTACGACTCGCCGCCGCGCGGCTCGTCGCCGAACTGGAAGGCGGGCTTCGGCGCGAACAGGGCCGCATCGGCCGCCAGGACCGCGTCGGTGAGCTGCTCGAGCGGCGTGATGTCCACGATCCAGATCGAGCGGCCGTGCGTGGCCGCGATCAGCTCGTGATCACGGGGATGCACCTCGAGGTCGTGCACCGGCACCGTCGGCAGCCCGTTCATGAACGGCTGCCATGACTTGCCACGGTCCGTGGAGACGTAGGCCCCCACGTCCGTGCCGACAAAGAGGAGGTTCTCGTTGTGCGGATCCTCCTCCAGCACGTGCACGAAGTCCGGAGCGCCCGTGGGGAGGTCGGCCGCGATGGACTTGAACGTCTTCCCCCCGTCCTCGGTCACGTAGACGTACGGCGTGAAGTCGTTCGTGCGGTGGTTGTCGAAGGTGACGTAGAAGCGCCCGTCGCTGAAGGCCGATGCCTCGATGCGGCTCACGTACGTGCCCTCGGGCACGCCCGGGAAGCGACCCGTCAGCTCGGTCCAGCTTCCGCCGTCGTCCTGCGTCATCCACACGCGGCCGTCGTCGGTGCCGGCGTACAGCCACCCCGCATGCCGGGGAGATTCGTCGAGCGCGACGACGGTCCCGTACGTCTCGGCGCCGGTGGCGTCGACCGTGATGCCGCCCGTGGTCTCCAGGCCGACCTTGACCTTCTCGGGATCGGCGTAGCTGAGGTCGGGAGAGATGGGACGGAGGTGCGTGCCCCAATCCGTGCTCTTCACGACCATGTTTCCGCCGGCGTAGAACCAGCTGCGATCGTGTGCGGACTGGAAGAACGGCGTGTTCCAGTTCCAGCGCATCTCGTAGGCGAGGGAGTCCGCCGTCGCCCGTCGGTGCAGATCCTGGATGCGCGGGTCGCTCTCGCTCACGCCCTGGTCCAGGAGCGTGACGATCGTGTCCTGCAGTGGCCGCCACACCTCCATCCAGTCGGGCTTCTGCAGGCTCTGCCGCTCGCCCGTCTCCGTGTCGACGCGGCCCATGTTGCCGCCCTGCGACTCGACCCAGGCGATGTCCGGGTCCACGGGGTCCTGGGCGCTGACGAACCCGTCCCCGCCCCCGACCGTGGCCCAGTTGTACTTGCTCACCCCGCCGCGGGCCACGCGGCTCGGCCCGCACCACGTGCCGTTGTCCTGCAGCCCGCCGCAAACGCGGTAGGGGATGTCGTAGTTGTAGCTGACGTCGTAGAACTGCCCGATCGCGATGTTGTTCAGGTAGCTCCAGTTGCCGCCCTTGTCGTACGTGATGGCGACGCCACCGTCGTTGCCGACCACCATGCGATTCCCGTCGTTCGGGTCGATCCACAGCGCGTGGTCGTCCACGTGGATTTCGTTGGTGGTCGCGCCGTAGGTCTTGCCCCCGTCGTCCGAGAACTGGATCGGCGTCGACGAGAAGTAGATGCGATTCTCGTCCTTCGGGTCCACGCGCACCTGCGAGTAGTAGAACGGACGCGTGTCCACGTCGTTCATCTTCTCCCATGTGCCACCCGAATCCGTCGAGCGGTAGAGGCCCGTGCCACCCGTCCCGTCGGTCTCCTTCTCCGCCTCCACTTCGGCGTACATCGTGCTCGGGTTCGACAAGCTGATCGCCAGGCCGATGCGGCCCTTGTTGGCCGTCGGGAAGCCGTTGCCCTCCACCTCGGCCCACGTGTCTCCACCGTCGGTGCTCTTCCACAGGCCACTGCCCGGGCCGCCGCTGTTCAGGAAGTACGGCCCGCGCACGCGCTCCCAGCTCGCCGCCCACACCACGTTCGGATCACGCGGGTCGAGGGCGACGTCGACGAAGCCCGCCTTGTCGCTGATGAACTTGACGAGCTTCCAGGTCGTGCCACCGTCCGTCGTGCGGTACAGGCCGCGCTCGGCGTTCGAGTCCCAGATGTGGCCCAGCGCCGCGACGTAGACGATGTCGGGGTTGGTCGGGTGCACCACGATGCGACCGATGACCTGCGTTTCCTTGAGGCCCTTGAACTCCCAGGTCTTCCCGCCGTCCGTCGACTTGAAGATCCCCCCGCCGGGGGAGATGGAGTTCCGGGAGTCCTCCTCCCCGGTTCCCAGCCACACCTGGTTCGGGTCGGAGGCGGAGATGCCGATGTCGCCCATGGAGGCGACCCGGTCTCCGTTCCACACGAGCTGGAAGGTCGTGCCGTTGTTCGTGGTCTTCCAGACGCCGCCGGCGGCGGAAGCCACGTAGAACGTGTTGGAGGGGCTTGGAATGCCCTCCACGTCGGTCACGCGGCCCATGATGTTCGACGGTCCAATGGAGCGCCACTTGAACTGGTCCATCATCGACACGTCGAGCGGCTTGGAGAGCTGCGCGTCGAGGTTGGAGGCCGCTGCGCCCAGGAGGGCCAGCGCGGCCAGGATGATAGTGCGTCGCATGAGTTGCGTCCTGCCGAGGGGTACGGGCGTCCGCTTTGCGCCGGGAGGGTGGCGGCGGCTCCCGTCAATGTAGCAGATCACCGGGCCCCGGCGATCTGCGGGTGTCCAGCCCGTGAAGACAGGTCAGCGACCCGGGATGTTGAGCGCGACGGGTAGCGGGCCCGAGGACGAATCGGCCCCCCAGACGTCGATGGCCGTGTCAGCGACCGCTTGGAGGATGGCGGCTGCGGCCGTGTCGAGATGCACGGTCGGGCGACGCTGATCGGTGGGCGTCATGTGCGCCGGCAGACCCGTGACACGCACGCCGAAGAGGGAGCGCACGACGACAAGCGCCGAAACCACCGTGCCGAAGGCCGACGGATGGAACCCGTCGGCGCCGTACGGCTCCAGCTCGGGATGGAGCTCGTGGAGCGCACGGAACGCCTCGCCCGCCGGTGCGAACACGCCGTCCACCTGCTCGGCCGCGGCGCGATACGACTCCCGCACGGCGTCGAACGCCTCGAGCCGCTGGACCTCGGGCCAGACCATCAGGAGCACGGGCACCGCGCCGACCTCGCGCGCGACCCTCCCTACCGAGTCCGTCCACACCACCAGGTTGACGCGGCTGTCGGGAAGGGACGACGGGCCCTGTTGCAGGACCACGAAGTCCGGGCCGAGCGTGCGGATCCGTTGCGCGAGACCTGCCGCCCAGTGGTCCTGGATCGCGTAGTTCGGCTTTGCGATCGAGAGCGTCGCCACCGACTTCCCCGCGGCTTCGGAGATCGTGCCGACCACGCCCGGGAGGTCGTTCACGTAGGTGAGGGAGTTCCCGACGAAAAGGACGCGCACGTCCCCTTCACCGAAGGCCTGGCTCTGCTCGGTGCCGGGTGCGGTGGTAGCTCCGCAGCCGGCCACGTGAAGCAGGCCGACGGAGAGGCCGAGCGCGACCAGCGCGGAGGCGGGATTCGCTGGGTTCATGGCATGGGGACTCCCGGGAATGTCGCCTCCGCAGGCCGGAGGCGTCCGCCCTCTCATACGAACGAGGTCGCGCCCGATCGCACCGGCCCGAGAGCCGGGTCAGTCGGCCCGGTTCCTCGCCGCGCGGCGCCAGGCCATGTAGGCGGGCACGCCGGCGCAGATGAGCACCGTGCCCCAGAGCGCGTTGCGGGGGTTCGACACTACCGAGCTGTAGACGACGAACGCCGCCGCCGCCACGAAGAGGCCGGGGAGGAGGGGATGCGCCGGCACCCGGAAGCGCTGCGTGGCGCTGGCCGCGTCCCCGGCCGGGCCGCGACGGTCGCGAGCGCGGTATGCGAACAGCGTCGCCACGATCGCCCCGAAGAAGATCCAGTCCCCGAAGACCACGTAGTCCAGGAGCTGACCGTACGTGCCCGAGAGCGCGAGCAGCACGGCCCACGCCATCTGGATCCAGATCCCGATCGCGGGCGTGCGCGTGCGCGGGCTCAGCCGCGCCACGGCCGTGAAGAACGCCCCGTCAGCGGCCATGGCCTGGTAGATGCGCGGCGCAGCCAGGATGAAGATGTTCAGGATGCCGAAGGTCGAGCACGCGACGCCCACCGAGATGACGACGCCGCCCCATCTGCCGACGGCGGCGCGCAGAGCGTCGGCAGCGGGAGCGGAGCTGGCGGCGAGCCCCGCGGGCCCCAACGCCGCGAGGTAGGCGGCGTTCGCACAGACGTAGACCGTCACCACGATCGCCACCCCCACCAGGAGCGCGAGCGGCAGGCGCCGCTCCGGCTCGCGGATCTCCTCGGCGATGTTGTTGGCGTGCTGCCACCCGCCGTAGGCGAACAGGACCGCCACCAGCGCCGTGCCCATGGCCAGCACGCCGCCCCCACCCGCTCCCGGCGGCGCCCCCGCCCCGGACGCGCCCGGCCCCTGGAGCCACATCCACGCGCCGACGCCCACGAGGAGCGCCAGCGCGGCCAGCTTGAGGAGCGTGAACGCGTTCTGGACCCAGGCGCCGAAGCGGACGCCCGCCGCGTTCACGCCCGACAGCAACACGATCGCCGCCACGGCCAGCGGCTTGATCCACGCTTCGCCCAGGCCCCCCACGTCCGCCGCGTAGCTCGCGAACGTGATCGCGACGGCGGCGATCCCCCCCGTGTTGATGACCAGGAGCTGGGTCCATCCGTAGAGGAAGGCCGGAAGGGGTCCGAACGCGTCACGCAGGTAGACGTAGCCCCCGCCGGCCCGCGGCAGACGCGCCCCCAGCTCGGCGAAGCAGAGCGCGCCCACCACGGCGATCGCGCCACCCAGCGCCCAGGCCGCCAGCACCATCCCGGTCGTGCCCACGCGCTGCGCCACGATCGCCGGGTTGAGGAAGATGCCGGCGCCCACGATCGCGCCCACGACCACCATCGTGGCGTCGAACGTTCCGAGACGGCGGTCGTAGGCGACGGCGGGCGCGGGGACCGGGGAGCCATTAGGATTCGGCATGATCGCCGAACATCGCACGCTCGCCCTCCGCACGCGAGGAAACGACCACGTCGTCGACTTGACCGGGCGCCTGCAGGATCTGGTGGCCGAAACGGGGGTCCGCACCGGACAGGCCGCGCTCCTCGTGCACGGCTCCACCGCGGCGCTGACCACCCTCGAATACGAGCCGGGGCTCGTCGATCACGACGTCGCCGCGGCCCTCGAGCGGCTCGCGCCCAGGAACGGCCGCTACGAACACGAGAAGACCTGGCACGACGACAACGGGCACAGCCACGTACGGGCCGCGGTCGTGGGTCCCTCGCTCGCCCTCCCCGTCATCGAGGGACGCATCCCGCTCGGGACGTGGCAGCAGGTCGTCCTGGTGGACTTCGACACCCGACCGAGACAGCGCACGGTCCACGTGAGCGTGGTCGGGGTGTAATGCCCTCGCCCCGTGGTTCGTTACCTTCTTCGCCCACGTCCATTCGGTGAGGAGGAAGACGATGACGGGACGGATCCGCATGCGTGCGCTCGTGCTCGTGACCGCCGCGCTCGCGTCACCCGTCGGCGCCCAGATGCCCCGCGAATGTGGACCCGCGCCCTCCGGCACGACCGCGACCGAGCAGCTCGACCGTGCCATGCGTGTGATGGGTGTGCCGCACGACGGCTCGATCCTGCACTTCACGTCCGAAGGCCGCACGGTCCAGGACTTCCAGTCCGATCGGACCTATCCGCCCTTCTTCTCGGCCATGCAGACGGCCGAGACGTGGTACGACCCGGCCACGCGCGCAGAGCGCGCGAGCATCGCCTGGCTGTACCCGAGGGGAGGAGCACCCGCGCGGGTCTCCATCACCGACGGGCGCTCGGTGTGGCTGGAGCAGCAGGGTCAACTGCGCGAGGTGCCGGCCTTCGACCCGTTCTCACGGCCGCAGCGCGACCTCAATCCGTGGTCCGTCGTGGGCGACTGGGTCGCGGCTGCGGATGCCCGCGTGGTCGGCACGTGTCCGTACCGCGACGACGACCGGCTCGTGCTGCAACGTCCCGTGCACGGTCGGCCGGAGCGCCTCTTCCTCGACCGGGAGTCCGGCTTCCCGGTCAAGCTCGACCGCACCGTGCCCCACGAGACATGGGGACAGCTCCACGAGGAGGTGCTCTGGTCCACCTGGATCGAGGCGGGACCCTCCGCCTTCTTGCCGGCCGCCGCCTTCCGCATCCGGGACGGTGACGTGGACATGGAGCGGACGATCGGCGAGATCGAGCTGATGCCGGCGTCCGACGCCGCCATGCCGAAGCTGCCCGCAAAGGCGGAGGGCGCCGAAGAGGCCTCCATCCTGGGGAACCCGGAGGCGACGCGCCCCGACACCATCCGGATCGGGGAGGGAGCCTTCCTCCTGGCCCACCGGATGTACAACGAGGCGCTGGTCGGCTCCGGGGACACCGTCTGGGTGATGGACGCTACCCTCAACGAGGCCCGCGCCCGGCAGGATTCGGCCTGGGTAGCCCGCCTCTTCCCCGGCGCACGCCACGTCGCGGTGGTGGTCACCGATCTGGCGTGGCCCCACATCGGAGGTGTGCGCTTCTGGGTCGGCCGGGGCGCGACGATCTTCTCGCACCGTCAATCCGAGGCGTTCCTGCGCCGTCTCGTCGAGCGACGGTGGACGCTCGAGCCCGACGCGCTCGAGAAGGCGCGGCGCGTGTCGGACGTCCCCTTCCGCTTCGTCGCGGTCGAGGACGGCGCCGACGTGGCGGGCGGACGGGTCGCCCTCCGGCACATCAACGGGCTCAGCAGCGAGGGGGCGCTCATGGCGCTCGACCGCAGCTCGGGCTTCCTGTGGGCCGGGGACTGGATCCAGATGACCGACCGCCCGTCCATGTACGCCGCCGAGGTCGTGCGGGCGGTCGAGCGGGAGGGGTTCGCGCCGACGCGCGTGGGCGCGGAGCACATTCCCATCACGGATTGGCGGACGGTCGCGGACATGAACCCACGCAGCCGCTGACCGACCCGGGGCGTTTGGAAGCGGACCTCGTCGGCCTGCGTCCGGCGCACGCGGGTGGCATGGGAGAAGGTCGAGGAGGGCGGCCGCCCGGAAGCGCTGCCCCTGCGACAGGCCCGCGTCCTGCGAGACGCCCATCGCCGTGACCCGTAGGACCTCGACGTCGCAGACCCGCGCGGGATCCGACGCGGCGGCCCTGAGCTCCACCGCACCGGAGGCCCTCGTCGGCGTAGCCCGGCCGGGTTCAGCCCAGGGGGTGGATCAGCACCTCGTTCGCGTTGAAGAGCGGGATCAGGACGCGGTTGCGCCGGGCGTCGTACCCGATGTCGGCCGGCGCCTCCACGCCGGTGACCGGCTTGGTGACCTTCCCGTCGCCCCCGACCCGGTAGACCGCCGAGTCGCCCCAGCTCGACATCATGAAGCCGCCGTCGGGAAGCATGACGATCCCGTCCAGCTGCCGCTGGCTGGCCGGCATCATGTCGGTACGGTTGCCCTCGGCGTCGAGTTGGTAGACCTCGCCGGAGCCGAACGACGCCACCAGGATCCCGCGCGACCCGACCGCGATGCCGTTGGGCGCGCCGAGGCTCGTGTCCTTCTTGACCGCCACCACCCGATCGTCGTCGATCAGGCGGTACACGGCGTCGCTGCCGTCGGGCACCAGGCCCTCCGCACCCATCCGGAGGCCCGAATCCGTGAAGAACATCGATCCGTCCGGCGAGGCCGCGATGTCGTTGAGGAACGTCGCGTTCTTCAGGCACACCTCCCCGGCGGGCGCACCGCTCTCGCGGTCGAACATGCGCACGCAGTCGATGTCCGCCACGTAGAGCTTGCCGTCGCTGATCGCGAGGCCCTTCGGCGCGTTCAGCGTCACGCCCGGTGCGGCCCCGCTGATCCACTCGCGCTGGAGCACCTGCCCCTCGGGCGAGACGCGCGAGATGAACCCGTTGCCGTCCCTCTCGACCGGGCTTCCGTTGATGTTCGAGACCAGATAGACATCCGCGATGGTGTCGTGCAGGACCGATTCCGGCGTGGCGAAGCCCTGCACGCGAATGTCGGCGGATGTGGCGGCCCCTCCGCCCGAGGCCGCGTCCCCACCTCCCCCGCAGGCGGTCACGCCGAACGGAACGAGCGTCAGAGCCAGAAACGGGACGATGTGGGTCGGGTCGATCGCACGGCGGGACACGGGGGCCTCCGGTTTGGGGGTTGCGGAAGTGCAAACTAGCTTCCCTCCTCCGTCCGGCGACATCCCATTCCCTTCCTCGATGACGGATCCCGTACATCCGTGACCCAGATCGCCCTCTCCGGGGTGGCCGTCGAGTTCGGCGCCGCCCGGATCCTGGAAGACGCCAGCTTCACCATCGCCCGGGGCGAACGATGGGGTGTCGTCGGGAGGAACGGCGCGGGGAAGACGACCCTCCTCAACGTGATCGCCGGAACGCTCGCTCCCACGCACGGCACTGTATCCCGCACCGGGGAGCTGCGCGTGACCGTGCTCGACCAGCAGCGCTTCTTCGGGCCGGCCGCCACCGTGTGGCAGGCCGCGGCGGGACCGTTCGCGCCGCTCCTCGACCTGGAGCGCGACCTGGAGCTCCAGGCCCACGCGCTGGCAGAAGCCGAGGCCTCGCCGGCGACGCTGGAGCGGTACGACCGCGACCTGGAGCGCTTCCGGCGGGAGGGCGGCTACGAGATGGAGGCGCGGGTGGACGCCGTCCTCCAGGGTCTCGGGTTCGATCCCGTGGCGGCCCGGAGCAAGCCGCTCGGACAGCTGAGCGGAGGGGAGGCGGGGCGCGTGGGCCTCGCCTGCCAACTCGTGGCGCCGGCGGACCTGCTGCTCCTGGACGAGCCCACCAACCATCTCGACCTGGAGACGAGCCGCTGGCTCGAGGAGTACCTGCGCGGGCTGGACGCGACCGTCCTGGTCATCAGCCACGACCGCGCCTTCCTGGACGCCGTGGTCGACCACGTTGCGCACGTGGACGGCGGGACCGTGACACCCTACACCGGCTCGTACGGCGCCTTCGTGCTCCAACACGCCGAGCGCGTCCTCACCCACGAGCGCGCGTACGTCGCGCAGAGGCGCCGGATCGAGAAGGAGGAGGACTACATCCGCCGCAACATCGCCGGGCAGAACAGCCGCCAGGCCAAGGGCCGGCGCGCACGCCTGGCGAGGATGCCCCGGCTGAGCCCGCTCCCAGGGGAGGAGGGCGTCATGGCGCTCCGTCTCGAGCCCGCCCGGCGGGGAGGCACCCAGGTGCTGGTGGCCGACGAGGTCCGCCTGTGCGTCGGGGACCGCACGCTCCTTTCCGGATTCGGCGGTCGCATCGAACGGGGAGAGGTCGTGGGCCTCGTGGGCGCCAACGGCACCGGGAAATCCACGCTCCTGGAGGCTGTGGCCGGAGGGCGACCCACCGACGGCGGGAGCATCCGTCTGGGTGAGTCGATCGACGCCGCGTACTACCGCCAGGACATGGAGCAGATTCCCGACGCCACGTCGCTCTTCGACATCGTCAGCGACCTGAGGCCCAGGTGGGACCGGGGGCAGGTGCAGGCCCATCTCGGGCGCTTCGGCTTCTCCGGCGACGAGGTCCGGCGCAGCACGGATACGTTGTCCGGCGGCGAGCGCGCGCGCGTGGCGCTGGCGATCCTCATGCTGTCCCACGCGAACTTCATCCTCCTCGACGAGCCCACCAACCATCTCGACGTCGAGTCCGTGGAAGTGCTCGAGGACGCCCTGGAGGGGTTCGAGGGAACCGTCCTGCTGGTGAGCCACGACCGCGCTCTCCTGCGCGCGCTGACCACCCGCATGTGGATCCTCGAGGACGGCCGCATCACCGACTACCCGGGCTCCTTCTCCGATTGGGAGGAGACGCGCAGGCGCCACGACGAGAGGGTCCGCCTGGAGGAGGCCGCCGCCGCCGAGGAGCGCCGGGAGAAGGAGAGACGCGCCGCGCGCCAGGGGCGCGCGCGGGACCGGGAGGGACGGAGCCGCCTCCACGCGCTGCGCCGGCGGGTCGAGGGCGCCGAGCGGGAGGTGCACCGGCTCGAGCGGGAAGTGGAGGAGCTGCGCGCGGTCCTGGCGGATCCGTCCCTCTACGCCGATGCGGAGGGCGTGCAGCGGGCAGTGGCGCTCAAGGCCGAGATGGCGACCCTCGAGCGTGCGCTTTCCGATGCGCTGGACGTGTGGACGGAAGCCGGCGAGGCGCTCCAGGAAGCCGAATGAACCTCGAGTTCTCTCCAGGGTTGGACCACCCATAGCGCTTTCGCGTCACATTCCTATCGAAAGAGGCAGATTCTCATGGCTGTGGCCACCGACGGCAACACCGTCCGCATCCACTACACCGGCCGGCTGGACGACGGTACGGTCTTCGACAGCTCCGAGGGTCGGGATCCCCTGGAGTTCGTGCTCGGGGCCGGTCAGGTCATCCCCGGGTTCGACCAGGCCGTGACCGGCATGGAGACCGGTGAGGAGAAGACCGTGACCATTCCCGCCGGTGAGGCGTACGGCCCGCGCCGGGACGATCTCGTCATCAACCTCGGCCGGGCCGAGATCCCCGAGGGGCTGGATCCGAAGGTCGGCCAACACCTGCAGATGGCCACGAAGGAAGGGCAGACGTTCCAGGTCACCGTGGCCGAAGCCACCGACACGAACGTCATCCTCGACGCCAACCACCCCCTGGCTGGCAAGGACCTGATCTTCGACATCCACCTCGTCCAGGCGACCTGACGCGTCTCCCAGAGGTCCGGCGGGCCCGCCAACCCTGTCCCGGCGGAACGGGCCTCCGTGGTTGCCGGGATCTGTGGAGGCTTCTATACTTGTTACGGGTATACCGCGTACGAGCATAGAGGGCGCCTCGGATGGATCCGACACCACCGCTTCCCCTCACCGACCTGGCGTTCACGGTCCTGGTGACCCTCAAGGGCCAGGAGCTGCACGGGTATGCGCTACTCAAGGAGCTCCGGGCGCGCACGGGCCGTGAGCGACTGCGCACCGGGACGGTCTACGCCGCGCTGGCCCGCCTGCAGGACGAGGGTTGGGTGGAGGAGGCTCCCGCCCGTAGCCCTCTGCGGGACGTGGAGGACGAGCGGCGCAGGTACTACCGGCTGACCGCCAGCGGGCTCGAGGCCGCCCGCGCCGAGGCCGCCCGCCTGGAGGACCTGCTGCGACTGGCGCGCAGCAAGGACCTGCTGCCTTCCCCGGGGTCCTGACCCGGTGGAGACGCGGGGGGGTGGGCACCCGTGGGCGGGCCGGCTCGTGGCTACCGGCCTCCTCGCCTGGCCGCGCGGCCGAAGGCGGAGGGACGGGCCGCCCCTGATGGCCACCGTGGGCGAGGAGCTCACCGAGGCCCGGCGGAGCGGCCGGTGGGCGCTCGTGCGTTGCGCTCTCTCCGAATGGGCGACCATCGTCGGGGCGGGGCTCGGGATGCGGGTCGAGGGTCTGCGGCGCCGAGGCCGCGAGGCGGGGACGACGACGAGGAGGACAACGATGGGGTGGAGGGACGACGTTCGCATCGCCGCGCGCACGCTGCTGCGCGCTCCCGGGTTCACCGCGATCGTGGTCGGAACGCTCGCCCTCGGCATCGGCGCCAACGCGGCGGTCTGGAACCTGGTGGACCGCGTCCTGCTGCGGCCTCCGCCCTACGAGCGACCGGGGGAGCTGGTGCTCGTCTGGGGCACGCGCGGCCGCACCCGGGAGAGGGTTCCCCTTCCCGCGCCCGACGCCGCGGTGGTGGGCGAATCGACGACGGTCTTCGCCTCGGTCTCCTTCATGGGCAGGGCGACCGACGGGACGGCCGCCGCCGGCGAAGACGAGAGTCCGCAGCACGTCGTCATGGCGAGCGTCACGCCCGATTTCTTCGAGACGCTCGGCGTGCCGGTGGCCCTGGGACGCGGCTTTCTGGAGGAGGACGCGGTGGCGTCGGCCGGCGCGTCGGCGCTACCGAGCGTGCTGATCTCGGACGGGACCTGGCGGCGGGTGTTCGGTGCCGACCCAGCGTTGCCGGGACGCACGGTGCTCCTGAATGGACGGCCCGTGGTCGTGCTGGGAGTCGTGCGGCCCGAGTTCCGGCTCGAGATGCCCCCCGCGGCCGGCATCGACCCAGACATCGACGTCTGGGTCCCCTTCCGCGTCCCGCTCTCGGAGATCGCGCGCCGGGACGGCCGACGGATCGACCAGGACTCCGACAACACCGGCGCCCTGATCGCGCGCCTGGCCCCCAGCGTCTCGGTCGAGGGCGCGGGCGCCGAGCTCGAGCGTGTCGCGGCGGATCTACGCGCACGGATCCCCGGCTACGCGACGGCCGGATTCGGCCTGGAGGCGCGCCCTCTGCACGCCGACGCCACTGCGCACGTCCGCCCGCTGCTCACGCTCCTCGGCGCGGGCGCCGCCGGGGTGCTCCTGGTGGCATGCCTCGGCCTGCTGGCCCTCCTCCTGGCACGGGGATTGTCGCGCGAGCGGGAGCTCGCGGTGCGTGCCGCCCTGGGCGCCGGCCGATGGCACGTGGCACGGTCGCTTCTGTCCGAGAGTCTGCTCCTCCTCGTAGCGGGCTGCGGCGCCGCGGTACTGGTGGACCGGGGGGTCGGGCGCCTCCTGGAAAGCTCCCTGCCACCCGCTGTCGCATCCTTCGCGGGATCCGACGCGGGGCTGCCGTGGCGGCCGATCCTCACGGCCACCGCGGCGCTGGCGCTCCTCTTCGCGATGCTGGCCGCACTCCAGGCGCGGCTCCCGCGTCGGCGCGCCCGCCACGCTTCAACCTTCCTCCGGACACGGTTCGGGCACGGAGACGGCCGACGGACTCTAGTCGCCGCAGAGATCGCTGTGTCGGTCGTGCTGGTGCTGGGCGCCGGCCTCCTGGCGAGAACCGCGGACAACCTCCGCGAAGTGCAGCCGGGCTTCAGTCCCGATGGCGCGCTCGTGTTCGACGTCTCCGTGCGTGTTGCCGGCGCCTACGCAGGACCCGCCGAGCGGGCCCGGTTGGCCCGCTCCCTCGAGCAGGCGGTCCTCTCCGTTCCCGGCGTCCGCGACGTGGGCCTGACCGGCGCGCTCCCCCTGTCCGGAAGGCGGTGGACGCAGCCGTATGGCCTTCCCGGCGAGGCGGAGAGCGAGTGGGCCACCCGCCGCGCCGACTTCCGGGCCGTGACCTCCGGATACTTCGAGGCGATCGGTACGCGCGTCCTGCAGGGACGTGCCTTCACACGGGACGAGGATCTCGAGGAACGCCGTCGCGTCGCGATCGTCGACGAGACGCTGGCCCGCCGCATCGCCCCGGAAGGCCCGGCCATCGGTGCCGCGATCGGCATCCCTCTGGACGGCCGGGCGGTCGAGGCGCGCGTCGTGGGCGTGGTCGAGCCGGTGCGCCAGGACGATCTCGGCCGGCCCGCCCGGGGGACCATCTACGTTCCCTACCGGCAGGAAGCTTCCCGTGACGTCTCGTTCGTTGTGCGGACGGACAGTGATGCCGCCTCGCTGGCCGCGAGCGTGCGCCGGGCGCTCCTGACCGTGGAGCCCAGGCTGGCGATCTACGGCATGCGGCCCATGGCCGACTACGTGGACGCCGCCCTCGCCCCCACCCGTTTCGGGTTCGTCCTCCTGACGACCTACGCCCTCCTCGCGCTGCTCGCGGCGGCGCTCGGGCTCTACGGCGTCGTGGCCTGGGACGTGGGCCGCCGCACCCGGGACCTGGGCGTGCGCATGGCCCTCGGCGCCACGGCGGCGCAGGTCCGCCGGGGTGTCCTCCTCGACGGCCTGAAGCTCGGTGCGGCCGGCGCCTTCTCGGGGATGGTGGTGGCCGCGCTTCTCGCCGGAAGCCTGCGCCGTCTGGTCTACGGCGTCGGCGTGGCCGATCCCGCGACCTGGATGTGTGTGGCCGTGGTGATCGGCGCCGTCACGCTACTCGCCAGCTGGATCCCTTCCGTGCGGGCGAGTCGGCTGGACCCGAGCGAAGCCCTCCGGTCCGACTGAGCCTTCGGCCCCTACCGTCCCACGGGACGGAGGAGCAGATCCTGGAAGTCGTAGCTGAAGTCGGTGGCGGGCGACACGGGCTTCATGGTGGCCCGCTCGATGGAGCCGTCCGGGTTCAGCGAGAAGGTGACGAAGGCGTCTGCCCGCAGCGACCGGTCGCGCCAGCGCGCCACGAACGTGTCGTACTGCCAGTGCTCGAGGTCACCCACCAGGTCGGGTGAGCGGGAAAAACGCATGACCAGGTGGTCCCCCTCGCGTACGATGTCGATGTCGCCGTACCAGGCGTCCCGGTACGACCCGGCGTAGCGATCCAGCGACAGTGAAGGTCGCGAGGTGGCGTCGCGCTCGGACGTCGTGCGCGCCTCGGCCGCGGCGACCGCCGAATCGCCCCTGGCCTTCACCGCGGCGTATCCGGCGAGCCAGTCGAACGCGGGCGCGCCGATGTAGTGGTCCAGGATGGGGTACGTGATCGCTTCGAACGCCTCGCCCGCCTCCTGGTTGGTGAGCACGACGATCCCGAGCTTGCGATCCGGCACCATCGTCACGCGCGACACGTAGCCGGGCAGCCCTCCCGTGTGCGTGAGCACCCGCTCGCCGCGGTAGTCGCGCACGTTGAGGCCGAGGGCGTAGAAGTTGAAGAAGTGCCGCAGGGGCGCGAGGTCGGGCGGGGGGTCGCCGAAGGGCATCGGCGTGACCGGCTTCCACAGCTCCCTCGTCACCGCGGGGCCCCAGGCCCGCGCGTCTCCCGAGGCTACCCGACCCGAGTCCATCTGGACCATGACCCATCTCGCCATGTCCTCGGCGTTCGAGAAGATGCCGCCGGCCGGGTTCACGACGTCGCCGTGGTAGGGGGGAACGAGGCGGACAACGCCGTCCACGCGGGCGTGAGTGAACGCCGCGTCGGGCGTGGTGGCCGGGTCGGAGAGGCGCACGTCGCTCCCGGCCATCCCCACCGGCTTCAGGATGCGCGCGGCGACGAAGTCCTCCCAGCCCATCCCGCTGACGGCCGCGATCACCTCCCCGGCGACGGGATACAGCACGTTGTCGTAGGCGTACGCGCTCCGGAAGCTCGTGGCGGGCGGGATGTAGCGCAGCCGCTCGACCAGCTCCGCGCGGGTGAAGTCGGTGGGCGGCCAGAACATCAGGTCGCCCGCCCCCAGCCCCAGTCCGCTCCGGTGTACGAGGAGATCGCGCACGGTGATCTGACGCGTCACCCACGCGTCGTACATGGCGAAGCCGGGAAGGTAGCGCACGACCGGCGCGTCCCACTCCAGCTTTCCCTCGTCGACCAGGATCCCGAGCGCCGTCGCGGTGAAGAGCTTCGTGTTGGACGCGATTCCGAACAGCGTCTTCGCGTCGACGGGCGCGTCGTCCCCCAGCTTGCGCACGCCGTACCCCTTCGCCAGGACGACGTGGTCGTCCTTCACGATCGCCACGGAAAGCCCGGGTACCTCGAAACGCTCCATGACGCGCCGGACGTAGGCGTCCAGGTCGCCGGGCGGCGCGGACTGCGCGGCGGCGGAGTCCGGCCCCGCGAGCGACGCCAGGAGCACGAGCGTGCCCCACCGCACCAACGGTGGGGTCCACCGCCGGGCGGTCAACGTCCGCCTCCCGGCCGTTTCGACGGTCGTGGGAAGGGGGGCGGCGTCACCGGAGGCCGACCCTCCTCCCGGACCAGGCGAAGCGCCTCCCCAACGGCCCGCTCGAGCTGTGGGTCGCGGCCCTCGGCCACCGACTTCGCGTCGAGGAGCACCTCGATGTCCGGAGGCACACCCTCGTTCTCAGCGATCCACCGGTGGTTGATCGGATCGAAGACCGCGTTGTCCGGGGCGGTGAGGTAGCCGCCGTCCATCATCGCGTAGTGCACCGACGACTTCACCAGCCCGCCCCACGTCCGCGTGCCGATGAGCGGACCCACCTTCTGCTGGCGAAAGGCCCACGGGAAGTAGTCACCCCCCGAGCCGGCCCGCTCGTTGATCAGGAGCACCTTCGGCCCGAGCACTCCCTGCGGAAGGACGAACGGGGCACCACCCGGCACCTCGTTCGTGACGGCGGCCCTCAACGAACGGGTCATGTAGTCGACCATGTAGTCGTCGAGGTTGCCGCCCCCGTTGAAGCGCTCGTCGATGACCGCACCGAGCTTGTCCTGCTGCGCGAAGAAATATCGGTCGAACGAGGCCACGCCCGGACCGCCCGTGTTGGGCACCCACACGTATGCGAGCCTTCCTCCCGACAGCTCGTCCACCCGTCGCCGGTTGTCCTCGACCCACGCGCGCTGCCGCAGCGCGGCCTCGCTGCGTATGGGCTCGACGGTCACTGTCCAGTGACCATCCATCGTCGGCCGGTCGTTCAGGTACAGCACGGTCTGCTTCCCGGCCGTACCGTCCAACGCGCGGTAGGGATCGTCGGCCGCGGTGATCTCGGCCCCGTCCACCGCGAGCAGGTAGTCACCCTCAGCCACGCGCAGCCCCGGGCGGTCGAGCGGCGCGTCCAGGTTGGGGTTCCAGCTCTCGTACGTGTAGATGCGTCCGATGCGCCAGCGGCCCTGGTCCGCAACCAGGTCGGCGCCGAGCAGTCCGACCCGCGACGTGTCGACCGCAGGATAGTCGCCACCTCCCACGAAGCTGTGACCGACGCTGAGCTCCCCGTTCAGCTGGTCGAACACGTACCGGAGATCCTCGCGGTGGCGAACGAAGGGCACGAGCGGACGATACCGCTCGCGTACGGCGTTCCAGTCGTTGCCGTGCATCCCCGGGTCGTAGAAGAAGTCGCGCTCGTAGCGCCACGCCTCGTCGAACATCTGCGCCCACTCCGCCACGCGGTCGAGGTGCATGCGCAGGGAGACGTTCAGCTCGCCGCCGGGCCCCTCGGGGGAGCGGTCCGTTCCCACCACGCGCCAGTCGCTCCCGGAACGCAGGAGCATCTTCTTCCCGTCTGCCGACACGGAGAAGGTGCTCACGCCCCGGGTGAACACGTCGGCCTTCCGTTCCTCCAGGGAGAACTTGTGCAGCGTGGAGGCGAAGCCCTCGCCACGCTCCGCCACGAAGACCGTCCCCTCCGGTCCGGCCGCGGTGGCCACGTAGCGTGCGACGGGCATCGGCAGCGCGATGATCCGCCGGTCGAGCCCGTCGAAGTCCACGCGCACCCGCACCCCGCCCGTATCGGCAGCGGCCCCCCGCGCAGGGGTGGAGTCCGGTCGGGCCTTTCCGGCGTCCGCCGGCTTCTCCTCGTCGCTGCGCGGCGGGAACGGCGAAGGATCGTCGGCGCGCAACACGATCACGTACGCGCCGTAGGTGGGCTCGGCTTGGATGGAGCTCGTGTTGGCCCACCCCGAGCCGAGCCCCAGATCCGTGCTCGCGAGGAAGTAGAGATGACGGCCGTCACGGTCCCACGCGGGCGACTGGGCATCCGCCATCTCGTCCGTCATCGCCGTCGCCCGCCCGCTTTCCACGGACCAGGCCACGATGCGGCGGAAGTCGTTCGGGAACGTCTTCGCGTAGGCCAGCCACTTCGAGTCCGGGGACCAGACGAGCCCCATCCCCCCGCGCTCGATGTTCGAGCCCCCGACGTCGGCGGTCGTGACTCGACCGGACGCGACATCCACGATGCGGATGCGTACGTCATCGTCCACGAAGGCGATCCAGCTGCCGTCCGGCGACCATGTCGCCTCCCACGCCATCTTCGACTCGCCCACCGAGAGCCGGCGCGGCTCTCCCAGGCCGTCCTGGGACGCGATCACCAGCCCGTATCCACTCCCGTCGTCGCTGAACCAGGCCACCTGCGTCCCGTCCGGCGACCACGTGGGCTCGCGATCGTCCACACCGGAGGTCCGGGTGAGGTTGCGGGCGTCGCCGTGCTCCACGGGAACGGTGAAGATCTCTCCCCGAGCGGCCATCAAGGCACGCACGCCGGTGGGCGAGAGGGAAGCGGACGTGATCCGGTCGGCCACGTCCTCCCAGCGGGGCTCCGCCCAGGGGAAGTCGCCGCGCACCGTGATGTCGAGACGCTGAACGCGCCCGGTCGCGGGGTCGAGCGTGTGGATCCACCCGTCCTGCTCGAACACGAGGCCGTCCGGGCCTCCGCTCAGCCACTTCACGTCCGCATCCCTGAAGTGCGTCACCTGAGCGAGCGCCCCGGTCGCCACGTCGTACGACCACACGTTGCTCGCCCAGTCACGATCCGAGGCGAACCAGACCTTGCCGCCGAGCCAAACCGGGTAGCGATCCTGGGTTCGCTCGTTCGGGAGGCGAACCTCCTCGAGGCTGTTCAGGTCCAGAATGGTCAGGGGCGTATTCTGCCCCCCCCGATACGAGCGCCACTCCCAGTCCCAGCGCGTGACCCGATCCACCACCAGTCGGCGACCGTCCGGCGCGTACGAACCGTCGTATCCCCAGGGAGCCGGGAGCATCGTGGACGGGCCGCCCGTGGCAGGGACCGTCCACAGCCGGTCGAACCCCACCGGGGCGGTCTCGCGCGAGCTCGC
Source organism: uncultured Gemmatimonadaceae bacterium (assembly GCA_964591135.1). Taxonomy (GTDB): domain Bacteria; phylum Gemmatimonadota; class Gemmatimonadetes; order Longimicrobiales; family Gaopeijiaceae; genus SZUA-318. Next base: position 116,767 of record CAZPZU010000001.1, on the reverse strand, counting down.
ATAGAGCACGCGCGCTCCGTCGCGCGTCCATCCTCGCGGGTAGGACCCCGCGGGATACCACGTGAGACGCGTCGGCTCGCCGCCTTCCACGCCTACGACATAGACCTGGGGCGTGCCCGAACGGTTCGAGCTGAACGCGATCCACCTTCCGTCGGGCGAGAAGTGGGGGTCCGACTCCACCGCCGGCGTGCTGGTCAACCGCCGCGCCACGCCTCCAGTCCGATCCGCGATCCACAGATCGGCACCGTAGGTGAAGGCAACCTGGGTCGAGCTCAGCGTGGGCTGACGGAGAAGCCTCGTGGACTGAGCGCGGGCGGAGCCCGCGAAGCCGGTGAAGAAGCACGCGACGGCGACGAAGATCGGTGGCTTGCGAAGCATGCAGGGCGACTCCGGAAGGGAACGGGCTGGAGGCCCTGAACGTTCCAGCCCGACGGGGGCCCCGCAAGGGATCGGTGGCCGGGGCGGCCTGGGGAAGCTTCGTGGGCGACGTGGCACTTGCGCGTGCCCTCCGTACGGTCCGGTATTGATGGAAAACAGATGAAGGAGCCAACCGTGTCCGCTCTCGAGCGCTCATTGCCCGCCCGCCGCGGGCGGCTCGCCGTACTTCTGCTCGCTCTCGCACCGCTGGGGTGCAAGCTCCCCAGGTTCCAAGGCCCACAGATCCAGGATCCACCTCCGGCCTTCTCCATGAAGGACGGCGTCGCCCAGGAGCGGCGGATGTTCCCCGACAGGGACGTCGTGTTCCACACAGCCTGGATCGAGGCTTCCTGGGGCCACTTCAGCGGCATCTACATCAACGGTCACCCCGGGGTGATCGGCCCCGAAGAAGTCGAAGCGGCCCGATCCGCCGCGATCGAGGCCGCCCACGATCAGCTAGCGACGTTCGGCGAGATCGAGGCGATCGCCGTCGACGGTCGGACCGCGTGGGGGTGGGGAGAGGATTGGCGGATCCCGAACGGCGGGCTTCGCTACGCCGTGTTCCGTACGGCGATCCCCTACGACACCATCACGTACACCGTGGAGTTCGTCGCGGGGGATCCCGGTCTCAAGAGCCACCCCGACTCGCTGCGCACGATCGCGGCCAGCTTCGCGATCGGAAAGACCGAATGGAACATCCCGCTCATCGCGATCTGCGTGGGAGCCCTTTTCCTCCTGATCGTCCAAGTGCGCGCGCGGGCGCGGGCCCGCGTGGAGCGGGCACGACACATCACACTGGTCCAGGTGCCGAAGAAGAAGACCGAGCAGGAAGGTGCGGCGCCGCCGGCCAGCCCTGCGGGTCCGCCGGGAAGCTGACCGGACGGCCCCGACCACGTCGGCCCGCCGCGGGCCCCGACGCGGCCGGCGCACCGCGCTACGCGTTGCGCAGCGACGGTCGCTCGCCCTCTCGGAGCAGGCGGGCTCGCGTCTCGGCGTCCTTCGAGCTGACGGTCTCCAGCACGCCCTCGCTTACGAGCATCTCGAGGGTGGCCGTGTCGCTATGTACCACCTCCGGAGGCGTCGAATCGTTGGCCATGACTCCGACCCACGCGTCTCGGCCGGCTCGCTTGGCGAGGTAGGCCGCCTGGTCCGCCAACCCGACGACCTGGTCCCACGACACGGCGCGCGGGTCCCGCGGCACGAAGGGGAAGGGGGCGAATCCGACGGAGCAGGTCCTGCGGAGCGTGAGCCCCTCGTCGGCCACGAAGACGTGATCCCGGACGGCGTCGCACACCCGCTGCGCGAAGGCACCCGCGCCCGCCCGGTCCACCCGCCGGCTCAGGATCAGGAACTCCTCCCCACCCCACCGGATCACCACGTCGGAGGTACGGCTCGTCGCCTCGAGGACGCGGGCCACCTGGCCCAGGACGCGGTCCCCGGCCGAGTGGCCGTACTCATCGTTCACCGACTTGAAGTCGTCGAGGTCGAGGACGTAGAACACGACGTCGGCCAACTCCGGGGGCCTGCCCGTCCGCTCCGCGTCGCGATACGCCCGCAGAGCCACGGCCAACTCGGCCTCGACGGTCTGGAAGAGATAGCGGCGGTTGCGCAGGCCTGTGAGCGAATCGGTCAGGCTCAGTGCCTGGAGGCGTTGGTTCGCATCGGACAGCTCGGCAGTCCGCTCCGCGACCTTCCGTTCGAGGTCGCGCCGGACCTGGGTCGCGACGTGGCGTCCGTAGAGGAGGATGAGCACGAGCGCCAGGAGGACGGCGGCGACGAGCTGCGCCCCCCTGCGCTGTGCCATGGCGGAGGCCAGCTCGGCCTCCGCGCGCAGCCGCTCGATCTCCCGTTGGTCGCGGGCCTGCGCGACCCGCTCAACCGCCGCGTCCCAGACTCCAGCAGCGGAAGCGGCGGCGCCAGGAGCCCGAGGGGCCTGCTCCGTCGGAGTCACCAGCGACGGCACGTCGAGCACGGGGGACGACCGAGCCGCGGAAGCGGAGACCGTCGCGGGGACTGCCGTTCCGAACAGGGCGAGGGCACAGAGATGCAGACAGGGGCCGGCGGGGCCCCGGGATCGTACCGTCACAGCGATTCACGACCGTTGGGGGGGACGGTGCTTCAATCAAAGATCACCCCCCCGTCGCGCCCGACGCCAGCGCTTTCTTTCGACGGCCGTCAGGACCGCGTCAGAAAACCGAGGACGGCGGACAGCCATGCGTCCGGTCGCTCCAGATGGACCGCGTGGCCGGTCCGCGGAACCACCACCAGCTCCGCATCGGTCAGCGCCTCCGCCATGGCCCGGGCGATGTCGACGAACTTCGTGTCCAGCGCACCGACGAGGAGAAGCGTCGGGATCCGGATCTCCCCGAGGGACTCCCAGTAGGAGGGAAGAGCGCCCGTACCCAGCCCGCGCAGCGCCGCGGCCAGGCTACGCGGGTCGTTCGCCAGGCGCCTGGAACGCTGCGCCGCACGCACCTCGGACGGGAGCGTTCCTTGGCTCTCGAAGAGGGGGAGCGCTTCCCACCGACGGACGAACGGCTCGATCCCCTCCTCCTCGAGACTCCTCGCCAGGGCCTCGTCCGCGGCCCGACGGGCGACCCGCTCCTCATCGGTGGCGAGCCCTGGAGAGGCCGACTCCAGCACCAGGTGCGTCACCCGCTCGGGATGCGCCGCGGCGTACGCGAGGGCCAGCCGCCCTCCCATCGAATAGCCGATCAGCGGACCCGGGTCCCTCCCCTGGGCCGCGTCGATGGCCCCCAGCGCCGCCTGCAGCGTGAAGGGGCCTGCTGCCGTATCGCCCGTCCACCGCCCGTGGCCCGGAAGGTCGAGGAGCGTCGGCGTGCGCTCGCGGGAGATCAGCCCTTCGACCAGGGGCGTCGGCCAGGACCTGCCCGAGCCCGTGAATCCGTGGAGGAGGAGCATACCGGGATCGCCCCCTACCCACCTCCGCCCACCCGCTCGGGAACGAGGACGCCCAGCGACATGATCATCTTCACGCCCTCCTCCACCGTCATGCCGGTCTCCTCCAGCTCGGGGGCGGCGACCATCTGCAGAAAGCCCGTGGTCGGGTTGGGTGTGGTCGGCACGAACACGGTCTTCCACACCGAGCCGTCAGGGCGGGTGAGCGTCGAGGTCACGAACCCGACGGCGCGCATGCCCGGGCGCGGGAACTCGAGAAACACCACCGACTTGAAGGCCCGGGCGCTGGGACGCTGGAACGCTTCCACCACCTGCTTCGAGGCGCGGTATACGACCTTCACGAAGGGCACCCGCAGCAGGATCGCCTCTCCGTAGCCGAGGATGCGACGGCCGACCGTCCGCGCCGCGATCTCGCCGAGGAGGTAGATCACGACGAGCAGCACGCCCAGGGAGAGGAGGGCGCGCCACAGCCAGGGCCAATCCGCGACCGCGGGGTCGATGAAGGGGAGGAGGATCCCGGTGGTCGCCAGGAACGCGAAACGCAAGACGAGGATCGTGACCACCACGGGCACGAACGCCACGAAGCCCTGCGCCATGCGCGTCCGGATGTGCCTGAACCTGCGATGTCTCGTCGTCATGCGTGAATCGGCCAGGGCTCCGGATACGTCGAGGACTGAGGTCGATCCGTCGGATGGAGTCTCCACCCCGATCGACGAAGCGCCTGTTACCCGCGCTCGAACCGTCCGTGCCGACCCCTACGACACGTCTTGCGATCGCTGGTGCGCCGGGAAGGCGGCGGCGGTGTCCGCCGTCATCCCCACGGATACGGCCCGCTCATCCGCACACCCCTGGCGTCGAAGAGCAGCTCGATCATCCGCTGCCACGACTCCCAGCTGGTCGTGCGCCCGTACACCGAGTTCGTCTTGTGCGCGATCACCATGTCCAGCGCCGGCAGGATCGTGATCCACTGTCCGATGGCGCCTCGCCCCGTGTAGGCGCCTTCGAACGGCCCGACCGCCTGGGGCTCGTCCCACACCCACCACATGTAGCCGTACCCGAAGTAGCCGTCCCGGCGCGAGATCGGGTGCATCTGCTCGAGCGGGGTCACGACGCTGTGGATCTGCCTCGCCCACCCCGCGTCGATGACCTGCCGGCCGTCCCAGGCTCCGTCGCGCAGCATCAGGAGCCCCACCCGCGCCATGTCCCGCGTGCTCAGCCAGATGTGGTAGGCCGGATTCACGCTGACGGAGAGGTCTCCGCTCTTGTGCTGTGCGCTCCGGTCCCAGTCCTCGAACTGCAGGGGAATCGCGAGCTGCGCCTGCAGCTCGTCGTAGATGTCCCGGCCGGTGAGCTTCTCGAAGACCGCGCCCGCGGCGTTGAAGTCCCAGTTGTTGTAGAGCTGGTAGGTGCCCGGCTCCTGCGAGCCGCGCTCGGGCGCCGACGCCAGGTCGTCGCCGCCGTTCGACGCTGCGTGGTACACGCCCGAGCGGGCGGTGATGAGGTCGAGGACCCGCGCGCGCTTCTCGATGGGTAGCAGCCCCCCGATGTCGTCCAGCCCCAGGTCGTCGAGGGTGGCCTGCAGATCGATCGTTCCGTTCGCGACCCAATAGCCGTAGAGCATGCTCAGGATGCTCTTGCGCACGGAAGCGAGGTAGCTGAGCTCCTCGATGTCCCCGTACGTGAAGACCACGCGTCCGCGATCCACCACCACCAGTCCGGTGGTGTTCGCGCTGTCGCGAATGAACGAGTACACGGAGCGCATCTTGTTCGCATCCCACCCGTAGCCCGCGAGATCCTGGGGGCGGCGGACATACTCCCACGATTCACCCGGATAGGCAGCCTCGGTGGAGGATTGGCCCAGGACGGGGAGGGCCAGGACCGACGACAGAAGCAGGGTCTGGAGGACGGTGCGAAGGCGGCGCATGGGGCGGCTCCGGTCGGGCATTTCCGAGACGGGGAGAAGGTAGGTGGGCGGCGAAGACGCGGCCACGGGGAACGTGGGTCCCCGCACCCGTGTTGCATCCGACGACGCATGGGACACCTGTCCCGAAGGTCACGACCGAATCCGGATACCGCCCCGATGAACGCACGGACGCTGGCCCTCGCCCTCATGCTGACCGGCTGTGCGAGCCGGGGAGGTCACGAGCCCCCGCGGCCTGTCCAGGAAGGCCCCGTGCTCTGGCGGCCGGGGCGCTACCTGGCCTCCGCGCAGCTGGAGTACACCGCCGGCTCCCTGCGGGCGGGGAGCTCCGCCCGGAAGCTGGTGCAGGCGGAGGTGTGGATCGACCCCGACGGCACCATGACGCTGACCAGCGGCGAGGGCTCGTGCCAGGAGCACGCGACGGACAGAGCGAGCGTGCGCAATTTCGCCTGCGGGGAAGCGACCTTCCAGCTCGTCCTGGAGGGAGAGGCGATCCACGGCACGGCCAGCGCCCCGATCACGTTCTGGGTGTCCGGGTGGAGCCGGTGCACGAGGTGGACCGCGGACGAGACGGGACGGCAGACCTGCGTGCGCTACGAAGAGCACCCCGCCGAGGAGCGCAGCGCCCGCGCGTCGGCCAAGCTGCACGTCGTCGCCACGGGCGCCTGATCCGGGACAGGGCGTAGCGGGGCCTCCCCGCGCGCCGTATGGTGCGCGGATGCAAACGAGCACGACACCCCGTCGGGCCGTCGCCGCAGCCGTCGTCGGCAACGTTCTGGAGTGGTACGACTTCGCGGTGTACGGCTACCTGGCCGGCATCATCGGAGCCAACTTCTTCCCCTCGGGCGACCCCTCGGCCGAGCTGCTGGCCTCCTTCGGCATCTTCGGCGTCGGCTTCCTGGCGCGCCCGCTGGGCGGCGTGTTGATCGGGCGCATCGGGGACGTCCGGGGCCGGCGTACCGCCCTCCTGCTCACGCTCTTCATGATGGCTGCCGGGACGGTGCTCATGGGCCTCGCTCCGTCGTACGCGGCCGTGGGAATCTTCGGCCCCGCGACCGTCGTCGTCGCGCGCCTCCTGCAGGGCTTCAGCGCAGGCGGCGAGTGGGGCGGGAGCACGGCGTTCATCGTCGAGTGGGCGCCCGAGGGGCGCCGCGGGTGGTATGGGTCCTTCCAGCAGATGAGCGTGGGAGCGGGCCTCCTCCTCGGATCGGGGCTGGCGGCGGCTCTCAGCTCGGTCCTGTCCGCGGAAAGCATGACGTCGTGGGGGTGGCGGCTGCCCTTCCTGTTCGGGGGGGTGCTCGGCCCGGTCGGCATGTGGATGCGGCGTACGATCGACGAGACGCCCGCGTACCGCGCCGCGCGTGAGGAGTCGGCCTCGGCCCGGGCGGCGAACCCGAAGACCGCGGCGAGCGCGCCCCGGCACGCGAGCCCGATCAGGCTGGCCGCCCAGGCGGCCGGCTTCACGGTCCTGTGGACGGTCTCCTACTACATCTTCCTGAACTACATGCCGTCCTTCACGGCCCGGTACGCGGACCTGACCAACGCGCAGGCGCTCTGGTCCAACACCGTCGGCCTCGTGGTCCTGGTGGCGGCGATCCCCTTCTGGGGACACCTGTCGGACCGGGTCGGCCGTCGCCCGCTGCTCCTGACCTGCTGCGCCGCCTTCGTGGTGCTCACCTGGCCCGTCGCACGCTACCTGGTGTCCGGCCCCCCCCTCGCTGCGATCGTGGCGCTCCAGGTGGGCCTCGCGGTGGTCATCGCGATGTTCAGCGGCGCCGGGCCGGCGGCGATCGCGGAGATCTTCCCGACGCGCTCGCGATCCACCTGGATGACGACGGCCTACGCCCTCGCCGTGGCCGTCTTCGGCGGCTTCGCGCCGTACATCGCGACGTGGCTCATCGCGGTCACCGGCTCCCCCGTGGCGTGGGTGGGCTACGTGATGGCGGCGGCCCTCCTGTCGGGGGCGGTCATCTGGTCGCTGGAAGAGACCGCGCACCGGCCCCTGGCGTGAGCCCGGCGGCCGCCCCGGTCAGACCCCCCCGAGTGCCGACACCGGGTCCACCGCGGTCGCACGCCGCGCCGGGACGAGGCATGCCACCAGACCGACCACGGCCAGAAGGGCCGCCACCGCCAGCATGACGCGCGGGTCCGTCGGCTGCACGTCGAAGAGCAGCGAGCGCACGAGCCGGGTGAGGAGGAGCGACGTGCCCGCCCCGACGATCAGCCCCAGGGCCGTGACCCGCAGGCCCTGCCCCACCACTCCACGGAAGACGTCGCCCGGTGCGCTTCCCATCGCCATGCGGATGCCGATCTCGCGCGTGCGCTGACTCACCGAGTAGGCCAACGCCCCGTAGATCCCGATCACCGCGAGGAAGAGGGCCACCCCCGCGAACGCGCCCAGCAGCGTGAGCGACGCGCGCCGTCCCTGCAGCGAGTCGTCGATCCGCCCGCGCAGCGTCTCGACGCCATAGAGCGGGAGCTCGGAGTCGAGGCGGGTGACGAGCTGGCGCAGCGCCGGGGTGACGCTCTCGGGATCCACGGTGGTGCGTACCACCAGGGAGAGGAATCCGGGAGGACGTTGGAGCGTCGAGAAATAGTACGCCCCCACGTGCTCGGACGGCGGCGCGGTCAGGTCGTTCTGTTTGATCGTGCGTACCACGCCCACGATGGTGAAGCGACTCTCCGGCGGGATGCTGTCGGAGCCGGGGACCACGCCGTAGAGCATCCGGTCGCCGATGGGGCTCCGGTCGGGCCAGTAGCGGCGCGCCAGCCACTCGTCGATGAGCATGACGCGGGGGTCGTCCGGCCCGTCGGAGTCACGGAACGTGCGCCCCTCCACCAGCTGGATGCCCATGGCCTCGATGTAGCCGGGGCTCACGGTGACCTGGAGGGGTGACAAGACCGACTCCCCGGGTGACGGGACGTAGCCCTCCGGGAGGATCACGCTGCTCGAGTTGTTGCCGGTGAAGGGGAGCTGCGCCGTGATGCCCACCGCCGACACGCCGGGGATCGCCGCGGCTTCGCGGCGTAGCTCCTCCGCGAATTGCCGGCGTGCGGTGGCGTCCGGATAGCGGGCCGCGGGGAGGCTCACGAAGGCGGTGAGCACTCCGTCCGGGTCGAAGCCGGGATCCACACGGATGGCGGCGCGGAAGCTCATCAGCATCAGGCCGGCGCCGATCAGGAGCACGAACGCCAGGGCCACCTGGCTCGTGACCAAGCCGTTGCGCACCAGGACAGCGCGCCGGCTCGCGGTGCCGGTCCGCCCCTCGGTGCGGAACACCGGCGACAGGTCACCGCGCATGATCTGCACCACCGGGATCGCTCCGAAGACGACGCCCGCCCCCACCGCGAGGGCGGCCGTGAAAAGGAGCACGGAGGTGTCGATGCCGATCTCGGGCCCCCGGGGAAGGTCCGCCGCACCCAGGCTCAGGAGAACCTTCAGCCCGGCGGCCCCCAGACCCACGCCGATCGCGCCGCCCAGGACGCCGAGCACGAGGGCTTCGGTCAGCACTTGGCGGGCGACACGCATGCGCGGCGCCCCCAGGGCCAGGCGCGTGGCGACCTCCCCTACCCGGGTCTGGGCCCGCGCCAGGAGGAGGTTCGCGATGTTCACGCAACCGATCAGGAGCACCAGGCCGACGCCGGCCCACAGCATGTAGAGCACGGGCCGTGCGTCGCGCACCAGGTCGTCCGCCGTCGGCACCAGGACGGTCCGGTAGCCGGCGTCTTCCAGGAGCTGCCGCGCGTTCGGGGGGGGCCACTGGTCGATGAGCGACTGGTTGAGCGCTTCGTTCTGCGCGCGGGCCTGCTCGAGCGTGGCCCCGGGGCGCAGCCGGGCGATCATGCTGAAGTTGTTCGAGTGCCACTGGTCGAGGTTCCGGTCCTGCTCGTCGAAGCCGATGGGGACGTAGATGCGCGTCGCCTCCCGCCCGGGCATGACGAAAGCCGCCGGCAGCACGCCCACGACCGTGTACGGGTTTCCGTCGATGCGCATCTCGCGACCGACGACGTCGGAGGCGCCGCCGAAGTGCTCCTTCCAGTAGGCGTCGGTGAGGACCACCTTGTGATGGTTCCCCACCTCCATCTCGTCCTCGGTGAACGTGCGTCCGAGGGCGGCCTGGACACCGAGCAGCGGAAAGAAGGAGGGCGTGACGCGCATGGAGGACACGCGCTCGCTGCCGTCCTCCCCACCCACGGTGCTCCCGGATCCCTGGTAGAGCGCCACCTCCTCGAAGGCGGCCACGTGCGCGCGGCGCTGGAAGAAGTCCACCGTGCCGTTGGATGCCCGCGCCGCTCCGGCGTTGGGGTAGCTGTTGAACACCGTGACCAGGCGGTTCGGGTCCTTGAACGGCAGGGGCTCGAGCAGGACCGTGTGGATCACGCTGAAGATCGAGACGTTGGCGCCGAGGCAGACCGCCAGGGTCAGGAGGACCGTGGAGCTGAAGGTCTTCTCCTTCCACAGGAGCTTCAGCGCCAGCCGTACGTCACGGATCAGCGATTCCATGGTCTCGTCGGGTGGGAGGTCGTTCGGGGCTCATACGTTCTGGACGAATCCATCCCACCGCGGGTTTCCCCGGATGTTCCAACGCCCATTGAGGGAAACCGCCACGCACGGTAGGCTGACCGTATGGACACGCCCGATCTCGAGCCCTGGCAGTGGCCGGAGGAACACTGGCGCGCGCTGGTCGGACGTGTGCGCGCCGGTCGCGCGCTCCGTCCCGACACCTGGAAGGACGGCGCGCGGTGCGCGGTCGCGCTGTCGTTCGATTCCGACCACGAGACCAACGAGCTGCGCGACGGCGGCCGCTCCATCGGTCGCCTGGCGTGGGGCGAATACGGCTCGCGCCAGGGCGTGCCGCGCATCCTCGCGCTCCTCGCGAAGCACGACGTGCGCGCGACGTTCTTCGTCCCCGCCGTGTCAGCGCTCCTCCACCCGGAGGAGCAGCGCCGCGCGGTGGCCGAGGGGCACGAGATCGGCATCCACGGTTGGATCCACGAGCTCAACTCTATCCTCCCCTACGAGGCCGAGCGTGACCTCATGTTGCGCAGCGCGGACACGCTCGAGCGCGTAAGCGGCGTCCGCCCCGTCGGGCTGCGCGCGCCCTCGTGGGACTTCAGCCCCGGGACGCTCGCCATCGAGCGGGAGATGGGGCTCGCCTACGACTCCTCGCTGATGGCCGACGTGGACTGTTACGAGCTTCTGATGGAAGGGGAGCCCACAGGCATCGTCGAGCTTCCCGTGGAGTGGATCCGTGACGACGCAGCCTACCTCGGAATGCACCGATTCCAGGCGCTGCGTCCCCAGATGCCGGTGGAGGCCGTGTTCGACGTCTTCCGTCGCGAGTTGGAGGGTGCCTGGGCGGAAGGAGGCGTCTTCCAGCTCACGATGCACCCGCACTACATCGGTTACCGATCGCGGATCTGGATCCTCGAGGAGATCATCCGCACCGCGAAGGGACTCGGGGACGTCTGGTTCGCGACCCACGCCGAGGTGGCGGCGTGGGCGCGGGAGCACGGGTAACGCCCCCCGACGCCGGGCCGGCGAAAGCCCTATGCGCCCAACACCGTGATTGATATGGCGTTGTCGCCCCGCCTTGGATTCGGGGCCGCGGCGCTCCCAACGCGGGGTGCTCCCCTTTCCGATCACCCTCCTAGTCGGTGTCGAGCCAGCCGAACCAGACCGGGTGCGTCGCGCGGTACCACGCCAGCACCTCGCGGATGAGGGCCTTCTTGTCGGGGGGCATGACCTGGTCGTCCAGCCGGTCCAGGTGCACCATCATCCGGTCCCCCGGCAGGTACTCGATGGCCTCGGCGCACAGCGTCTGCAGCTCGTTGCGGATCCTGCCGGAATCGGAGATGCGCACCGGCCTGGACCGGTAGTCTTGGCCGGCGTAGAAGCGATCGAGGAGCGGCGAGAACGACATCCGCATGTCGGGCGGTGTCTCGGTGGCCCGCAGCGTGAGGGTGACGTCGAGCATGCGGGCGCGCGTCGATGAGCGGGTGGTCACGCGGTAGGTGTCCGCGCCGACCTGTTCGACGCCGGGCAGCCCCGTGTAGGGGTCGGGGAGCATGTACGACGCGAGACTCAGGACCCTCCACTCCTTGTTGGGGAAGAAGTCGTCCGCGGTGAGCGTCCGCCGGTCCAAAGGCAGGCAGGCCGCGCGCGCCTCACGCAGGTTCTCGCGGTATGCGCGCACCGACGCTTCGGTGATCCCCGGCCCCAGCACCTCCTCGAGCCGTCGCACGAAGTCATCTCCCTCGGGGTCGAGGTGCATGACGCGCGGCTCGCGCTCGTACGACCCCTCGAAGTGCGAGGAGAAGAGGCACAGCGAAGTGCGCGTGTCGAGGACCGGGTCCAGGCTGGCGGCCTGCACGGCTTCCGCAGAAGCCGCGTAGCCGTCGCAGATGAGCACGTGCCTGTCGCCGGCATCGTCCTCGAAGGATCCCACGCGGAAGCACGGCGCGTACGTCCCCGACTCGGTAAACGCCCCCTGCCCAGTCGTCGGGATCGTCCATCCGTCCTTCACCAAGTGGGCTCCGAGGCTCCGCCACGTCGCCCACAGCTGGCCGATGCGCGGCTCGCGCGAAGCCCCTTCCAGCGTCCACACGTGGACGTTCTCGGGCCGGACCTCCGGGTAGGTGCTCAGGATCGAGTCCATGACCAGCAAGCGGGGCGTCAGGAAGTCGAGGAGCACCGAGCGCTCGGCCGCCTGCTCCACGACCGGCCGCGGCAGCACGAGGGTGCCCATGTACCCCTCGTACGGCCGTGCGACCTGGAGCGGCTGATCGAAGACGTGCAGGACGGTCATCGGTCCCGTGGCGCTCCCCTTCGCGAAGCGCGAGGTATTCTCCAGCGTGTCGACCGCGGCTCCCCACAGCGTGATGCCGTTCTCGCGGATGTCGCGCCAGAACTCCCCCCACCCGTAGTCGTCCCGATTGAGCACCCGGTGCACGCAGCGGTCGACGAAGTGGGCAACCTGGGGACGGGCATAGACCCGGCCGAAGCCGAGCTGGGGGTTCGCCCCCATCTCCGGCGTCTCCCCCGCCTTCGGCATCAGACCCTCGCCGAGGCTCACCATCACCGCATGGTTCTCGGGCAGGCTCCGCGTGAGGAACCACAGCCCCTCGGAGAGCACATAGGCGGACGCCGCGTCCGCGTCCTTCTTCACGCGGTTGACCGTCACCTTGTCGGCGCCGTCCGCTTCGCCGTAGCGGCCGAAGAGACGGGTGCCCAGCGCGGTCACCGCGGTCGCGGTGATGAAGGCCCGCTCCAGTGCCTCCCCCACGAAGGCCTCACCCTGCGCTTCGCGTTCGACGAGGCGCTCCTCGACGTCGTCGAGCCAGAGGTGGAAGCGGCCGAGTATGCTGCGCGCGTCGAAGGCCCACTGCGCGATCCGGTTGCGTCGATCCATGTCCATGGGACGCAAAGATACGGGTGTGGGACGTAGGCGGGAACGCCCGGGAGACGCGTCGCCAAGCCCACGGCGACGATCCCCCGGCGGGCTCCCGGAGAACGCTCAGTAGGTGAACTGCGTCTGGAACAGCAGGCTGGACCGGCGGGCCGCCGCGGCCGCGCTCGGCGCGTCGCCCTGATAGCTGACGTGGTCGACGTCGAGCAGCAGGAGCACGTTGGGCGTGAGCCGGTACGACATCCCGGCGATGACCCTCGTGAGCGCGTCGTCCGCGACGTCGGTGTTCGGGTCCGACCGGTCCACGCGGCCCACCAGGGCCACCTTGGACTCCGGTAGACGGTAGACGCCGTACAGGCTCAGGATATCGCCGCGGACGTTGGGCTCGTCGGAGGGCCCGTCCACCGTGTGCGCGGCCTCCGCGCCCAGGGTCCAGGCGCTGGACTTGTAGGAGAGTATCCCGACGAAGCGGTTGCGCGTCCCTCCGCCCGTCGGGGCGCCGAGGCTCGCCACTCCGGTCAAACGCAGCCCCCCGCGGGCTCCGCCGTCGTCGCTCTCGAGCAGCCGGTACGACGCGCGCGCGGAGACGTCCTTGTGCTTGTCGCCCTCGGCGCCGTGGTAGCTCTCGCCGTTCTGGGCCGCGACCTGGAGATTGAAGCGCTGGTCGTCCCAGGCGCCGTCGAGCCCCACGCCCAGGTCCGACGAGGTCCAGTAGCCGTACCGCTCGATCGGCATCGTCCCCTGCATGCGGTAGTCCCACAACCCTTCTTCCCAGTCCAGCAATACCGTGTGGATCTGGCCGAACTTCAGGGTCACGGGGCTGTCCTCGGGCGTCCACGTGAAGTAGGCGTACTTGAGCCGGAAGCCGAGGGAGCCATCGGGCTGGCGATGGACGTCCGCGGTGACGCGGGTGGAGATGCCCTGGTCGAAACGGCCGCGCACGTCCACGTACGCCCGCTTGACGTCGAAGGAGTTCCCGTGACCGGCGGAATCCGACAGTAGGTATTCATACTGCGAGTACACGACGCCGCCGACGCTCACGTCCTGTGCGGACGCGCCGCGCGCGCCGAAGGCGGCCGCGACGACGAGGGCTCCGGCCAGCGACGACCATCGCGTGATTGTCTTCAAGGCGCTTCCTCTCCGTGGAGTGGTCGTTACGGACGCACGAAGCATGCGTGTGACTCGTAACGCATCGCTCTCCATTTTGTAACGCTGGAGTAACGTCGTGCCGGCGTGCGGCGCCTGGACGCGGCGAGGCCCCGAGCGGACACGATCCCCGCCCGGGGCCCCGCGTGCATTCGGGGTCGGCCCCGGGGCCGCCCCCCCCGTGCTCGGTCCTACATCTTGCCGGGGTACTCCACGGTGTCGAGCTGCTTCATCTCCAGCGCCACCATGTTCGACGGGAGCGGAGCGTAGTCGAGCGCGGCGGCTTCGCCCTCACCCTCGGTCAGCGCCCACCGGATGAAGTCCACCAGCTTCTTGGCCGCGGCACCGTCCTGCATGTCCTGGTAGACCAGGAGCCAGGTGAAGGACGAGATCGGATAGGCGTCGGCGCCCGGGGCGTTCACGATGGAGACGCGGAAGTCCGTGTCGGCGGGCAGGCCCGCGGCTACCCCGGCCGCGGCCGCGGTCGCGCCCTCGATGGAGGGCTTCACGAAGTTGCCCGCCTGGTTGCGGAGCTCGGCCACGGCGAGGTCGTTCTGGTTCGCGTAGGCGAGCTCGACGTAGCCGATGGAGCCCGGCGTCTGCTTGACCTGCCCCGCGACGCCTTCGTTGCCCTTCCCGCCCAGGCCGACCGGCCAGGCGACTTCCTTTCCCTTCGCTGGCCCGCTGCGCCACGCGTCACTCACCGCGGACAGGTAGTCCGTGAAGATGAACGTCGTGCCGCTGCCGTCCGAACGGTGCACCACCAGGATGTCCTCCGAGGGCAGCGAGACACCCGGATTCAGCCCGGCGATGCGGGGGTCGTTCCACTTGGTGATCTTGCCCAGGAAGACGTCCGCGAGCACGTCCGGCGAGAGCTTCAGGGACGTGCCCACACCCGGGAGGTTGTACGTGACGGCCACGGCCCCGATCACCGTCGGGAAGTGCAGCACCTTGCCCTTCGCCGCGGCCAGCTCGTCGTCGTTCATCGGCGCATCGGACGCACCGAAGTCCACGGTGCCCTCGGTGAGCTGGCGGATGCCGCCGCCCGAGCCGATCGATTGGTAGTTGATCTTCACGCCCCTCTGCTGGGCGTAATCGTAGAACCACTTGGAGTAGATCGGATTGGGAAACGTCGCGCCGGCCCCGGTGAGGTCGGCGGCGCCCGCGCTAGCCGAGGCCTGCGCCGGAGCGCTGCTCGCCTGACCGGAAGGCCGGTCCCCGCCGCCGCAGGCCACGAGCAGCGTCGCAGCAGCGGCCCAGATCGTTCGTCTCATCGTCGTTGCTCCACCGTGATGGAAGGATCCATTCGCCGAGTCACATTATGTCCATGCCGTAACGGCAGGAGTGCCCAGTCGGTATCGAACAGGTAACGAGCGCCGCTCATCCGAAGCGCCCGGTGATGTAGGCCTCGGTCCGCGGATCCCTCGGCCGGGTGAAGAGCTGCGCGGTCGGAGAGAGCTCGACCAATTCGCCATGCAGGAAGAAGCCGGTCTGGTCCGAGACGCGCGCGGCCTGCTCCATGTTGTGCGTGACGATCACCACGGTGATCTCTTCCCGCAGGTCGTGGACGAGCTGTTCGACCTTTTCCGTGCTGATCGGATCGAGCGAGGCCGTGGGCTCGTCAAGGAGGAGGACGCCCGGGTCGATGGCCAGCGCCCGCGCGATGCACAGACGCTGCTGCTGCCCGCCCGAGAGGCCCAGCGCGCTCTCGTCGAGCCGGTCGCGCACCTCCTCCCACAGGGCGGCGCGCCTGAGTGCCTGCTCCACGCGCTCCTCCTGGTCGATGCGCTGGCCCGCGGCCTTCAACACGCGGAGACCTGCCGCGACGTTGCCCCGGATCGACATGGTGGGGAAGGCCGTCGAGCGCTGGAACACCATCCCGACGTGGCGGCGCACCGACACCGGGTCGATGCCCGGGGCGTAGATGTCGCTCCCCTCCAGGAGGACCTGGCCGCGGATGCGGGCACCGGGAACGGTCTCGTGCAGACGGTTCAGCGTGCGCAGGAACGTCGACTTGCCGCATCCGGACGGGCCGATGACCGCGGTGACCCGGTTCCTCGGGATGCGCATCGACACGTCACGCACCGCGTGCACATCGCCGAAGAAGGCGTCCAGCCCACGCACCTCCATGCGGGCGGGCAGCGCCTCCAGAGCGCGGGCGTCCGCGTCCGAGAACCGGCGCGCCGACTCAGTCGACCGCACGGGCGAAACCGCTTCGGGTGACGGCACGGGACACCAGGCTGATGATCAGCACCAGGGCGATGAGCACGAGCGCGCCGCCCCACGCCTGCGCGTGCCACTCGTCGTACGGGCTGATGGCGTAGTTGAAGATCTGCAGGGGCAGCGCCGCGATCGGCTCGTTCAGCGACACCGACCAGAAGTTGTTGCCGAACGCGGTGAAGAGCAGTGGCGCGGTCTCGCCGGCGATGCGCGCGAGCGCGACCAGGATCCCGGTCAGGATCCCCGCGAGCGCGGTGGGCAGCACGATGCGCAGCGCGGTCCTCCACTGTGTGTAGCCGAGAGCGAGCGCCGCCTCGCGCAGGCTCGTGGGCACGACGCGCACCATCTCCTCCGTCGTCCTCGTCACGGTGGGGATCATCATCGCCCCCAGGGCGAAGCCCCCGGCGAGGGCGGAGAAATGGCCCATCGGGACGACGACCAGCTCCCAGGCGAAGATCCCCATCACGATGGACGGCAGGCCGTTGAGGACGTCCGCAAGGAAGCGCACGCCGACGGCGAGCGGCGCGCCCTTCTTCTCGGCCAGGTAGATGCCCGCCCCGATCCCGATCGGCACCCCGAAGGCGCTCGCGATGCCGACGACGACCAGCGTGCCCACGATGGCGTTGGCCACACCGCCTCCCGCGACGCCCACCGGCGTCGGTAGATGCGTGAAGAACCCGAGGCTGAGCGAGGAGGCGCCCTTCTGCAGGAGGTAGACGAGGATGAAGAGCAGCGGCAGCGTGGCCACGACCGCCGCGACCCACGTGAGGCCGGTCATGATCGCGTTCACCACGCGCCGCCGCGGGGAGCTGCGGAACTCGCTCACGCCATCCCCCGCGAGGTGCGCCACACGAGCCAGCGCGCGCCGGCGTTGACGATCAGCGTGACGACGAAGAGGACGAAGCCCACGGCCATGAGCGCGGAAAGCTGCAGGTCGCCCGTCGCCTCGGTGAACTGGTTCGCGATCAGCGAGGCCATCGTGTAGCCGGGCGCGAAGAGCGAGGCCGCGATCTCGTGGCGGTTGCCGATGACCATCGTGACGGCCATGGTCTCGCCCAGCGCCCGGCCCAATCCCAGGATCACACCGCCCGCGATCCCCGACTTCGCGAAGGGGATGACCGCGCCCCAGAGCATCTCCCAGCGGGTCGCGCCCAGTGCCAGCGCGGCCTCACGCTGCGAGCGCGGCACCGCCATGAGCACCTCGCGGGACACCGCCGAGATGTAGGGGAGGATCATGATCGCCAGGATCACCCCCGCGGCCAGCATGCTGGGGCCGTACATCGGCCCACTGAACAGCGGCGTGGCGCCGAGGTGCAGCGTGTCGCGCAGGAACGGCATCACGTGCGTGCGCAGGAGCGGGATCATCACGAAGATGCCCCACAGTCCGTAGACCACGCTGGGAATCGCCGCGAGGAGATCGACGAGGAAGGCCACGGGGCGCCGGAGCCAGTGCGGGGCGAGCTCGGAGAGGAAGATCGCCACGCCGAGCGCCAGAGGCGTCGCGAGGATCAGCGCGATCGCGGACGACACCAGCGTGCCGTAGAGCGCGGGTGCGGCGCCGAAGTGGCCGGCGACCGGGTCCCATTCGCTCGAGGTCAGGAACTCGAATCCGAACGTGCGCAGGGCCGGCCACGCCGCGACCGTGATGACCGCGAAGATGACCAGCAGGAGCGCGGGTACGGCGAGGGCGAACAGCGTGATCAGCGCCGAGTAGACGCGGTCCCCCACACCGCCCCCGTAGATGCCCTCGGGGGGGTGTACGGGAACGCCCGCCTCCACGCCGGTCGAGCCGGCCAGGGAATCACCGACCATGTCGTTCGGAATCGAGCGGATCGACGTAGCGATCGGGTGACGGATGTGTAACAGAAACGTATCGGAGGCGGAGCGCCGCCCGCGTTTCACCCCCGAAACGACGCCCCCCTCCGCCGCGGATCGCGACGGAGGGGGCTGCGCGCCCGACGTCCCCGGGAAGGGACGTCACCGGGTCGGGGACCGGCTCGCGCCTACTGCATCTTGGTGATCTCGACACTTCCTTCGCACTTGCCCGAGTCACCCTGCAGGGTGAAGCGGTACGTACCGGGCTCGGCGGTCTCGGTGTTCAGCCAGAGCGTGACCTGGTTGTCCTCCTTGGCCATCTCGATGGGCTTCTGCGCCTCGGCCTCGTTCGCCATCTCCGCCTTGGGCAGGTCGGTCTGCTCGGCCAGCTTCACGCCCGCCTCCGGCTGCTCGGCGGAGAACGCGCTCACCACGCCGATGGCGCTGGACAGCGTGACCGCGATCCGCTCGGCCTTCTGGCCCGCGCGCACCTGGGCAGGCTTCACTGTGGCAGAGCACACCGGCATCATCTCGGAGGGCTGCGCCTCCTGGGCTGCGAGGGGCGAGGCGGCGATCGCCAGGGGCGCGAAGGCCGTGAGGGCGACGAGCCCTTTCCATGTCCGCATGATTTGTCTACTCCTGTCGGGAGGGTGTTTGGCGCACGGTTCGACCGGCGCCTGCGATGTATTCCCGACGTATGTGCAACACCCGTGCCCGCGCACCAAGAATGGCGCCGGCTCTGGGTTTCGGTCAGCCGCCGTTCGGGGGGAAGAGCTCGATCGCGGTGACCTCCTCCACCTCGCCGGTGTCCGGATCCACCCGGCGAAGGAAGGTGCGCGGAGCCTCTCGGCGGAAGAGCAGCGTCTGGTTTTCCAGCCCCGTGGCCAGGTTCACCCGGAGCGCGTCGTAGGTCTCCCCGCCGACGTCCGCCGAGGCCCGGTCCATCACGTCGTAGCGGTCGTGGAGCACCTCGCCCGTGCGCGCGTCGAACGTCGTGAACTCGACGCTCCGCCCGACGAGCGGCTGGGCCTCAAGGAGCGCGAAGGCGAGCTCGCGCATGTCGTGCAGGATGATGCCGGTCGGGAGGTCGACGTCGACCTCCTTCGAGGGCCCGCCCGTCGTGTCTACGATCACACCGAGCACGTGATCGTGCTGGAAACGCATGTCCCAGCTGGACGAATGCCACCCCTGCTCCGTCCACCACGTGACCTCTCCCCGGGCCGACAGCGGCTGAAGCCGACCGAGCTCCACGACCGAGCGGCTGCGTTCGCGCCTCAGCGTCTGCACGGTTCCGAACGGCTCGGTCCGCGTCGTGGTCTCGCTTTCGAGGTACCGCTCCAGTTGCGGCTCGTCCGAGCCGACCGTCTCGATCACCCGGTAGGTGATGCGCGTCCTGCGCTCCTGGTTGTGCGCCATCGTGGTCCGGGTCTCGATCCGGTATCCGTGGAAGCCGTCGAACCCGTAGCGCAGGCCCTGGTTCACCGCCTCGGTCCGGCTGGCCGCCTTCTCGGAAACTGACCCTTCCACGTCCTGCGTCGTGGCCTGCAGCACGCGGACCGGTTCGGGCGGCAGGTGATCGAGGAGGCCCCGCGCGTAGTTGATCGGCACCGCGAAATTGAGGTTTTGCCCGGCCTGCATCTGCGAGACCGCGATCCCGACGACGTCACCGGCGGCGGAGAGCACCGCCCCGCCGCTCGAGCCCGGTGACGCGGGCGCGCTGACCTGGAGCAGCCGGTAGCCCTCCTCCTCCTGCCGGCGGCCGCTGACGATGCCGGTCGACACGGTGTTCTCGAGTCCGAGGGGGCTTCCGATGAGCACGACGGCGGCCCCGATGCGCACGGAGTCCGAGTTGCCGAGGGGCAGCGCGGGGAGGTCGAAGCCCGCGACCTGCAGCACCGCGATGTCGCGACGGGCGTCCTCCGCGAGGATCTCCACGTCGTCGTAGACGTCGCCCGACGAGAGTTTCACGCGCACGCTCTTCGCGTCACGCACGACGTGGTAGTTGGTCAGGATGCGGCCGTTCGGATCAACGATGAAGCCGCTGCCCTGGCGCGAGCTCGTCGGCGTGCGCACGTCGAGCAGCACGACGGCGGGCGTCGCATTCGCGGCGAGCTCCTCCAGCGTCGCCTGCGTGCGCTTGGCGGTCTCCGCGGACTGCGCGGCGAGCCCGCCCGGCGTAACGAGGACGACCGCGGTCGCGACGGTCGCGAGAGGGTGGCGCACTCGGCGCCGACGGTGGTCGGAGAGGCGAAGAATGGTCGATCCTCCAGGTTTCCGGGTCCGACGCCACGCCGGACACGTCGCATACCGCGGGACCCCAGAGCAGGATCCGCGCCGGAACGGGCGGGGCCAACGGTCGGGCTCCTTGCAGAATGCAAGGGCCCATCCTTTCCCAAGGTGGGAAAAACCTACCGGGGCGGCGAACCGGAATGGCGTCAACACTGGGGTTTCCGGCCCGGCACGCCCTTTGCCGCGAGCGCATGCATGAAGAAGCTCGAGAAGATCCTCCCGTTCCTGGCGTTTGTCCTGATCCTGGGACCGCACGTACGCCAGGTGCTGCCCCCGGAGGAGCCCCCCGCCCCGGCGGTCACGGTCGCTCCCCGCGCGGAGCCCCCGGAGCCGCCACCGCCCGCCCCGCCGGCGACCCCCGCGGCATGGTATCGCCGGATCGAGCCGAGTTGCACCCCCTCGGGCGTGCGGCTCGCCGTGGACCTCAACCGCCCGCCGACAGGCATCTTGGGGACGGGCTACGAGGCCGCCTGCTTCGCCGTCGCGATGGACATGCCGAAGGCGCGCGCGCTGATCCTCGGCCTCCCCGAACAGGACCGCCTCCAGGCGGTCTCCGTCCTCTTCAACGTCGCCCAGGGCATGGTGGACCGGGGGGAGGAGATGCCGGCCAGCCCGCTCATGGAGCTGGTGCTCGAGTTCTGGCCCAATCACTATGTGGCCCTCTTCGAGGCCGGAGCCACGCGCTTCGCGATCGGCGACTACATGCACGCCCGGGCCTACCTCGAGCGGTTCCTCGAGATCTACGTGCCGGACGATCAGCGCACGCAACGGGCCCAGCGCATGATGGCCCAGATGACCGAGAAGTAGCCCGGGTCGATCCCGCCGAGCACGACCGGCCGGCGAACCTCCCTCACCTGCCCGGCCGATCCGCTCCCACGGGCGGACCGGTCATCTCCTCCGCGTAGACCTTCCGGAGCTGGGCGTGATACTCCTCGAGGAGCCCGGCCAGGGTCGTCTGCTCCGTGGACACGGCCTTGCGCAGCCCGTCGTTCGTCAGGAAGTCGTACAGCACGGCGGCCATGATCTGCGCATCCATCCGGAACCCGGTGTGGCCGACGTCGGTGAACGCGTCGTCGAGCATCTGGTAGGTGTGGTTGGCACCCGTGGAGCTCGCGACGCTCACGCCGACGCCGGGGATCTCACGGCTCACCCACCCGGTCTCCTCGTAGCCCGCCGGCCGGCCCGGCTCCTCCTCGATCCGGGGGGCCCCGAGCTTCTTCGCGTACGCGAACGTCAGCTCCTCCAGCGTGCCCAGGGAGATCCCGTCGCGGTACTCACCGTACTTCTCGATCTCGACCTTCGTCCCTGTGGCCATCGCGGCACCCCGTGCGGCGTTGTCGATCATCTCCTGCACGTGCTCCAGGTACACCTCGTCCGGATAGCGGATGTAGTAGTCCACCACCGCGCGGTCGGGCACCACGTTGGGCGCCACGCCGCCTTCGGGGATCACGCCCTGGATGCGCGCCTCGGGCCGAAGCGTGGAGCGCAGCTGATCTACCGCCGTGTAGAAGTGCACGGCCGCCTCCAGCGCGTTCCGGCCGAACCAGGAGCTGAGCTGGTGGGACGGGTAGCCGGAGAAGACGTACTTGACCTCGTTGATGTTCAGGCAGCAGATGCCGAAGCCCGCCTTGCCCCGCCCCGTGCCCGAGCTCGAGTGGCTGCGCACGAGGATGTCCGCGCCATCGAACACGCCGGCCTGGAACATGATCGTCTTCGCGGGCGGCCCCACCTCCTCTGCCGGCGTGCCGTAGAGCTTGATGGTGCCGGGGAGGTTCTCGGCGGTCATGTAGTCCGCCAGCGAGCGCGCCGCCGCGATGGCGACGGGCGTCTGGGCGTTGTGCTGGTCACCGTGGTACGCGCCCTTGGTGCCGCGCAGCGCGTCGTATTCGCCGATCAGCCCGAGTGTCGGGCCTCCGGCGCCCGCCGGGGACGTCCACGTCGCCACGAACGCCGTCTCCAGGTCCGCCACCCCCGTCTGCACCTCGAAGCCCGACGCCTCGAGGACCTTCACCAGCGTGTCGACCGCCTGGTCCTCCTCCCACCCCACCTCGGGATTGTGTCCGATCCAGTCCGCGAGGGCCTGCATACCACCGTCCCACAGCTCCGCCGTGCGGGCCATCACCCGGTCGCGCCCGGCGTCCTTCCGGCCGGCCAGCTTCGTGGCCATGTCGCTCGGCCTCAGCCGACCCTGGAGCTCCTGGATCTGCTGGAGCACGTCGGCGGCGGCGGCCATCTCGGTGGCGGTGGTCTGCGCGGCGGCCGTCCTCGGCCATACTGCGAGCGTCAGGAGTAGCAGGGGGCAGGGCAAACGGCGCATGGGACCTCCACGGTGCATCGGCGATGAGGGGGGGACAATAGGTCGCGGAAGTCGGGGCGACCGCAAGGTCCCTCGCGCGCTGGATCCGCGTGTCGGCCGTTGCTGACGGCTGGAAGGCCGTTGGGGCGCCGCCGTTCTAACGGAACGAGGCGCG
The DNA here is from genome assembly GCA_964591135.1 of uncultured Gemmatimonadaceae bacterium. Taxonomy (GTDB): domain Bacteria; phylum Gemmatimonadota; class Gemmatimonadetes; order Longimicrobiales; family Gaopeijiaceae; genus SZUA-318. The sequence continues at coordinate 94,160 of CAZPZU010000001.1, read as the reverse complement.
CCGCGTCTCCCTCCAGGACGCATCCGGGCCGGAGCGCTCCTCCCACACGATCTCGGCGGGCCCGCCCGGCGGCCGCCTGACCGTCACCCGCCTCAAGGGAACGCCTTCGGCGACGCGCTCCACGAAGGCGTCGTCGTCCGGTTCGTCGCTCGTGTAGAACACCCGCGCGGGAGCGTCGGGCTCGGCGTCGAGGGCGAGCAGCTCCGACCGCCTGGCGTAGGTGTTGAACGTGAGCTGACCGACCCACGCCTCACCCGGCCGTGCGTCCAACGAGAGCGTCAGGAGCACCGCGCAGCCATCCAGGATGCGGTATCCCCGGAGCGTCGCCGGCTCGCCGTCGAGCGTCCCGGTCCGCAGACCGGCCCACCCGTCCCATCGGTGGAACGACTGCAGGCTGCATCTGGAGCCGTCCACCCACGTGCGCGCGTTCCCGCCCCGGGGGGGCAGCTCGGCCGTCGGCGCCGTGCGGGTGAACTCCATGATCCAGTTGTGGCTCCACGTGCGCCCGCCGTCCCGCGAGAACGCGTCGTCCCAGCGCAGGGAACGGTCCGTGATGTCGCTGAAGGTGTAGCGGGTGATGACCTCGCCGCCGTCGGCCTCCAGCCGTTTCGCCTCGAACTCGGCGCGCCCGTGGCGGAAGGCACCCTCCATCCTGAACGATCCCGAGCGGTTCCGGCCGGGCCAGTCAAGCCACATCACCCACGTTCGCCGGGTCGTGTCGAAGTAGCGGAGGCTCATGCCCTTGATACCTCCGCCGTCCCACAGCTCGAGGAGCGCCTTACCGCGGAGGATGGAGTGGATGCGCGCCTCCGCCTTCACCTCGTCCTTCCACGAGAGGTCCCGCTGATGGATGCGGAGGTTCACGCTCCACGTCCCGATCCAGAAGTCGAACTGGCGCGCCTCGGGCGGCAGCCCCTGCTCCACGACCGCCGACGATTGGGCCGCCAGTCCGGACCCGGGGAGGAGCCCGAGGGACGCGAGCAGGAACGCGGCCAGGAACGAGTTCTTCATGAACGGGGATACGACCGCGCGGGTCGGGTCTTTCGAGGTCCTCTCCCCGTCCCTACTGTCCATCGACCCTCCCACTGACGCACCTTCCGGGAGCTCCTACGATGGTCCGCTCGTCTTCGGCCGCCCTGGCCGCGCTCGCCTTCCTTCTCGTCTCGCCTCCGACCGACGGTGCCGCCCAGTCCCCCGGCACCCGCTTCCTGCGCCAGCCGTCGGTGAGCGCCGACGCGATCGCCTTCGTGCACGCCAACGACCTATGGGTGGTGGAGCGCGACGGCGGTCAGGCCCGACGGCTCACGACGGATGACGGCGCCGAAACCGATCCGGCCTTCAGCCCGGACGGCCGCTGGATCGCCTTCACCGGCGAGTATGGCGGCAACCAGGACGTGTACGTGGTCGCCGCGACGGGCGGCCAGCCCGAGCGGCTCACGTGGCACCCCGGTGCCGACGTGGTCCAGGGGTGGACACCGGACGGCCGGGTCGTCTTCCAGTCGGGCCGGGAAGGCGTGCCGACCCGGCTGTGGAAGTTCTACACGATCCCGCGCGCGGGCGGTCTGCCCGCGCCGCTGCCAGTCCACCAGGCCTACGTCGGCGAGATGAGCGACGACGGCTCCATGCTCGCCTACCAGGAGATCGGCTACTGGGACCCGGAGTGGCGGAACTACCGTGGCGGACAGGCGCAGCCCGTCCGCGTCGTCGATCTGTCCACCCTCGAGATGAAGACGCCCCCCTGGGAGGGCGAGCGGCAGATGGACCCCACCTGGATGGACGGCGTCGTCTACTACATGTCCGAGCGCGACTGGGCGAGCAACGTGTGGTCGTTCGACCCACGTACGGGCGAGGAGACGCAGCTCACGCACCACGCGGACTTCGACGTGAAGAGCCTGGACGCCGGCCACGGCGTGGTCGTGTACGAGCAGGCGGGCTACCTGCACGAGCTGGATCCGGCGAGCGGCCGGACGCGCCAGCTCGTGATCCAGGCTGCGGGAGACCAGAACTGGGCGCGCGCCCGGTGGGAGGACGTGCCTGCCGCGCAGCTCACCAACCCGCACCTGTCTCCGACGGGCAAGCGGGCGCTCTTCGAGTATCGGGGCGAGATCTACACCGTTCCGGCGGAGTCCGGCTCCTGGCGCAACCTCACCGAGTCGTCGGGCGTGGCGGACCGCTACCCCACGTGGTCGCCCGACGGTGAGCGGATCGCCTGGTTCAACGACGAGGGCGGCGAGTACGGGCTGGTGATCGCGGACCAGGAGGGACGCAGTCCACGCCGCGTCGCGATCCCCGGCAACACCTTCTACTACCGCCCGACGTGGTCCCCCGACGGCACGAAGATCGTCTTCACGGACACGGACTTCCGCGTGCGCATCGTGGACGTGGCGTCCGGCCGCGTGACGGACGTGGACGGCGAGGACTACGCCGACCCCCGCAGGAGCCTCGATCCCGTGTGGTCGCCCGACTCCCGCTTCGTCGCGTATACGAAGCGCTTGGACAACCTCCTGCGCGCGGTCATGGTCTACGACACGCACGACGGCAGCGTGCATCAGCTCACGGACGGGATGGCCGACGCGCTCACGCCCATCTGGGACACGTCGGGCAAGTACCTCTACTTCCTTGCCTCCACCGACTTCGCCCTCAACTCGGCCTGGCTCGACATGACGGCCTATGACCGGCCGGTCACGCGCGCGCTCTACGTGGCGCTGCTGAAGGACGGGGAAGCCTCGCCCTTCCTGCCGAAGAGCGACGAGGAGGATGCGAAGGCGGCCGACGAGCCGAAGGAGGGCGAAAACGCCCAGGCCCGTGCGGCGGCGCCCCCGCCCACGGTGACCATCGACTTCGAGGGCATCGGTGGGCGCATCGTCGCGGCGCCCGGGCTTCCGGAGCGCGACTACCAGGGACTGGCGGAAGGCCCGGAGGGTCAGGTCTTCGTGGCGGAGAACGTCCCCCACGAGCAGGGCGTGACCCTGCAGCGCTACAGCCTGAAGGACCGCAAGCCCACCGAGTACGCGAAGGACGTGCGCGCCGTCACCGCCTCCCAGGACCGCAAGAAGGTGCTGCTCCGCGTCGGCTCGAGCTGGAGCGTCGTGGACGCGGCCGGCACGCCCAAGCCCGCGGACGGACGCCTCGCCCTGGGCGACCTGCGCATCCGCATCGAGCCCAGGGAGGAGTGGGCGCAGATGCTCCGCGACGGGTGGCGCTTCATGCGCGACTACCTGTACGTCGACAACACGCACGGCGCGCCCTGGAACGACGTCTGGCGCTGGTACTCCGCGTGGCTCCCCGACGTCGAGCACCGTAGCGACTTCAACCAGCTCCTCGACATGGTGTCCGGTGAGATCTCCGTGGGCCACTCGTACGTGCGCGGCGGGGACTACCCCGACCTGACCAGTCCCCGCACCGGGTTGTTGGGCGTCGACCTCGAGGAGGCCGGGGGCGCCTACCGGATCACGCGGATCTACACGGGCGAGCGGTGGAATCCGGGTCTCGTCGGCCCCCTGGGACAGCCGGGGATGAACGTGCACGAGGGCGACTACCTCGTGGCCATCGACGGACGCGAGGTGCGGCCGCCCACCAACCCCTATCGCCTGCTCGAGGGGACGGCGGGGCGCACGATGACCGTGCGCGTGAACGACCGTCCCGGGCTGGAGGGCTCCCGCGAGCTGGTGGTGGAGCCGGTGGCCAACGAGGGGCAGTTGCGCGGCTGGGCGTGGATCGAGGGGAATCGCAGGAAGGTGGACGAGATGAGCGGGGGCCGGCTCGCGTACGTCTATCTGCCCAACACCGGCCAGGGCGGCTACACGTACTTCAACCGCATGTATTTCGCGCAGCAGGACCGGAAGGGCGCCGTGCTCGACGAGCGCAACAACGGCGGCGGCTCGGCGGCGGACTACATCATCGAGGTCCTGGACCGCGAGCTGACCGGCTACTTCAACTCGCGCACGCCCACCCACAAGGTGTTCACGCAGCCCATGGCCGCGCTGTGGGGGCCCAAGGTGATGATCATCAACGAGCGCTCGGGATCGGGCGGCGACCTGATGCCCTTCCTCTTCCACTTCAAGAAGATCGGGCCGCTGGTCGGCAAGAAGACGTGGGGCGGGTTGGTGCACACCGCCGACACGCCTCCGCTCATCGACGGGGGACGCTTCGTCGCGCCCCGGGGCGGGTTCTTCAACGTGGACGGTGAGTGGGACGTGGAAGGAAAGGGGATCGCTCCGGACATCGACGTCATCAACGACCCGAAGTCCGTGGCGGAGGGGAAGGATCCCCAGCTCGAGGCGGCCATCGCGGAAGCGCTCCGTCTGGTCCAGACGGAGGGCGTGCAGCTGAAGGCGGAGCCGCCGGCGCCCGTCCGCTACCACAGGCCGGGACGCTCCGGCGGCGGAGGGCGATGACACCCCGGCGCGCCGGGGCCCTCGCCCTGACCCTGGTGGCCGCGGCGGGGGCGTGCACGCGGATGCGCTCGCCCGGCTTCCCGCCTCCGGCGCGCCCTCCGCTGCTGGTCGAGCTCACCTTCGAGCAGGCGTTCGGGTCGCTGTCCTCCCTCATGGAGGCCCGGGGCTTCCCGGTGCTCGTGGCCGACGGGCAGTTCGGCTCCATCCGTACCGACTGGATCAACTTCGACCCCGGGGAGGTGGATCTGGCGCAGCTGGCGGACTGCCACGTGGACCCGGCGGCGGCGCCACCCGCGCTGCGCGTGCGCTACGGCTTCGAGGTGCGCAGGCGCGCCAACCGCTCCACGGTTACCATTCTGACGCAGTACCAGGCCGAGGCGCACCGCGGCTTCGACCCGAACGACGTCAGCTACGCGGACTGCGCCTCCACGGGGGAATGGGAGCGCATGATCGAGCAGAGCCTGACGCAGCGCGGCACGATCCGCTGACCGCGCACGGGCCTCGCCGGGGCCGACGGGCGGGCCCCGGCGCCCCGATCAGATCCGCTGGTGGTCGGGCCGCCAGGCCTTCACCATCGCCTTGACGGCCTTGCGGTCGGAGATCCCTTCGGCCAGGACGCGCCTGGCCAACTCCTCCAGCTCGGCGTCCGAGGCGAAGCGCAGGCCGATCAGCTGTTCGGTGGTGAAGTCGCCGATGCGCGCCCGCAAGTCCCCGGTCAGCGCTCCCTCCAGGCGCAAGCGCTCCTCGAGGCGGATCACGCGGTCCTGAACGCCCAGCGCGAAGGCGCGTGCCCAGTAGGCGGCGAGCATCAGCCCGAGGGCCATGAGGAACAGGAAGAGGCGGTCCGTCGACGGCACCTGGACGAGCCGGACTACGGACCATATCAGGACGAGGAGAATCAGCGGCGACGTCACGTAGTGGTAGAGCGGAACCATGCGGGCATGGTTTGCGAAGCTCTGGGTCGGGGCAGCCAAGGGGCGACTCCTGGGAGGGGTGACGAATTCGGAACCGGGGTCGCCGCTAGTTTGTGCTCGCGCCCCCCTGGCCCGCCACCCGCTCGACGTCGCGCCATGCCCTGAGCAGGTTCCCGCCCCACAGCTTGGCGATGTCCTCCTCGGAGTAGCCGCGGCGCACGAGCTCCAGCGTGACGTTGAACGATTCGCTCGCGTCGTTCCACCCCACCACACCACCGCCTCCGTCGAAATCGGAGCTGATGCCGACGTGGTCGATGCCGATGAGCTGCACGGCGTGGTCGATGTGGTCGACGAAGTCGCTCACGTTCGCGGCCGGCCACTGCGCCTCCAGCTCCGCGATCTTCAGGTCGTAGGCGGCACGCTGCTCGTCCGACATCGCGCGGAACGCGGCGTAGCCGTCGATGCCGAGCTCCTCCCACAGCGTCCGGCGCGCGGCGTCGAACTCCGGCCGGGTCTTCACGTAGCCTCCGAGCGCGACGGTCTGCATGACCCCGCCGTTCTCCTTCAGAGCCAGGAGGGTCTCGTCGTCCATGTTGCGCGGCACGTCGGCGAGCGCCCGGGTGCTCGAGTGCGAGGCGATGACGGGCGCCTTCGACACGCGCATCGCGTCCAGCGCGGCCTTCTTCGAGATGTGCGACACGTCGACCATGATGCCCAGGCGGTTCATCTCGGCCACGACCTCCTCGCCGAACGGGCTCAGGCCGCCGTGCTCCTCCTCGGCGTCGCCTAGACGCTCGCTGGGCGTGGACGAGTCCGCGATGTCGTTGTGTCCCTGGTGGGCGAGCGTCAGGTAGCGGCCGCCCAGATCGTAGTAGGTCTTCAGCAGGGAGAGGTCCTTTCCGATGATGAAGCCGTTCTCCATGCCGATCACCGTCGCGAGCTTCCCGGACCCGACGATGCGCTCGACGTCGTCCGGGTGGTAGGCGATCTCGACGCGGTCCGGGTACATCTCGTCGGCCATCCGGTGGATCGCGGCGAACTTCGCCATCGCGCCCGCCCGCGCCTGGGCGTATCCGTCCGGCGTGCGCTCCCCCTGGCCCACGTACACGATGAAGAAGACGACGTCGAGCCCGCCCGCCCGCATCTTCTCGAGCGTCACCTGCCGGTCCGCGTTCAGCGGGTCCACGGCGCCCGCGAAGTCGTCCTCGATGTCGTCGTGGGTGTCGATCGTGAGCGTGCGCTCGTGGATCTCCCGCGCGCGGGCCACCAGGTCTGCGTCGGACGGGGCCGCCTTCTCTCCCGGCGTACAGGCGAAGGAGAGCAGGAGGGAGCTCAGGAACACTGCGGACAGGGGCGAACGAGGCATGGGATGCTCCTCGGTGACGGGCTCGATCGACGTGCGAATCCGGTGCCAACCTAGCCGGGGCTCGCGGACCGGGCACCAGGACGAAAGTCCTCCCCCTGTCCCTATGGCATTCCAGGCGCGATCGTGTCCCCGGGCCCGCCGGGGCGGCGCGCTCGACCGCCACCGACCGTACTCCAGACGACGAAGACCGATGGCCGACTCGCCACGACTGCCACGACTCTACGACGAGAAGGAGGTGGGCAGGCTACTCAAGCGGGCCACGGACCTCCAGCGGGAGGATCCGGTGCGGGCGAACCCAGCTGGAGGGTTCTCCCTTGAGGAGCTGGAGGAGATCGCGGCGGAAGCGGGCATCGATCCGCAGCACCTCCGCCGCGCCGCAGCGGAGCTCGACTCCGGCGGAAGGGACGCGGAGGGGTGGGAGCATCTCCTGGGCGAGAAGGTCACGCTGGTGCGGCAGGCGGTCGTCCCGGGTGAGCTGGGCGAGGAGGGGTTCGAGCGCCTGCTTACGGCGATCCAGATCCTGGCGCGGGAGCACGGCCAGCCGACGCTCCTCGGCAGAACGCTGACATGGCATTCGGAGACCCAGTCGAAGAGCCGCTCCCTGCAGGTCGTGGTGAGCGCGCGCAAAGGGGAGACGCACATCCGCGCCGAGGAGCGGCTCCACCAGATGGCGGCCGGGCTCTTCGCCGGGACGACGGCGGGCTTCGGCCTGGGCGTGGGCATCGCGGTGGGGATGCCCGTCGGCCTCGAGGTCCTGGGCTCCGCCCTCTTCGCGGCCGCGTTTCCCCTCGGAACGATCGGACTGACGCTCATCGCGGTCCGCCAGATCTACCGCGCGGTGGTGCGGCGGCGGCGCTCGATCCTGACGAAGCTGGTGGAGGGCATCGCCGACGAGGCGGCGGCGGCCATCGCGGAAGCAGCCCTCGCCGAGCCGGAGTCCCCGCTGGAGCTGCCGCGGGGCTGAACGCGGGACCGGGGAATCCTAGATCCCGGCGGCCAGGCGCACGAGGTCCCCGGACGTGTCGCACGCCGGGCAGGCACGGTTGAACGCGGTGAAGCCCCCCAGTTCCACCCACGGCGTCAGGTGCTCGGCGCGCACCGATTGGTCCCGGAACAGCTCGGTGGACAGGTAGTTCCGGTTCGCGTCCGGGAAGACCGTCACCACCACCGCGTCGCCTCCCAGGAGGTCCTGCACCAGGATCGCGCCGAGGAAGTTCGCGCCCGAGCTGATGCCGACCCCCAGCCCGATCTCGCGCGCGAGCTTCTGCGCCATGAGGATCGCGTCCCCGTCGTCCACGCCCACGACGTGGTCCAGCTCGGTCAGGTCGACCACGGGCGGCACCGGACCGTCGGAGAATCCGTGGATCCGGTGCCTGCCGATGCGGTGGCCCGTGGTCAGGACCGGCGAGTTGGACGCCTCGACCGCGTGGACGCGGACGGCAGGATGGTGGGCCTTCAGGTAGCGCCCGACACCCATCACGGTCGCGCCGGTACCGACACCCGCCACGAACGCGTCGGGCACCAGCCCGTGCGCGCCGAGCTGCCAGTGGATCTCGGGGCCCGTGGTGGCCTCGTGGGCGCCGCTGGCGTCGTGACTGGCGAGCTGGCGCGGCAGGAAGGCGCCTGGCGTGTGCTCCGCCAGCGCCTCGGCCCGGCCGATCCCGCCCAGGAGACCGCCGTCCGCGTCGCTGATCGGATGCACTGCGGCCCCGCTCGAGCGCATGAGGCTCACGTGCGCCAGGTTCATCCAGTCCGGCGTGAAGATCGCCACCGGATGTCCCAGCGCCCGACCCAGCGCCGCGAAGGAAACGCCGGCGTTCCCTCCGGTCGCTTCGACGATCAGCCCGCCGGGCCGCAGGGCTTGTCGCTCGTAGGCCCGCCGAAGGACGTGGAGCGCCGCACGGTCCTTCACGCTCCCGGTCATGTTCAGGTTCTCGCTCTTGGCAAAGATCCGCCGGCGTCGCCCCCGGAAACTGTAGTCCACGACGAGAAGGGGTGTGTTGCCGACGAGTCGGCCGATGCCGTGGAAGCGGGCTTCCACGTCCGCGGGCAGCGTGGTCATGCGGGGTCCCTCGCACCGATGGGCATGGAGATCTCCCCTTCAGAATGCCGAGGGCACCCCATCCGTGGGATCGGGCAGACTCCCCGTGGGCGTGTGGGGGTTTGCACCCCGGATCCCTCGACGGGAAGCCCCCGTCCGGTGTCAGCGACCTTCGGGCGTCCCGTACGGATAGAGCGTGCCCAGATCCACGTGCTCGTAGGGAAGCGCGTCCAGGAACGTCGTGCCCACGTAGGGCTCCGGCGCCTCGACCACGACGATCGTCTTCGCGAACCCCGTCTCGTCGAAGCCGCGCCGGAAGTGCACCCGCGACTTCACGACGAACACGTCGTAGTCCGAAGGATCGACGGGGCCGACCGCGAAGGCCTCGGGGTCGGTGATCTGCGTATACGCCGGCGTCAGGATGACGAGGTTCCCCTCCGCGAACGAGACCGCCGCGGTGTAGTCGTATCCCGCCCAGGGGCCCACGTATCGGATCGTTCCGCGGATCGGATAGGGCTCACCACCCGACTCCGTGTACCCCCCGACCGCCATGTCGAAGGGGTCTCCGGCCGCCGCCTGGCGCACCCGGAGCGTATCGAGCACGGCCGGGGACGAGATCGCCCCGTACAGCGTCCTGTGGATGCCGGCCCGCTCGAATGCGCGCAGGATGTGGGTGGCGTCGCCGGGACGGTCGGAGTGGTCTCCGACCGCCACCGGCACGCGCCCCGCTCGCACGGCCTGCGTGACGATGCGGGCGGCCTCGGCGGGCTTCGGGAGCCGACCGTTCGCGAAGCGCTCGCGGACGCGCCAGATGTAGTCGTTCATGTCCTCGGCGATTTCGTCGGCGAGGGCCTGGTCGCCGTTCGTCATGACTTCCACGGTCGCACCCACGTCCGGCACGTCCGTCCAGGGGAAGCCGTAGAAGACGCTCACGAACGCATCGGGCTCGCGTGCCTCCCATCGGCGGGCCCGCTCCATGATGTCCATCGACGGTGACGCCCCGGTCCACTGCAGCACTGTCGGGGTGATGATCCCGGGCCTCCGCGTCGCCGTCGTAGGTGTGTACGTCCCGGTCATGACGCGGTGCAGCGCGCGGGCGGCCCGCTCGCCCTGGAGTCCGGCGTCGTAGTGCGGGTAGCGCTTGGTGACCAACGAGAAGTTCGCCCACCGCAAGAAGTCGGCGTCCTCGTTGCCGTGGAGGTCGAAGGTCGCCGCGATGGGGACGTCCGGGCCCACCACCTCGCGGAACCGACGCGCGATCTCCGCCTCCGGGCGGGGAACGTCGCGAACGCCCATGGCGCCGTGGAGGGCGAGGTACACGCCGTCCACGGGCATGGACGCCTTCAGCTCCTCGATCATGCCGTCGAGGAAGTGGTCGAAGGTCTCCCTGGTGCTCCACGCCCGCGACGACCCCCCGAACACCTCGTCCGGCGACGTGAGCCCCAGGAGCTGCATGTCGCCGTAGTCCTCGGCCTGCCGGACGAAGCCCCGGATGTAGCCGTCCGAGCGCAGCAGATCCTCTCCGGAAAGAGGTGGGCCGAGTCGGGTCCAATCCTCCACCGTGACGTCTCCGCCCGGACAGAACGTGCAGGTCTCGTGCTGGAACTTGACGACCGCGACGCGGAAGCGCGGCGCGTCCGGGGTGTCGGGCGAGCAAGCCGCCGCGAGGAGGAGAAGGAGCAGGGGGAACAGGGGCACGTGTCGCATGGAACGATCCTCCGGGTCCGGGTCGCGAAGTCTCGGACGACCAGGTGGGAGGGGTGCCCGGTCCATCCGCAAAGAGGCCACGCCGGAGGGAAGTCTGCAAGGCCTCGCCGGTCCCGCACGCGACGCTTGCGGTCGACCTGCTTTCGGTTTTTATTTGGTGTCCCGACCGCGACGCATGCATGGACGACGACGAGGAGGACGACGATGGACGGAAAGGCGCTGCTTCCCGAGTTCGATCAGGAGATGGCCAACACGCGCAAGACGCTCGAGCGGGTGCCGGACGAGAAGCTCGGCTTCAAGCCGCACGAGAAATCCTACAGCCTGCTGGAGTTGGCGGCCCACGTCGCGAACCTCCCGACGTGGACGGGCGTGACGCTCACGACCACGGAGCTCGACCTCGACCAGCCGTGGGACCGGCGGGAGCCGACGAGCCGGGACGAGGTCCTGGCCGACTTCGACGCGGCGGTCGCGGATGCGCGCTCCGTCCTGGAGCGGACTACCGCCAACGACATGAAGATCGACTGGACGCTGAAGACCGGGGGCCAGGTCTGGTTCACGCTTCCGCGAGCGGCGGTCTTCCGCTCTTTCGTGATGAGCCATCTCATCCACCATCGCGCCCAGCTCGGCGTGTACCTGCGGCTGCTGGACGTGCCGGTGCCGGGGATGTACGGGCCTTCGGCCGACGAGCAGACCTGAGTCCAGGTCTCCCGGCGACGGGGCGCGCCTAGACGCGTAGCACCTCGAGGAACGCCCGGCCGTAGCGCTCCAGCTTGGCGGGTCCCACGCCCGGCACGGCCATGAGCTCGGCCGGAGTGGCGGGCCGACGCGTCACCATCTCCTTCAGCACCTTGTCGCTGAAGACGATGTAGGCGGGCACACCCTGCCCGTCCGCCAGCTCCTTGCGCAACGCGCGCAGGCGCTGGAACGCCGCCTCGTCGCCGGCGTCGAGGGCCCCCTCGGGCTCCGACGCGGCGCGGGCGCGCGATGACGCCCGCACCGTGCCGCCACGGCCCCGTTCCACGATCGTCTCGGCGGCGAGGTCGTGGGCCGCCACGCCGGTGCAGACGTCGCAGGAGCCTCCGCACGGCGCCATGTCCTCGTCGAAATGCCGCAGGATGGCCTGGTGCCGGCAGCGCCCGGACTCCACGAGGTTGAACAGGTCCACCGTGGCCTGCCGCTTGGTGCGCCAGAGCTCGGGGTCCTCGATCTCGTCGAGGAAGCGCTCGTGCAGCTTCACGTCCGCCCACGAGTAGAAGAGCGTGCAGTCGCTCTCCAGCCCGTCGCGCCCCGCCCGCCCCATCTCCTGGTACCAGGACTCGACGTCCTTGGGCATGTCGCGGTGGATCACGAAGCGGACGTTGGACTTGTCGATCCCCATCCCGAACGCGACGGTGGCCACCACCACGTCGACGTCGTCGCGCTGGAAGGCCTCCTGGTTGGCGTGGCGGTCCTCGTCCGAAAGCCCGGCGTGGTAGGGCAGCGCGCGCACGCCGTTCTCGCGCAGGAAATTCGCGGTCTGCTCGACGCCCCGACGGCTCAGGCAATACACGATGCCGCTCTGCCCGTCCCGGCGGCGCACGAGGGCGAGCAGCTCGCGGCGCGTGTTCCCGCTACCCTTCTTCCTGCAGCGCACGTGCAGGTTGGGGCGGAAGAACGAGCCTTTGTACCCCGCGGGCTTCTTCATGCCCAGCTGCCGCAGGATGTCACGAGCCACCGCGCGTGTGGCGGTGGCGGTCAGCGCGAGCACCGGCACGTCGAGTCCGACCTTCAGGCCTTCCAATCGACGGTACGAGGGGCGGAAGTCGTGCCCCCATTGGCTGATGCAGTGCGCCTCGTCCACGACGAGCAGCGAGATCGGGCAGCCCTGCACGAAGTCCCGGAGTCGCCCGTCCAGCGCCTCGGGCGCGAGGAACACCAGCTCGTACGCGCCGCGGCGCAGACCGGCCAAGCGCGCCTGCCGCTCCTCCAGAGCGAGCGTGGAGTTGATCTCCACCGCGCGGAAGCCGAACGCGCGCAGCGCGTCGACCTGGTCCTTCATCAGGCTGATCAACGGGGAGATCACCAGCACGGTCCCGTCCAGGATGCGCGCCGGGAGCTGGTAGGTCAGGGATTTTCCCGCGCCCGTCGGCATGACCGCGATGCAGTCGCGTCCCGCGAGCACCGCGTCGATGACCTCCCGTTGGCCGGGGCGGAACGCCTCGAAGCCGAAGACGTCACGCAGCACGGTGAGCGGGTCGGGTGGGGTCGGCACGATGCGCGTCGGCGTTGGGCGGGCGTTGCGAAGGGAGCAAGCTAACACGGAAGTGTGGGCGGGAGCATGTGGGCCCGTGCCGCGATCCGGATCGACGAGGCCGGCGTGGTTTCCGGGGCGCCAGCCGCGCGCCTATCTTGGAATCACTGCTCAGCGCGAGACGCGGCTCCGACCCACGGAGCCGCGTCACGATTCTCTTCGTCCTGCCGGGGTGCGTTCCGGTGCAGGTGGCGGCCATGACCTCCAGCGGCTCCGGGCGCACGGGCCCGACCTCCGACCATCCGCCCTCCGAAGGCCCGAGCACCGACGAGGCATCACCCGAGAGCCGGGAGCACCTCCGTGCCCTGCTCGAGGGCCTCCCGATCGGGGTCTACCGCACGACACCCGACGGCACTTTCCTCGAAGCGAACGCGGCCATGGCCCGCATCCTCGGGTACGACTGTTCCGAGGATCTGCTCGGGACGAACGTGTTCTCGTGCTACATCGATCCGGCGGACCGCGAGCGATGGGCAAACGCGGTCACCGCGGACTCGACGGTCGCCGGTGCGATGCTGCTCCTCCGCCGCCGGGACGGCGGTCACGCCTGGGTCCAGGACACCGCCCGCGTGGTCTACGACGGAAACGGCCGCCGGTTCTTCGAGGGCATCGTCCAGGACGTCACGGCGCAGCGGGAAGCGGAGCTGGAGCTGGAACGCCGGGAGATCCAGTTCCGCGCCCTGGTCGAGCATTCCCCGGACACGATCGCCCGCCTCGACCGCAGCCACCGGTGCACGTACGTGTCGCCGCAGGCTGCGCGGCTGACCGGCCACCCCGTCGAAGCGCTCGTGGGCTCCACGGTCCGGGAGATGGGCTTCCTCGGCGAGCTCGGACAGATGGGGGAGGAGATCCTCGAGTCGGTCTTCGAGGAGGGAGCTCCACGGACCTTCGACGCGCCGTTCGAGGGGCCTGCCGGCCCCGGGTGGTACCATTTCCGCCTCGTTCCCGAGCGGGCCGGCGACGGCGGCCCCATCGAGTCGGTGCTGGTCGTCGTCCGCGACGTGACGGAGCTGAAGCGCGCGGAGGAGGCGCTGGTACGGAGCGAGGTGCTCCACCGCTCGCTCATCGAGAACGCGGGCGACCTGATCGCGATCGTGGACGCCGGCGGCCGCATCACGTTCACCAGCCCCTCCTTCGCGCGGGTGCTCGGCTACGACGCGGGCGAGCTCCTGGGGGAGAACGCGTTCGAGCGCATCCACCCGGCGGACCATGAGGTTGCGAGGGCCGCGCTGGCCGCGGTCGTGGAGAGCGGACCCGCCACGCCGCACCAGGTGGAGTACCGATACCGGCACGAGGACGGTCGGTGGCGCCGGATCTTCTCGACGCTGACCAACCTGCTGGACGATCCGTCCGTGGGCGGCATCGTCGTCAACTCCCACGACGTGACGGAGGAGCGCACCTTCGAGGAGCAGCTCCGGCAGTCCCAGAAGATGGAGGCCATCGGGAGGCTGGCGGGCGGCGTCGCGCACGACTTCAACAACCTGCTCACGGTGGTGGACGCCAACGCCACCTTCCTCATGGAGGACATGTCCAGGGACGATCCCCGCAGGGCGGACCTGGAGGCCATCAGGGCCGCGGCCGAGCGCGGGGCCTCCCTGACGCGGGCGCTGCTCGCGTTCAGCCGCCAGCGGGTGCTGCAGCCACGGGTGGTCGACCTCGACCGCACGGTGGCGGACATGGACAAGCTGCTTCGCAGCCTGGTGGGCGAGGATGTCGACCTCGACCTGCGCCCGGAGGGGGGAGGCGTGCACGTGTTCGCCGATCCCACGCAGCTCGAGCAGGTGATCCTCAACCTCGTGGTCAACGCGCGCGACGCCATGCCCAGCGGCGGGATGATGACCCTCCGCGTGAGCAGCGTGGTGCCGAGCGAGGAGGACGCCGGCGCCCTGGATGTCGGCGCCGCCGGCCGGCACGCGCTCCTGACGCTCTCCGATACGGGCGTCGGCATGAGCGACGAGGTTCGGCAGAGGATCTTCGAGCCCTTCTTCACAACCAAGGAGAGCGGCACCGGGCTCGGGCTCGCCACCGTCTACGGCATCGTGCGCCAGAGCGGAGGAGACGTCCGCGTGGACAGCGCGCTGGGCGCGGGAACCACGTTCTCGATCTATCTCCCCGAAGTCGCGGAAGCCGCGGGATCAACGGACCCGCAGGAGGTCGATTCGGCGCCGCGGGACGCTCGTCGCACCGGGACCACGGTGCTGCTCGTGGAGGACGACGCGGGGGTCCGGCGGTCGGTACGGCGGATGCTCGCCGCGTTGGGCCACCGGGTCATCGAGGCGGACAGCGGTCTTTCCGCGCTGAAGCGCTTCCGGCGGCGCTTCGAGCCCATCGACCTCCTGGTCACCGACGTCGTCATGCCCGGCATCGCGGGACCGGCGCTGGCGAAGCGCCTCCGTGAGATCCGGAGCGACCTCCCCGTCCTCTACATCTCCGGCTACGCGCCCGAGGAGATCCTGGCGCGTGGCGCGAGGCTCCCGCGGGACTGGTTCCTCGAGAAGCCCTTCACCCTGGAGGAGCTCGCCGCACGCGTGCGGGAGGCTCTCGCCGACGAGCCCGCGAAGTCGAAGCGGGCCGTCACGATCCCGAAGACGTGATCCGCTTGAGGTCCTCGGCCAGCCCGCCGTTCACCATGTAGTCGAGCAGGGCCGAAGTTGCACGGGACTCGTTCACCTGCATGATGCCCACGCTGAAGACGAAGTCCGCCTGGGGTGGCTGACCTTCCGCGGGCGGGCCGTTCAACTTGACGGCCGTCAGGCTCAGAGGGTCTCCGGCCTGGAGCTTGTTCAGGTTCTCACCCGAGAGGGGGACCATAGCCTGGAAAAGGCCACCCGACCCAGCGGGCACGCTCCACACCACGGCCGGGGAGGCGGGGTCCCCGAAATGGAGGAGATAGTGCGTCTCCCCCCCGATGGGCTGGGGGAGGTTCGCCTGGATCTCGAGCGCAGGCGCCATCACGAACTGCGGCACGTCAAAGGTGATCCCCAGCGAGTCCAGGTTTGCGTCGAAGTCGGCCGCCTGGGTGGAGTCGACCTGGTCCCGCTCCCGGATCATCGGCGCCAGCGCCACTGTCACCACGACGTTGCCCAGCCGGGATCGTGCCGCCGTGCGCGCGCCCACGAGCGACCCGTCCTGCGTCACCTGCAGCGGTCCGGGGTCCGTCCACGGGCGGAACTCCTGGATGTCCCACAGGTCCTCCGGATGGTCCACGAACCGGAAGAGGTCCCCCTGCGCGGTGTCGGCGGCGGCAGCGCACACCTGGCTGTCGCTCGCGGTCGCCCGGCACTCCTCGAGCACCGCGGGCCGGACCAGCACCGCACCCTGACAAGGGGCTGCGGCCGTCTGGATCTCCTGCGCGTCGGTCGACTCGGCCTCCGCCTTCGAGCGCAGGCTGTCCATGT
This sequence comes from uncultured Gemmatimonadaceae bacterium, assembly GCA_964591135.1. Classification (GTDB taxonomy): domain Bacteria; phylum Gemmatimonadota; class Gemmatimonadetes; order Longimicrobiales; family Gaopeijiaceae; genus SZUA-318. The sequence goes on along the minus strand of CAZPZU010000001.1, from coordinate 78,050 downwards.
CCTGCTGCAGCCGCTGACGGATGGAGTCCTTCGCGGTGGCTCGCCGATCGTTGATGGTGGAGTCCCCCGTCTCGGCATAACGCCGGCCGAGCGCCGCGTCCGTGGAGAACCATTGCCGCACCGCGGACTCGACCGCGTCCGACGCGTCGAGCGGCGTCACCTGGGTGGAGTCCTCCAACGCGATCGCCTGGTTCAGGGCACGCAGCCGGGCGGCCCTTCGACCCAACGGCTCGAGCTGCATGTTCAGCTCTCCCAGGCGGCCGAGGGCGCCGACGCAGGAGCGCGACCGGGCGTTCTCCGCCGCGGCCAATCCGGGCGGGGGCCCCTCCTGGGCACGCAGAACGGGGGGAACGAGGGCGAGGACGACCAGTGCGACGGGCGCGAACGCGGTAGATCTCAACTCTGGGCTCCATGATGCGGTTTTCCGGCGATAATGATAGCGTTCCGCCACGCGGAAAGGTCCCCCCGGACGAGGCACCAGCCTCGCTTGCGGCGACAGTCCGTGGCCCTCCCGATCGCACCGACCGCCGTCGCAACGTTTCCGAGATTCGCGGAGCCCCGACTCATGCTCGCCGCATTAGCCCTCGCCGCCGTGGTCCAGCTCCAGGCCCCCCTCGCGCAGACGCCTGGACGAGACCAGCCACTCGCCCCCGGAACCCGCTACGATCCCGCCGTCCCCACCCTCGAGCAGGTGGTGGGGCACGGATTCCGGGAGCGCATCACGACGCCGGAGCAGATCGTCCGCTACTTCGAGGCGCTCCACGAAGCGGCGCCCGAGCGCACGCGCCTGATCCGCTACGCCCAGAGCTGGGAGGGGCGCCCCCTGGTGGTGATGGTCGTCGGCTCGCCGGAGCGCATCGCGAACCTCGACTCGATCCAGGCGGACATGGACCGCCTGGCCGATCCGCGCGGCCTGTCCGACGCCGATGCCGAACGGCTGCTGGCGGAGCTGCCGGTCGTGACGATGATCCTCCACGGGATCCACGGAAACGAGATCAGCTCCAACGGCGCCGCCATGGCCGAAGCCTACCATCTGCTCGCAGCACGAGGCGATGCCGACGTGGGCCTCGTCCTGCGCGAAAGCCTGGTCCTCATCGATCCGATGGAGAACCCCGACGGGCGTAACCGCTTCGTCTACCAGAACGGGATCGCGGAGGCGCGCTGGCCGGACGCCGACACGTGGTCCGCCGAGCACGACGAGCCCTGGCCGGGCGGTCGCGGCAACCACTACCTCTTCGACCTCAACCGCGACCTCTTCATCCAGAGCCAGCCGGAGACGCGGGGAAAGGCGGCCGTGATGCTGGAGTTCCATCCCCAGGTCGTGGCAGACCTCCACGAGATGAGCGGCAACTCCACGTACTTCTTCCCACCCACCGCGCCCCCCGCGAACCCCTGGTTCACGGAGCGGCAGATCGAGTTGATGGACGTCTTCGGCCAGGCGAACGCGGCCGCGTTCGACCAGCGGGGATTCGCCTACTTCAATCGGGACACCTACGACCTCTTCTATCCCGGCTACGTGGACATGTGGCCGATGGCGCACGGCGCCCTGGGGATGACCTACGAGCAGGCGTCGCCCCGCGCCCTGGTGCTGCGCCGCGAGGACGGAGACGTGATGACGTACGGCGACGGCGTCACCCACCACTTCACCGCCGCCGCGCAGACGATGGTCACCGCCGCCCGCAACCGGGAGCGCATCCTGCGCGACTGGCTGGCCTTCCGTCGAGACGGGATCCGTGGGCAGCAGGGCGGCCCCGCCGAGTACGTGCTCACGTCCCACGACCCTGGGCTTTCGGAGCGCCTGGCCCGTCTGCTGGTGCGGAACGGCGTCGAGGTGTTCCAGGCCTCGGGCCCGGTCCGCCTTGGCGAGCGCACGATCGCGGCGGAGGGAGCGTACATCGTCCCGCTCACCCAGCCCGAGTCACGGATGGCGCGCATCCTGCTCGACCCGGACGTACCCATGGACGAGGCGTTCATCCGGCGCCAGGTGCAGCGACGCGCCAACCGTCAGCGTGACGAGATCTACGACGTGACGGCCTGGAGCCAGTCGCTCCTGTGGGACGTCGAGGCCCTGCCCGCCGCACGGGCCACCGGCGCCCGGGGCGCCCCGGTGACCGCCGACGCTCCGGAGGCGCCGCTGTCGTTGCCTGCCGCTACGGTCGGCTACCTCCTGCCGTGGGGCTCGGAGGCCGCCGCGACCGTGGCGGAGGCGCTCCGCGAGGGGATCCGCGTGCGCTCCTCCGGCGGGGACTTCACGCTGGGCGACCGCAAGTACGGCATCGGCACGGCGATCGTGCGTGTCTCCGACAACGGGCCGGACCTCGCCCGCAGGCTGGGCGAGATCGCCGGCCGTCACGGGGCCGAGGTGGTGCCCGTCGACGACTCCTGGGTGCGCGTGGGCACCTCGCTGGGAAGCGGGCGCACCCATGCGCTCCGCGAGCCTAGGGTGCTGCTGGTCTACGACGCTCCGGGCTCCAGCCTCTCGGTCGGCTGGGCCCGTTACGTGCTGGAGCGACGCTACGGCCAGCCCGTCACCATCGTGCGCGCCGGGAGCCTGGGCCGCGTCGTGCTCCAGGACTACGACGTCGTCGTCTTCCCCAGCGGCAGCTACGCCGGCACGGTGGGCCGCGGCCTGGTCGATCGGCTCCAGGCGTGGATGCGCGACGGCGGCACGCTGGTGACCCTCGGCGAGTCGTCGCGGTGGGCCACACAGGAAGGCGTCGGGCTGCTGGCGACCAAAGTCGAGCGGCGCGGTGGCCGGCCGGAGGGAGCCGACGCGCCGAAGAAGGACACCCCCGACCAGCCCATCGACTACCTGGCCGCCATCGCGCCCGACGACGAGGCCCCCGAGCCGGTGCCCGGTGCGATCCTGCGCACGATCCTCGACCCCGAGCACTGGCTGTCCGCGGGGATGGACGGGGAGGTGGGCACCTTCGCCGAGAGCGCCCGGGTGTTCACGCCCATCACGCTGGACCGCGGCACGAACGTGGGGCGTTACGCCGATCTCGACTCATTGGTCCTGAGCGGCACGGTGTGGGAGGAGGCCCGGCCGCAGCTCGCCAACAAGGCCTACCTGATCCACCAGCCGGTCGGTCGGGGGCAGATCGTCGCCTTCGCGGAGGACCCGAACTACAGGGCCTACACGGAGGCCACCATGCTGCTGTTCATGAACGCGGTCCTCCTCGGGCCCGGGCGGTGACGTACCGGGCTACGTCGTCTCCGGAGGAGCCTACCGGCTACCCTCGATAGCGGGGTGGAGTTCGGCGTCGGCCCGAACTTCAGCTACAACCGGGACTCCGGGGACACGATCGGCTCGATGGTGGTCGCCGCCGGCGCGACGATGCCGTTCGGCGACATCTACGTACCGGGGAACGTCGCGGCGGCGCGCCCAGGGCGGCCCCCGGGTCGCCACCCTCCTGGGGTGGATCATCGGCTGACCGCTCCCCGGTAGGGGGCTTCGGGCGGGGGGGGATCCTCCCCGCCCGAAGCACTTTCGGGCACGAGCGTGTCTTACGTGGAGTGCCGCATCGGGTGACCCTCCCGTACGCGCCACCACGAGGAGCCAATGAGCGCTTTCGGACTGGACACCTTCGAAGACTGGATGGGCGAAGAGGACCCGCCCGCCGTAGAGTACGAGGACGCCGCATGGGTGTCGTGCCCCTACTGCGGCGAGTCGGTGGAGCTTCTCGTGGACCCCACGGGCGGCTCGTACCAGGAGTACGTGGAGGACTGCGAGATCTGCTGCCGCCCGTGGAGCGTGCGCGTGGCGATGGACGTCTCGGGGCACCCGCACGTGCAGGTGGTCACGCTGGACGAGCAATAGCGCGGGACCGAGGGGGCGTTCACTCCCCCCGCGACACCCCGGTCAACGCAGGAAGAAGCCCTCGGCCAGGGGGTCGTCCGGGGCAGCGAGCAGCTCGCCGCGGCCGGTGACGAACGCCGACCCGGAGACCTCGGGGAGGACCGCTTCGTAGGGACCGAAGCGGGTCGTTCCCACGACGCGACCTGTGAACGTCGTCCCCAGGATGCTCTCAACCCGGATCTCCTCGCCCACCCCCACCTCTCCCCTCGCGTGGTGCAGGGCCAGCCTCGCGCTCACGCCCGTCCCCGTGGGGCTGCGGTCGACCTCGCCGTCGGCGAACACGCATACGTTGCGGGAGTGGGCTCCCCGTCCGACGGCCGGCCCGACGAAGATGGTCCCGTAGAGAAAGCTCAGCTCCCCATCGAGGGGATGGGTGGGCTCACCACCCTTCACGACCGCCTTCTTGATGGCCCGCCCTGTCTCGACCAGGCGTGAGAGCTCCCCGGGCACGAGGCGGAACCCCACGTCCTCGGCGTCCACGAAGGCGTAGAACGCTCCGCCGAACGCCACGTCGTAGCGCACGCGACCGAGGCCGGGAACCTCGATGTGCGCGTCGCGCGTGGTCACGAAGGACGGGACGTTCACGAACGAGACCGAGGCCACCCGTCCCCCCCGCACCGTCGCCCGCGCGGCGACGAAGCCGGCCGGCGTGTCGATGCCGACGTGCGTCTCCGCACCTTCGGCGGCGGGCAACAGGCCCGTCTCCAGCACCACCGTGACCACGCCGATGATCCCGTGGCCGCACATGGTGCTGAACCCCTCGTTGTGCATGAAGAGCACGCCGATGTCCGCGGCCGGCGTCACGGGAGGGACGACCAGGCACCCGTACATGTCGGCATGCCCCCGCGGTTCCCACATCAGCATGCGCCGCAGGTCGTCGAAGCGGGCACGCGCGTCCCCGCGGCGGGCGACGATCGAGTCGCCCGCCGGCTCCGGGAACCCGTCCACGATCACGCGGAGGGGCTCGCCGGCCGTGTGCGCGTCCACCACCCACAACCGCCGCCAGCCGGGGGGTGGGTCCCAGGCCGCCACGCGCTCCGCCCATCCGTCCATGCGACGTTCTCCTTGATACGGCGCTCCCTTTTCGGGAGATTCAGGGTTGGCCAACTCCATGCACTCTACGGGTCGACCCCTATGTCCGAACAGCGACGTGGTTCCTCCACCGAGGTCGAGGCTCCGAAGCCACCGAAGCGCATCGCCGCAGACGGCACCGTCGAACGCAGCCTCCCCGAGGCGCCGCCGACTCCGCCGGGTGCGATGGAATACGACTACACCAACTTCTATTTCGGCGCGGGTGAGGACGCGTTCGCGCTCCTCCAGCCGTTCGACGACTGGTGGACGGAGGCGCGACCGGCCGGGTACTACCTCTACGAGCTTCCCCTGCACACGGCGCCCTCGACCCGTGTGGACGTCGAGGACACCAAGACCCACGAGGTCCGCCGCGGGTTGGTGAATTTCGCCTCCTACAACTACCTGGGCCTCTCCTACCGTCGCGAGGTGAAGGATGCGATCAAGGAGGCCGCGGAGACCTACGGAGGAGGCGCGTCCGGCTCCCCCATCCTCAGCGGGACGACCGAGCTGCACCGTCGGCTCGCGGAAGAGGTCGCCGATTTCAAGGCCAAGGAGGCGGCGCTGATCTTCCCCACCGGATACAGCGCCAACGTCGGGACGATCGCCGGCCTGATGCGCTCCGGGGACCTCGTCGTAGCCGACCAGTACGCGCACGCGAGCATCGTGGACGGCATGATCCTGTCCAAGGCCACGTCGCGGTTCTTCCGCCACAACCGCGTGGAGGACCTGGACCGCAAGCTCGCGGGCTTCGAGGGGAAGAAGCTCGTCATCATCGAAGGCGTCTACTCCATGGACGGCGACGTGCCGCCCCTGGCCGACATCGTCGAGGTGTGCCGCAAGCACGGCGCACGCCTCATGATCGACGAGGCGCATTCGGCGTTCGTTTACGGTGAGAACGGGCGTGGCGTGGTCGAGGACCAGGGGATGGAGGACGAGGTGGACATCCACCTCGGGACGTTCTCCAAGAGCCTCGGGGGTCAGGGCGGGTACATCGCCGGCTCGCGCCAGTTGGTCAACTACCTGCGCGGGTTCTCCCGCTCGCGCTTCTTCTCGTGCGCCCTCTCGCCCGTCGTGGTGGCCGGCTTGCGCAAGGCGCTCGAGCTGGCCCGCAACGAGCCCGAGCTGCGCAGGAAGCTCTGGAGCAACGTCGCCTTCATGCAGAAGAAGCTCGCCGAGGGAGGCGTCCCCATCGGTGACTCGACGTCGCAGGTCATCCCGATCATGGTGCGAGACGACGCGCGTATCTTCCACATGGGCGAGGAGATCTTCCGCGAGGGTGTGTTCATCAATCCGGTGAAGTATCCCGCGGTCGGAAAGCACAAGTCCCGCTTCCGCATGTCCATCTCGGCGGCACATTCGGAAGAGGAACTGGAGCAAGGGGCCGACGTGATCATCGGCGTCCTCAAGAGGTACGGAGTATGTCAGTAGGCCGGTACTCGTTCCGGACGGGCGTCAGTGCCTTCTTCGAGGTGGCGACGATCGACGCCGTCCACGTCATTCCCGAGTACCTCCAGCCCATCGAGGTACGTCACCAGCGCAGCGTGCTGTCCGTGACCGCTTTCCTCTTCGAGGAGAGCGAGGTCGGACCCTACACGGAGCTCATGTTCTCGGTGATCGTGCCGCCGATGGTCGCGGACTGGGGACAGCACGCGAAGGCCGGCTTCTACCCCTTCCTGGCGGCGACCAGCTCCGCCGAAGCGAGGAGACGCCGCCAGGAGCGGCTGCACTTCCCCTACCTCGACCAGGACATAGACGCCCAGTTCATCGAGACCGGGGACAGCGTGCGCATCCGCGCCTGGGGCGCGGGCAAGCCGATCGTCGACTTCAGGGTGACCCAGGGGGACTGGGAGTCCACGAGCCACCTGCTTCAGGGGTTCGCGGCGTCCGGTGATCGGCGGTTCCGCACCACCGTGCAGATCTCGGGCCGGTATACGATGCACGAGAACGAGCGGGGAAGCATGACGCTCTTCCCCCACCCCCTCACGAGGGACTTGCTGCCCTCCGAGGTCACGCCGTATCCGTTCCGCGAGCACTGGTTCAAGGACGGGACGGAGGTGTTCCACACGCTGGAGACGTTTTGACGTCGTGGCGGGGCCCATTCCGTAGGTTCGGCTCCATCCGCGCTCACCTGGTCGCGCTCATCGCGGTCACTGCGCTTCCACTGGTCGGGTTGCTCGTGCACGCGACGCAGCACGAGTACCGGCTCGCCATCGACCAGGGCCAGCTCCGGGCCCACACGCTGGCGGACGCCACCGCCACCAGCACGCGCGCCCTCATCGACGTTGTCCACGAAGCCCTCGACGCCACCGCGACACGCTCGCCCGACGCGCTCCTCCGTGGCAGGACGTGCACGGACGAGCTCATGCACATCAAGGAGACGCTGACCTTCCTGCCGAGCATTCTCGTCGCCGACGCGAGCGGCCGGACACTGTGCTCCACCGAGCCCCTCCCCGACTCCACCGTGGTGGACGTCTCGGAGCGGCGCTGGTTCCACGAGGTGATCGGAGGAGCCGGATTCGCCGTCGGGGCGCCCGTGGTCGGGCAGATCACGCACGCGTGGGTCGTGGCCCTCGCAGTGCCCGTGCGCCGCGCCGACGGCGGCGTGGCCGGGGTCCTGGCCGCCAGCGTCCCCCTGGTCACCTTCCAGGAGCTGCTGTCGGGCGTGAGCATCGGGCCCGACGACCTGGTCACGATCTCGAACACCGATCGAACGATCGTGGCCCGCTCCCACGATCCTGAGCGGTGGGTGGGGCGTCAGCTTCCGCCCGAGCGCGCCCAGCGCGAGGACATCCGGGCAGGCTACGTGGGGACGGAGGCCAACGACGCCGAGGGCGTCCGCCGCACGTGGGCGTCCCTTGAGATCCCGGAGCTCGGCTGGACCGTGCACGGGGGAATCCCCACCGGGGAGGTCCTGGGTCCGGCGCGGGCGAACCTACGCCGCCGCATCATCCTCGGGCTGGCCACCCTCCTTCTCGTCGGGGGCCTGGCTTTCGCCGTGCAGTCGCGCATCACCCGCTCGGTGCGTCACCTGGTCAAGGCGACGAGGTCCGCGGCCGAAGGCCACAGCGTGGCGATCCCGCGGGGCACGCCGACGGAGATCGCGGTGCTCGCCCAGGCGTTCAACCGGACGCTCCTGGCCCGGCTGCGAGCCGAACGGGAGGAACGCAGGGCGAAGGAGCGATTCCGCGCCATGGTGGACAACGCCGCCCTCGGGATCTACGTGTCGACCGAGGACGGCTCGTTCCTGGAGGTGAACCCCGCCTTCGCCTCCTTGATGGGCTACGAAAGCACGGAGGATCTCCTTGCCACCGGCCCCGAGGCGCTGTACCGCGATCCCTCGCAGCGGGCGGCACTGGTAGAGGCTTACCGTGACGGGGATCTCGTCGACGGGCTGGAGCTCGACTGGGTACGGAAGGACGGTACGCCCGTGACCGTGCGGCTGCACGGGAAGCTCGTTCCGGTGGCGGGCACGCAGCGGGCCTTCGAGATCATGGTCGAGGACGTGACCGAGAAGCGCCGGCTGGAGGAGCAGCTCCACACGACGCAGAAGATGGAGGCGGTCGGGCGCCTCGCGGGCGGGCTCGCACACGACTACAACAACGTGCTCACCGTGATCCGGGTGAACGCCGAGCTCGCGGCCAGCGAGCTGGACGACGGCCATCCGGGGCGGGCGAGCATCGACGAGATCGTACGCGCGACGGAGGGCGCGCAACGACTCACCAGACAGCTGCTGTCGTTCAGCCGCGGACGCGAAGCGGAGCCCTCCGTGGTCCGACCCAACGAGGTTATCCGGGGCGTCGAGGCCATGCTGAGCCGGATCATCGGCGAAGACGTGCGGCTCGAGGCGGATCTCGACCCCTTGGTGCCCTTCGTGCGAATGGATGCGGGTCAGCTCGAGCAGGTGCTCATGAACCTCGCGGTCAACGCCCGGGACGCTCTCCCCGAAGGGGGCCGCATCGTCGTGACCTCGAGCCTGTGCAGGGGCGGGCTCCTCGAAGCCTCGTCGCCGGAAGGGGGCGACGTCGCCGATGCGGCGCCCTGGGTCCTGCTGAGCGTGGAGGACGACGGCGTGGGCATGGACACCGACACGAGGGCGCGGGTCTTCGAGCCGTTCTTCACGACCAAGGAGGCCGGTCAGGGCACGGGGCTCGGGCTGTCCACGGCCTACGCGATCGTGACCGGCGTGGGTGGCCGCATCAGCGTGGACAGCAAGCCCGGCAGGGGGACCCGCTTCGACGTCTGGCTCCCCGCCGTGCTCGAGGGCCCTTCCGACGGCGGAGCGGACCGACCGCAGGAGCCGGTCCGCGGTGGGCGTGAGACCGTGCTGCTCGTCGAAGACAACGGCGCCGTTCGCCGGGCCGTGCGTCGCACGCTCGAGGCGGCGGGCTACCACGTGCTCGTGGGGCGGGATGGGCAGGAGGGCATCGATCAGCTGCACACCTACCGGGGGCACATCGACATCGTGCTCACCGACGTCGTGATGCCGAACGTGAGTGGTCCGGAGCTCGCCGACCACGTGGATCGCGTCCGGCCCGCCACGCCCATTCTCTTCATGTCGGGATACACGGCGGACCACCCGATGGCCGAGCACGTCGCCCGCGAGGGCGTGGGGTTCATCCCCAAGCCGTTCGAGGTCGGCGACCTCCTCGCGCGGGTCCGGTCCTCGCTGGACCGATCGGCGGGGAAGACGGCGCGCGATCTCGACGACGCAGGTGGGATCGGAACGGTCTGAAGAAAGCCGTGCGCCGCTCCGTACCGGAATGGCATCGGGTGCCTGACGCCCGGTGCGCGTCCACCTTCACCCAGCGGAGCTTCCCTTGCGCCCGTCCGACCTCACGCTCGCCCTCACCACCGCCATCTCCATGAGCGGCTTCCTCGCCCCACTGGGCGTCCATGCGCAGCAGCCCGGTGCCCCCGGGACCTTCGCCGGCACCTGGGAAGGCGTCCTCGCCACGGGTGGGCCCGGCCTCCACCTGGTTCTGCACGTGACGGCCGACGACGACGGCACGCTCACGGGCACGCTGGACTCTCCCGACCAGGGCGCGACGGGCATCCCGGCGAGCGCGGTCACGGTCTCGGCCGGGGAGCTTCGCTTCGCCGTGGAGCGGATCGGGATGGCGTACACCGCGACGCTGAGCGAAGACGGTGGCACGCTGAGCGGCACCTTCACGCAGGGTGGGGCGAGCATTCCTCTGGAGCTGCGCCGGACGAGCGCCGATCCGAAAGCCCCCGGCGCGGCGCCCGAGCGCCCCCAGAACCCGAAGCCGCCTTTCCCCTACGACGCGCAGGAAGTCACGATCCAGAGCGCGGCCGGCGTGATCCTCGCCGGAACACTGACGATCCCCCGGGGCGAGGGTCCCTTCCCGGCGGCGGTCCTGGTGACCGGATCCGGAGCCCAGGACCGAGACGAGACCGTGTTCGGACACAAGCCCTTTCTCGTGCTGTCGGATCACCTCACGCGCGCCGGCATCGCCGTGCTCCGGTACGACGACCGCGGCGTCGGGAAATCCACGGGCGACTTCGCCGCGGCAACCTCCGAGGACTTCGCGACGGACGCGCTCGCGGCCGTCTCCTTCCTGAAGGCCCGTCCGGACATCGGCCCGGTGGGGATCGTCGGTCACTCGGAAGGCGCGCTCGTCGGCCCGATGGCGGCCGCTCGCTCCGGCCTGGTGGATTTCGTGGTGATGCTGGCCGGACCGGGCGTGACGGGCGAAGAGATCGTGCTCGCCCAGGGCGACCTGATCGCACGCGCACAGGGTGCGAGCGAGGAGGCCATCCGGCGGAACCGGGAAACGCAGGAGAAGCTGTTCGGGATCGTGCGCACCGAGCCGGACACCGCGGTGGCGGCCGTGAAGCTCCGGAAGGCGATGCAGGACGCGGTCACCTCGCTGCCGGAAGACCAGCGCGCGCAGGCGGGCCAGAGCCTGTCGCCGGAGGCGATCGAGGCCCAGGTGCGGCAGGTGAGCTCACCATGGTTCCGGTTCTTCCTGACCTACGACCCCCGTCCGGCGCTCGAGCACGTGAAGGTGCCGGTGCTCGCGCTCAACGGCGGGAAGGACCTGCAGGTTCCGCCGGATCTGGACCTGCCCGAGGTGAAGGCGGCGCTGCAGCGCGGCGGCAATCGCGACGCGACCACGCGCGTGCTTCCCGGCCTGAACCACCTCTTCCAGAAGGCGTCGACGGGCTCGCCGGAGGAGTACGCGACGATCCCCGAGACGATGGATCCGACGGCGCTGGAAGCGGTGAGCTCCTGGATCCTCGAGCGGTTTCCGACCCACCGCTGAGCTTGCGCCGACGGGGGCGCTAGTGGTCCTTGCGTCGGTGCGGTTGTGGCATATATTCTACGATCGTACCCGAACTGACATATGACCACGAAGCGCCCTCAGGACCTCGTCTTCACGCTCTACGGAGAGTATCTCCAGAACCTGCGCCGCCCGGTGTGGGTCGGGACGCTCATCGCGCTGCTTCGCCCCTTCGGCCTGTCGGAGGGCGCGGTCCGCACGGTGCTGTCGCGGATGGCGCGGAAGCGCTGGCTGCGGAGACGGCGGCACGGTCGCCACGCCTACTACGACCTGACGGCGCGGGGACGCAAGCTCCTCGCCGAAGGCCGCGACCGGATCTTCCACGCCTCCTGGGACGCGGAGTGGGATGGCCAGTGGTACCTGCTCTCCTATTCCATCCCCGAAGGCGTCCGCCACCTGCGCGACCACCTCCGCGTCCGCCTGGCGTGGCTGGGCTTCGGCTCGATGGGGAATGGCATCTGGATCTCGCCGCACGACGTCGGGGAGCGGGTGTCGGAGATGGCGGAAGAGATGGGCATCCGCGAGCACCTCGTCTGCTTCCGGGCACAGCACCTGGGTGACTCCGACCACTTCGACCTGGTCGGACGCTGCTGGGACCAGGGCGGCCTCGCGGCGCGGTACCGCGCGTTCCTCCGGCTGTGGATGCCGGGCCTCGACGTCATACGGTCGGGAATCCGGGACGGTACCCTCACCGACGAGGGATGCTACGTGCGCCGCTTCAACCTGATCCACGAGTTCAGGCGCTTCCCCCTGGAGGATCCGTACCTCCCGAAGGCCCTCCTCCCCGACGAGTGGCCGGGCGAGGCGGCGGCGCGGCTGTTCTCCGAGCTCCACGACCTCCTGGAAGAGCGCGCCGATCGGTACGTGGAGGCGGTGCTCCACGAGGAGCCGCTCCTGGCTTCGGCCGGAGGAGCGACGTGATGGCCTGAGCCGGCTCGCACCGTCGACATCCAGCGCACTCGCGCGGTCCCCTCCCACCGCCAGCTTCGAACGCCACCGGCCCCTCCGCCGGGCGGCCTCGGGAGGGACTTCATGGAGCACCCCCAAAGAGACACCGCCGGATCCGCCGGCCTCCACCACCTGCAGGTGAGCGCCGACGGCGGGCTGCGTCGCATCGAGCTCGACCGGCCTCCGCTCAACGTGCTCGACATCGCGATGATGCGTGAGCTCGACGCGGCCCTGGAGAGGGTGGCGCAGGATCCCGACGCGTCGGTCCTCATGATCACCGGCCGCGGCAAGGCCTTCTGCGCCGGCGTGGACGTGGCCGACCACGTCCCCGAGCGCGTGGAGGAGATGATCCAAGTCTTCCACGGCTTCCTCGGGCGCCTGGTCGCGCTCGAGCTTCCGACGGTGGCGGCACTCAACGGCGCGGCGCTGGGCGGCGGCATGGAGCTGGCGCTGGCCTGCGATATCGTGCTCGCCCGCGCCGGGGCCCGCCTCGGCCAGCCGGAGATCCGCCTCGGGGTGTTCCCACCGTTCGCGGCGGCCGTGCTGCCGCGCCTGGTCGGCCGCGCCCACGCCCTCGAGCTGTGCCTGAGCGGGCGCACGCTGGAAGCGGAAGAGGGCGCGCGCCTGGGGCTGGTCCAGCACGTCTACCCGCAGGAGACGTTCGAGCGGGAGGCCACCGGCTACGCCGCCGACCTGGCGGGCCTCAGCCGCCCGGTCCTGCGCCTCGCGAAGCGCGCGATCACGGGCCCGATCGATGCCCCTCTCGACGAAGCGCTGCGCACGATCGAGCACCTGTACCTGGACGAGCTGATGGGGCTCGCCGACGCGCGCGAGGGCCTGACCGCCTTCCTGGAGAAACGTCCCCCCGTCTGGACGGGAGCCTGATATGACCCAAGCACCGAAGGTCCGCCCGCCGGACCCCGCTCTGAGACTCCTCGACGTTCCGTGGGACGCCGGGGTGGATGCCGTGCTCGCCTACTGCCGCGAGGTGGTCGAAGACCCGGACTTCCCCACCGTGAAGCGCTGGCGGGAGGCCGGGGGAAGCGTCCTGGGCCACTTCCAGGTCTACTTCCCCGAGGAGCTGGCCCGGGCGGCGGGCGTGCTTCCCGTGAAGGTGCGCGGCGCGCAGGTGGAGCGGGAGCAGGCCGACTCCAGGTTCGGCTCGTACCTCTGCTCGATCCTGCGCAGCTCGCTCGAGTTGGCGCTCACAGGCCGTCTCGAGGTGGACCTCTTCGTGACCCATCCGATCTGCGACGCCGCCCGCAACCTGGCGGGGATCTGGGCGCGCAACCGTCCCGAGCCCGCGCAGATCCTCTACCTGCCACAGAACCCGAACTCCACGTTCTCCGGCGCCTGGCTCACCGAGGAGTACCGACGTGTGCTGGGAGAGCTGGAGGCGATCTCCGGCAAGAAGACGACCGACGACGATATCCGCGCCGCGATCGGGGTGTTCAACGTCAACCGGCAGCTCCTGCGCAGGCTCTACGACATCAAGCGCCGGACCCCCTGGCTGCTGCCCGTGCACGAGGCGTACGTCCTGTTGGCCTTGGCCGGGCTGGTCACCCGGGAGGAGCACAACGAGCTGCTCGCTTGGATCCTCCCGCGCATCGAAGGCCGCGAAGCCCGCAAGCAGGACAAGATCCGCGTGGTCTTCGAGGGTGGCTTCTGCGAGCAGCCGCCCATCGATCTGCTGCGCGCGATCGCGGAGTTCTGCTACGTCGTCGACGACGATCTCCTGATCGGGCTGCGCTGGATCCTCTCCGACGTGCCCACGGCGGGTGATCCGGTCCACAACCTGGCCATGGCCTACCTGGACGACTCGTCGTACAGCCCGGTACAGCACGACCTGCGCAAGCCCAAGGAGCGGATGCTCCTCGAGCGGATCCGGGGCGCGGAGGCGGGAGCCGCCATCGTCGCCGCGGCCAAGATGTGCGAGCCCGGCCTGGACGAGCAGGTAGCGTACGCGCAAGCTCTCGACGAGGAGGACATTCCCTACTTCGTGACGGAGTTCGAGGAGCGCATGACCTCATTCGACCACCTGCAGATCCAGCTCGAGACGTTCGTCGAAAACCTCCTCTTCGCCTGAGGCGCACCCATGACCATCAAGACCTCTCCTGACGAGCTGATCGGCCGGGGCGCCCGTGACGGGGGCCTGCTGTTCCGCGACTGGTTCGACTCCCTCACGCGCGCGGCGCAGAACGACGAGCAGGCCGCCTACGTCTTCGTGATGGGGAGCCTTCACGAGATCCTGCTCACCTTCGACCTCCACACGGTCTTCCCCGAGATCAACTCGCTCCAGACCGCCGTACGGCGGGTGTCGGACGAGTACCTGAGCCTGGCCGAGGACCAGGGGTTCAGCCCGGACGTGTGCGGCTACGTGAAGGCGGACTACGCGCTGCAGCTCCGCGGCGGCGAGCACCCGATGGGCACGATCCCCAAGCCGTCGATCGCGGTGCTGACCAACGCGTGCAACACCTACCTGAAGTGGGGCGAGATCTGGGAGCGGATGTACGGCATCCCGATGGTCACCGTGGACGTCCCCGGCACGCGCGGCATGTCGCGCGGTGGACGTGGCCCCACGCGGGAGGACATGGAGCGTGACCGCCGCTACGTCGAGCATCAGCTCCGGGAGCTCATCGGCCAACTCGAGACCCTCACCGGCAAGACCTTCGACATCGACCGCCTCCGCGAGGTGCTGGACCTTACGAACCGCATGGGTCGGGCGTGGCGCGAAGTGCTCAAGCTCAACCGCAGCAGCCCCGCGGTCTTCGACGCGATGATGGAGGGGACGATCTTTCTGGGCGTGGCCAACGCGCTGCGCGGCACCGAAGCCGGTGCGAAGTACTTCGAGGACCTCGTGGAGGAGATGGCGTACAAGTCGCTGCACGGGATCAGCCCCCTCCTCGACCACGGGGTGGACTACGGGAAGGAGCACCGGCTCATCTTCGTGGGCGTGCCCTGCTATCCGATCTTCCGCCGCTTCTACCAGCTGTTCAGCGAGTGGGGTGGCGTGTTCGTCAGCTCGACCTACCTGTGGTTCGCCTCCGGTGGCCTCAACCTCGACTACGAGTACGACCTGAGCCGGCCGCTGGAGAGCCTGGCCGAAGGCGTCCTCCTGGGCGTGCAGCGCGCTGGCGACTCGATGCTCTTCCACGACCGGTACCTCATCGAGGCGATCGACGAGTTCGGGGCCGACGGCGTGGTCTACCACCCGATCAAGAGCTGCCGGACGGTCTCCACCGGCCTGGCCGACTCGCGCCGCGTCGTGCTGGCGGAGCGCGACGTCCTCTGCCTGTACATCGAATCGGACATGATGGACAAGCGCGTGGTCTCCGAGGCGCAGCTCAAGAACCGCATCGACGCCTTCTTCGAGGGGCTCGATTCGCGGCGCATCCGCAAGGCGAGAGCCGACGAAGCCGCTCCCGCATCCTCACCTGCCTGAGAGGAGGAAACCCCATGGCCTGGGCTGCAGGCGTGGACGTGGGATCCACGCAGACGAAAGCAGTGGTGGTCGACGAGAAGGGCGTCATCACCGGCAGATCGCTCCTCCCGACAGGCGCCAACGTCGTGCAGGCCGCCGAGCGGGCCTTCCGCGAGGCCCTGCGCGCGGGGGACGTCCACGAGGAGGACGTCGGCTTCGTGGTGGGCACCGGCTACGGCCGCTACCGCGTCGAGTTCGGCGACACGCAGATCACCGAGATCGTGTGCCACGCCCGGGGTGCCGCCCAGATGTTCCCCGCCACCGAGACCGTCTTGGACATGGGCGGACAGGACACCAAGGCCATCCGGATACGGCCCGGTGGCGATGTGATCGACTTCTGCATGAACGACAAGTGCGCGGCGGGCACGGGGCGCTTCCTGCAGTCGGCGGCCGCGGCGCTGGAGCTCGAGCTCGAGGAGCTCGGCCCGACGGCGCTGCGCGGCCAGCGCCCCGTGAACATCAGCACGACGTGCACGGTGTTCGCCGAGTCGGAGGTCCTGTCCTGGCTCGCGCGTGGAAAGAAGATCGAGGACATCCTCCTGGGCGTGCATCGGTCGATCGCGTCCCGCTCCATCGCCCTGCTGCGCCGGGTGGGCATCGAGGGCGAGATCACGTTCACGGGCGGCGTCACCCTCAACGAGGCCATGGTGTCGGTCCTGGAGGATATGCTGCACACACCGCTGAACGTGAGCGAGGAGTCGCACTACATGGGCGCGCTGGGCGCGGCGCTCTTCGCGCTCGAGCGCATCCAAAAGGGTCGCGAGACGGCCGCGGAAAAGGAGGGGGTGGCATGAAGTACTTCGCGGGCGTGGACGTCGGATCCACCTACACGAAGGCGGCGCTACTCGACGAGAACGGGGACCTCGCAACGGTGGGCATCCGCGCGACCGGGTTCCGGCTGGAGGAGGCGGCACGCACGGCGCTGGAGGAGGCGCTGGATCAGGTCGGCGCCTCCCGGGACGACGTGGCCTACCTGACCAGCACCGGCTACGGGCGCAACCAGATCTCCTTCCGGGACGTGCAGGCCACCGACCTCACCGCCCAGTCGTGGGGCACGCGCTTCTTCTTCCCCGGCACCATGACCGTGCTGGACGTGGGCGGCCAGACGATGAAGGCCCTCCGTCTGGACGAGGAGGGCAAGGTCCGCTCGTTCCGCCTCAACGACAAATGCGCCGCCGGAACGGGCGCGTTCCTCGAGAAGACGGCTCGCTACCTGGGCTACACGATCCAGGAGATCGGTCCGCTGGTGGAGTACGCGAAGGCGCCCGTTCCGATCTCGGGCGTGTGCGCGGTCTTCGCCGAGTCCGAGGTCATCAACCACGTGAGCAACGGAGCCCAGCCCGCCGACATCATGCACGGCGCCATGGAATCGCTCATCGAGCGCTCGGTGCGCCTGATGAAGCGTGTGCAGATGGAGCCGCAGTTCACCCTCGTGGGCGGCATCATGCGATTCTCCACCATGGTGCGGGTCATGCGCGAGCACCTGGGCGAGGAGGTGAACGTGCCGCCCGAATCCCTGGTGCAGTTCACGGGCGCCATCGGCGCGGCCGTCCTCGCCAAACGGCGCCTGGAAAAGATCGCGGCGTGAGCGACGCCTCCGCGTCCCCGGCGGTGGGGACGGGCGACGAACCCGTCCCCGAGGCCCGGCAGGCCCGGGACGAGCTGCTCGCGCACGACGGTTGGATCCGGCGCTTCACCGGCTCTCCGCCGCGCCTCGGCGAGCTGAAGGAGCTCTACGAGCTCACCGGCCAGGACGTCCTGCTCGACGACGTCCTTCCGGGGGAGCTCGCCCCCCAGTGCGAGGGGTGCACCCTCGCCCTCTCCCTCTTCAAGGTCATCTACACCCGGCGCCGTCCGGGCGCCGAAAGGAGCCGATCATGAAGGCCGCGGTGTTCCATGGTCCGGACCGTCCCCTGAGCGTCGAGGACGTCCCCACCCCGACCGCCGGCCCCGGACAGCTTCTCGTCCGGGTCGCAGGATGCGGCGTGTGCCACACGGACCTCCACTACCTCGACCACGGCACGCCGACCTTCAAGCCTCCGCCCGTCATCCTCGGCCACGAGGTCTCCGGAACGGTCGAGGCCGTGGGCGAGGGCGTGAGCGGGATGAAGGCGGGCGACCGCGTGTTGGCCGCCGCCGTCACCAGCTGCGGCCACTGCCCGGCCTGCAGAGAGGGCCGCGAGAGCATCTGCGACAACGGCGAGATGCTGGGCAACCACATCGACGGCGGCTTCGCGGAGTACCTGGCGGTCCCCGCCAAGGACGTCTTCCACCTCCCGGACGAGATTCCGCTGGTGGAAGGCTCGATCATCGCGGACGCGATCACCACCCCCTACCACGCCGTGGTAAACCGGGGGCGGGTGCGACCCGGGGACGAGGTCGTCGTCTTCGGCTGCGGCGGCGTGGGCATCAACATCGTTCAGGTCGCGGCGTCCCTCGGTGCGCGCGTCGTGGCCGTGGACGTCTCCGACATGAAGCTCGAGTGGGCGACCAGGCTCGGGGCGGCCGCGACGCTGAATCCCTCGACCCAGGAGCGTCCGGACAAGGCGCTACGCAAGCTCACGCGGGGTGGCGCGGACATCGCGTTCGAAGCGGTGGGCAAGCCGGTGACCCAGGAGCTCGCGCTCTCCAGCCTCAAGACGGGAGGGCGTGCGGTGTTCGTCGGGTACAGTCCGGACACCATGACGCTGAACTCGGGTCGTGTGATGTTTCGGGAGCTCGAGGTGATGGGCTCGCTCGGCTGCCGGCCCGTGGACTATCCGCGCGTCATCGAGATGGTCCGTCAGGGCAGGATCCGGCTCGCCGAGCTCGTGACTCATCGCTACCCACTCGCCGAGATCGGCCAGGCCCTCGACATGCTCCGCTCGGGGAACGCAATCAGGGTGGTCGTCACGCCATGACGCGCGGTCGCAGGATCATCGAGCCGTTCCGCATCAAGGTGGTCGAGCCCATCCGCATGACCTCCCCCGAGGAGCGGATGGGCTACCTGGTCGAGGCCGGGTGGAACGTGTTCAAGCTCCGCGCCGACGACGTGCTCATCGACCTGCTCACCGACTCGGGCACCGGCGCGATGAGCTCCGAGCAGTGGGCGGCGCTCATGCGCGGCGACGAGGCCTACGCGGGCAGCCGGTCCTGGTTCCGCTTCCAGGCGGCGGTCAAGGACGTCTTCCGCTTCACCCACGTCATCCCGACGCACCAGGGACGCGCGGCCGAGCGGATCCTGTTCAGCATCGTCTGCCGTCCGGGCCACGTCGTGCCGAACAACACGCACTTCGACACGACGCGCGCGAACGTCGAGGCGACGGGCGCGCAGGCGGTCGACCTCCCGGTCCCCGAGGGGCTGCACCCCGCCGAGCCGCATCCCTTCAAGGGGAACATGGACGTCGCACGCCTCGAGGCCCTCATCGACGAGGTGGGCGCGGATCGGGTACCGATCTGCATGCTCACCGTCACGAACAACACCGGAGGCGGCCAGCCGGTGTCGATGGCGAACATCCGGGCCGTGAGCGAGGTCTGCCATCGGCACGGAATCCCCGTCTACCTCGACGCCTGCCGCTTCGCCGAGAACGCCTTCTTCATCAAGCAGCGGGAGGACGGCTACGCGGACCGGCCGGTCAAGGCGATCGCCCGCGAGATGTTCTCCCTGGTCGACGGGTGCACGATGTCGGCGAAGAAGGACGGGCTTGCCAACATCGGCGGCTTCCTGTGCACGAACGACGACGCGCTGTCACGGCAGGAGGAGAACCTCCTGATCCTGACCGAGGGCTTCCCTACCTACGGCGGGATGGCGGGTCGGGATCTCGACGCGATCGCCGTCGGCCTGCAGGAGGTGCTGCACGAGGACTACCTGACCTACCGTATCGAGGTCGCGCGCTACCTCGGGGAGCATCTCACGGAGGGCGGCGTGCCGATCGTGCAGCCCCCGGGAGGCCACGCCGTCTACATCGACGCGGCGGCCTTCCTCCCCCACGTGCCGCCGCGCGAGCTTCCGGGCCAGTCGGTGGTCGCGGAGCTCTACCTCGAGGGGGGGATCCGATCGGTCGAGATCGGCACCGTCATGTTCGGGCGCAGAGACGCCGAAACCGGCGAGGAGAGCACGGCGAAGATGGAGCTGGTCCGACTGGCGATCCCCCGACGCGTCTACACGAAGAGCCAGGTCGACTACCTCGTGGACGTCACCCTCGAAGTGTTCGGCAGGCGCGACGCGATCGGCGGGTTCCGGTTCGTGGAGCAGGCGCCGGTCCTGCGCCATTTCACGGCCCGATTCGAACCGTGCTACGAGCCGACGGCGGCATCATGAGCGACGGCGACACGCCCACGCGCGTCCTCCGGGAGCAACACAAGAAGATCCTCGCGGTGACGGACGTCCTCGAGGAGATCCTCGAGCGCGAGCACGCGACCGGGTCGATGGACTTCGACGGCGTCGCCGACTGCGTGGCGTTCGTCCGCCTCTACGCCGACGCCCTCCATCACGGTAAGGAGGAGGACCTCCTCTTCCCTGCCCTGGAGACCACCGGCATGTCGCGCGACACCGGCCCGATCGCCGTGATGCTGCACGAGCACGAGCAGGGTCGGGCCTATGCGCGGGCCATGGCGGACGCCCTCCCCGCGGCGCGCGCCGGAGACGAGCTGGCCCTCCGGCGCCTGGTGCACTCCGCCCACGGCTACGTGGCGCTCATCCGGGCGCACATCCTCAAGGAGGACCACGTCCTCTTCGAGATCGCCGACCAGGCGATCACCGATCCGGCCTGTCGGCAGCTCTGCGTGGCGTACGACGGCGTGTGCCAGCGCCGCTTCGACGGCTGTACGGTAGGTGACCTCGAGCGCATCCTCGCGCGCCTCCAGGCCCGTTATCCAATCGCGTAGGTGGGGGGCGCCGCCGTATACTGGCGCTCCATGCACGCACAACCGAGGTATCGCTCCCTCCCACTCCTGGCGCTGGCGCTGGCCGGGCTCGGGGGATGCCGTCCACCCGACGCCGGGCGTGGCGACGTCGCCACGCGCGCGTTCCTGCGGATCGTCGCCGCCGAGGACGTAAGGCCGGCCGGCGGACGCGAGCTGCAGGCTCTGGTCGACGCGACCGGCGACCCCATGCCCTCGCTGCGCGCTGCGGGCGTCCGGGCGCTGGGCCGGCTGGAGAACCCGGCCGTCGCCGAACCCATCGTCGTGTCGCTCGGGGATCCGGACCCCACCGCGCGCGGCCAAGCGGCGGATGCGCTAGCCCAGGCCTACCACGGGAGGTCGGGAGGGCCGGCGCTGTTTCCCCTCCTCCGGCGGGTCGCCGTCGAGGCGGACCCCTGGGTTCGCGGGGTCCTGGCGCGCTCGCTGGGCCGCCTGCGGGTGGAGGCCGCCAGGAAGCCGGAGCTCGAGCGCGCGCTGCTCTCCCTGTCCCGGACGCCCGAAGGCTCGTGGGATGCCCTCGATCAGCTCACGGGCGCGACGCTCGGGCTGTACTCCTACGTCCGCGGCGGGTCAGGCGCGTCGGTGGGCGATGCGGTCCTCGCGAGGCTGCGCGAGATCGCCCGCTACGTGCCACCCCACGGCGAGCCGGACGGTGCCGACGGACGCGTCCGCGAGGTCGCCCTCATGGCGCTCTCGACAGCGTCCGCGCTTTCGGAGGCCGACGTGTCCGCCGCCCTCGACGACGCGGACGCGCGTGTGCGCCGCGTCGGTGCCGCCTGGCTCGCCCGGTCGGGTCGGGCGCGGTCCGACCTCCTGGACCGCTCGCTCCAGGATCCGGTCGCCGCGGTGCGCGTCGAAGGCGTGCGTGCCCTCGCCGCCGCGGATCGCGACGTCTTCACGTGCGAGCGCCTGGAGTCCAGCGCGGTCGGCGACGAATCCGCGGCGGTACGCCTGGCGGCGCTGGATGCGCTGGCCCGGCCCTGCCCCGACCGCGCGCGACAGGCACGCCGGCTGGAAGCCCTCGCATCCGCGCTCCCCGCCGAGCGATCCGGGGCGTGGCACGACG
Organism: uncultured Gemmatimonadaceae bacterium; assembly: GCA_964591135.1. GTDB lineage: Bacteria > Gemmatimonadota > Gemmatimonadetes > Longimicrobiales > Gaopeijiaceae > SZUA-318. The sequence goes on along the minus strand of CAZPZU010000001.1, from coordinate 56,421 downwards.
CGGCGCATGCGCTGGCGGCGCTGGCGGCCCTCGACCCGGAGCGGGCCTCGGCGCTGCTGCCGCGCTTCGCCGAGCATCCCAACCCCTTCGTGCGGACGTGGTCTGCACGCGCCGCCGCCCTGATCCCCGCGGAGGCGACGCTGCGCGGCCTCGTGCGGGACCCGGACGCCAACACCAGGGCGGAGGCGCTGGACGGGCTCGCCCGGGTCGCCGGCGCCGCCGCGCGCCCGGAGCTCGTCGCGGCACTCGCCTCCGACGACGCCCCCCAGGTGATCCTCGCCGTGGCGGCCCGACTGCGCGACACCGACTCGACGGCAGCGGTCGTGGATACGGCGCTGGCTGCCCTCGAGCGGCTGGGGCACACGGGCACACAGACCCTGCGCGATCCCAGGCTCGCGCTCGTGGAGCTCGTAGGTGCGCTCGGCGACACCGCGTACGCGCCCGCGCTCGAGCCGTTCCTGCGCGACTACGACGCGGAGGTGGCCTCCCGTGCCGCCGAGGTGCTGGGGGCCTGGACGGGGCATCCCTACCTCGCCGCGCCCCGGAGCCCGGAGCGTCTCCCCCTCCCCACCGCGGCGGACCTGCGGACGATGGAGCGCAGCGACGTGGTCCTGCGCATGGAGGGCGGTGGCGAGGTGCGCATCCACCTGCTCCCCTTCACCGCTCCGACGAACGCGTTCCGCTTCTTCGAGATGGCGCGCGCGGGTACGCTGGACGGACTCACATTTCACCGGGTGGTGCCGAACTTCGTCATCCAGGGCGGCAGCCCACTCGCCAACGAATACGCCGGGCACGGCGCCTATACGCGCGACGAGGTCGGCCTCGTCGTCCAATGGCGCGGGACCGTGGGCGTGTCGACGCGCGGGCGTGACACCGGGGACGGACAGATCTACGTGAACCTGGTCGACAACGTCCGCCTCGACCACGACTACACGACGATCGGGGTGGTGACCGCTGGCATGGACGTCGTCGACCAGGTGCTCGAGGGTGCTCTGATCGAGCGGGCGGCGATCGAGCCCGTCCGCTGAGTCCCCTTCACACGCGACCGGCCTTCAGCGGGGAGACGGCTTCGCCGGCAATGACTGCAGGTAGGCCCACAGCGCCTGCAGCTCCACGTCGGTCATGTTCCGCGCGTACGGCATCATCCCAGACATGGGGGCGCGCAGATCCGTCCCGTCCGGCCGCATTCCGGTCCGGAGCGTGGACACGAACTGGTCGTAGGTCCAGCCGGCCAGACCGTCCGCGTGCGGCGTGAGGTTCGCAGCGGGCGCCCAATCGGGTGCCCCACCCGGGATGGGTCCGCCCGTGAAGTCGGCGCCATGGCATCCCGAGCACGTGCTGGCGAGGTGCGCGCCGAACTCCGCGCTTGCCTCTTCGGCAGGAGGCTCCACCGGGTGAGCCTTCCGGTGGTCCGGGATCAGGTCCGCGGAGAGGGGGATCTTCCCGGCGGCCAGGAGCACGGTGCCGAGGGGTCCGAGCTGGACCGGAGCGACGCTCGCGTCCACCGTGGGGAGCGAGTGGATGTAGGCGAGGATGTCGGACAGCTCGTGGTCCGACATGCGCTGGAAGTCCGCCGACGGCATGGCGGCCGGCGTCCCGTCCGGACGCACACCGTGGCGAACGATCCGGTCCCAGTCGCCCGCCGTGTAGTCGGCCGTTCTCCCCCCGTTCCCGCTCGTGATGTTCGGGCCGAGGATCCTCCCGATCATCGGATCGTCCACCATGACGCCGCCACCGAAGTCCGCACCGTGGCACTCCACGCACCCGTATCGGGCGTGCACCAGGTGATCTCCGCTCGCCCTCGCCCGCGCCAGGGCCACGGAGTCGAGATCCGCGTCCGTGGGCGGCGGCTCGCCCGCGTCGGTCCGCTCCTGGCGCACCCGGGCCACCTCGTCGTCGGAGAGCGGGAACGGGATGGGGAAGTCCACGCGGTGCGTGTCGATGGTCCGCGACAGGAGCGAGGCGTCCTTGCTGCGTGCCCAGCCGTACACGCTACCGGCGGCGAGCACCAGGACCACGAGCAGGACGCCGACGACCTTGAGGAGGGTCTTCATGGGGGACTCCACCCTGGGGAGGCGAGAGGAATCGGTGTTCCTGGAAGGCCACGAGAGGACGCACATATGGCATAGGCGATCGCAGCGTGCAAGGACGCGGCACGGGCGCCGGTCCGTCGGACCCGAGCGGACTCGAACGGGCGAAGCGGGCGACGCCACGGTGGTAGCGCCGGAGTCCCCCACCTGTTCATATTGGCGGGTCCTTTCGAGCCCCACAGCCCACGGCGGCGATCGGCGGCACGGTTTCGGCCGGAAATCCGGATCTACCGTCGCACCGTCCCAACGCCCGCCGCGGCGCCGTTGAACCGAATACAGGGCGGTCGGGCGACGCTCGACACGCCGACGAGGAGCACCCCGTGAAACTCCATACGAAGATCGGCCTGGGCCTCGTGCTCGGAGCCCTGGTGGGCAGCCTCACCAACGCCTTCTTCGGAGACGCCGGTGGGGTCCGGTGGGTGGCCGACAACGTCGCCTACCCCATCGGACAGATCTTCCTGAGGATGCTGTTCATGACGGTCGTGCCGATCGTCTTCACGTCGATCGCGCTCGGCGTGGCGGGCATCGGGGACATGAAGACGCTGGGCCGCCTCGGGGGCCGCACGTTCGGCTACTTCCTGATGTCGACGCTCATCGCGGCCACGATCGGGCTCACGCTGGTGAACACCATCCGCCCGGGCGCCGGCCTGCCGCCCGAGATCCGCGACGAGCTGATGAGCCGCTTCTCGGGCGAGGGACTGATCCAGACCGGCCCGGTGGACTTCGGCGTCTCCACCTTCGTGAACATCGTGCCTCGGAACCCCGTCGAGGCCGCGGCGAACATGGACATGCTGGCCCTGATCTTCGCGTCGCTGATCTTCGGCGCCGCGCTCACGCTTATCCCCAAGGCCAAGGCGGATCCCGTCATCGCCGTGCTGGAGGGGGTGGGAGACGCGGTCATCAAGATCATCGACATGGCGATGAACCTCGCGCCCTACGGCGTCTTCGCCCTGATCTTCGGCATCACCTCCCAGTTCGGCTGGAGCATCCTGCAACAGCTCAGCTTGTACATCATCGTGGTGGTGCTCGGCCTGTTCCTGCACGCCACCATAGGCATCTCGGCCCTGGTGAAGATCTTCGGGAGGATGAGCCCCGTCACGTTCTGGCGCTCCGTGAACGCGCCCATGATCACGGCGTTCTCAACCTCGTCCAGCATGGCGACCCTGCCCACGTCGATCGCCACGGCCGAGAAGGAGCTGGACGTGCAGCCGAAGATCGCCGGCTTCGTGCTGCCCCTGGGCGCGACGATGAACATGAACGGGACGTCGCTCTACGAGGGCGTCACGGTGCTGTTCGTCGCGCAGGTCTTCGGGGCGGGGCTCAGCCTGCCCACCCAGATCATCGTAGTCGTGCTCGCCGTGCTGACCGCCGTGGGCGCCGCGGGCGTGCCGGGCGGGTCGCTCCCGCTGATGATGCTCGTCATGGCGACGGTGGGCGTGCCGCCCGAGGGGATCGCGATCATCCTCGGCGCGGACCGGATCCTGGACATGTGCCGCACCACGCTCAACGTGTGCGGCGACATCTCGGCCTCCGTCTACATCGACCGCGTGGACCGCGAGTGGGAGGGGCTGCCCAGGGCGCAGCCGGTGCTCGAGCGACCGATGCAGGCCGCGGCGGACTGACGCGGCGGAACGCATCACGCGGCGCGAGGGAATCCCGTGAAGATCGGGCTGGTCGGCTTCGCCGGCTCCGGCAAGACCACCGTATTCAACGCGATGACCGGCCTGGACGTGCCGGTGGGTTACGGGGGCGAGGTGCGTCTGGGGACCGTGAAGGTACCGGACGAGCGCATCGACCGGCTGTCGGCCATCTTCTCGCCGAAGAAGACCACCTACGCGGAGATGACGTTCTGCGACATCCCCGGAGAGCACGGCTCCGAGAAGAAGGGGCTGTCGCCCAGGGCGCTGCAGCAGATCCGCGACCAGGAGGCGCTGTGCCTCGTGCTGCGTGGCTTCCCCAACCCCGCGCTGGACAGCGAGCCGGACCCCGAGTCGGACCTGGAGGCCTTCCACCTGGAGTGCATCCTCGCCGACCTCGGCATCGCCGAGCGGCGCCTCGAGCGCCTGCGCAAGGAGCGCGGGGACGCCCGGGAGATCACGGCCTTCGAGACCGCGACGGCGGCTCTGGAGGCGGAGCGCCCGCTCCGCTCCGTTCCCCGCGAGGAGTTGGACCGTGGCCTCCTGAAGGGCTACGGGTTGCTCACGGACCGCGCTCTGCTGGTGGCGCTGAACCGTAGCGAGGCCGATGCGGCCCTCCCGCTTCCCGAGGGCCTCGCCCGGCGGGTGGAGCAGACGGGGGCCGCGGGGCTCACCTTGTCGGCCAGCGTGGAAGCCGACATCGCGGCGCTCGCGCCCGACGAACAGCAGGCGTTCCTGGACGACCTCGGGCTGTCCGAGTCCGCGCTGGCGCGCTTCATCCGCACCGCGTACGGCCTTCTCGACCTGATCTCCTTCTTCACGGTCGGCGAGGACGAGGTGCGCGCCTGGCCGATCCGCCGCGGCGCGAACGCGCGCCAGGCGGCGGGACGCATCCACTCCGACCTCGAGCGGGGGTTCATCCGCGCCGAGGTGATTCCCTACGACGTCTTCATGGAGTACGGCTTGGAGGCCGCGGTGCGCGACCAGGGCCGCCTACAGGTCGAGGGGAGGGATTACGTGGTGGCGGACGGCGACATCCTGCACATCCGTTTCAACGTGTGACGGTCGGACGCATCGTCGCCTCGATCTCCCCGGGCTCCTTCGGTGCCGCCTCCGACAGCACCTCGGGCCCGCGCTCCGTGACGAGCACGTCGTCCTCGATGCGCACTCCGATGTTCCACCACCGGGGGTCCACGTCTTCGGCGGGCGCGATGTAGATCCCCGGCTCCACCGTGATCACCTGGCCGGGCGCGAGCACGTCGTAGGTCCCCACGTCGTGCACGTCCAGACCCAGGTAGTGGCTGGTGCCGTGGGGGAAGAACCGGCTCAGCGCCATGATGTCGCGGGACCCCCCGATCAGGCCCAACTCGGCCAATCCGCGCGCGAGCACCTCCGACGCCGCCTTTCCCGGGGCTCCGAAGGGGGCGCCGGGGCGCACTGCGGCGATGCCCGCCTTCTGTGCCTCGAGGACGATGTCGTAGATGCGACGCTGGTCCGGCGTGAAGGCGCCCTGGAGCGGATAGGTGCGCGTCACGTCGGCCGTATAGCCGTGGTACGACGCGCCCACGTCCACAACGACCAGGTCGCCGGGCTTCGTCGTGCGCCGGTTGGTGTCGTAGTGCAGCAGGACACCGTTCTCCCCGCTCGCGACGATCGAGGGGAAGCCAGGACGCTCAGCGCCTTCCCGGGCGAAGGTATACTCCACCAGCGCTTCGATCTGGTATTCGGTCCATCCGGGCTCCACCGATCCCAGCACCTCGCGCTGTGCGTCGGCGGTGATGTCGATGGCGTGCCTGAGCAGCCTCAGCTCCTCGTCGGTCTTGACCACGCGCAGCCCGTCGAGGATCCGGCGCAGCGTGGCGTCCCCGGTGGTGAGCACCGCGGTGGCGGGGTCCGACACGAGCCTTCCCACGATCTCGTCGAATCGGTCGTTGTCCACCGCCAGCTCCACTCCCAGCACGCGCTGCGCGCGCTCCGCACCGAAGCGCCGACCCAGCCAGATCTCCTCGGCCGCGTCCCGCGGCGGGACGAAGAGCACCTCGTGCACCGTCCGTCCGTCGAGGTCCACGCCCCCCGGCGCCAGGAGGAGCGACGACCCCGGCTCCTCGGTGCCGGTGAGGTAGTACAGATCGGGGTCCTGGACGAACGACTGCAGGTCGTCGAGAGACGCCCCCTTCTGCACCCCCCCCACCATCACGGCGACCGAGCCCCCCGGCAGCGCATCCATCACGGCCTGCCGCCGCCCGCGATGGAAGTCCGCGGACGGGTAGTCCGACTCGTAGCGGACGGGGGCCTCCGGCAGCAGCAGGGCCTGCTGCGCCATGGCCGGCGCCGCCGCCAGGGCCAGGGAAAGGGCGAGCACAGCGGTCTTCGGGAGCATGGAAACGTCGCTGCGGCAGGGGAGTGGATGGGATCGAGAGGGCGGTGGGGAGGGCGCCCGGGACCTCGGATGGAAGATACAGCGACCTGCTGACCCGAACGAGCCCCTTTCGATCCCGCGGGGGTTGCGCGCACATTGCCCCAGGCCCCGCTTTCCGGCGGGGTCGCCGGACCGCTCGCACGCGGGGCGTCAGCACGGGAGGTGCGCATGGATCGCCGAGGCTTCGTTACCACGGGAATGGCCGCCGGCCTCGCCGGCCTCACCTCCGCCGGCGGCGGACTGTCCGGGGTGTTCGAGCGATCGGGGTTCTGGCGCGTCGGCAAGACCCTGCCGGACGGCACCGTCCGCCTGAGCTCCAACGAGAACCCCCTAGGCCTGTCCCCGGCCGCCCGTCAGGGTGTGGTCGACGCGATCGTGGACGCCAACCGCTACCCGGGTGAGTGGAAGCGGCCGGTCGTGGAGGCGCTCGCAAAGCACCTGGGGGTGAAGGAGGACCACCTCGTCATGGGGGCCGGCTCCACCGAGGTCCTCCAGATGGCCGTCCAGGCATACCACCGCGACGGCGTGCCCATGGTCATCGCCGAGCCCACCTTCGAGGACGTGCCCCGCTATCAGCGGGCGTCCCCCTACGACCTGAAGGCCATCCCGCTGAACGCGGCGCGCGAACACGATCTCGATCGCATGCGCGCCACGGCCGGCACCGGCCCGTCGGTGGTCTACATCTGCAACCCCAACAACCCCACCGGGACCGTGACGCCGTCCCGCGACGTGGACGCATGGATCGCGGACGCCCCGGCGGAAACGACGTTCCTGGTGGACGAGGCGTACTTCGAGTATGCGGACGACCCCGCCTACTGGAGCGCGCTGAAGTGGATCGACGACAAGCCGAACGTCATCGTCGTGCGCACGTTCTCGAAGATCTTCGGGATGGCGGGGCTGCGACTCGGCTACGGCGTCGCCCATCCCGAGACAGCGCGAAAGCTCTCGGCGTTCATGGCGAACAGCAACACGAACGTCCTGGCGTGCGCGGCCGGGATAGCCTCGCTCGCCGATGACGGGCTGATGACGCGAAGCGTCGGCGTCAACACCGAGGCCAAGAAGATCGCGACCAGGACGCTGGACGGGCTCGGGCTCGAGTACATCCCGACGCAGACGAACTTCATCATGCACCGCATCAACGGCGACCTGCAGGCCTACATCGACCGCATGCGAGAACAGGGCATCCGCGTGGGCCGGGCCTTCCCGCCCATGACGGAATGGAACCGCGTGTCCTTCGGCCTCCCCGAGGAGATGGAACGCTGGGCGGACGTCCTGCGGGGGATGAGGGCCGTCGGGACGATCTAGGCGTCCGGTGGGCAGGGTCGCGTCGCTCGTCGAGCAGCTCCGACAGCGGCGCGTGGTACGCGCCCTCGTGGCGTATGGAGCCGGCGTCGCCGCCGTCCTCCAGGGGACCGACATGGTCTTCGCGGCCCTCGCCCTCCCCGACCTGGCCTACCGGATCATCGTCATCGCCGCGATCGCCGGCTTCCCGCTCGTCGCGGTGCTGGCCTGGGTCTACGACCTGACCGCACAGGGCCTGCGCAGGGCCGTGGACATCACGCCCGAAGAGGGCCGCGCCCCGGTCCCCGTCTCCCGGTACCTCCAGCTGGTGGGCGCCTTCACCGTCGCCGCGCTGATCGTGCTGTCGACCGCCGGCGCCGTGTCGCACATCCGCTACCCCTCTTCGAACGCCGACGGAAGCGTCGGCCTGGCGATCTTCCCCCTCCGCGTCGCGGGCGACGCGGGCGACGAGTGGTCGGAGGGCGCCGCCGACCTCCTGGCCACTGCGCTCGATGGAGCGCCGTCACTCCGCGTGGTGGACCCATGGTCGCTGTGGAGCTCCCTGCGGCCGGATGCCGGGGCGGCGGCTCGCGTCCCGGATCGCCCGGAGGCGGAGCGCCTGGCCGAGGAGTCCGGAGCCCACCGATTCCTCCTGGGGTCCGTGGTTCCCACCGGCGCCACGCTGGAGGTCGCCCTGCGACTCTACAGGGTAGGCCGCTCGGAGCCGATGGACGTCTTCGCCGTGTCGTCCACCGCCGACGGCATGGCGGACGCCGTGCGCGAGGCCGCGGTGCGCATCCTCGCCCGCGTATGGGGGCCGCTCCGCCCGCCCGACATTCCCGCGGAGCTGGACTTCGACGCCACGCAGTCTCCGGAAGCCCTGAAGGCGTACCTCGCCGCCAAGGACGCCATGCGCCGCGGCATGGTCGACTCGGCCAACAGCGCGATCGACCGATCGCTTGCCCTCGACTCGACGTTCGTCCTCGCCACGGTCGAGGCGATCCTCATCAAGTCCTGGGGCCTCAGCCTGCGCGGGCAACCCTTCACGGGGTTCGTCGAGCTGCTCGCACGCGCGGAGCCCTTCGAGCACAACCTGAACGAGCGCAGCCGCCTGCGCCTGGAGGGAATGCGGGCCTCGCTCCGAACCGACGGGCCGGGGGCGATCTCCGCCGCGAACCACCTTCTCGCTCTGGACTCCCTGGACTACGACGCGAACGCGAAGCTGGAATACTACCGACGCGCCTACGGGTGGCAGCTGACCCCACCCGAATACGGAAGCCGCGCCCTCGCGGAGCGGGTGGTGCGCCTGGACTCGACCCAGGTTCCTGCCCTGTCGGCGCGGGAGTGGTGGGCCATCGCCCTCCAGGACACGGCCGACGAGCGCGCGCAGCTCGAGCGGCTGACCCGAGCGGATACGAGTGGCGTCGTGGGCCGGGCGACGGTCCGCTCCCTGCGTGCGCTGCTGGCCGACTCCGTCCAGTTCGAGCGCATGCTTCCCGAGCTGGCCTCGCTCCCTCGTGAGGAGTTCGTCCAGCTCCTTCGGCAGCTCCGCGTGGGCGACCCCGCCCGCTATCGACGCCTCCTCGAAGTCGTGACACCCCTGGGCGCGCCCAACCACAGCCTGGCGTTCGGCGAGGTCCTGCGCAGCTGGATCGCGAACGGTTGGGCGACGAAGGTCGATTCCGTGCTGGAGGCCGGGACCTATCCGGAGGACCGGCGGATCGACCAGGCGACGATGGAGATGCTCATCGTCGCGGCGGACCTCGCGGGGTTGGAGGACCCCGTCGCCGGACGGAAGGCGATGACCTCGCTGACCCGTTACATCCCCGTTGATTCGGCGCTGGCCTACTTCGGCCGACGGCCGGTGTGGTCGGCGGGCTGGCTGATGGGTGCATGGCACGCGCAGCTCGGCGACACCGCGATCGCGAGACGCTGGGTGGACGCCCTGGGTACGCTGCCGGCCGGGGGCACGTCCGAAGACTATCGAGGCGCACTCCAGTCGGACATCGAGGCGCGCCTGGCGGCGCGACGGGGGGATCGTGACGGCGCGATCACCCTCGAGCGGGCGGCCATGAAGCTGTGGACCATCCACGCGGACAACGACTTCGAGTCCTCCCCCTCCCCTCAGATGCGGCTGAACCTCGCCCTTCTGCTCCGCGACGCCGGGCAGCGGGAGGAAGGGGAGGCCCTGCTGTCGTCGCTGGTGCCGCCCACCACCTGGCTCGGCCCGGTGACGGTCCGGGCCCAATACGAGCTCGGCGTCCTGGCCGCGGGTCGGGGCGAGGTGGAAGCCGCCACGACCCACTTCGAACGGGCCTTGAGGCTGCTCGGGGATTCGGGCCCCGCCGCCTCGGCGTGGGCCCAGCGAGCCCGGGCGGGCCTCGACGCGCTCCCGGCGCGCTGACACGGCGGCAGCACGACCGACGGGGACCGCGACACCACGGGGCGGAAGCGCACCCGACCCAGGTGGCGCATCGGCCCGTCCCGCGGCCATATTCGGCCGGACGTTCCCTTCCCTGGACCAGCGCTCCATCGAGCCGGATGCTGCGACCCGTGCGATCCTTCCTGTTCCGTGCCGCCCTGGCGACGACCCTGTCCCTCGCGCCCGCCGCCTTCCTGGGCGCGCAGGCCGTCCCCACCCCCGCCTCGGTCCTCGGGTTCGAGCCGGGGGCCGACTTCCACCTGGCCACGTACGAGCAGTCCGTCGACTACTTCCAGCGCCTGGCCGCCGCCAGCGACCGGGTGATGCTGGTCAAGGTCGGGCGGACCTCCTTCGGCCGGGACTGGTGGCTCGCGCTCGTCTCCTCGCCGGCGAACCTGGCGGCACTGGACCGTAACCGGGAGATCGCGCATCGGCTCGCCGACCCGGAGGGGCTCACGGAGCAGGAGGCCCGGGCGTTGGCGCGGGAGGGGCGCGCGATCGTCGACATCTCCGGCGGCCTGCACGCCTCGGAGGTCGCCGGCGCGCAGCACACGATCGGCCTCGCGTACGATCTGGCCTCCAGCGATGACCCGCGCATCCAGGCCATCCGCGACAACGTGATCCTGGCGCTGTGGCCGTCGCTCAACCCCGACGGGCAGACGATCGTCGCGGACTGGTACGCCGAGAACGTGGGCACCCCCTACGAGGTCGCCCCGATGCCGATGCTCTACCAGAAGTACGTCGGCCACGACAACAACCGCGACTCCTACATGCTCAACATGATCGAGTCGCGCACGCTGGAACGGACGTGGCGGTACTGGGAGCCCCAGATCATCTACGTCCACCACCAGAGCTCCCCCTTTCCGACGCGCATCTGGCTGCCACCCTTCGCCGACCCCATCGCGCCGCGGGTCCCCGCGCTCATGGCACGGGAGGTGAACACCATCGGGATGACGATCGCGCAGATGCTCGAGTCGCGCGGCCTCCCGGGGGCCACGCACATGGGCACCGGCTTCGACGCATGGTATCCCGGCTACGTCGACTACATGCCGATGCTCCAGAACCAGGCGGCGTTCTGGACCGAGACGGCGCTGTACCGCTATGCGACGCCACGTTTCTACACCCTCGGCGACTTCCCGGCAGGGATGCGGGACCTGCGGCCGCAGCCGCTGTACTCGAGCCCTTGGACGGGCGGATGGTGGCGGCTGGGCGACGCCGTCCACTACATGCACGTCGCGTCGCTGGCCGTCCTCGACTACGCGGCCAAGTACAGGGAGGACCTCCTCTACAACCGCTACCAATCCGGACGCGAGGTGGTGGCGCGCTACCGCGCCGGGCCTCCGTATGCGTACTTCGTACCCCGGGACCAGCGCGACCCGGTGGCGGCCGTCGAACTGCTCCGCCGCCTCGCGTACAACGGCATCCGCGTGAGCGAGCTCGACTCCGCGGTCACGCACGAGGGCCTGACGTATCCGGCGGGCACCTGGGTGATTCCGATGGACCAGCCCTTCGCGGAGCTGGCCCGCCAGGTCCTGGAGGCTCAGACGTACCCGGACCTGCGCGAATACCCGGAAGGGCCGCCCGAGCAGCCCTACGACGCCGCAGGGTGGACGCTCCCCTTCCAGATGGACGTACGCGTGGTCGAGGCGACGCAGCCGCTCGCCGACGCGGAGCGCGCCGCACTTCGACCCCTCGAGGGAGATCCCACCGCCTGGGATGCCGACGTCGGGGACGCGTCCCCCTTCGACGCGGCACCGGGCGTCGGGTTCGACGACAACGCGGTGGCCACGGCCGTCCGCCCGCCGGCAGGGCGCATCACGGGCGGCGGCCCGGCGCTCCGGCTGGATCCTGCGCAGAACAACACGTTCCGGGCCATCAACGAGGGCTGGGACGCCGGCGCCTCCGTTCGCTGGACGCCGGACGACGGGGGCACGTACGTCGTCGCCGGCCTCGCCGACGCCACAGCGCGCCGGCTCGCCTCGGAGCTCGCCCTGCAGGCGACCCGCGGCGCGAGCACGGGCACGGAGCTGCCCCGCCCGCGAGTCGGGCTCTATCGCCCCTGGACAGCGAGCATGGACGAGGGGTGGAGCCGCTGGCTCTTCGAGCAGTATCGGTTCCGCTTCACGAACATCCGCGACGCGGACGTCCGCGCCGGAGACCTGCGCGACCGCTACGACGTGATCCTCCTTCCCGCCGAGCGTCCCGTTTCCCTGCGGGACGGATACGCCCGGGGGTCCGTGCCCGACCGTTACGCCGGCGGCCTGGGCGACGAGGGCATCCGCTCCCTGGAGGCCTTCGTGCGCGCCGGGGGCACGCTCGTGTGCCTGAACCAGGCGAGCGACCTGTGCATCGACGAGCTGCACCTCCCCGTCACCGACGTCACGCGCGCGCTCCGTCGCGACGCCTTCTTCTCGAGCGGCTCGATCCTGGAGGTCCGCGTGGATCCCGCGCACCCGGTCATGGCCGGAATGCCGCGTCGTGCCCCGATCTTCTTCGATAGAAGCCCGGTCTTCACCACCGAGGACGGCTTCGAAGGGGCGGTCCTGGCCAGCTACGCCCCGGAGGGCTCGCCGCTCATGTCGGGCTACCTCCTGGGTGCCGAGCACATCCTGGGGCAGGCCGCCGCGGTGGACGTCCGGCACGGCGATGGGCACGTCGTGCTGATCGGCTTCCGTCCCCAGTGGCGCGGCCAGCCCTGGGGGACCTTCCGGGTGCTGTTCAACAGCGCCCTCTTCCATGGCCCGGTCGCCTCGCAGGCGAAGGGTACGGAAGGGTTCTGGAAGAAGCCGGCGCCGGCGGACTCGGCGGCGGCGCCGGCGGGAAGGCGTCGCTGACGCGAGACGGAGGGCCGGCGCTCAGGCCGGGTGCGACATCTTGGACCAGAGCTCCGCCAGGTGATGCGACACCTGGTTCATCGCGTCCAGGACGATGGCGTCGAGCTGCCGGCTGATCTCCTTGCCGATCAGGCTGCGCAGGAACTGTTCCGGGTACTCGAGGTCCCAGTCGAGGAAGGGCTCCGGTCCCTTGTCCAGGTGCTGGAGCACGCGAATGAACAGGTAGCAGTCGTCGAGCAGCCCGGCGAGTCCCTGGGTCATTTCCGGGATCAGGTCCATCGGCTGCAGGAAGTACTGCTCGGCGTGATTGAGCAGCGGACCCACGACCGACCGCAGGTTCCGCTCGTCCGCCTCCTGTCGTGCCCGGGCGAGAAACACCGGGATCGACTCGATGATCTCGACCGCGACCTCCGCGGCCTCCCGGATCTCCTCGTCTTCCGCCTCCGGAAGGCGGCGACGGATGAACTTCTCCAGAGCGTCCATTCCCCCGCGGGCACGGGCGCTCTCGATGACGGCCTGCACGTCGGAGATCTGCATGCGCGGCGTCCGCGTGCCTTCCGTCGGGCCCTCGTCCGGGCTCGTCCCTGTCACCGTTCAACCTCCGTGGACGGTGCGGTGGACGACCCCGTCCGCGAGGTCCTCACCGCGACTGGATGTGCTATTGGACAGCAGTAGAATCGCCGTCGTGATCCTTCTCGGCCAGGGCTCGCTCCACGGACCCGATCAGATCCGGGATGTCGAACGGCTTGGCGAGGGTGGTCACGGCGCCGAGCATGTCGGCGCTGGCCAGGAGCAGGTCCTTGGGCAGCCGACCGCCCCCGGAGATGGCGATGATCGGCAGGCCCGGCTGGCGCTCGGAGAGCGCCATGATCACCTCGATTCCATCCATCTCGGGCATGTTGATGTCGGTGATCACGAGATCACAGCTCGTGCTCGCGATCGCCTTGAGTGCCTCCCGACCGTTGGCGGCCTCGGCCACCGCGTACCCGTAGCGCTCGAGGACACGGCGCATCGTGGCCCGGACCTGGGCCTCGTCGTCGATCACGAGAATGGTCGCCATGGGTAGCCTTCGGTGAAGTCAGGTGCGGGAAAGCTCGTTGCGCTCCACAAGAAGGGAACGCATCGCGAGCGCGTCCTGGATCGCCAGCCGGAGGAACTCGGCCTCCACCGGCTTCACCAGATAGGTACGGGCCCCTTGCTCGATGCACTCCACGGCCACCTCGGGAAGGTCCAGCCCCGTGAGCATGATCACCGCCATCTCCGGATCGCGGCTCAGTGCCCATCCCAGGAACTCGAGACCTTTCATCCGCGGTAGCTCGATGTCAAGCAGACAAACGTCGTAGCGTTCGGCGCTGAGCCAGTGGTCCGCCTCTTCGGCCGAGGCGGCCGAGCGCACGTCGTAGCCGAAGCGTGTCACCAGCTCCGCGAGCGCGCGGCGTACCTCCACCTCGTCATCCACGACCAGCACGTTGGCGCGGCGCGGCGTACGCGCCAGGACATCCCGCCACCCGAACCGCTTCATCGCTGGCTCTCGCCCTCCATCAGCGGATCCGACCCTTGTTCCGAAGGGCCTCGACGTCTTCCATCTTCCAGAGTTCCAGGAGGGTTCGGTTGACTTCGCTGGAGATGTCGATATCGCGCTTCCGGGCCGCCTGCTGGGCGTCGCTCAGCTCCTCGGGGGTCGTGTGACTGGCGAATCCGACGTAGGCACCGAGGGACCCGGCGAGGACCGTCGCCACGAAGAACCCCAGCACGACACGTCGGGCTCGGCGGGCACGCGAACGCTCGAGCTTCCGGCGCGACACCCGCCGCTCCATCTGTTCCACCCTTTGGAGGCGTGGCGGGTGATCCGGCCTCGGGGAGTGGGTGGAGCGACGCGGACCGCCGGGAAAGCTGCTTCCGATTCGATCGTTCATGTCTTCGTACCGACGCGAGCGATCCCGGGGGGGCGCTCCTCGCTGATATTCAAGGTAGCGCGGCCTGCGAGCCGGGGGAACCTGCGCGCGACCGTCTCCGGGCCGGCCGCGATGCCTTGCCCACTGCGCACCACGCGTCGACCTTTCCGGCCCGCCCGTAGCCCTCCCGACCCCGGTCTCTTCCCTCCGATGTCACGAACCTCCACCCTCCTGCTTTCCGTCGTCGGCGTCTCGACCGTGCTCGCCACAGCCCGGCCGTCGGCAGCCCAGCAGGCGCCCGACTCCTGGAACGTCCAGCTGGAGCTCGGCTTCAACGGCGCCATGGGCAACAGCAAGTTCACGATCCTGCGGACCGGTGCGAGCGCGAAGCACCTCCATACCGACGTCGCCGAGTTCGAGATCTCGACGCTGGTGCGGTACGGCTCGAGCGACCAGAAGGTCATCGCCAACGACCAGCGGCTGTCCCTGAAGCTCGACCTGTGGCCCGGGGACAGGTGGTCACCCTTCGTGTTCGTCGACGCCTCCCGCGACGTGATCCGCAAGCTGGACTTCCGCTCGAGCGGGGGTGCCGGGGCGAAGTACACCTTCTGGTCGGAGGAGGGCGGCAGCGCCTCCCTCAGCGGCGCCGTTCTGTGGGACTATCAGGACTTACACCTGGACCCCGGATCGACGCAGGCCGGGACCGAGAGCCTCGCGCGGTGGAGCTGGCGGGCCAAGGTCGAGAAGACGATCAGCGAGAGCACGACCGTCGAGAACGCCACCTTCTACCAGCCGGCCTGGAACCGGGCCTCCGACTTCCTCGTGACGACCACCACGTCGGTGTCCACGAAGGTCCTCGAGGACGTGTCGCTCTCGCTGGAACACGAATACCTTCACGACTCCAGGCCGCCACCCGGGGTGGTGCCGGACGATCAGAAGTTCTCCGTCCTCCTGAAGCTCACGCTGTGACGACCTACCCCGGGGATGCCGCCGGTCGGTCAGATCCGCACGCGCTTGAGCCGCAGGCTGTTGCCGACGACGCTCACCGAGCTGAAGGCCATGGCCAGGGCGGCCAGGATCGGGTGGAGCTGGCGCAGGATCATCGGCAGGGCCGTCACCGGATATAGGGCGCCTGCCGCGACGGGGATCAGGACGATGTTGTAGAAGAACGCCCAGAACAGATTCTGCTTGATGGTGCGCATGGTCGCCCGCCCGAGCGCCAGCGCCTGGGGCACGGAGCGCAGATCTCCGCGCATGAGGGTGACGTCGGCCGCCTCCATGGCCACGTCCGTTCCGGTGCCGATGGCGATGCCCACGTCGGCCCGCGCGAGCGCCGGGGCGTCGTTGATCCCGTCGCCCACCATCGCCACCAACGCCCCTCCGTCCATCAGTTCACGGACGACATCCGCCTTCTGATCGGGCAGCACCTCGGCGCGGACCTCGTCGATGCCCACCTCGCGGGCGATAGCGGCCGCCGTGCTCCGGTTGTCCCCCGTGAGCATGACGACGCGCAGCCCCTGCCGGCGCAGCTCCGCGACGGCCTCCTTCGATCCCTCCTTGACGGCGTCCGCCACGGCGAAGAGCCCTGAGACCTCGCCATCCACCGCGACCCATAGCGGGGTGCGTGCCGCCGATTCCACGCGTTCCGCCTCGGAGATCAGCGCGTCGACGACCACATCGTTCTCCTCCAGCAGGCGACGCGTCCCGATCAGGACCTCGTGTCCCTCCACGAAGGCCGCGACACCGCGGCCCGGCACCGCCGAGAACCGGTCGGGCTCGGCGAGGGCGATGCTTCGGCGCTCCGCCTCCCGCACCACTGCCGCCCCCAGGGGATGCTCGCTGCGGCGCTCGGCGGCCGCCGCGAGTCCGAGCAGACGCCGCTCGGCGTCCTTCCTCCCGTCGCCCGCGGGCACGGTCGCCTGTGCGCGCACGACGACCTCGTGGACCGCCGGCTCCCCGCGCGTGACCGTGCCGGTCTTGTCCAGGACGACGACGCCGAGCGCGTGCGCGCGCTCCAGCGCTTCCGAGCTGCGGAAGAGGATGCCCATGTGGGCACCTTTCCCCGTCCCCACCATGATGGCAGTGGGCGTGGCCAGCCCGAGGGCGCAGGGACAGGCGATGACCAGTACCGCCACCAGCCGGATGAGGGCCGGCGTGAAGCCCGCGCCGACTCCCAGCCACCAGAGCAGGAAGGTCCCGAAGGCGATCGCGATCACGGTGGGCACGAAGACCGCCGCCACCCGGTCGGCCAGTCGCTGGATGGGCGCCTTGCTCCCCTGCGCCTCCTGCACCAGTCGGATGATGCGCGCGAGCGCCGTGTCCGCGCCCACACGCGTGGCACGGAAGCGGAGCGCGCCCTCCCTGTTGATCGCCGCACCCACGACCTCGTCGCCCGGCGCCTTCTCCACCGGCATGCTCTCGCCCGTGAGCATGCTCTCGTCCACGGCCGAGCGGCCCTGCAGGACGACGCCGTCCACCGGGATGCGCTCGCCCGGCCGCACGAGGATCTCGTCATCGACGACGACCTCCTCCACCGGCACGTCCACCTCCGTGCCGTCGCGCACCACGCGTGCGGTCGCCGGACGCAACCCCATCAGCTCCCGGATCGCTTCGGACGTCTGGCCCTTCGCGCGCACCTCGAGGAGCTTGCCCAGCTTGATGAGCGTGATGATGAGTGCGGCCGTCTCGAAGTAGACGTGCTCTCCGAGCGCCGCCGTCCCCAGCGTGAGCGCCACCGCCACCACCACCGAGTAGGCGTACGCCACGGACGAGCCCATCGCGACGAGCACGTCCATGTTGGCCGAGCCGTTCCGCAGCGACTTCCACCCGCCCCGGTAGTAGTCCCAGCCGACGTAGAACTGGACCGGGGTGGCGAGAGCGAACATGAGCCAGTTGACCCAGGGCGCGTGGGCCCACCCACCGACCAGGCCGAAGTCGCGCGCCATGCTCAGCAGGAAGAGCGGGAGCGCGAACGCCACGCCCGTCCAGAACTTCCGCGTCTGATCCGCGATCTCGGCGCGCCGCGCCTCGGCCTCCGCGTCCTCCATCCGTTCCGGGGGAGCGTCCACGACGCCGTACCCCGCGTCCCCGATGGCCCTGGCGACCTCCTTCCAGCCGGCGGTGCCCGCGACCACCTCCACCACGGCCTTCTCGGTGGCGAAGTTCACCACCGCGGAGACCACGCCCGGCACGCGGGATTGGAGCGTCCGCTCGATGGTCGTCGCGCAGTTCGCGCACGTCATCCCCGTGATCGGGATCTCCATGCGCTGCGTGGCCACTCCGTAGCCCGCCCCCGAGATGCGCTCCACGAGGCGGTTCTCGCGCACTTCGGTGGGCATGAAGCGCACGGTAGCGCGCTCCGACGCATAGTTGACCGAGGCGTCCAGGACGCCCTCGGTCTTCTTCAGCGTCCGCTCGACGGTAGCCGCGCAGTTCGTGCAGGTCATTCCCGTCACCGGGATCGTCATCTGCCGCTCGACGGGCATTGCTTCGGCCCTCGCTGATTTCCGTCCGCTATCCGACCGCCGCTACCCGACCGGCGGGTAGTCGATCTCCTTCATCGTGTCCTCGATCACGACCCAGTCGGTCGCGTCAGGGTCCCACGAGATCGTCACCTGCTTCGTCTCCTGCTCGGCCTTCACCTCGCTCACGCCCTCGAGCTCCCCCACTTCCCGCTGGATGGTCATCACGCAGTGTCCGCAGGAGATGTTGGGCACGGTAACCGTCTTCGTCGTCATGGTTGGCTTCTCTTCCGTTCGTGATGCGTCGTTCGGGTCGGCCGGATCGTCCGGCCTCCTTCCGTTGGCTCGCCTCAGGCCTTGCCGGTGGCCTCGAAGACCTCCAGCAGCTCGCCGAGCACCCGCTCCTTCGCCTGGGCGTCGTTCCCCTGGATCGCGTGTGTCACGCACGAGTGCAGGTGCCGGTCGAGCACCAATCCGCTCACCTTCTTCAGGGCCCGCTGGACGGCCAGGATCTGGTTGACCACATCCACGCAGTACGCCTCCTCCTCCACCATCCGCTCGATTCCGCGGATGTGTCCCTCGACGCTCTTCAGCCTTCGGACGATGTCCTGCGTGCGCTCGTCGGTCACCGGGTCCCCTCTCGTCTATCCCCCCCCAGGGGGGAGGGGGTACGTATCAAAACTGGCAAGAGACGGAGATCGATTCAAGGGGCCTGGGGTCACGAGGAAGATCCCGGCGCCGCTCAGCGAGGGCCCCATCCACGTGGTCGGTAGGAGGCACCCGGCCCCAAGGGTCGAGCGATCCCGAGGGAGGCACGCCGCGCCCCGAGCCCCCAGCACAAGAGGCCAAGGCGCCAGCCCCCGGAGCGACGTTGCCCCCGCGACACCCCTTTCACGATCTTAGCGTCCCCTTCCCACTGGAGAACGCATGTCCCTGAAGTCCTCCATTCGCACGATCGTCACGCTGGGCAAGGGCGTGGTGCGGGGAATCCCCGAGGCCGACGAGGGTCGGGGTCCCATCGAGCTGTTCCAGAGTTGGTTCCACGCCGCGCGCGACTCGGGGATGCTTCTCCCGGAGTCGATGGCCCTGGCGACGGCCACGCCGGATGGCGTCCCGTCCGTGCGCATGGTGCTGCTCAAGGGGGTGGACGAGCGGGGGTTCGTGTTCTACACCAACTACGAGAGCCGCAAGGCCGACGAGCTGGGGGCCAACCCTCGCGCCTCGTTGTGCTTCCACTGGGGTATCCTCGAGCGGCAGGTCCGTGTCGAGGGGACGGTGGAACGGGTCTCGGAGGAGGAGAGCACGCGCTACTTCATGACCCGTTCGCGGGGGAGCCGGATCGGGGCCTGGGCGTCGAAACAGAGCCACACCCTGCCTTCCCGGGAGGAGCTCGAGGCGCGGGTGAGGGAATTCGGAGCGAGATACGCGGGCGACGACGTCCCCCTACCTCCCTTCTGGGGGGGGTACCTGCTGCGCCCCACCTACATCGAGTTCTGGCAGGGGAAGGCCGACCGACTCCATGAGCGCTTGGCGTTCCGGCGCGGAGACGACGGCTGGAAGACGGAGCGGCTCTACCCCTGATCGGCCCTCGGGTCTCCTTCAGCTCACGGGAGCTCTGGGGATCTTCGCGTCCCGCATCGCAGCGTGGTGCAGGAAGGTGGCCGGCACGATGGCCGCCTCGCGCGCTCCGTCCCCGCTCCACAGGGCCAGGCGGATCGTGCGCCGCGGGCGCACCCCCAGCGCCTTCAGGATGCGCATCGCCTCCATCGCCGACGCGACGCCATCGGCGTTGTCGGTCGCGCCGGTGTCGCCCAGCACGAACAGCGTTCCCTCGGTGCCTTGGTTGGGCGCGAGCATCACGCCCGCCCCCACGTCGCGGAGCAGGTCCGGCAGCGCCCGCCGGTCGACGGGCGCCGAGGGACGCAGGAAGGGTGGCGCACCGATACGCACGGGAGCGTCATGGTCCGTGGGCTGCTCCCGGTCCATCGTGATGAAGGCCTCCATGGGTCGGTAGGGAAGCACGATGCGCCCGCGCAGCTCGGACGCTCGCGCCCGGACCTGCTCCTCCGACCAGTCCCCGACGTAGACGGGGCTCCCCTCGAGCGCCCCGGCGGTCGAAGGGGTCCATGCCTCCGGGTACCCGACGAGGGGGAAGCAGCAGGGACGGGTCATTTCCAGCGTGAGGCCCTCCAACGTCCACCCGCGCCCGAAGTCGAACGTCTCCTCGTGGACGTTCGTCATCCCCATCGCTCTCAGCTCGTCCGCGGCCCAGCCGGCGGCCCGCTTCAGCGCCGGACTGCCGGTGAGACGCGGTCCGATCACGTTGGTCAGGTGATCGAACCCCTCCATGACGCCGGAGTGCTCCGTCGCCTCCGCCTCGATTCGGTCGACCATGCCGCGGTCCACCGGTTCCTGCGCGGCCAGGGAAAGCGCGAGCAGGAAGGGAGCGACGGCGGCGAGGATGCGCATGGGACGGCCTCCGGGAGAGTCGGATGGGACGACTCCGCCAACATGCGTCCGGCCCCCGCTTCCGGCGAGCCGCCGGACGCACGCGCCCGCCTCCCTCGACCGGCGCGTGCGCCCGCGGCCCTTGTGGGCCGGGCCTCCAGAAGGTCACTTGCTGCCACCGTCCAAACTGCCTGGAGGAGAGTGGTGGCCGAAGCGAGCTACTTCACGGCGCAGACGTTCCAGTTCCTTCGTGAGCTGGCCGCCAGCAACGAGCGCGCGTGGTTCACCGCGAACAAGGCGCGCTACGAGGACCACGTGAAGGTCCCGGCGCTCCGCTTCATCCAGGACTTCTCCGACCGGCTTCGGCGCATCAGCCCGCACTTCTCGGCGGGCCCGCGCTCCCTCTTCCGCATCCACCGCGACACGCGTTTCTCGAAGGACAAGAGCCCCTACAAGACGCACACGGGCATCCAGTTCCGCCACGACCGCGGCGGTGACGTGCACGCGCCGGGCTTCTATCTGCACATCGAGCCGCGCGCGTGCTTCGTAGGCCTCGGCCTGTGGCACCCGGACGGGCCGACGACCCGGAAGATCCGCGAGGCGATCGTCGAGGACCCGGCCGGGTGGAAGAGGGCGGCGCACGGGAAGCGTTTCACGGCCGTCTTCGAGATGTCCGGGGACCGGCTGTCCCGCCCTCCGCGGGGCTTCGATCCCGAACACCCCCTCGTCGAAGACCTGAAGTGGAAGGACTTCATCGGCGGACGCAGCCTGACGCAGGCTTTCGTGACCAGCCCGGACCTCCCTGAGGAGCTGGCCGGGGTCCTCGCCGCCGGATCGGACTTCATGGCCTTCCTCTGCCGGGCCGCGGAGGTGGCGTTCTGATGGGCCTGGGCACGCAGGCTCTGCTCGCCCTCTTCCCCATCGCGCTGGGTGGCACGCTCCTGGTTGGATTCCGCATCCCGGCGAAGCACGCGATGCCGGCCGCCTACGTCGCGGCCGCCTTGGTCGCGCTCGAAGGTTGGCACATGGCGCCGTCGCGCATCGCGGCCGCGTCCGTCCAGGGGCTGTTCCTCACCTTCGACCTCCTCTTCATCATCTTCGGCGCGCTCCTCCTCCTCCACGCGCTGGAGCGATCGGGTGGGGTGGCCGCCATCCGGCGCAGCTTCCACGGCATCAGCGACGACCGCCGGGTCCAGACCGTCATCGTGTGCTGGTTGTTCGGTTCGTTCATCGAGGGCTCGGCGGGGTTCGGGACGCCCGCAGCCGTGACCGCACCCCTGATGGTCGCCCTGGGCTTCCCCGCGGCGTGCGCGGTGATGCTCGGGATGATGGTGCAGAGCACGCCGGTCACGTTCGGCGCCGTGGGTACCCCGATCCTCGTGGGCGTCCAGGGCGGCCTCGGCGGCGAGGCCTTCTCGGCGCAGCTCTCGGCCGCGGGGCTGTCGATGATGGACTACCTACGCCTGGTCACGGCGAAGGCGGTGCTGCTGCACGCCACCGCGGGCGTCCTCATCCCCACGTTCATGGTGGTGATGATGACGCGCTTCTTCGGCGCCAACCGGTCCTGGACGGAAGGTCTGCGCGCGCTGCCCTTCACGATCTTCGGCGGCATCGCGTTCACGGTGCCCTACGTGCTCTTCGGCACCTTCCTGGGCCCGGAGTTCCCCTCCCTCCTCGGCGCGCCGGTCGGCCTGGCGGTGGTCGTCGTGGCCGCGCGCCGCGGGTTCCTTCTCCCGAAGGACACCTGGGACTTCCCCGCCCGCGCGTCGTGGCGGGAGGATTGGGTGAGCGGCCTGGAGGAGGAGATGGCCGAGGTACCGGAGGGGCGCGTGCGCATCTCGACGCCCATGGCGTGGGCGCCCTACGCCCTGGTGGGGCTCCTCCTCGTGCTGACGCGGCTCCCGTCCCTCCCCGTCGGGGCCTGGCTGCGCGCGCCGGCGCTGGCGTGGAACGACATCTTCGGCACGGGAATCTCGGCCTCGACGACCCCGCTCTACCTTCCCGGATTCATCCTCGTCGTCGTGGTCGTGGTCACGGCCTTCCTCCACCGCATGCCGCCGCGAGACGTGGCCGCCGCGGTGCGGTCGTCGGCCGGCGTGCTGGTCGGCGCGGGGATCGTGCTGGTGTTCACCGTGCCGATGGTGCGCGTCTACATCAACTCGGACGTGAATGCGGCCGGCCTGCTGTCCATGCCCATCGCGATGGCCGAGTGGGTGGCGGGCAACGTCGGGCGGGTGTGGCCGCTTTTCGCCGGCGCCACGGGCGCTCTCGGGGCCTTCATCGCCGGCTCGAACACGGTCAGCAACCTGATGTTCTCGGCCTTCCAGTACGGCGTCGCGGAGCGGCTGGCGATGTCGACCGTGATGATCGTCGCGCTGCAGGCGGTGGGCGCCGCGGCCGGCAACATGATCGCGATCCACAACGTGGTGGCCGCGTCGGCCACGGTCGGCCTGCTGGGCCGCGAGGGCGCCACGCTGCGTAAGACGATCCTGCCGACGCTCTACTACCTCGCGGTCATCGGCGTGCTCGGGCTCGTGGCCGTGCACGTGTTCGGCGTGAGCGACCCGCTGTTGGGACCCTGAGGCGACCGGACCCCGCTCAACCGCCGAGCACCTCGTCCAGGACGAACCGCGCCACGCGCTCCGCCCCTCCTTCCGCCCCGGGGGTGGGAGCGTCCGTGGCGAGGAGATCCGGCAGGCGATCCAGCCAGCGGCCCGACTCGAACTCGGTGGGCTCGATCTCGAAGCCCGGCAACCGGCTGGACACCCAGGCGCCGAGTGGAACCGCCTCACGGAAGTGGGGACGCGCCACCCAGGCGAGGGGACGGCCTTCGCGCCACACCTCGGCGATGGTGTTGTATCCCAGCTTGGCCACCACGCCATCGGCGGCACGCACGAAGTCCGGCATGTAGATGCGCGTGTCGTTGTCGTAGAGGTGGACGTTGCCCTCGGAGCTGGTGGCGGCCGCACCGGTGACGAGGAACGTCACGTCCGAAGCGGCGCGCATCCGGTCCACGAAGGCCAGCTGCTGCGGAACACCCCCCAGCGTAACCACGACGGTCGGCGCTTCCTCGTCCAGCCCGAGCTCCCGGCGAACCTCGGTGCGCGTGCGCCTGGGCAGACGGCTCACCGGGGGCACCACCAGCGTGGGCCGGGATGCCGGGTGACAGAAGGGCTCGGCCTGTACATGGAACGCGGCCCGCGAAAACCACCGCTCCAGCTCGGCGGACAGCGTCGCCAGCGCCGGCGCTTCATCCAGAAGCGGCTCGTAGATCCAGGGCCAGGTGAAGTTCTCGACGAGCACGGAGGGCACGCGCGCCCGCTCCGCTACCGCGATCCCCAGGGGAGCGATGTCGCACAGGACGGCACGGCACCCCGCGCGCCGGATCTCGAGCGCGAGCCCGTCCAGCAGGACGTCGTCGAACGGGAGCAGTGCGCTCAACGCGGACACGGTGGCGTGGACGTCCAACGTGAGCGCCGAGCGCTGCACGAAGCCTACGTCGGCACGGAGCTCGTGGTAGCGGTACTCACCGGCGATCGACTCGTCGAAGAACCAGCGGGGCGTCGCTGCGTAGAGCTCGAAGCGCATTCCGCCCATGCGGGCCAGGGCCTGCATCACCGCCGAAGCCCTGGCCGCGTGGCCGAATCCGTGGGGCGAGACGAAGACCGCGATCGACGGCCCGGTCAATCCGCGGCGCCTCTCCTGCCCGCCTTCACGCCGGCCTTCTCCAGGATCGGGGTCAGCGCGTCGTGGAGGTCCGGCTCGCCCAGCACTGCCAGCTCGTAGCGGACGCGGGTGGACGGCACCGGGATGTCCACCAGCCGTTGCAGGTCGATGGGCGTTCCGATCGCGACCGCCTCGACCCCGCCTTCCGCGGCGCGGCGCAGGGTCGCCTCCAGGTCCGCCACCTGCTGCTCCCCGTAGCCCATGGCGGGGAGTAGAGCCCCCAGATCCGGATACTTGCGGAACGTCTCCTGGAGCTCTCCCACCAGGAACGGTCGCGGATCGACGAGCTCCGCGGCGCCCGAGTCCCGCGAGCCGAGCACGCCGGCGCCGTACTTCATCCCTCCGTGGGTCAGCGTGGGCCCGTCCTCGACGGCCAGCACGCGCTTGCCGGCCAGCACCGAGGGGTCGTCCACGGTCAGGGGAGATGCGGCCCGGATGAGCATGGCGTCCGGATTGACGCTGCGGACGTTGGCGATCACTCGCTCCACGGCCTCGGGATCCGCCGTCTGCACCTTGTTGACGATCACGACGTCCGCCAGGCGGACGTTCGTCTCGCCCGGATAGTACAGGAGCTCGTGGCCCGGCCGATGCGGGTCGACCAGGGTGATGTAGACGTCCGCCTTGAAGAAGGAGGTGTCGTTGTTCCCGCCGTCCCAGAGCACCACGTCGGCCTCGGCCTCGGCTGCGCGCAGGATCGCCTCGTAGTCCACGCCCGCAAAGACCGCCGAGCCGTTGGCGATGTGCGGCTCGTACTCCTCGCGCTCTTCGATGGTGGCCTCGTAGCGGACGAGGTCGGCGTCGTTCGCGAAGCGCTGGACCCTCTGCTCCACCAGGTCACCGTAGGGCATCGGGTGGCGCACCACGCTCACGCGCAGGCCCGCGCGCCGCAGGAGGTTCGCGACCGCGCGGCTGGTCTGGCTCTTGCCGACGCCGGTTCGGGAGGCGCACACGGCGACGACCGGCCGGGTCGACGCGAGCATCGTGCGCGCGGCTCCGCCGAGCTCGAAGTCGGCCCCAGCCGCGTTCACCCGGCTCGCCATGTGCATGACGTACTCGTGCGAGACGTCGGAATAGGCCATCACCACGCGGGTGACCTGCTCCGACGCGATGATCTCCTCCAGCTCCTCCTCCCGACGGATGGGGATGCCCTCGGGGTAACGCGGCCCCGCCAGCTCGGGGGCGTAGCGCCGGCCGTCGATGTGGGGGATCTGCTGGGCAGTGAAGGCGACCACCCGGGCATGGGGATGGTCGCGGTAGACGGTATTGAAGACGTGGAAGTCGCGGCCCGCGGCTCCCAGGATCAGCACACGCTCGGTCATGGGCTCGATGGGTTCGGGGAGGGCCTCGATACTTCAAAACTACCCACAACGCGCCTCGCGCCGAAGGATGTCGGCCCGGGCCCATCCTCACTCCAGGATTCCCTCCATGGCCGGCTCGAGGGCTTCCCTCAGCTCGGCGGCGGTGGCTCCGATGTGGAAGGCGGCCACCGCCACGTTCCTGAGCAACCCCACCAGCGTCTCGCGTCGCTCGGACTCCGGCGGGGCAGCCCGCCGGGTCTCGGCCACCCGGGTCCCCCGTGCTCCGTCCGTCACCACGATGCCCAGTCGCTCGAGCTCCCCGTAGGCCCGGGCGACCGTTCCCGGCGCGATGTCCAGGTCGTCGGCCATGCGGCGCACCGAGGGCAGGCGTTGGCCGGCGTCGAGACCTCCCGTGGCCAGCGCTTCCCGTACCTGCGCCACGATCTGCTCGTAGATCGACGACGACGAGGTGTCGTCGATGCTAGGGGCCGTCCAGCCCTTGCGCCACGGCCTCGGCGGCCCGCTCGATGCACCGCCGCCCGATCTCGGCGCTCGCACCCCTCGCGTCCCCCAGGATCCCGTTCGACGTCACCGCGCGCAGCCCCTCCGTGAAGATGCGCTGGAAGACGGCCGGGTCCGCGCCGCCGACGTATCCCTCCTCCATCCGGTCTTCGCGCACCAGGTCGGGGCGCAGCACCATGATCTCCGACGTTTCGGCCACGTCGGCATGGCCTCCGACGCGACCCGCGAGCTCCTCCGAGACCTCCCCCACGGCGCCGACCCAGACCTCCATGAACCCCATGAGATCGGTGTAGGCGACGACCTCGCAGTCGGGAGCCACCGCGCTGCGCAGGTCGTCGAGCATGTCGCTCAACGGTCCGAAGTTGCCGCCGTGCGAGGGCACCAGACAGATCCTGCGGAAGCCGTGACGCGCGAGGCTCACGCAGTAGTCCATGCAGATCGCCTCCAGCGTGGAGCGGCGGAGCGAGATGGTGCCGGCGAAGCTCATATGGTGCTCCGAGCACCCCACGCGGATCGTGGGCGCGACCAAAGCGTCCTCCCCCAGGAGGCGGGCGACCTCCAGCGCGAGCCGGTCCCCGCGCACGGCGTCGACCAGGAGCGGGAGATGCGGCCCGTGCTGTTCGGTGGCTCCAACCGCGACGACGACCGTCGTCCGCCCATCCGCGATCGCCCGCTCGACCTCGGGCCAGGTCATCTCCTCGAGGAGGCGACCGCGCGCCTCCGGCGTCGTCTCCATCCTACTCGCCCTCCGCCATCACATCGTGGACGTCCAGGCGCCTCGGCGGTACGGCCGCCGCCTGACCCTCCCCACCTCCAACCTCGGGATCCGGCGGCCGTCGCGTGTGCCAGTCGGTGACCGCCTGGTAGGCCGCCACCAGTGAAAGGAGGCGCTCTTCTCCCCAGGGGAGACCCCCGAACAACCCGGCGACGGGCAGATCGAAGCCGCGCGAGCGCTCCATACCGATCGGAAAAGCGATCAGGGGCAGGCCGATGATATCGAAGGGGAAGGGTGCGGTCTGCACGACGGCGTCGCATTGGTGGAAGACACCGTCCAGGACGCGCTCCAGGAGCAGCAGCTTGGCCCGCTGGCCCCGGAGGTATTCCGGCCCCCCGAGAAGGAGGCCGTTGATCCACGGCGACAGCGACACGCCGAACAGCCGCACGTCCTCCTTCAGGTACGGGAGGAAGGGCTCGGTGCGCTCGGGGAGCCGCACGTTGTTGAAGTCTCCGCCCGTCAGCAGATCCCACTCCTGGGGAAGCTCGATCTCCACGGCGCGCGCACCGAGGGACTCGAAGGTGGAGAGCATCGCGCGCCTGGCCGTGACCTCAGCCTGCGCGCGCTCCCGTGCCTGGCTACGACGTCGCTCCCGCTCCTCCGGCGTCTCCTCTCGCCGGCGGAACCCTCCGAAGCCGCCCTCCTCCTCACCGGGAACGTCGAGGTAGCCGGGGAGGACGCCGATCGTGGACGGCCAGCGCAGGCCGACCGCGCTTCCGCGCAGCACGGGCTCCGCCGCGGTGACGAGATCGGGTACGGGGGGATGGCCGAGCGTGCGCGGGTCGTTCGCGTCGGGGCCCGCCATCGCCTGGAGCATGATGGCCGCGTCTTTCGCGTCCCTGGCGAGCGGGCCCGGATGGTCGCGCGTGTACGTGAGCGGGATGATCCCGTAGAGGGACACCCGACCCATCGTCGGCTTGAGCCCCGTGAGCCCCTGCCGGCTCGACGGATTCGTGATCGATCCGCCCGTCTGCGTGCCGGTGCTCGAAGCCGCCAGGCGGGCCGCCACCGCGGTCGCCGAGCCGCTGGACGAGCCTCCGGGGTCCACGGAGGGCTCCGCCGGCGCCCAGGCGTTCACGGTCGTGGTCTCGCCGTCCGGCGTCGTAGCGCGGCTCGTCGCCAAAGGGCCCATCTGCGTCTTGCCGAGCAGGACGGCCCCGGCGGCCTGCAGGCGCGCCCACGCCGTCGCGTCGAAGTCGGGGACGAAGCCGGCGAAGATGTGCGAGTTCGCGGTCGTGCGGACGCCGCGCGTGTAGTAGTTGTCCTTGATCGCCAGCGGGATCCCGTGCAGCGGGCCCGTCCACGGGGCGTCGGCCAGCCGTCGGGCCGCGGCCGCGGCGTCCTCCGCAGGCACGGTGTTGAACGCTTTGAGCACACCGTCGTACGCGCGGATCCTCTCCAGGTACTCGCCCAGCAGCTCCACGGGGCTCAGGGAGCGGCTCCGGATGAGGGCGGCAAGCTCGGCAAGGGTCATCTCCCAGGGCTCCGTAGCCCGCACCCGCGCGAGGTCGGGGAGCCTCAACGGTCCCGGGGCGGGCAGCTTCGCGGCGACGGAGCGGGGCGCGAAGGCGGTGCCGGTGGCGGCGGCCGCGGTCATCATGCCCATGCGCTCCAGGAAGAGGCGTCGGTCGATCCGGCGGTCGAGTGGCTGTCCGTTGTCGTGGGGATCACCCATCCCGGGCCTCCTCCAGGAGCGGAGCGAGGGCCGCCGGATACATCGAGGGCGCCAGGCGCTGTACGTCCGGCTCCCAGGCGAGGATCGCCGGAGGCGTGTTGCGCAGGAAGCGGCGCGCGCTGGCGAGGATGCCGCGGCGGTCCGCGGGCGCGTCCGGGTCGTCCTCGGGGAGCACGCTCAGATCCACCCCTGCGGCCTTCAGACGCGTGAGGATGTAGGCGTCGAGCTCCTCGTCGGTGAGCTCCTGGAGAGAACGGGCGTCCATGTCGATCTCCGGTGGGCAGGTCCTTCGCCGGGGCCCGGCGGAAGCGCCAAGGTAGGGGTGCGGTCGGGGGTGGGCGAGTGCGCGCGTGCGCCGCACACGGCCCGCACGTCTTCGCGCGTGGGGTTCCACCCCATGATCTCCAGCCCCTGACGGTGAGACGCGCCTTCAAGCTCCCGGGCGACCTGTACACGCTGACGGCGGAAGGAGGCCGCACCCTGGGGCCGGCGGTGCTGGCACCGCCGGCCCCTCGCATCCCGGCCCCGTCGGGACCTCCGCTCCGCTCCCGCCAACGTCGGCGCCAGCTCGGGACGACGACATGGCTGGATGGGACGGGTAGCGGGCTTCCGGACAGATTCCTTTGCGGCACCGCCGGCGTCGCTCCTAGCTTGGCGGAACCTCTCCCCCTCCCGGAGGCAGCATGCGCGGTCTTATGATGGACACCCCCCTCCTCATCTCTTCGCTCGTCGAGCACGCGGACACGGTCTTCCAAGACGTCGAAATCGTCACCCGAACGGTGGAAGGTCCGATCCACCGCTACACGTGGCGCGACGCCCACCACCGCTCGAAGCAGCTCGCCCAGGCCCTGCAGGGGCTGCACGTCCACGACGGCGACCCGGTGGCCACGATCGCCTGGAACACGCATCGGCATGTCGAGGCCTACTACGGCGTCTCGGGAATGGGTGGCGTCATCCACACCGTCAATCCGCGCCTGCATCCCTCGCAGCTCGTCTACGTCCTCAACCACGCTCGCGACCGGGTGCTCTTCGTCGATCTGACCTTCGTTCCGCTGGTCGAGGCCGTCTGGGACGATCTGGAGACCGTGCGCCAGCTCGTGATCATGACCGACCGGGCGCACATGCCCGACACGAAGGTCGCCGGAGCGCTCTGCTACGAGGAGCTGCTCGACCAGCAGGACGGAGCCTTCGCATGGCCCACCTTCGACGAGAACACCGCCGCGGGCATCTGCTACACATCCGGCACGACGGGCAACCCGAAAGGCGTGGTCTACTCCCACCGCTCGTCCGTCCTGCACGCGTACGGCGCCGGGCTCCCGGGAGCAATCAGCGTCGGCCGGGGTGAGGCTATGCTCTCGGTCGTGCCGATGTTCCACGTCAACGCATGGGGGGTGCCGTACGGTGCCGCGATGTGCGGCTACAAGCTCGTGCTGCCAGGACCGCGTCTTGATGGCGCCGGCCTCACGGAGCTCATGAACGCCGAAGCCGTGACCCTGTATTGCGGGGTACCCACCGTCCATCTCGGGCTTCTGGCCCACTGGGACGAGACCGGCTCGAGCGTGCCGACGTTGAAGATGGTCACTTCCGGCGGCGCCGCGCCCGGACGCCGGATGATCGAGCGCTTCCGCGCACGCGGGATCGACGTGCTGCACGGATGGGGGATGACGGAGACCAGCCCGATCGGCACGATCAGCTACGTGACCGCCGCCGAGGCCGACCTCCCCGACCAGGAGCAGGTAGACCACATCATGCGCCAGGGACGCCAGCTCGCCGGTGTCCGGCTGCGTGTCGTCGACGTGGACGGCCGCCCACTCCCTCGCGACGGCAAGTCGTTCGGGGAGCTCCAGATACAGGGGCCGTGGGTGTGTAGCGCCTACCTCGGTGAGGAGCCCGGCAGCGCGCTCACCGACGACGGGTGGTTTCCCACGGGGGACGTCGCGGTCATCCACCCGGACGGGACGATGCAGATCACCGACCGGAAGAAGGACCTGATCAAGTCCGGTGGCGAGTGGATCAGCTCGCTCGACTTGGAGGACGTCGCCGCCCGCCATCCCGAGGTCGCGATGGCCGCGGTCATCGGCGTCCCCCACGAGAAGTGGGGGGAGCGCCCTCTGCTGATCGTCCAGCCGACGGCCGGAGCCGCGCCGACGAGGGAGGCGATCCTCGACTTCCTCGAGGGGCAGGTGGCCAGGCT
This sequence comes from uncultured Gemmatimonadaceae bacterium, assembly GCA_964591135.1. GTDB lineage: Bacteria > Gemmatimonadota > Gemmatimonadetes > Longimicrobiales > Gaopeijiaceae > SZUA-318. Next base: position 25,744 of record CAZPZU010000001.1, on the reverse strand, counting down.
CTGGCTCCCGGACGACGTCGTCTTCCTCGAGGCGTTACCGCTGGGCGCCACCGGCAAGGTCCAGAAATCGAAGCTCCGCGCCGAGTTCGGGGGCGGAGGGCACACCGCGAAGGCTTGAAACCGAAGGAGGCCCGGAGCGCGTCACGCGCGTCCGGGCCTCCGGTGACTGCCGGGTGGCATAGCCTCCTCCACGAGAGGGTGCCGATCTTCTTTTTCGCGGGTCCGCACAGCGCCGGCACGCCGTGGGGTCCGGTCTGTCCGTCTCATGCCACGCGACGGTTCGCGTGCCCTCTTCCGAGGGCGATGGGACCTCTCCCTCTGTTCCCGCTGGCGGCGTGCTGCGCGGCCCACGGGGCGGACAGCTATTCCATGATGGTCAAGTCCGATTCCGATCGCAAGCGTGTCTCATCGACATGGCATGGAGGGTCGCGAAAGCCCTTGAGCCCGGGCGTGGAAGACGCGAGGATTCGGGTTTGCGACCCTCTCTAGCCGAAGCCGACGTGAACGAAAGCTGCCCCGTCGACCACGACGCCGCCGAGAGAGCGGCGCGCGCGCTGCCGCCCCCGCTGAGGCGGGGCGTCTACTTCACCGTGGGTGCCGCCAGCGTGGCCGCGGGGGTCGTGGGGATCTTCGTGCCGCTGTGGCCGACCACCTGTTTTCTCCTGCTGGCCGGGTGGTGCTTCGCGCGCAGCTCACGCCGTGCCGAGCGCTGGCTGCACGAGAACCGCCTCTTCGGTCGGTACCTGCGCGACTATCGTGAGCACCGCATGATCTCGGGGCGCGTGCGCGCGGCCTCGCTGACGACGATGTGGGCGTTCATGGCCCTGTCCGCCGCGCTGCTGCGGGAGCGCCTCTGGGTGGTGGCGCTCCTCGTCCTCGTGGGAGCAGCGGTCACGGCGCACCTCTACGCGCTGCCCACGCGTCGCCCGGAAGGGGCCGACTGAGACGATCAGCCTCCGCCGCGTCCGTACCGATCGAGCATCGCCTTCTGCATCGCCTCGCTGGCGAAGATCGCCACTTCGACGCGCCGGTTGTCCTGGCGTCCCTCCGTGGTCTCGTTCGAGGCGACCGGCTCGGCTTCTCCGCGTCCGACCGCGTCGATGCGATCCCCGGCCACGCCCTGCTCGATCAGGTAGGTCTTTGCCGCGATCGCCCGGCGCTCGGACAGCCCCTGATTGTAGGCGTCCGATCCGGTGGAGTCGGTGTGGCCCACGACCAGGATCCGCGTGCCTTCGTAGTCCGCGATGCTGCGCGCCAGGTTCGTGAGGTTGTCCCGCGAGGCCGGGCGAAGCACGCTCGAATCGACGTCGAAGAGGATGCCCGAGTCGAACGTGACCTGGATCCCTTCCCCGACGCGCTCCACGGTCGCGTTGGGCAGCGTGTTGTCGAGCTCGCTCGCCTGCTGGTCCATCCGGTGGCCGATGGCCGCTCCCGCGGCGCCGCCCACGACGGCGCCGAGGATCGCCCCCTTCGCGGTCGAGCCTGCCGCCTTCCCGATCAGCCCGCCCACGGCCGCACCCGCCGCCGCTCCACCTGCCGCGCCCTTCTCGGTGTTGCTCATGGACGCACAGCCCGCGGACAGGAAGGTCAGGCACAGGATGGACGCTTCCAGGGCGCGATTCCTGCGGAGCACGAGATAGACTGCCATGGGATTCTCCTCTATGGAAGTTTCGGTTTTCCAGCGCCTAGGCTGCAAGTTCGGTGCCAACCCCCGGCACCGCTCCCCTGCCCCACGCCCGACGTCAACGAATGGCGTCGTGCAAGGCTTTCGCGAGCCCACGGTGGAAGGACGGGAGCTCCGCGATCTGGTCCACGGACGCGTTCCTGAGGTCCCACAGACGTCCGAAATGTCCCGCCACGGCCTCGCGGCGCTTGGGCCCCAGGCCCTTGATGCCGGCCTGCTCCAGGACCACCAGGAGGCGCTCGTGCTCGAGCGCCGCGCCGATGGCCTCCGGTTCGTCCGTATCCAACCCCGCTTCGCGCAGCTCCGCCAACAGCACGAGCCACTCGTGGTGGCTCCAGCCGTCGGGGTGTCGGGCTACGAAGTCCCGCGCGTGTGCCCTCAATCCCTTGTCGTTCCTGGCCATTCGGCGTCCCTCCTCGACTTGCGCGGATCGGAGGCGAGCCCGCGATCCACTTCCTGCCGTCTTCACAATCCCACCGGCGATGACGTTAATTTCACGTCGCCGGATTTCTTTTTGCACCCCCCGGACGGAAACGGAACCAGCATACCATGACGGAAGATTCGGGGAAGATCCCCTATCTGCCGGAGCGCATCGAGCACCTCGAGCGGATTGCCCTCAACCTCTGGTGGAGGTGGGACCGGAGGGCCCGATGGATGCTTCGCGCCATCGATCCCGTCATCTGGTCGGCCACACGGCACAACCCGGTGGCGTTGCTCCGCCAGGTCAGTCCCGGCCGGCTGGCCCAGTGCGCCTCCGACCCCGAGTTCCTGGCCCTGTACGACCGGACGCTCGCCTCCCTCGAGGAGGCCCTGGGCACACAGGACACGTGGTTCCGACGGCATTTCCCCGACGCTAGCGAAGAGCATCCAGTCGCCTACTTCTGCGCGGAGTTCGGGCTGCACAACTCGATCCCGATCTACTCGGGGGGCCTTGGGGTCCTGGCGGGCGACCACTGCAAGGCCGCCTCGGACCTGGGCGTCCCCCTGATCGGCGTCGGCCTCCTCTATTCGAAGGGGTACTTCGACCAGAAGCTGAACCTGGAGGGGTGGCAGGAGGACTCGGACGAGACGTTCGACCCGGAGATCATGCCCCTCGTGCGCCTGACGGGCCCGGGCGGCAGCCTGTCGCTGGCGTCCGTGGAGACGTCCGGGCGGCCGGTGCACGTGGGGGCGTGGCTGCTCGAGGCCGGCCGCGTGAAGCTCTACCTGCTCGACACGAACCTCCCCGAGAACCACCCGGAGGATCGGGAGCTCACCTACAAGCTCTACGGGGGCGGCCAGGAGCACCGACTCAAGCAGGAGTGGATCCTCGGGATCGGCGGTGTGCGCGTCCTCCGGGCACTCGGGGTCGAGCCGGGCGCGTGGCACGCCAACGAAGGACATGCCTCGTTCATGATGGTGGAGCGGGTCCGGGAGCAGCTCCGCGCGGGGGAATCGTTCGAGGACGCCGTCCGCACCGTGCGCGCCCACTCGGTCTTCACCACGCACACGCCGGTGCCTGCGGGCCACGACATGTTCCCGCCCGAATCCATCGACGCGGTCTGCTCGGACTACTGGGCGAACGGGGGCCTGGATAGGGACACCTTCTACGCCCTGGGAGAGCACCCCGAGCTCGACGCCGGACGCTTCCACATGACGGCGGCGGGCATTCGCCTGTCCGCGAATGTGAACGGGGTGTCGAAGCGGCACCGTCGGGTCACTCAGGAGCTGTGGATGTCCCTCTGGCCCGGGCGCGACCCCGCCCACCTGCCGATTGGGAGCGTGACGAACGGCGTGCACCTGCCGAGCTGGATGTCGCACCACTACATGGTGCTCCTGGACGGGCTGTTCGAGGACGATTGGGAGGTCCGTCAGAACGGTCCCCGTTCGTGGGAGCGGGTGGAGGACCTGGACGACACGATGCTGTGGAACATCCACGTCTACCTGAAGGAGACCTTGCTGGACTTCTGCAGGGAGCAGGCCCGGGCGCGCTGGATCCAGCTATGGCGGGAGGCAGCGCACCTCGTCGGCGCGGGCACGCTCCTCACTCCCGAGCCGCTCACCATCGGCTTCGCGCGCCGCTTCGCCACGTACAAGCGGGCGAATCTCCTTTTCCGCGACGAGGAGCGCCTGCGCCGCCTCCTGACGGACCCGCGCCGACCCGTGCAGCTCGTCTTCTCGGGCAAGGCCCATCCCGCCGACGACGACGCCAAGCGTGTCCTCCAGCGCGTGTGGCATCTGACGCGTGACCCCCGCTTCGAAGGTCGTATCGCCTTCGTGGAGGATTATGAGCTGCACGTCGCGCACCGCCTGGTGCAGGGCGTCGACGTCTGGCTCAACATGCCCCGCGTGCCCCTGGAGGCGTCGGGCACGAGCGGCATGAAGGCTGCCCTGAACTGCGTGCCGCAGATCGGCACGCTCGACGGGTGGTGGGCCGAGGGCTTCACCGGCACGAACGGTTGGGCCGTTTCGGTCGCCGAAGGGACCGACGACGAAGTGGACGCGCACGATCACGACGCGCTCTTCACGCTGCTGGAGCGCGAGGTCGTCCCCATGTACTACGACCGCGACGACGAGGACCTCCCGCGGGACTGGATCCGGATGATGAAAGAGGCGATGCGCGTGGCGGGCACCCATTTCACCGCAGAGCGGATGGTCCAGGAGTATGCGGAGTGCTACTACCTCCACGCACTGTCGGGAGACGTGACGAACGACGATCCGCCGGCCCTCTGACGTCCATCGGCCGCCCCCTCCGGCCGCGTCTGCAACCCGCGTAACGCCGTCGCCGGAGTGGGGTACCGGGTAGGTCTCTCGAATCTCCGAACGACCGCACACCCCATCGCCCACCGGGAGCTCGACAGGTGGCCCACGACTCCCCATCCGACCCCGCCTTCCGGGCGACCGTCGTGCACCTCGTCTCGGAGTACTGGCCGTACGCGCGGTCCGGGGGTCTCGCGGAGGCCGTGCGCGGGATCGCTCGCTACCAGGCGCAGTCGGGTGTCCCGACCGTGGTCGTGCTGCCCCTGCACCGGCAGATCCGTCGCGACTTTCCGTGGATCGAGCCGAGCTTCGAAGTCGTCGTTCGGGTGGGGCCGAAGACGGAGCGCGCGCGTCTCTTCCGCATCCCGACCGATGAGGGCACACCGGAGATCTACTTCGTCGCAAACGACGAGTATTTCGACCGCCCGGATCTCTATGGGGACGACGGCGGAGCGTACCCGGACAACCACCGGCGCTTCGCGTTCTTTTGCCGGGCCGCGCTGGAAGCGTTGCCGAAGCTCTCATCCGGGCCGACGCTGATCCACGCGCACGACTGGCACACGGCGCTGGCCCTCGTCTACCTGCGCACCACGCTGGCGGGCGATGCGTACTTCGACGCCGTGTCCACGGTGATGACCGTGCACAACGCCGGCTTCCAGGGCTACTACGGTCCGGAGGTGCTCGATGAAGTCGGCATCGACCGACGCCACTACCACTGGCGGTTTCTCGAGTGGTACGGCCAGGCCAACCTGCTGAAGGGAGCCCTCGTGTGCGCGGACATGGTCACCACGGTGAGCCCGACCCATGCGGACGAGCTGCGCACACGGGTGGGGGGGTTCGGGCTCGACGACGCCTTCACGGACCTGGGCGACCGATTCGTCGGCATCCTCAACGGCATCGAGCTCGACCTGTGGAACCCCGCGGACGACCCGGAGTTGCCGCGCCTCTACGACGCCGACTGCCCGTCGGGGAAGGCCTTGTGCAAGAAGAGGCTGCAGCAGGAGTGCGGCTTCCCCGCGGAGCCCCACACCCCCGTGGTGGGCATGAGCGCGCGCCTGGTCCACCAGAAGGGGCTGGACCTGATCCTGGCGGCGGACATCCTGCAGCTTCCGGCGCAATGGGTGTTTCTGGGCCACGGAGAGCGCTACTACCACGGACGGCTGAGCGCGTTGGCCGGGTGGGCGCCCGACCGCGTGGCCGTGCGCTTCGACTTCACGGAGGAGTTCGAGCACCGGCTCCTCGGCGGAGGGGACATCCTGCTCATGCCTTCACTGTACGAGCCGTGCGGGATCACCCAGATGCGCGCGCAGCGCTACGGAGCGCTTCCGGTGGCGCGCCGGGTTGGAGGCCTGGCCGACACGATCGAGGATCGCGTCACCGGGTTTCTCTTCGACGACTACGAGCCGCGGGCGCTGCGCGGATCACTCGAGGCGGCGCTCGCGCTCTACGCCGATCCCGAAGCGTGGAGTGAGCACGTGCGCAATGCGATGCGCCGCGACTTCGGATGGGCCCGATCGGTCGCGCTGTACCGTGAGGTGTACCGGAAAGCGACCGAGCACCGAGCGAGCCGTCCCCCCGTCCCCGTTCCCTGACCCCTACCTTCGACTTGACCACCATGACCGAAGCCCGCCGATCCGTCGTCGTGCACGGCCACTTCTATCAACCACCCCGCGAAGACCCCTGGACCGGCACCGTGCCCGACGAGCCGTCGGCCGCACCGTTCCACGACTGGAACCGGCGCGTCCACGACGAGTGCTACCGGGCGGTGGTGGCAGCGCGCCGCCTCGACGACGACGGCCGCATCTCCGCGGTCGTGAACGCGCTGGAGTGGATCAGCTGGGACGCGGGTCCAACGCTCCTGTCCTGGATGGCCCGGGAAGCGCCAGAAACATATGAGGCCTTCCTCGACGCGGATGCCCGGAGTCTGGCGCGGCTGGGTCACGGCAACGCGCTCGCCGCCCCCTACCACCACGTGATCCTCCCGCTGGCTCCCCGCAGGGACAAGGTGACGGAGGTGCGATGGGGCATCGAGGATTTCCGGCGACGCTTCGGCCGCGAGCCCGAGGGGATGTGGCTCCCCGAAGCCGCCGTCGACGTCGAGACCCTGGAGGTGCTGGCCGCGGAGGGCATCCGTTTCACCGTGCTGGGGCCGACCCAGGTCGAGAAGGCTCCACCCCGGGGCATGCCCGGGCGGGTCCGCCTCCCGTCGGGCGCGGACATCGCCATCTTCGTGTACGACGGTGGCCTGAGCCACGACGTGGCCTTCGGCACGCTGCTCCGCGACGCCCACGCGTGGGCGGTGCGCATGGTCGAGGAGGACGGTCCGGACCGCAGGCTCTCCTCGCTGGCCACCGACGGCGAGACGTTCGGGCACCACCATCGCTGGGGGGACATGGCCCTGGCCGCGGCCGTGCTCGAGGTCCGGGAGCGGGCCGACGCGCGCCTGGAGAACTTCGCCTCCTTCCTGGAGCGCAACCCGCCGGAGACGGAGGTGAAGGTCACCTCGCCCAGCTCGTGGTCGTGCGCGCACGGGGTGGAGCGGTGGCGGGCGAACTGCGGCTGCAGGATGGACACGACCAAGCCGCCGCACCAGGAGTGGCGCAGCGTACTCCGCGACGCGCTCGACGATCTCGCCCGCGACCTGCACGCGGTCTTCGCGAGCGAGGGCGGGCGGCTGTTCTCGGGCCCGTGGGCCGCGCGCGACGCCTACGGCGCGGTCTTCGATCGAGGTGCGCCCGCGCGACGCCGCTTCGTGGAGCAACACGCGGCGGGGCCCTTGAGCGCCGCGGAGGCCCGCCGCGCCATCGAGCTGCTCGAGATGGAGCGGGACACCCTCCGCATGTTCACCTCGTGCGGCTGGTTCTTCGACGACCTTGCGGGCATCGAGCCGCTGCAGGTGCTCCGATACGCCGCCCACGCCATCGAGCTGGCAGGGGACTCGGGCGGTCGACTCGAGCGTCAGCTGGTGTCCCGGCTCGCGGAGGCCCGTAGCGCGGACCGGACAGCCCGCAACGGCGCACGCCTGTGGGAGACCCGCGTCCGCCTCGACGCACGGCCGCCCGGCGGATCGGCGGCTCCCACCGCCTCGGACACGGCGGCCGCCGACCCCGTGCTCGTCCAGGGCCTGACCGATGCCGTCCTACGTTTCGTGCGCGAGCCGGGAGACGACAGGGCCCGGGAGGTGGAGCGGCGGACCGCGGAGCTGCAGGCTCACGGGGTGCCGGTGCCCTTCGAGGCGCAGACGATCCTGGGAAGGGCGCTGGCGGACGTCGCCGCCGCCGCGCCCGCGGCCACGCATGAGGTCGCGGAGCGGCTCGGCTTCGGACCCGCGGCGACCGAGGAGCCCGCGCCGCGGTCGGGGTCGCCCGTGGGTTACGTGTTCGGCCTGCACCTGCACCAGCCCGTCGGCAACTTCGACGAGGTCTTCCGGAGCCACGCCGACGACGTCTACCTCCCCCTCCTGCGCAGGATCGCGGAGCGCGGGTCGCTTCCCGTGTCGCTGCACGTGTCCGGGCCGCTGCTGGAATGGCTCGAAGCGCACGCCCACCCGCTCCTGGACCTGGTGGGCCACCTCGCGGCCGAGGGCTCGGTCGAGCTCCTCCTGGCCGGCTTCTACGAGCCGGTGCTGCCCGTCCTCTCCCGTCCGGACCGGCTGGAGCAGATCGGCTGGATGCGGGACTGGCTGCGGAGCCGCTTCGGGGTGGTAGCCACGGGCCTGTGGCTCACGGAGCGCGTGTGGGAGCCGGGGCTCGCGGAGGACCTGGCCATGGCGGGCGTGCGCTACGCGATGGTCGATGATCGTCACTTCCTCGTCGCGGGTCATGACCGGCGCCACCTGCACCGGCCCTGGACCACCGAAGCGGGCGGGCGGAAGCTCACGCTCCTTCCCATCGACGAGCGCCTCCGCTACCTCGTCCCCTTCCGTCCCCCGGAGGAGCTCGCCTGGTACCTGCGCTCGCTCCAGGCCCGGGACATGCCCCTGGCGGTGCTCGCGGACGATGGCGAGAAGTTCGGCGGGTGGCCCGGGACCGCCGACTGGGTGTGGCAGCAGGGGTGGCTGGAGCGGTACCTGGACACGCTGGACGCCCTCGTGTCGAAGGACCTGGTTCGCCTGCTCACGCCCACGCAGGCGTTGGAGCGGGTACGCTCCGGAGGACTCACGTACCTTCCGTCGGCGTCCTACCGGGAGATGGAGGGATGGTCCCTCCCGGCCGCTGCGGCCCACAGGCTGGAGCGCGCCGAGCAGCTCGTGGCGCGGTCGGACGGAGACCCCGCCATGAGCGACCTGCTGCGCGGCGGACACTGGCGGAACTTCCTCTCGCGCTACCGTGAGTCGAACCGGATGCACAAGAAGGCCGCCGTGCTCAGCACGCTGTGCCGGGAGCGGAGCGACCCGCCCGACGCCCGGCGGGCGATCGGCCGGGCCCAGTGCAACGACCCCTACTGGCACGGCGTCTTCGGCGGCCTCTACCTCCGTCACTTGCGGGCCGCCATCTGGGCGAACCTCGCCGAAGCCGAGGAGATCCTGCGCAGGGGCGAGCCGCTCCGCGCCGAGGTGCTGGACCTGGACGCCGACGGCCGTGACGAGGTGTGGGTCCACTCGCCCGCCTTCTCCGCCCTGGTCGCTCCCGCGCGCGGCGGGGCCGTGGAGGAGCTCACGTCCTTCCGCCACCGCGCCAATCTCGCCGACGTCCTCACGCGACGGCGGGAGAGCTACCACCGTGCGGAACCCGCCGAGCCGGCACACAGCGCCGATGCGGGCGGCGGAGGGATGGCGTCGATCCATGCGCTGGAAGAGGGGCTTCGCTTCCTGGATCTCCCTCCCTTCGACCGGGAGGAGCGTGCCATCCTGGTGGACCGTATGCTGGCCGGGGACGTGACGGTCGCGGCCTACGAGCGCGTCGAGTACGAGGCGCTCGCCAGCTGGGCGGAAGCCTCGATGTCGTACGTGGTGGAGGAATCCCCGGAGGCCGTGGTCCTGCGCATGAGCACCCGGAGCCCAGCCTCCCTGGACAAGGAGATCACCCTCTTCGCGGACGGGTCGTTGGGCGTGACGTGGCGGTGGGATCCAGCGGGCTTTCCACCGGACGCGCGCTTCGCACCGGAGCTGTCGGTGTCCGTGGAGGCCGAGCCGGGGCTCACCATCGAGATGGACCCGCCCCCCGAGGAGACGTGGCGCTACGAGATCAGGACGGTCTCGAAGTCCGAGAGCGGCTCGGAGACGTCCGTACAGGGCGTGGCCGTCACCCCGTTCTGGCCGGTGGGTCTGGGCGAGGCGCGCCTCAGCTTCCGCTGGTCATGATGAAGAGCGGCCGCGACGAGAAGCGGTCGTACTTCGGGCGCATCCGGTCGGTGTCGTAGTAGAGGCCCACGTCCACCACCTTCTTCGTGCCCACCACGGACTCCACGGGCACGGGGCTGTACACGCCGTTGCGCACCGCGACCAGCAGGCCGCTGCGCCCTTCCAGGATCAGGTCGAGCGCCAGGTTGCCGAACGCCATCGGGACGATGGAGTCCAGGGCGTCCGGGTCTCCGGAGCGGACCAGGTAGCCGAGACGCTGGTTCACGATGTTGACCACCTTGCCCTGGTTGAACTTCGGCGAGACGTCCCTGATCAGGTCGGAGACCTGGTCGCCGATACCGCCCAGCTTCTTGTGCCCGAACTGGTCGGTCTCCTCGCTCTCGAACACCATGGCCTCGTGGTGCTTCATCGTGGCGCCCTCGGAGACGAGCACCACCGAGTACCGGCTCGGATTGCGGCCGCGGTCCTTCACCAGGAGCTCCGTCAGGCGCTCGACGTCGAAGGGGTGCTCAGGGATCACGCACCGGTCGGCGGCACCCGCCATCGTTGGCAGGAGCGCGGTGAAGCCCGCGTAGCGTCCGAACACCTCGATCACCAGGATGCGCTCGTGCGACCCCGCCGACGTGCGTAGCCGATGCGTGAGCTCGATCGTCCGCGTCACGCAGGTGCTGAACCCGATGCAGTAGTCGGTGCCCGGGACGTCGTTGTCCATCGTCTTCGGGATGGCAACGACGCGCACGCCCTCCTGGTGCAGCCGGTGTGCGTACGAGAGGGTGTCGTCCCCCCCGATGGGCACGAGGTAGTCGATCCCGAGAAACTCCATGTTCTTCAGGATGTCCGGCGTGATGTCGTTGATGGGGTCGCGGTAGCGTTCGCTCAGGTGGTCCGGCACCAGCTCGAGGGGCAGATGGCTGGGCCGGGTGCGCGACGTGTGGATGAACGTGCCGCCCGTGCGCCCCACCCGGTTGACCAGCTCCTCGGACAGCTCCGCGATGGAGGACGCGTTGTCCGCGGCCGGGTCCGGCACGACGTCCACCAGGCCGCGCCAGCCGCGGCGGATGCCCAGGACGCGGTAGCCCTCCCGGCGGGCGCGGATCGTGACCGCGCGGATGGCTGGGTTCAGGCCGGGAACGTCGCCGCCCCCGGTGAGGATCGCGATGGTGCCCTTCGTGCCCGACATGGATGCTCCGTTCTTGCGACTTTCCCCGCGGCGTCCCATCCGCCGCAACCCTGAAAGCTAGCAACGTCGCGCGTGCAGTGAAGTCGGGGGCGGAGCCTCTCGCCCTCCGCTCCGCTATGCGCCGAGCTCCTTCATCCAGGCGCCGATCGCACGGGAGAAATAGGTCGGGTTGAAGAGCGTCCACTCGCCCAGGGAGGCGGGGATCCGGTAGGCGGCACCGGCGTCCTCGGCGCTGGTGCCCCGCTCAACGGCCCGGCGCGCGGCGGCTTCCACGTCGTCCAGGAGCGCCTGGTAGTGCTCCAGATCGGCCGCGTCCGCGAGTGGGCCGTGGCCGGGCACGTACGTGGCCGCGCCGAGGGTGCGCAGCAGCCGCACGTCGGCGGTGAGCCGGGTCGGGATGGCGTCCACGTAGTTGGGGAACATCCGGTTCCACACCAGGTCGCCGCAGAAGACCACCGAGGGTTCGGAGATCTCCAGGCTCACGTCCGAGTCGGTGTGGCCCCGCCGGGGCACGACCAGCACGGACCGGCCGCCGAGGTCGATCTCCGTCGGGCGTCGCGCATCGAGCAGGGTCGCCCCGTCCAGGATCGCCTTCGGCGGATCCTGGTTGCGCTCCTCGACCTGGTCGCGGGTCACGGCTGTCGCCAGAAACCTCACGTCCGCGGCGCGCATGGCGCCGCGCACACCCGCGGTGTGATCGCTGTGGTAGTGGGTGAGGACCACGTGTGTGGGCGCCCTTCCCGTGAGCGAGCGCGCCTGTGCGGCCATCCACTCCGACCCCGCGTCGGTGCCGAAGGCCTCCACGACCAGGACGCCGACGCCACCCGCCACGATGCCGCCGTTACACAGCGTTGTCCGGTCTCCCTCCAGGGGGGTCGACACGAGGGCCCAGACGCCGTCCGCCACCTTCTCCAGCCTGCCCCACGGCTCCCGCGCCACGACCGGGAAGCGCTCCTGCGCCGCCCACAGCGAACGGGGCAACCAGGCCGCCGCCGCGGACATCAGGCCCAGGTGGGCCGCGCAGGAGCCGGTACCCTGGAGGAACGCCCTACGGGTCCACGGACGAGGCGTCGTGCTCATGCGCTGCTCCGCGCAATGGTGGTCGGGAGATCGAGATCCGTCTTGCGCACCGCCTGGAGCACCTCCTCCACCGCCGCGCGCAGGTCGGCGAGGTGCGACGCCGCCCGCTCCATCGACCCGTTGGCACCCGCCCGCTCCACCGTGTAGGCCGCGTCGCGAAGGCGCCCCATCCCGAGCGTGGCCGCGGTGCCCTTCAGCGCGTGCGCCTCCTTCTCGAGCGCGCGCGCGTCGCCGCCGCGTAGGGCGCTCTCCAGCAGCGTCAGGCGTGTCGGCCCCTGCTCGACGAACATCGCGACGAGGCTCTGCAGGATCGCCGGGTCGCCGCCCACGTGGTGCAGCGCCACGACCCGGTCGAACACGGGCGGGGCCGCCGCCGCAGTCGCACCTCCCGAAAGGACGCGCACGATGGTGTCGAACAGCTCCGTGGCGTCGATGGGCTTCGACACGTAGTCGTCCATGCCCGCCTCGAGGCACCGCTCCCGGTCTCCGGCCATCGCGTGCGCGGTCATCGCGATGATGGGGAGGTGCTGCTCCGCCGGCTCCTCCGCGCGGATGATGCGTGTGGCCTCGATCCCGTCGAGCTCCGGCATCTGGACGTCCATCAGCACGAGATCGAACGTGCCCTCGTCCAGGAGGTCGAGCACCTCCTGGCCGGTCACCGCGACCGTGACGTCGTGGCCGCGCTTGGAGAGCAATGCGACGGCCAGCGTCTGGTTGACCTTGTTGTCCTCGGCCAGCAGGACCTTCAGGGGGCGATCGGGCTCGTGCACCGGCGCCTCCTCCAGCGGAGGCCGCGTGACGTCGTCACGCGCGGATACTATGCGGCGCATCTCATCGAGGAGCTCCGACGGGAGGATGGGCTTGAGCATGAAGGCGGCCACGCCCAGCTCCCGGGCGCGTACCCAGTCGCCCCGCCGGACGGCCGAAGTCAGGAGCACCACGTCGGGCCCCCCGAAGCGGCCTCCACCCAGGACGATCTCGGCCAACTGGAAGCCGTCCGTCTCGGGCATGTGCACGTCCGACAGCAGCAGCCGGATCGGCTCGTCCCCGCCGGCGGCCTCCTCCAGAGTGCGAAGCGCCGCGCGGGCGTCCGCCGCCTCGCTCGCCTCCATCCCCCATCGCTTGACGCACTCCACCAGGATGCGGCGGTTGGTGGCGTTGTCGTCGACGACCAGCACGCGCAACCCGGACAGGCGGACCGGCAGGGTCGCGCCGGGGGACGTGACGACCGCCTGGTCCGACAGCCCGAAGCGCGCGTCGAAGCGGAACGCGCTCCCCCTTCCGGGCTCGCTCTCCACCTCCAGCGTGCCCCCCATTCGCGAGACGATCTGCGCCGAGATCGCGAGCCCGAGCCCGGTGCCCCCGTAGCGGCGCGTCGTCGAGCCGTCCGCCTGTGCGAAGGCGTCGAAGATCAGGCGCTGCTTCTCCACCGGAATGCCGATGCCCGTGTCGCGCACGGTGAAGCGCAGCACCACGCCGTCGTCGCTCCGCTCCCGCATCCCGACCTCCACGCCCACTTCCCCCGCGTCCGTGAACTTGACGGCGTTGCCGACGAGATTGACGAGGACCTGCCTCAGGCGGCCCGGGTCCCCCACCAGCCCCTCGGGCACGTCGCCGTCCTCCTCGTAGAGGAGCTCGATGTTCTTTTCGGCCGCGCGCAGCGACATCGCCTTGAAGGCGTCGGCCAGCGTCTCCCGGAGGCTGAACGGCACCGGTTCGAGCTCCAGCCGGCCGGCCTCGATCTTGGAGAAGTCCAGCACGTCGTTGATGATGTTCAGCAGCGCGTGGGCGGAAGAGTCGACCATCTCGAGGTATTCGCGCTGCTCCCGGGACAGCTCGCTGTCCATGGCCAGCCGCGTCATCCCGATGATCCCGTTCATCGGTGTGCGGATCTCGTGGCTCATGTTCGCCACGAACTCGCTCTTCGCCTGGTTCGCGGCCTCGGCCGCCTCCTTCGCCTGGATCAGCGCCCGCTCCGAGCGCTTCGCCTCGGTCACGTCACGGCCCACCGCGTAGACCACGTTCTCGTCGGTCGTTGGGATGCCGCTCCATGCGATCCAGCGGTAGGAGCCGTCCGCGTGCCGGCAGCGGACCTCGAAGTAGGCGACGGACTGGCCGGCCTCGAGGCGTTGGGTCTGGGTCAGGGCGTACGAGCGGTCGTCGGAATGTACCAGCTCCAGGAAGCGGATGGCGGCGAGACCTTCGGCCTCGTGTCCCAACACGCGCGTGAACGAGGGGTTCACCCTGCGGAAGTGGCCGTCCATCGCCACGATGCACAGCGGATCGAGGGAGAGTTGGAAGAAGCGGTCCACGTCCGCGGCGCGGCGCTCCTCCTGGAGCTTGCGGATAACCGACTGGTGGCGCCCGAGGAGCGCCGCGAGAGTCCCCAGGACCATGGGCGCCGTGTCGATGATCCACAGCAGGGGCTCGCCCCGCTGCGCCTCCATCAGCGCCGCGAGCGAGGCCTCCAGGCCGCTGAGGCTCATCTGCGCCACCGTGGCCGCCAACGGGAAAATGACTCCGGCCGCCACGCCGAGAATCGCGTAGCGGAGGGTGGGATCCGAAGGCGGGCCTACGATGCGTCGGTTCATGCCCGGGAGCTCGGGAGTCTCTCGCGCGTCCAACTTCCGACGCACCGGGCCCGCCGTCAAACGCCGGGTCCAGCGGGCCCGTGCCCCGCGCGCCGCGGGGCGGTACCTTCGTGCGCCATGCGAATCCGATCCGCCTCTCGCCGAGCGCTCTGCGCGGCGCTCCTGGCCTGCGCTTCCGCCCTGGGAGCATGCTCCTCGGGGGCCCCGGCGGCCGACGCGCAGCCGGTCGATCCGGTCGCCCTCCTCGGCGCCGACAGCGTCAGGATCCTGGAAGAACTGCGCCATCTCTCCTCCGACTCCCTGGAGGGCCGTGGCACCGGGACGCCCGGCGGCGCCGCGGCGCGCGCATACCTGGCGGCGGAGCTCGTCGGGGCGGGCGTCCGTCCGATCGGAGACGGCTTCGAGCGTTCGTTCACCTGGCAGGGGCGCGCGTCTCCGGAAGCCCACACGGGCGTCAACGTGGTCGGCGTGGTCCCCGGCGGCGCCTTCAAGGGCCGCTACATCGTCGTCTCGGCCCACTACGACCATCTCGGCGTCCGGAGCGGCGAGATCTTCAACGGCGCCGACGACGACGCGTCGGGCTGCGTGGGCCTCGTGGCGATGGCGCGGGCGCTGCGCGACGCAACGCTGCGCCACTCGGTGATCTTCGCGGCGTTCGACGCCGAGGAGGCGGGTCTGCGCGGGTCCAGGGCGTTCGTCGCGAATCCGCCGGTCCCCCTCGACTCCATCGCCCTCGACCTCAATCTCGACATGGTGGCCCGCACCGCCGGGGTGCTATGGGCGGGCGGCGCGTACCACACGCCCGCCCTGCGCCCGGTGCTGGAGCGGGTGGCCGCCGAGGCGCCGCTCGACCTGCGTCTCGGCCACGACGCGCCGGACGCCCCCGAGGGCGACGACTGGACGCACTCCTCCGATCACGGGCCCTTCCACGACGCCGGCATCCCCTTCGTGTACCTCGGTGTCGAGGACCATCCCGACTATCACCGCCCCACGGACGACTTCGAGAACATCGACCCCGGGGAGTACATGGACGCGCTCCGCACCGCCCTCCTGACGCTCCTCGCCCTCGACCAGGCGCTGCCGCTCTCCGGCCCGTCGACGCCCGAGCGGGAGTCACGGCGGTGACAGGCCGGGCGCGGCCCCGCTTCCGCCTTCCCCACCCCCTCGTTCTCCTGTCGGGGTGCGTGCTGCTGGCGGCGGCGGGCAGCTGGGTGCTCCCGGCCGGCGAGTACGACCGCACGCTGGATGAGGCCACGGGGCGCACGGTGGTGGTCGCGGGTACGTACCACCGCGTGGAGCGGTCTCCCGTAGGCCCCTTCGGCGCGGTCGTGGCGCTGCCGCGCGGCCTGATCGACGCCGCCGACGTGGTCTTTCTCGTCTTCCTGGTCGGCGGCGCCTTCACGGTCGTCGACGAGACCGGGACGCTGAAGCGGGGGGTGGGGGCGCTCGTGCGCCTCCTGCACGGGAAGGACCTGATGGTGATCCCCGTCGTGTCGCTCTTCTTCGCGATGGGTGGCGTGGTGGAGAACATGCAGGAGGAGATCATCGCGCTCGTGCCGGTGCTGCTGGTGCTCAGCACGCGCATGGGGTTCACCCCGCTCGTCGCGGTCGCGATGTCCGCCGGCGCCGCGTTCGTGGGCTCGTCCTTCAGCCCGATCAACCCCTTCCAGGTGCAGATCGCCCAGAAGCTCGCCGAGCTGCCGCTCCTGTCGGGTGCGGGGTTCCGCATCGTCTTCCTCGTCGTCGCGCTCGTGTTGTGGGTGGGTGCCACCATGCGCTACGCCGCCATGACCCGCATCGAGGCGCACGAGGTGGGCGGAGGACGGACGGAGCCGCTGCGCGGCACCGACCTCCTCATCCTCGGCATCGTGGTCGCCACGTTCGTGGTGGTCGTCCTCGGGATCATGTTGTGGGACTGGGGCTTCAACGAGCTCAGCGCCGCCTTCTTCATCATGGGCGTGGTGGTGGGCGGGCTGGCGGGCCTCGGCGTGGGCGGGACGGCCGAGGCGTACGTGAAGGGGTTCCAATCGATGGCCTATGCGGCCATCCTCATCGGTTTCGCCCGCGCCATCTACGTGGTGCTGCAGGACGGGCGCATCGTGGACACCATCGTGCACGGGCTGTTCTCGCCGCTGGAGGGGCTCCCCCTCCTCGCCTCCGCCCTCGGCATGGTGGTGGCGCAGACCGCCATCCACGTGCCGGTGCCCAGCGTGAGCGGACAGGCCGTGTTGACCATGCCGGTGCTCGTTCCGCTCTCCGACCTCCTGGGGCTCTCCCGCCAGGTGACCGTGCTGGCCTACCAGTACGGAGCAGGGCTGTGCGACCTGATCACCCCGACGAACGGCGCGCTCATGGCGATCCTCGGCGTGGCCGGCGTGCGCTTCGAGGAGTGGATCCGATTCACCGCCCCGCTCTGGCTCGGCCTCGTCCTGCTCGGCGCCGTGTCCATCGCGCTTGGGATCGCCATCGGGATCTGAGGCCATGTCCGCCGAATCGTCCCCCCGGGGGGAGCCGCCGCCGGGGCACCTGCACCGCAACGTCTGGGTCGCCAGCGTCACGAGCTTCCTCACGGACGTCTCCAGCGAGATGCTGCAGAACGTCCTCCCGCTCTTCCTCGCGAACGTGCTCGGCGTGCGCACCTGGGCCGTGGGCGTGGTGGAGGGGCTGGCGGAGTCGACGGCGAGCATCCTGAAGCTCTGGTCGGGCTGGCTGTCGGACCGCCTTCGCGCCCGAAAGTGGCTGGCGGTGAGCGGGTACGGGATCTCGGCGTCCTCGAAGCCCTTCTACCTCCTGGCCGCGAGCTGGCCGGTCGTGGCGGCCATCCGATGGGCGGACCGCGTGGGCAAGGGCGTGCGCACGGCCCCGCGCGATGCCCTCCTGGCCGACTCCGTGCACGCCTCTCGGCGCGGACTCGCCTTCGGGATCCACCGTGCGTCCGACACGGTCGGGGCCGTCGTGGGGCTCGCCGCCACCCTCGCCATCGTCCACGCGACGCAGGGCGGGGCATTGCGGTTGGAGCACGGCACCTTCCACCGCCTCGTGCTGTGGAGCCTGCTGCCCGCCTTCCTCGCGGTGGCGATGCTCGCGGTAGGCGCGCGCGACGTTCCCGTCGCCGGGGGGGCCGCGCGCGGCCCCCGCTTCACCCTCCGGGGGATGAGCCCGGGGTTCCGCGCCTTCGTGATCGCGTCCACGGTCTTCCAGATCGGGAACTCCTCCGACGCGTTCCTGATCCTGAGGGCGCAGGAGCGCGGGCTAGGCGTCATGGGGCTCATGTGGATGCTCCTGCTGTTCAACGTGGTGTACGCCGCAGTCTCCGTTCCCGCCGGTACGCTGGCCGACCGCGTGCCTCGCAAGTGGGTGGTGCTGGGTGCGTGGTGCGTGTACGCGATGGTCTACCTGGGCTTCGCCCTGGCGCACACCACCACGCAGGTCGTGCTGCTCTTCGCCGTGTACGGTGTCTACATGGGTGCCGTCGCCGGCGCGTCCAAGGCGCTGGTGGCGGACCTGGTGGAGCCCGAGCGCCGGGGCATCGCCTACGGCACCTACCACGCGGTGATCGGAATCACCACGCTGCCGGCCTCGCTCCTCGCGGGGCTCCTCTGGCAGGGGTTCGCCGGGTGGTCCGGCTTGGGGCCGGCTGCGCCGTTCGCTTTCGGCGCCGCTGCGGCCGCGGTGGCCGCGCTGGTGCTGGTGGCCACCGTGCCGGGGCGGAGCCGCTGAGCGCCGCGCCCACGCCGAGCCGGATGCCGGGCGCGGGGGGAGGGTCGCCTCTGGACGCCGAAACCAGTATGAAATAGTATCGGTATGGATTCATACTGATCTGCGCGGGATCCCCGCGAATGCCGCCACCGTATCTCAGGTCCGCCATGAGCCACGAGGCCCACCTGCCGCTGAAGCCCGCCTGGTTCCACATCCTCCTCGCACTCGCCGACGGAGCGCGCCACGGGTTCGCCATCCGGGAACGCGTCGAGAAACGTACGGGCGGCACGCTCAAGCTCTGGCCGGCGACGCTTTACGGGTCCGTGCGCGAGATGACGGAGACCGGGCTCATCGAGCCCCTCGAAGGCGACGACGATCCCGACGACGACCAGCGTCGCCGTTACTACCGCCTCACGCCGCTGGGCCGGGATGTCCTGCGGGCGGAGGCGGACCGATTGCAGGCGCTGGTGGATGCGGCGCGCGCGAGCGCCGCGACGGGGCGAGCATGAACGGAGGCCGCCCCACGAGCGTGCGCCTGGCGCTGGCGGCCTTCCGCGCTGCGACGCGGGCGCTTCCGGCGGGTTTCAGGGCGACATACTTCGCGGAAGCGGAGCGGGACCTGGAGGACACGCTGCGCGCATGCCACGCGAGAGGCGGGACGGGGGCAGCAGCCGGAGCGGGTCTCGCCGCGCTGACGGACGTAGCACGACGGATTCCGGTGGAGTGGTGGGCGGCCGTGCGCGGCCGCGGCGACCGGTCGGGCGCCGGACCCCGACCCTCGGTGGGGGAGCGACTGATGAGCTGGATGAGCGACGTGCGGGTCTCGGCGCGCGCCTTGAGGCGGAGGCCCGGCTACACGACGGCGGCGGCGCTGACGCTGGCGCTGGGCATCGGGGCCAACGTGGCGATCTTCACCGTTGTGAATGCCGTGCTGCTGCGTCCCCTGCCCTATCCGGACGCCGACCGGATCGTGTCCATCGCGCACCACGCGCCCGCCCTCGACCTTCCCGAGCTCAACAACTCCGAGGGGACGCTCAACTTCTACCACGGCAACGCCGGCTTCTTCTCGTCGCTCGGCGCGTTCACGCAGGCACAGCACAACCTGGTGGGCGGCGATCGGCCGGAGCGCGTGGAGCTCACGGCGGTGACGCCGGAGATCTTCGACGTGCTCCGGGTGCGGCCCGCCCTCGGTCGCCCCTTCGGCCCCGCCGACGCCGCGGAGGGCGCCCCTCCTGTGGCGATCCTCACGGATGCGACGTGGAGGACCCGCTTCGGCGCGGACCCCGGGGTACTCGGCCGTACCATCGAGCTGGACGGGACGTCCACCGAGATCGTGGGCGTCATGGCGAAGGGTTTCGCCTTTCCCGACGAGGATGCCGTGGCCCTGGTGCCGGTGGCGATCGACCCCAACGGCACCTTCGGAGCCTTCGGCATGGAGGCCGTCGGGCGCCTTGCCCCCGGCGTGACCGTGGCGCAGGCGCAGCAGCGCGCAACCGAGCTCCAATCGCGTCTGTACGACTTCTTCCCCGATCTCACGCCCGGCTTCCTGGAGCAGGCCGGCTGGTCCGTCACGGTCGAGCGGTACCAGGACCGTCTGATCGGAGACGACGTCGCGCGGGCGCTGTGGATCGTCCTGGGCACGGTCGGCGTCGTGCTCCTGATCGCGTGCGCGAACGTCGCGAACCTCTTCCTGGTGCGGGCGGAGTCCCGCCAGAAGGAGCTGGCCGTCCGAGCCGCGATGGGTGCGGGATCGGGGCGGATCGCCGCGGGCTTCCTCGCCGAGGCGGTGCTGCTCGGCGCGGCGGGTGGCCTCGTCGGGGTCCTGCTGGCGTGGGGCGGCGTGACGATCCTGGTGGCCCACGGACCCGGCGCCCTTCCCCGCCTTCGCGAGATCTCCGTGGACGGTACCTCCCTCGCGTTCGCGGCGGTGGTCTCGGTCGGGGCGAGCCTCTTCCTGGGGGCGCTTCCGCTGCTTCGGTATCGTGCCGGCGCGCTGGCGCGCATCCTGCGGGACGGCGGGCGCGGGTCGACGGACGGCCGCGAGCGGCATCGGACCCGCTCCTTCCTGGTGACAGCCCAGCTCGCCTTGGCGCTGGTGCTCCTCGTGGGATCGGGGCTCATGCTGCGCAGCTTCGATCGGCTCCGGCGCGTCGACCCCGGCTTCGATCCGTCGGGTGCGCTCACCGTGGGGATGAGCCTGGGCGAGGGGATCCGGGGCCGGAACGCGGAAGGAGCGACCTTCTACCGGCGGGTCGCCTACGAGGTGGCCGCGCTTCCGGGGGTGACCGCCGTGGGCCTGACGAGCCGCGCGCCCATGGGTGAGGGGGACGCCAACGGGGGCTCGTTCTACATCGAGGGGGAGCCGCGCGACGAGAGCCGGCTCCCGCCGGTGGCGATGTACAAGGCCGTGGGCGCGGACTACCTGAAGGCGATCGGGCAGCCGCTCCTGAAGGGGCGCGACCTGGAGCGTGCGGACTGGGAGGGCGGCGCACCCGTGCTCCTCGTGAACGAGGCGTTCGAGAAGGCATACCTCGGCGGATCCGCACTCGGGAAGGGCCTCAAGTGGGACGAAGAGGCCGAGTTCGCCCACGTCGTGGGCGTGGTGGCGGACGCGCACGAGTTCGGGTTGCGCGAGGAGGTGCGTCCCGTCGCGTACCTGCCGATGGTGGTGGGGAACTGGAGCTATCCGGGGATGAGCCGCATGTACCTGGTGGTGCGGGGTGACGGGAAGGCCACCCCGCCGGTGGCGGCCATACGCGACGTGGTGCGCCGCCTCGGGCCCGACGTGCCGATCACCACCGTGCGAACCATGGACGAGATCATGGCGCGCTCGGTGGCGCAGACGTCGTTCACGATGATCCTGCTGGGCATCGCCGCCGGGGTGGCTCTCTTCCTCGGTGCGATCGGGCTGTTCGGCGTCGTCTCCTACGTGGTGGGCCAGCGTACGCGCGAGATCGGCGTGCGCGTCGCGCTGGGCGCGGCCGGCGCGGACATCCGCACCATGGTGTTCCGCCAGAGCGCCGTGGTGGCCATGGCGGGGGTGGCGGTCGGGCTCGTCGGGGCTTTGGCGCTCACGCGGCTCATGGGCGCGATCCTCTTCGACGTGTCGACCCGGGATCCGATCACCTTCGTCGCCGCTCCGCTCCTGCTCCTGGCGGTGCTGGCCTTCGCGACCTGGCTCCCGGCACGGAGGGCCGCCCGGGTGAACCCCATCGACGCGCTGCGGGCGGAGTAGCCGTTGGAGACCATCCCCGTCATCGCCGCCGTGATCAGCCGGGACGGCCGCTACCTCCTGGGGCGACGCCCCGAGGAGAAGCGGCACGGCGGCCTCTGGGAGTTCCCGGGCGGCAAGTTGCACGAGGGCGAGGCGCTGTTGAGCGCGGCGGATCGCGAACTGGAAGAGGAGCTGGGCATCCGCGCCGTCTCCGCGGGTGAACTGCTGTTCAGCGCTTCCGACGCAGACTCGCCCTTCGTGATCCACTTCGTCGAGGTCGATACGGAGGGCGAGCCGGTCGCCCTCGAGCACTCGGAGGTGGGGTGGTTCACGGCGGCGGAGCTCGAGGGGCTGCCGCTGGCGCCGGCGGATGCGCAGTTCGTGCGGACGCTGGAGGGTGCCCCCGGGTGATCCCCCGGATCGTGCTCGCCACGCTCTGCCTCACGGCCTGCAGCTCCGTGGCCGATCCGTCGGTTCCGGTCGATCCGTGCGCGGGGGCACCGGCTCCACTCGCGCTGGGAGAGAGCGTCTCCGGCGTCCTGGACGCCGCGACCGACTGTTTCGAGCAGGACGCGAGGCTCGGGGACCGGTACCTGCTCACGCTCGACACTCCGACGCTCTTCGACGTGACGCTCGCGACCGTCGGGTACCTGCCGTTCGTGCCGACCTACCTCGGCGCCGACCAGCTCTCGGGATGGGCAAGCGACACCGCATACTCCCTCACTCGCGAGCACCTCTTTCCGCCCGGGGAATACGAGCTGAGGGCGTCGTCCTTCGCCCGGGCAGCCACCGCGCAGTCGGCGCCCCAGGGCCCCTACACGCTGTCGACGGTCCCGGTCGCGGTGCCCCAAGAAGGATGCGGCCGAGAGACCTCGATCACCTATGGATCGGTGGCGGAAGCGCGCATGGCGCCCGACGACTGCGAGCGGGCGCCGGCGGACGAGCCCGACCGCCCGAGGCCTTCCGACGGGTACAGCGCGATCCTCGCGCCCGGACGCGACATGACCGTGACCGCGGTGGCGGACTTCCCCTTCCGGCTACTCCACCTTGCGGACGGGGCGCCCGCCGGCGCGTCGCCCTGGCTCCCGGCCGACGCGGAGGCGTCGCTGACCGCGACGGGGGCGGGCTTCCACGATTTCTACGTCCTAGCAGGGAGCGAATCCGTCCTCGGGGCCTACGTGATTCGCTTCGTGGAGAGCGGCGGGGCGACGGTCGCCCTGCGGAGGCGGTGACTCCGTATTGACGCGGACCCGCCGGACGGTGCACCGTCAGCGGACTCATGGCACGGCCCTTTTCCGCACCGAACCAGGGAGGCGCGGTGGTGCTCGGCAAGCTCCGCGGGCGAGGAGGGATCCTCTCGCGGCGCGAGCAGGAGCTTCGGGACCGCGAGTCCGAGCTCCTGGGACGGCTCGATGCGGCGCTGCGCACCTTCGACGCCACGGCGAGCGACGACGCGCGTCACCTGCGGCGGGCCCGCGCCCAGCTCGACCAGCTCTTCCTGCTCGTGGTGGCGGGGGAGTTCAACAGCGGCAAGTCCAGCTTCATCAACGCCCTGATCGGGGAGCGTGTGCTGCCGGAGGGCGTGACCCCCACCACCGATCGGATCACCCTCCTGCGCTGGGCAGAGGAGGCGGACGAGAAGGCGGTGGAGCCGTTCGTGGTCCATCGTACCCACCCCGCCGAGCTGCTTCGCGAGCTGAACGTGGTGGACACACCCGGCACCAACGCCGTGATCCGGCGGCACGAGGAGCTGACGCGGGACTTCGTGCCGCGCTCCGACCTGGTGCTCTTCGTGACGTCCGCCGACCGACCGTTCACGGAGACGGAACGGGCCTTCCTGGAGCACATCCGGGAGTGGGGCAAGAAGATCGTGGTGGTGATCAACAAGATCGACATCCTCGAATCGGAACCGGAACGAACCGAGGTCAGGGACTTCGTGCGGCGCAACGCCGCAGAGCTGCTGGGTCGCGAGCCGGAGATCTTCGCCGTGTCGGCGCGGCGGGCACTCCAGGCGCTCGAGGGGAGCGAGCCGTCACTCTGGTCGTCCAGCGGGTTCGACGAGGTCCAGACCTACCTCCTGGAGACGTTGGACCAGGAGGAGCGCGTGCGGCTGAAGCTTCTCAACCCGCTGAACGTGGGCCTCCGACTCGCCGGGCGCTACAAGACGATCGCTTTCGAGCGGCTCAAGACGCTGGCCGCGGACATCGAAGCGATCCAGGACATCGA
The DNA here is from genome assembly GCA_964591135.1 of uncultured Gemmatimonadaceae bacterium. Lineage (GTDB taxonomy): Bacteria > Gemmatimonadota > Gemmatimonadetes > Longimicrobiales > Gaopeijiaceae > SZUA-318. The sequence goes on along the minus strand of CAZPZU010000001.1, from coordinate 2,029 downwards.
CCGGCAGCTCTCGTCCTATCACCAGGACATGCTCGGCGACCTGGAAGGACGACTCGCGAAGATCGACACGCTCTTGCTGGAGATGGAGCGGCGGGGCGCGGCGTTCTTCGAGGAGACGATCCGGATCGGGCGGATCAAGTCGCTGCTCGACAGCGACGCCCTGCGCCGTGATTTCGAGAGCCGCGTCATCGCCGACACGCCCGAGCGGATCGAGGAGGCGGCGGCCCGGGTCGTCGATTGGATCGTGGAGCGGAACCTGACCGTGTGGCGGGAGGTGGAGCGCTACATCGACCGGCGCCAGGCCGAAGCCCCCGGGGACGCGCCCCGCCGGGCGGGTGGATTCCAGTACAACAGGCAGGCGCTCCTCGACTCCATCGGCCGCGTTGCCGAGCGGGTGATCGGCGAGTACAACCGGGAGGAGGAGGCTCGCAAGATCGCCAACGAGGTGCAGGGCACGTTCACCGCCACCGCGCTCGCCGAGGTTGGGGCCGTCGGGATCGGCACCATCGTCGCCACGCTGATCTCGGGCGCAGCCGCCGACGTGACCGGCACCGTCCTCGCCATCGCGCTGGCCGTGGGCGGGTTCTACCTGATTCCCCGCAAGCGCCAACAAGCGAAGCGTCGCTTCGCGCAGCGGATCCAGGCGCTTCGCCAGCAGCTCGCGGGAGCCCTGGAGCGCCAGGCCCACAAGGAGATCGGTCACGCGGTCGAGGCGATCGAGGAGACCATGGCGCCCTACCGGCGGTTCGTGGAGAGTCAGCGGCAGGCGTTGGAGCAGGCTCGGGCCGAGGTGGCCGTCGTCGAGTCGTCCCTCGACCGGCTCCGGGTCGAGATCGAGCGGGCCTAGGAGGGTGCCAGAGGGGGCGGCGGTCGGGTGCGATGCGGTCGCGGCCCGGCTCTTGCACACCCGGTGCGGCGCGGGCAGCTTTGGGCCGGACGGGCCTGATGCACCCCTGAGGCTCTCGGAACCGAACGAGGGTGGAAACCACCATGACGACCCCGAACCTGCACGGGCGCTCGCGCCGCCGCCTGCTCCTTTCGGCCCTGCTCGGACTCGGCCTCGGCGCGTGCGCGCCCACGCTGCGCATCCGTGATCTGCTCGACGAGCCTCAGCGCTACGACGGCCGGACGGTCCAGGTGGAGGGCACGGTCACGCGGAGCGCCGGGCTGTTCGGCGCGGGCGCGTACCAGGTCGACGACGGCACCGGCTCGATCTACGTGATCGCCCAGGGCCAGGGAGTGCCTCGAGAAGGCGCGAAGACCAAGGCGAAGGGTCGATTCGAGTCTGTGTTCAACCTCGCCGGGAGGACGATCGCCGCGATCGTGCAGGGGCGGGACTGACGGACCGTAGCCACCGGGCGTCCCGCGACGCGGGTGCGTCGCCGGGATCGTCACGAGCCACCCGGTTTCACGAGGGGACGTGGCAGGCCAACCCCGAGGGATGGAATCACCGTCCCTGACCCCGGCTCCCCGAGCGCTGCGTGAAGCCCGCGTGGTGGCGATGGTCCTCGACGACCTGGTGCGCGTTCCAGGCACTGGACGGAGGGTAGGGCTCGATCCGTTGCTCGGGCTGCTACCCGGCCTGGGGGACTGGGTGGGGTGGGTGGCCTCAATGCACCTGGTGGTGGCCGCGGCCCGCCTGGGCGCACCGGCCCCGGTCATCCTCCGAATGGCGGGAAATGCCCTGGTGGACGCCGCCGTGGGATCCGTGCCCTTCCTGGGGGATCTCTTCGACCTGGGTTGGAAGGCGAACCGCCGGAACCTGGTGCTACTGGAGCGCCTGGTAGCCGACCCCGCAGCGACCGTGCGGGCGAGCCGGCTGGTGGTGGGGATGGTCCTGGCCGCGACCTTCGGCGTCACGGCGGGCACGGCTGTGGGTGCGGTCGTGCTCTTCCGGTGGGTGCTGGGTCTGGCGGGGCTGTCACTCTGACCGCACTTCGTGCCCTCGCCGGGAGGTCGGGGTCGACGATCGCCCGATCGCGCCGGGCAGGGCCGTTCTCCCGTGGTGGCGGCCCTCGAATACCGCTAG